>NZ_JBIVFA010000013.1:177206-287253 GCF_044747975.1 Streptomyces sp. NPDC090045
CTCCTGTGTCTTTCCCTTGTCCCCCACTCCCAGCCCTCTCTCTTGTCCTCGTCCCCCCCCGCGCGCGCCGGGGGGGGGGGGGGCGGGGGGCGGGGGCGCGCCCCCCCCCCCCCCCCGAACCCGGCTCCGCCGGGCACCGGGCTCCGCCCGGACCCGCTCCTCAAACGCCGGAGGGGCTGAAACTGGCCCGGCGCAGCCGAAGGGGGAGGTTAGGCGCGCGGCGACCAGGGGGCCTTGTGGATGGCTCGCCGCAGGCGACGGGCGCGGAGGCCCGTCACGCGGTCCGCGTACACGGTCCCGTCCAGGTGGTCGCACTCGTGCTGCAGGCAGCGGGCGAAGAAACCCGTACCGGAGACCCGTACGGCCGCCCCGTCCGAGGTGACCCCCTCGACGACCGCCCGGTCGAAGCGGGCCGTCCCCGCCTCCAGCCCCGGCAGGGACAGGCAGCCCTCCGGCCCGAGGAACTCGTCCCCGTCGGCCTCCACCAGCCGCGGGTTGACGATGTGCCCGACGTGGCGGACGTCCTCGTCGTCGGGGCAGTCGTAGACGAAGACCCGCTTCCCGACCCCGATCTGGTTCGCGGCGAGCCCGACGCCCTCCGCCGCGTACATCGTCGCGAACATGTCCTCGATGAGCCGGTCGAGTTCCGGGCCGAATTCGGTGACTTCCGCGCACGCGGAGTGGAGCACCGGATCACCCAGCAGGCTCATGGTGCGGACGAGGCCGGTGGTACCGGGGATGGGGCGCTTTGGCATGGCCGTAAGCCTACGACGGGCGACTATATGAGGAGATCCGCGGCGGGGCGGGGGCGCCGCGGTCAAGGCTGCGGCCGGTACTGGATAGGCTGGGGCCGACCGACGCAAGGAGGACAAGGGACGATGGCAGGCAACACGGAGCCGCTTTCGCCGCGGGCCAAGCTGGCCGTGACGGCGGGCAAGGCCGCGGCGGCGGTGTCGCGGGCCGCGGGACGCGGAAGCGGATCGGTGATCGGTGGCAAGGTCGCACTCAAACTCGACCCCGATCTTCTCGGCGCGCTGGCGCAACACCTCGACGTCGTCCTCGTCTCCGCGACGAACGGCAAGACGACGACGACCCGGCTGATCGCGGAGGCCCTGCGGGCCAGCGGCCCGGTCGTCTCCAACGCCCTCGGCGCCAACATGCCGGCCGGCATCACCTCGGCGCTGGCGGGCGGCTCGGACGCCAAGTACGGCGTCATCGAGGTCGACGAGAAGTACCTGGCCGGAGTGGCCCGGGACGTCACCCCCAAGGTGATCGCCCTGCTCAACCTCTCCCGCGACCAGCTGGACCGCGCCGCCGAGACCCGCATGCTCGCGGAGAAGTGGCGCGAGGGCCTCCAGGGCTCCAAGGCGGTCATCGTCGCGAACTGCGACGACCCGCTGATCGTCTGGTCCGCCTCCTCCTCGCAGAACGTGGTGTGGGTCGCGGCCGGCCAGGAGTGGAAGGACGACGCCTGGTCGTGCCCCTCCTGCGGTGGCGTCATGCAGCGCCCGGGCGACGACTGGTTCTGCGGCGAGTGCGGCTTCCGCCGTCCGACGCCGACCTGGGTGCTCTCCGGAGACCACGTCCTGGACCCGCACGGTTCGGCCTGGCCGATCCACCTCCAGCTGCCGGGCCGCGCCAACAAGGCCAACGCCGCCACCTCGGCCGCCGTCGCCGCCGTCTTCGGCGTCCCGCCGCAGGTCGCGCTGGAGCGGATGTACCAGGTGCAGGCCGTCGCCGGCCGCTACGACGTGGTGAGCTTCCAGGGCCGTGAGCTGCGGCTGCTGCTCGCGAAGAACCCGGCGGGCTGGCTCGAAACGTTTTCCCTGATCGACCCGCCGCCGACGCCGGTGATCCTCTCGGTGAACGCGCGCGGCGCCGACGGCACCGACACCTCCTGGCTGTGGGACGTGGACTACCCGCGCCTGGCCGGCCACCCGATCTTCGTGATCGGTGACCGCAAGCTGGACCTCGCGGTCCGCCTCGAGGTCGCGGGCCTGGACTTCCGGGTGTGCGAGACCCTCGACGAGGCCGTGCAGCTCGCGCCGCCCGGCCAGATCGAGCTGATCGCCAACTACACCGCCTTCCAGGACGTCCGCCGCCGCGTCGGCAACTAGGCCCGTCAGAAACGCAGAGGACAAGAGCATGAGCGACAACAGCCTGCGTCTGGTGTGGGTCTACCCCGACCTGCTCAGCACGTACGGAGACCAGGGCAACGCCCTCGTCGTGGAGCGCCGGGCCCGCCAGCGCGGCCTGGACGTGCAGCGCGTGGACGTGCGCAGCGACCAGCCGATCCCCACCTCGGGCGACATCTACCTGATCGGCGGCGGCGAGGACCGGCCGCAGCGCCTGGCCGCGGAGCGGCTGCTGCGCGACGGCGGTCTGGAGCGCGCCGTTGCGAACGGGGCGATCGTCTTCTCCGTCTGCGCCGGGTACCAGATCCTCGGCAAGGAGTTCGTCAACGACCAGGGCCAGCGCCAGGAGGGCCTCGGCCTGCTGGACGTCGTCACCGTGCGCGGTGAGGGCGAGCGGTGCGTCGGCGACGTCCTCGCCGACATCGACCCGCGCCTGGGCCTGCCTCAGCTGACGGGCTTCGAGAACCACCAGGGCGTCACGCACCTCGGTCCGACGGCCAGGCCGTTCGCCCGGGTGACGATGGGCCGCGGCAACGGCACCGGCGACGGCACCGAGGGCGCGTACAACGACACGGTGTTCGGCACGTACATGCACGGTCCCGTGATGGCCCGCAACCCGCAGATCGCGGACCTGCTGCTGAAGCTGGCCCTCGACGTGAACGCGCTGCCGGCCATAGACGACCGGTGGTACGAGGCGCTGCGCGCGGAGCGCATCGCGGCCGCCACGCAGCCCGCGTAGCGCCCGGCGGACCGCTCATCGGGGCGGCCCCGTCATCATGTGTTCGGCCCGGTTTTCCCTAGGGGGAACCGGGCCGACGTGGTTTCGTACGACGAGTGCGACCAGCATGTGGAGGATGGTTCAGCCGACCGCTCCACCGCTTGTAGGGTGGCCGTAGTTCCAACCGGACGACGTGGTCCGGTCGTCGGCCCACGTTGCAAAGGTCCGTTCCTGCCATGCGCATAGGTGTGCTCACTTCCGGTGGCGACTGCCCCGGTCTCAACGCCGTCATCCGTTCCGTCGTGCACCGCGCCGTCGTCGACCACGGCGACGAGGTGATCGGCTTCCTCGACGGCTGGAAGGGCCTGCTGGAGGCGGACTACCGCAAGCTCGACCTCGACGCCGTCGCCGGCATCCTGGCCCGCGGTGGCACCATCCTCGGCTCCTCCCGGGTCCAGCCCGCGCACCTGCGCGACGGCGTGGAGCGTGCCCGCGGGCACGTCGCCGACCTCGGCCTCGACGCGATCATCCCGATCGGCGGCGAGGGCACCCTGAAGGCCGCGAACCTGCTGTCGCAGGCCGGTCTGCCGATCGTCGGTGTCCCGAAGACCATCGACAACGACATCGCCTCCACCGACGTCACCTTCGGCTTCGACACCGCCGTCGGCGTCGCCACGGAGGCCCTGGACCGCCTGAAGACCACCGCCGAGTCGCACCAGCGCGTGATGGTCGTGGAGGTCATGGGCCGCCACACCGGGTGGATCGCCCTGCACTCGGGCATGGCGGCGGGCGCGCACGCGATCGTCGTGCCGGAGCGCCCCTTCGACATCGAGGAGCTGACGGCGATCGTCGGCGAGCGCTTCTCCGCGGGCAAGCGGTTCGCGATCGTCGTGGTCGCCGAGGGCGCCAAGCCGCGTCCCGGGTCGATGGACCTGGAGGAGGGCGGCGTCGACATGTACGGCCACGAGCGGTTCGCCGGCATCGGCAACCGGCTCGCCGTGGAGCTGGAGCACCGTCTGGGCAAGGAGGCCCGGCCGGTGATCCTGGGCCACGTCCAGCGCGGCGGCACGCCCACCGCGTACGACCGGGTCCTGGCCACCCGCTTCGGCTGGCACGCCGTGGAGGCCGCGCACCGCGGCGAGTTCGGCATGCTGACCGCGCTGCGCGGCACGGACATCGAGATGGTGCCGCTCGCCGAGGCGACCTCGACCCTCAAGACGGTTCCGGCCCAGCGCTACGACGAGGCCCAGACGGTTCTGTAACCGTATGCCCGTTACGGCCGCCCCCGCGCGCAGGAGCGTGCGGGGGCGGCACTACTGTGGTGGGGCGCCACAGTCAAGGGAGTGAAGAGATGGATCACAGCGGGCACGGCATGGACATGGACATGGACCTGCCGCCCTTCACTCTCGGACGCGGGCTGGAGTTCTCGTTCGACGCGTTCTTCCTGATCGCCCCGCTGGCGGGACTCGCCCTGTACGCGTGGGGCGTGCTGCGGCTGCGCCGGCGCGGGGACGCCTGGCCGCTGGGCCGGACCATCGCCTTCACCGTGGGCGTGCTGACCGTGGTCCTGGTGATGTGCACCAAGCTGAACGACTACGGCATGGTCATGTTCAGCGTGCACATGGTCCAGCACATGGTGATCAGCATGGTCACCCCGATCCTGGTGCTGCTGGGCGCACCGGTGACGCTGGCGCTGCGCGCGCTGCCGCCCGCCGCCCGTGGCCACAAGGGCCCGCGCGAGCTGCTGCTGGCGCTGCTGCACAGCCGGTACATGCGGGTGGTCACCCACCCCGCCTTCACGATCCCCATGTTCATCGCGAGCCTCTACGCCCTGTACTTCACGCCGCTCTTCGACTTCCTGATGGAGAGCCGCACCGGGCACATCGCGATGATGGTCCACTTCCTCGCCGTCGGCCTCATCTTCTTCTGGCCGATCATGGGCATCGACCCGGGTCCGCACCGTCCGGGCTACGTGATGCGGATGCTGGAGCTCTTCGCCGGCATGCCCTTCCACGCCTTCTTCGGCATCGCCCTGATGATGGCGAGCCAGCCGATGATCAAGACTTACGCGAACCCGCCGGCCTCCCTCGGCATCGACCCGCTGCTCGACCAGCAGTGGGGCGGCGGCATCGCCTGGGCGTTCAGCGAGATCCCCTCGGTGCTGGTGCTGATCGCCCTCGTCTACCAGTGGTACCACTCCGAGCAGCGGGCGGCGCGGCGCTCCGACCGGGCCGAGGAGCGCAACGGCGACAAGGAGCTGGAGGCGTACAACGCGTATCTCGCCTCGCTCCAAGCGCGTGGCCAGTAGCGGAACGGCACTGCGGCGCGCCACCATGGGGCATGACCGGATCCGTTAAGGCGATGGCCGTCATGACCTTCGCCGCACTGGTGGCCGTCGCCACGTACTCCGTGGCCCTCGGCAGCAACGGCTGGCTGTGGTTCGGCTGGGTGGTGCTGGGGCTGCTGACCGCAGGGATGGCCGCCTCCCGCAATGTCTGAGGAAGGTTCCCACCACCCCCTCCAGCCCGTGGCTCACCGTCCGTAAACTGGCGGTGACAACGGGATATCGACGGGAGCGGCCTGGTGTTCTACCACTTGCTCAAGCACGTGTTGCTCGGTCCTCTGCTGCGGCTGCTGTTCCGGCCGCGGATCGAGGGGCTGGAGAACATCCCGGCGGAGGGTGCCGCGATCGTCGCGGGCAACCACCTGTCCTTCTCCGACCACTTCCTCATGCCCGCGATCCTCAAGCGGCGGATCACCTTCCTCGCGAAGGCCGAGTACTTCACCGGGCCCGGCGTCAAGGGCCGGCTCACCGCCGCCTTCTTCCGCAGCGCGGGGCAGATCCCGGTGGACCGGTCCGGCAAGGACGCCGGGCAGGCGGCGCTGCGCGAGGGCCTGGCGGTGCTGGCCAAGGACGAGCTGCTGGGCATCTACCCGGAGGGGACGCGCTCGCACGACGGGCGGCTCTACAAGGGGAAGGTGGGCGTGGCCGCGATGGCCCTGGGCGCCGGGGTGCCCGTGATCCCCTGCGCGATGGTCGGCACCTTCGAGATCCAGCCGCCCGGGCAGCGGATCCCGAACATCCGGCGGGTGACGATCCGCTTCGGCCGGCCGCTGGACTTCTCCCGGTACGCCGGGATGGAGGGCGAGCGGGCGATCCTGCGGGCGGTCACCGACGAGATCATGTACGCGATCCTCGAACTGTCCGGCCAGGAGTACGTCGACCGGTACGCCGGCGAGGTGAAGGCCGAAGAGGAAGCCGAGCGGAAGAAGGAGCAACGGAAGAAGGCCCGGCGCTCCGCGCGCTGAGCCTTCTCCCGTACGGACGGTCCGGTCTAGCGGACGGCCGGCAGCTCCTCACCGGCCGGCCACGCGCTGCCCGGTCCGTGGTCGAGCGACAGCGCGGCGGCCTGGGCCGGGGCGACGGGCGCGGCGTGCGGGGCGCACGTGACGTCCTGCGCGTCGACCTTGCCGGTCAGCAGGTAGGTGTCCACCCGCGTGTTGATGCAGGGGTTCTGCAGGCTGGTGACGCCGTGCGAGCCGGCGTTCTGCTCGGTGATCAGACGCGAGCCGGCGAGGCGGCGGTGCAGCTCGACCGCGCCCTTGTACGGCGTGGCCGCGTCCCGCTCGGACTGGACGATCAGGATCGGCGGCACGCGCTTGGCACCGACCGCGATCGGGGTGCTCTGCTTGGCCTTCCAGGTCGCGCAGGGCAGGTTCATCCACGCGTTGGACCAGGTCAGGAACGGGTACTTCTCGTGGAGCTTGGTGTTGTCCCGGTCCCACTTGGCCCAGCTGGTGGGCCACTTGGCGTCGGCGCACTCGACCGCCGTGTAGACGGCGTTGCCGTTCTCCGAGGCCGCGTTGCCCTTGGTGTCCGTCATGTCCGGGGCGATGGCGTCGACGAGCGCCTGCTCGTCACCGGCGGCGTAGGCGGCCCAGGTCTGGGCGACGGGCACCCAGGAGGAGTCGTAGTACGGGGCGCCCTGGAAGAAGCCGATGAGCTCGGCCGGTCCGACGATCCCGCCGATCGGGTTGGCCTTCGCCTTGTTGCGCAGCTCCAGCCACTTGGCCTCGACCTTGGCGCGGGTGTCGCCGAGGTGGAAGACCCCGTCGTTCTTGGCGACCCAGTCCTGCCAGTCGTTCCACCGCATCTGGAAGGCGACGTCCTGGCCGAGGTTGGCCTCGTACCAGATGTTGTCCTGCGAGGGGTCGACCACGCTGTCGACGATCATGCGGCGCACGTGGGTCGGGAAGAGGCTCGCGTAGACCCCGCCGAGGTAGGTGCCGTAGGAGACGCCGAGGAAGTTCAGCCGCGCCTCGCCGAGGGCGGCGCGGATCACGTCCATGTCGCGGGCGCTGTTCGGCGTGGTCATGTGCGGCAGCATCTCGCCGCTGCGCTCCTTGCAGCCGTCCGCGTACTCGGCGGCGAGCTTGCGCTGGGCGCGCTTGTCGGCCTCGCTGTCCGGGACCGGGTCGGCCTTGGGGGCCTTCACGAACTCCTGCGGGTCGATGCAGGAGATGGGCGCGGAGTGGCCGACACCGCGGGGGTCGAAGCCGACGAAGTCGTACGCCTTGGAGGCGTTGACCCACAGCGGGCTCTTGGTGGTGACCCGGCGCGGGAAGCGCATGCCGGAACCGCCGGGGCCGCCGGGGTTGTAGACGAGGGCGCCCTGGCGCTCCTGCGGGGTGCCCGTGCTGCCGATCCGGTCGACGGCGATCTCGATGGTCTTGCCGTACGGCTTCGCGTAGTCGAGCGGGACCTTCACCCAGCCGCACTGGATGGGCTTCTCCAGACCCCAGTCCGCGGGGCAGTCCTTCCAGTCGATCCCGGTGCGGGCGGCGCGGGCGGCGGCGATCTGCACTCCCAGCACCTCCGGCAGCTTCGGGCCGTTGTCGGCCGGAGCCGCGGCGGCCGGCGGGGCCAGCAGCAGGCTCGCCGCCAGTGTGCCGGTGATCAGTGTGGCGGCGCTCCCCAGCGTCGCGTTGCGTATCACGTGGTTGTTCCCCCTGCGTCAGGTGCCGCCGTGGGCGGCCGGGTTGGTCGATTCGGTCGTCGGCGTGCAGAGGGATCTTGTCGTCTGATCCGGGGTCGGCGACAGAGCCGGATCGACTTCTTTGCCAACCCGATAACCGGAAAGGTGTGTACCGCTGAGCGGTGTCTGATTCCTCCCCCGTTTACCCGTGGTAGGTGCGGCAGGCCTCGTCGAGCACCTCGCGCAGCCGCAGGGCGTCCGGGGCCAGGGCCGTCACGAGGACGGCCGGCCCGGCCAGCGGCGTCACCACGGCGCACTCCCCCAGCACCCGGGCCGCGGGCGGGTCCCCGGCGAAGGCGGGGTCCACGACGAGGAGCTGACCGAGCGCCCGGTGACCGGCCAGGCCCGCCGGACCGTCCCAGCCGGCGGGCGCACCGGGGCCGCAGGTGAGCTCCTGGTCCAGCAGCGGACGGCCGCCGCGGGTGACGGTGAGCCGGCTGCTCAGCAGTCCCGGGTCCTCGCCCGAGCGGCCGAGCACCTGCTCCTCGCGCAGCAGCAGACGGGCGGTGGGGGCCAGTGCGACCTGGGTGTGCACCCGCAGGTCGCTGCCGCGCACCGAGACCAGCGGCTCCGGCAGCCACCGCACCGACGCCCCGTCCTCCAGGGTCAGGCGTACGTCGTACCGTGCGGGCTCGCCGCCGCGGCCGGGCAGCGCCAGGGTGGCCGCGGCCGAGGCGAGGGCGAGGCGGGCGCCGGGCCCGGCGGCGGCCTCGACGGTGAGGTGGTCCCCGCCCAGCGGCGCGCTCATCGCGCCGACCAGCACGACCCGGGCCTCGGCCCCCGACCCCCGGGCGCGGCGCAGCGCGAGCGGTCCCTCCCCGGCCAGCAGCGGCAGGGCGGTGCCGCCCCGGCCGTCGGCCACGGCGTGGATGCGGGCGGTGGCGCGGAGACCCGACGCGGGCAGGGGGACGGAGTCCGGAGGGACCCGGGGCGGGGAGAGGGGAGGTGCGCTGGTCACCGTACGGTCCAGGCGGCGATCCGCTCCCGCACCCAGGCCGCCACCGGGGCCACCCCTTCGGAGCCGCGCAGCGACTGGAAGGCGACGGGCAGTTCGCCGCGCTGCTCGGCGGCGTCGCGCGCCATCCGGCCGAGGTCGGAGCCGACGTACGGGGCGAGGTCGGTCTTGTTGACGACGAGGAGGTCGGCGGTGGTGACGCCGGGGCCGCCCTTGCGGGGGATGTCGTCGCCGCCGGCCACGTCGATGACGAAGATCTGGGCGTCGACGAGTCCCCGGGAGAAGGTGGCGGTGAGGTTGTCACCACCGGACTCGACGAGGATCAGGTCGAGCGGTCCGCTCTCCCGGAAGGTGTCCTCCAGTTCCTCGACGGCCTCCAGGTTGGCGGAGATGTCGTCGCGGATGGCGGTGTGCGGGCAGGCCCCGGTCTCGACGGCGGTGATCCGCTCGGGCGGCAGCACGGCCTCGCGGAGCAGGAACTCGGCGTCCTCGCGGGTGTAGATGTCGTTGGTGACGACGGCCATGGACAGTTCGGTGCGCAGCGCGCGGCACAGGGCGGCGACGGTGGCGGTCTTGCCGGAGCCGACGGGTCCGCCGAGCCCGATGCGCAGGGCGCGCCGGGTGCCGTCGGCGCGGAGCGGGTCGGCGCTGTGCGTGTGCCGGTGGGGGTAGGTCACGGCGTGGTCGAGGTGCATGGGGGTGTCTCCTTCGGTGGGTCAGGAAGCGAACAGCCGTACCGGCCAACCGGCATGGATCTCGGCCGAGATGTCCAGCAGCGGCGAGGAGGCCGTGGGCAGCGCCTGCGTGCCGTCCGAGCGGGCCCGCAGCGCGGCCCCGGCCGCCTGTGCGGAGACCGCGTCGAGGTCCGGGGCGAGCCGGGCCAGGACCCCGCTCGCCTCGAAGGGGTCCAGGCCGAGCAGCCGTACGGTCGCGGTCGCGGGCCCGCCGACGCTCTCGTACGCCGCCACGTGCGCGGCGTCGAGCGGCCCGAGCCCGGCGGCCCGGGCGGTGACGCCGAGCACCACCGGCTGGTGGGCGCCGCGCGGGAAGGCCGCGGCGAGTTCCTCCAGTTCGGGTGCGGGCCAGGTGGCCCGGGCGGCACGCAGCAGCTGCCGTCCGAGCCTGCGGGCCGCGGTGCGCAGCGCGGGCGAGGGGGTGCGGGCGTCCGCGGCGGCGTCGAGCTCCGCCGGGTCGAGCCCGAGGGCGGCGGCCGCGGCGAGCGCGGCGGCGGTGAGTCCGGCGGTGTGCAGCCGGCCCCGGCAGAACTCCTCCAGGGTGGCTGCGTCGTGGATCCGGCCCGCCTTGCAGGCGGCCTCGGCCCCGCCGGAGTGGGCGTGCCCTCCGGCGGGGAAGCGGCCGTCGGCGAGGACGAGCAGCGCGGCGAGGCTCACGGCAGGAGGCCTCTCTTCAGGCTGCGCCCCATCAGAAGAGGAAGTACCGCTGGGCCATGGGCAGTTCCGTCGCTGGCGCCGGTTCCACGGCCTCCCCGTCGATGGTGACCGTGAAGGTGTCGGCGTCGACCTCGACCCTCGGCATGGCGTCGTTGTTGCGCATGTCGGCCTTGCTCACCTTGCGGGTGCTCTCGATGGCCGTGAACCGCTTGCCGAGTCCGAGGCGTTCGGGCAGTCCGTCGTCGAGGGCGGCCTGTGCGGTGAAGTTCAGCGAGTTCAGGGCCGGGGCGCGCCCGTGGCTGCCGAACATGGGGCGGGGCATGACGGGCTGCGGGGTGGGGATGGAGGCGTTGGCGTCGCCCATCTGCGCGTAGGCGATCTGGCCGCCCTTGATGACGAGCTCGGGCTTGACCCCGAAGAAGGCGGGGTTCCACAGGACCAGGTCGGCGAGTTTGCCGGTCTCGACCGAGCCGATCTCGCGGGCGAGCCCCTGGGCCACGGCGGGGTTGATCGTGTACTTCGCGACGTAGCGGCGGGCCCGATGGTTGTCGGCGGGCCCGTCGCCGGGGAGGAAGCCGCGCCGCTTCTTCATCACGTGGGCGGTCTGCCAGGTGCGCAGCACGACCTCGCCGACCCGGCCCATGGCCTGGGAGTCGGAGGAGATGATGGAGATGGCCCCGAGGTCGTGCAGGACGTCCTCGGCGGCGATGCTCGAGGGCCGGATGCGGGATTCGGCGAAGGCGAGGTCCTCGGGGACGGCCGGGTTGAGGTGGTGGCAGACCATCAGCATGTCGAGGTGTTCCTCGACGGTGTTGACGGTGTGCGGCCGGGTGGGGTTGGTGGAGCTCGGCAGGATGTTGGGCTCGGAGACCACGGTGATGATGTCGGGGGCGTGCCCGCCGCCCGCGCCCTCGGTGTGGTACGAGTGGATGGTCCGGCCCGCGATCGCCGCGAGGGTGTCGCCGACGAATCCGGCCTCGTTGAGGGTGTCGGTGTGGATGGCGACCTGGGCGCCGGTCTCCTCGCAGACGCTCAGGCAGGCGTCGATGACGGCCGGGGTGGATCCCCAGTCCTCGTGGAGCTTGAATCCGAGCGCGCCGCCGCGCAGTTGGGAGTGCATGGCCTCGCGGGACATGGTGTTGCCCTTGCCGAGGAGGCCGATGTTGACGGGGTAGGCCTCCAACGCGGCGAACATCCGGGCCAGGTGCCAGGGTCCGGGCGTGACGGTGGTGGCCTTGGAGCCTTCGGCCGGTCCGGTGCCCCCGCCGACCAGGGTGGTGATTCCGGAGGCGAGCGCCTCCTCGATGACCGTCGGGGAGATGAAGTGCACGTGGGCGTCGATGGCGCCGGCGGTGACGATCTTCCCGTTGCCCGCGATGATCTCGGTCTCGGGGCCGATGACGAGGGCGGGGTCGACCCCGTCCATGGTGTCGGGGTTGCCGGCCTTGCCGATGCCGCAGATCCGGCCGTCGCGGATGCCGAGGTCGGCCTTGACGATGCCCCAGTGGTCGAGGACGACGACGCCGGTGATCACGGTGTCGGGGGCGCCCTCCGCCCGGGTGGTGCGGGCCTGGCCCATGGATTCGCGGATCACCTTGCCGCCGCCGAAGACGGCCTCGTCCCCGGCCCGGCCGGGTCCGCCGCCGAGGTCCTGCTCGATCTCGACGAAGAGGTCGGTGTCGGCGAGCCGGATCCGGTCGCCGGCCGTCGGCCCGAACAGGTCGGCGTACACCTGGCGGGAGAGGTCAGCCATCGAGCGGCCCCCCGGTCTCCCCGCGCAGTCCCGGTACGGTGCGCAGGCCCGCCAGCGGGACGAGTTCCACCGCGACCGGGATGCCCGGCTCGAAGCGGACGGCCGTGCCGGCGGCGATGTTGAGGCGGAGCCCGCGGGCGGCGGCGCGGTCGAAGTCGAGGCCGGGGTTGGCCTCGGCGAAGTGGTAGTGGGAGCCGACCTGGACCGGGCGGTCGGCGGCGTTGAGCACGGTGAGGCGGGTGACGGGGCGGCCCTCGTTGAGGCGCACCGGCCCGTCCCCGTAGGCGATCTCGCCGGGGATCATGCGGGTACTCCTGTTCAGACGATGGGGTCGTGGACGGTGACGAGCTTGGTGCCGTCCGGGAAGGTCGCCTCGACCTGGACGTCGTGGATCATCTCGGGGATCCCCTCCATGACGTCCTCGCGGCGCAGGACGGCGCGGCCGGAGGCCATCAGCTCGGCCACGGTCCGCCCGTCGCGGGCCCCTTCGAGGATGTGGGACGTGATCAGCGCGATCGCCTCGGGGTGGTTGAGGCGGACCCCGCGCGCCCTTCGCTTCTCGGCCACGTCGGCAGCCACGTGGATGAGCAGTCTCTCCTGCTCGTGCGGTGTCAGATGCACTCGTCATCACCAAGTTTCCAGGACAAGATCGGCAACGCGCCGGAGCGACCCTAGCCGCCTTCAACACCTTGTTGACCTGCACATATCCGAGCCAAGCGTGTCTTGCCCAACGCAGGAGAAGGCTTTCCGTCCCGACCACCGCCGCTTTACCGGATCATGGGTGATCATTGGCGGTCGAACGTGGGCGCCACGCTAGGGCCCGCGCTTTTCCGCTGCGTTAACCCACGTTTCAGGCAGGCACCCGGTTCAACTCCATTGCCTCAAAAACCCGGTTCCGTATACGGATTCGCAGCACGGTGGAACGCGGCACCGGCTGCGCCCGGTCAGCAGCCGGTGACGCTCCGCGCCGCCGTCGGCGCTCCGACGGCCCAGGGCAGCGCGATCCACACCGTCTTGCCGCCCTCCTCGGTCGGGGTGACCGAGAGCCGGCCGCCCGCCTCCACGGCGAGCCAGCGGATGATGACCATGCCCCGGCCGTTGTCCTGCTGGACGGCCGCCGGAAGCCGCTTGGGCCAGCGCGGATGACTGTCGGTCACCCCGACGCGCAGCCACTCCTGGCGCTCCAGCCGGATGTCCACCGTGAAGGTGGGCGACTGGCCGAAAGTGTGCTGTACGGCGTTGGTGGCGAGCTCCGAGACGATCAGCCGGACGCTGTCCGCGGTCTCGGCGTCCTCGGGGAGTCCCCATTCGCTCAGCACGTCCGCCACGTAGCGGCGGGCAGCGGCGACCGAGGCGGGATCGCTCGGCAGAGTGACGGATGCTTCCTGGTGGTCTGCCATGGCGACGGTCCCTTTCCCACCGGGACGGAACCGCCCCGGATCTGTGCTGGACGCCAGAGTGCCACCCATCGTGGCGCCGCACCTGGCGTTTCCCCAAGGTATGCATATATCTGTCGCTCGATGCGGTGAACTCTGCTACGGAAGAGAGTATTTGGACGGCAGACTGGTGCGAGCTGTGCCGGTGGAAGGGAGGCGGGTGTGCAGCACGGTCCCGCGGTGCGTCGGCGCAAGCTCGGCGAGGAACTGCGTGCCCTGCGTGACCGGTCCGGACTCACCAGTGGTGAGGCCGCCCGGATCACGGGATGGCACCAGTCGAAAATCAGCCGCATCGAGACAGGCCGCAGCGGCGTGAAGCCGGAGGACATCCGGCTGCTCCTCGACGTCTACGGGGAGGTCGTGAGCCCGCAGCAACGCGCCCTCCTGGAGGCCCTGTCGGCCTCGGCCGCCGGTCCCGGTCCGGCCGGTGACACCGGGCGGGGCCGCCAGTGGTGGCACGACTACCGGGGGCTGCTGCCGCAGGAGTACCGGGACTTCATCAGCCTGGAGGCGAGCGCCCGGTCGGCCCGCACCGTGGAGCTGTCCGTGGTGCCCGGGCTGCTGCAGACCTCCGGGTACGCGCGTGCGGTGACCCGGGCCGCGCTGGGCGGGCTGCCGGAGCCGAAGGTGGACGCCCTGGTCGACGTACGGCTGGCCCGGCAGTCGGTGCTGCGGGCCGATCCGCCGCTGGAGCTGAGCGCGGTGCTGGACGAGGCGGTGCTGCGCCGGCAGATCGGCGGACCGGGGGTGATGGCCGAGCAATTGCGGCACCTGGCGGAGGTGTCCCGGCTGCCCCAAGTGTGCTTGCAGGTCCTTCCGTTCAGCGTCGGCGGCCATCTCGGTCTGACAGGACCGTTCGTCATTTTTTCATTTCCGGACATCGCTGATCTGGATGTGGTGGTACTCGACCATTTGACGAGTAGCCTCTATCTGGAGCGGAAGGAAGACCTAGAGGCCTACAGCGCCGCGTTCCGCACCATCCAGGAACACGCCCTCCCGCCCCAGGACTCGTCGGATCTCATCAGCAGCCTTGCTGACGACGCGTAAGGAGGCACCCCCGTGTCCGCAACCCCCTTATCCTCCAGCGGACTTCTGATCAGCGCGCGGTGGCGGCGGAGCAGCCGCAGCACCGGAATGAACAACTGCGTGGAAGCGGCCGCCCTCGGCGGCGGCCTGCTGGCCGTCCGCGACTCCAAGCGGGCCGACGGCCCGGCCGTGCTCTTCACCGGGCCGGCCTGGGACGGCTTCCTCGCCTCAGTACGAGCGGACGCGCACGCGTAGCTCCGCCTAGCGGTCCGTGGCTCCGCCTAGCGGTCCGTGGCTCCGGCGGGTGCGGTCCGAAGGATCGTCCCGACCGCCCGATCGATCTCCTCCCCCGTGAGATCGGCCCGGGCGGTCAGCCGCAGCCGGGAGATGCCGTCCGGCACCGACGGCGGGCGGAAGCACCCCACGGACAGACCCGCCTCGCGGCAGTCGGCGGCCCAGCGCAGTGCCGCCGACGCCGACGGGGCCCGTACCGACACCACGGCCGCGTCCGGCCGGGCCGCGGTCAGGCCGGACGCGGTGAGCCGCCCGTACAGCCGGTCGGCCACCTCGCGGGCGCGGCCCGCCCGCTCCGGTTCCCGCTGGAGCAGGCGCAGGCTCGCCAGGGCCGCGCCCGCGGCGGCCGGGGCCAGTCCGGTGTCGAAGATGAAGGTGCGCGCCGTGTTGACCAGGTGCCTGATCACCTTGGCCGGGCCGAGCACGGCACCGCCCTGGCTGCCGAGGGACTTCGAGAGGGTCAGCGTCGCGACCACGTGGGGCGCGCCCGCGAGCCCGGCGGCGTGCAGCGCGCCGCGGCCGCCCTCGCCGAGCACGCCCAGCCCGTGGGCGTCGTCCACGATCAGGGCCGCGCCCTCGTCGCGGCAGGCGGCGGCGTACCCGGCGAGCGGGGCGGCGTCCCCGTCCACGGAGAACACCGAGTCGCTCACCAGCAGCGCCCGGCCCTCGTGCGTGGCGAGCGTCTTGCGCGCGGTGTCCGGGTCGGAGTGCGGGATCACCGCGGTCTCGGCGCGCGAGAGCCGGCAGCCGTCGACGATGGAGGCGTGGTTGCCCGCGTCGGAGACGACCAGCGTCCCCCGGCCGCCGAGCGCGGTGACCGCGGCGAGATTGGCCGCGTACCCGGAGGAGAGGACCAGCGCGGCCTCGAAACCGCAGAAGGCGGCGAGCTCCCGCTCCAGCTCCTCGTGCAGCTCGGTCGTACCCGTCACGAGGCGGGACCCGGTGGCTCCGGCGCCCCAGCGCTCGGCCGCCTCCCGTGCCCCGCGGATCGTCTCCGGGTGCCGGGACAGGCCGAGGTAGTCGTTGCTCGCGAGGTCCAGGAGCGGCGACACCGCCGGCCGCGGGCGGAGCGTGCGGACCAGCCCCGCCTGCTCCCGCTCGCTCTCCGCGACGTCGATCCAGGCGAAGACATCCTCGGGGTCGGGGGTGTGCTGGGGCATCGGCATGTCCTCGTGTTTTGTCGGCAGTCCACAGACCTGCCCCGACCCTAGTGGCCGTGACTCGTGCGCCAGGTGTGGTGATACACACACACCCATCCGGCCATGTTGTGCGATCTCTCCTTGGCCGGGATGGGTGCTGTGGTCCAGGATCGGGTGCATGGACCTGCTGAACACCCTGGTGGACAAGGGGCTGCGGCGCGAGCTGCCGACCCGCGAAGAAGCACTCGCCGTACTGGCGACTTCTGACGACGAACTGCTCGACGTGGTGGCCGCGGCCGGCAAGGTGCGCCGCCAGTGGTTCGGGCGTCGGGTCAAGCTGAACTACCTGGTCAACCTGAAGTCGGGCCTGTGCCCGGAGGACTGCTCGTACTGCTCCCAGCGGCTGGGGTCGAAGGCCGAGATCCTCAAGTACACGTGGCTGAAGCCGGAGGAGGCCTCCCAGGCCGCCGCCGCCGGTGTCGCGGGCGGCGCGAAGCGGGTCTGCCTGGTCGCCAGCGGCCGCGGGCCGACGGACCGGGACGTGGACCGGGTCGGCAAGACCATCGAGGCGATCAAGGAGCAGAACGAGGGCGTCGAGGTCTGCGCGTGCCTCGGCCTGCTCTCGGACGGCCAGGCGGAGCGGCTGCGCGACGCGGGCGCGGACGCCTACAACCACAACCTCAACACCTCCGAGGCGACGTACGGCGCGATCACCAAGACCCACACCTACGCGGACCGGGTCGACACCGTACAAAAGGCGCACGCCGCCGGGCTGTCCGCGTGCTCCGGTCTGATCGCGGGCATGGGCGAGACCGACGAGGACCTGGTCGACGTCGTCTTCTCGCTGCGCGAGCTGGACGCGGACTCGGTGCCGGTCAACTTCCTGATCCCCTTCGAGGGCACCCCGCTGGCCAAGGAGTGGAACCTCACCCCGCAGCGCTGCCTGCGGATCCTGGCGATGGCGCGGTTCGTCTGCCCCGACGTCGAGGTCCGGCTCGCGGGCGGGCGCGAGGTGCACCTGCGCTCGCTGCAGCCGCTGGCCCTGCACGTGGTCAACTCGATCTTCCTGGGCGACTACCTGACCAGTGAGGGCCAGGCCGGTCAGGCCGACCTCGACATGATCGCGGACGCCGGTTTCGAGGTGGAGGGCGCCGGTACGTTGACCCTCCCCGCGCACCGCTCCGACGCGGCGGCCGCGGCCGCCGGCGGGGGCTGCGGCTCGAACGGCGGCGCCTCGGTCTGCGGTTCGGGCGCGGCCACGGGCGAAGACGCCCCGGCGGCGGGCTGCGGCTCGGCGTGCGGCGGCTGCTCCGGGCACGGGCACGAAGAGGCGGCGCCCGTACCGGCCCAGGCCGCGGCCGGCGAGGTCCGGCCGGAGCTGGTGTCCGTACGCCGTCGTGGCGCGGGAACGGACATCGCTCCCAATGCCTGATCGGCTCCACCCGCTCGACGCCCCGTCGTCCGGCGCGGAACTGCTCGCGCTGGACCGGCAGCACGTCTGGCACCCGTACGGCCCGATGCCCGGACGGCAGGAGCCGCTGGTCATCGCCTCCGCCTCGGGCGTGCGGCTGCGGCTCGCCGAGCCCTCCCAGGGGGAGGGCCACGAGGAGCTGGTCGACGGCATGTCCTCCTGGTGGTCGGCCATCCACGGCTACAACCACCCGGTGCTCAACGAGGCCGTGACCACGCAGCTGGGCCGTATGTCGCACGTGATGTTCGGCGGGCTCACCCACGAGCCCGCCGTGCGGCTCGCCGCGAAGCTCGTCGAGATCACCCCGCCGGGCCTGGAGCACGTCTTCCTCTCCGACTCGGGCTCGGTGTCCGTCGAGGTCGCGGTGAAGATGTGCCTGCAGTACTGGCGTTCGCTGGGGCGGACGGGCAAGACCCGGCTGCTGACCTGGCGCGGCGGCTACCACGGGGACACCTGGCAGCCGATGGCCGTCTGCGACCCCGACGGCGGCATGCACGAGCTGTGGCAGGGGCACCTGCCGCGGCAGGTCTTCGCGGACGCGCCGCCCGCCGGTTTCGACACGCCCCTGGACCCGGCGTACGCCGACCACCTGCGCTCCCTGATCGCCGCGCACGCCGACGAGTTGGCCGCCGTCATCGTGGAGCCGGTGGTACAGGGCGCGGGCGGCATGCGCTTCCACAACCCGGACCACCTCCGGGTGCTGCGCGAGCTGTGCGACGAGTACGGCGTCCTCCTCATCCTGGACGAGATCGCGACGGGATTCGGCCGCACGGGCGCGCTCTTCGCGGCCGACCACGCCGGGATCACCCCGGACGTGATGTGCCTGGGCAAGTCGCTGACCGGCGGCTACCTCACCCTCGCGGCGACCCTGTGCACGGAACGGGTCGCCGACGGGATCTCCCAGGGCGAGGTGCCCGTCCTCGCCCACGGGCCGACCTTCATGGGGAACCCGCTCGCGTCGGCGGTGGCGCTCGCGTCGATCGACCTCCTCCTCGGGCAGGACTGGGCGACCGACGTCAAGCGGATCGAGGCCGGGCTGCGCGAAGGCCTGGCACCCGCGGCCGGGATCCCCGGCGTGCGGGACGTACGCGTCCTGGGCGCGATCGGCGTGGTGCAGCTGGACCACGCGATCGACATGGCCGCCGCGACCCGGGCGGCCGTGCGCGAGGGCGTGTGGCTGCGCCCGTTCCGGGACCTGATCTATGTGATGCCGCCGTTCGTCACCGGCGAGGCGGACGTGGCCCGTATCTGCCGCGCGGTGTGCGCGGCCGCGCAGGAAGGCTGAGATGTCCGTAGTGGTGGTGTCCGGGACGGGCACCGAAATCGGCAAGACCGTGGTCACGTCGGCGATCGCGGCCGCCGCGATCGCGGCCGGCCGCTCGGTGGCCGTGCTCAAGCCCGCGCAGACGGGCGTGGGCCCCCAGGAGCCGGGGGACGCCGCGGAAGCGGTCCGGCTGGCCGGGTCCGCGGTCACCGCGGTGGAACTGGCCCGCTATCCGGAGCCCTTGGCCCCGAACACGGCGGCCCGCCGCGCGGGGCTCCCGACCCTCTCCCCGGCGGAGATCGCGGAGGCGGCGCGGCAGTTGTCCGAGGCGCACGACCTGGTCCTGGTGGAGGGCGCGGGCGGGCTGCTCGTCCACTTCGACGACGAGGGCAACACCCTGGCCGACGCGGCCCGGCTGCTCGGCGCACCGACCGTGATCGTCGCCCCGGCGGGCCTCGGAACCCTCAACTCCACCACCCTCACGGCGGAAGCCCTGCGGGCCCGGGACCTGACCCCGCTGGGCGTGGTGGTCGGCAGCTGGCCTCAGGCCCCGGACCTGGCGGCCCGCTGCAACCTGGCGGACCTCCCGAGGTCCTCGGGCCTTCCGCTCCTGGGCGCGATCCCGGAACGCGCGGGCACCCTCCCCCCGGACCACTTCCGCACCGCGTCCCCCACCTGGCTGGCCCCACCCCTCTGGGGCACCTGGTCACCGAACACCTTCCTCACCACGTGGTCCCCCCCGCCGTACCCCACGGGCCCCACAAGCGCTTGAGACGCGGAGCCCGGGCCGAAGCCCCGATCTTCCAGCCCGACCCCACCATCCAGCCCGGCCCCACCATCCAGCCCCGCCGCACCATCCCAGCCTCGCCGGCGTTTGAGGCGCGGGGTCCGGGGCGGAGCCCCGATCCTTCAGCCCGGCCGCACCATTCCAGCCCCGCCGGCGCTTGAGGCGCGGGGTCCGGGGCGGAGCCCCGATCTTTGAGCCGCGCCAGCGTTCGGGGCCCACGGCTGGGCCCAGCCCGCCGAGGCAGGGATGACGGCCCGACCAAAGGGCACGCTGAAGGTACGGCAACGTCCGCCGCCCGGGAGGTCCGCCATGCCGCGCCGCCGCACACCGCACAACACGCGCAACAATCCGCCCCACGACCCCGTCCACCACCCCGTCTTCGCCCGCTTCTACGCCCGCGCCAGCACCGCCGCCGAGACCCGCGCCGGCATCGCCCCCCTCCGCCGCGAGCTGCTGCACGGCGTCTCCGGCCGCGTCATCGAGATCGGCGCCGGCAACGGCCTGAACTTCCCGCACTACCCCCGCGCCGTCTCCGAGGTCGTCGCCGTCGAACCGGAGCGCACCCTCCGCCGGCTCGCGGCCTCCGCCGCCCTCCGCTGCGAGGTCCCCGTGGACGTCGTACCCGGCGCCGCCGAGGCCCTCCCGGTCAAGAGCGAGGCCTTCGACGCCGCCGTCGCCTCCCTGGTGCTGTGCACCGTACGGGACCTGCCCCGCTCCCTCGCCGAGCTGCACCGCGTACTGCGGCCCGACGCCGAGCTGCGCTTCTTCGAGCACGGCCTGGCGCCCGGCCCCGGCATGGCCGCCTTCCAGCGCACCCTGGACCGGACCGTCTGGCCGCACCTCTTCGGCGGCTGCCACACCGCGCGCGACCCGCTCGCCGCCATCGAGGCCGCCGGTTTCCGGATCGTCTCGCACCGCCGCCTGCGGCTGCCCGAGCGCGGTCCGGCCCTGCCGACCTCCTACTGCGTCATCGGGTCGGCGCGCCGAGCGGCTTGACCCAGCGCGTCCACTGGTCCTGGGGCCCGTAGCCGGCGGCGTCCCAGGCCAGGTGGGCCCGCTCGTTGCGGACGAGCACCATCGCGTCCGCCCGCCGCCCGCCGAGCGCCACGAAGCGCTCCTCGGCGGCGGCCAGCAGTGCGGTCCCGATCCCCTGGCGCCGGTGGCCGGGGTGCACCGCGAGCCGGTACAGGTGACAGCGCCAGCCGTCGAACCCGGCGATCACCGTGCCCACGAGCTCACCGTCGCGCCGGGCGAGCAGCAGCGCCTGCGGGTCGCGGTCGTGGAGGCGCTCGACCCCGGCGAGGTCGTCGCTGATACTCGTTCCCTCGGCGGCGGCCTTCCAGAAGTCCAGCACGGCGCCGAGATCGGCGGCCGAAGCGGGTCCGACATGAAGATCAGTCATGTCCGGATCCCATCACCCGGCCCGACTCCGCCAAAAGAATGATCCGTTCTCTTTGCCCGTCCTTTACCATGTGGGCAAGGTCCCTCTTGAGTGAAAGGTGTGAGCGTCCGCCCATGGGCGAGCCTCCCAGTCCCCGACATACCGCTCCGCGACATCGCGCGGTCCCCCTCCTCCTGGCCGATCATGGGACGGAGGTGATCGACCGATGACCGAGGTGCTCCTGCTCGTCGTGGCACTGCTGCTCTGCATCGCCTGCGGGGTCTTCGTCGCGGCCGAGTTCTCGCTGACGACCGTGGAGCGCAGCGAGCTCGAACGGGCCGTGGAGCGGGGTGAGCGCGGGGCCGACAGCGCCCTGGCGGCCGTCCGCACCCTGACGTTCCAGCTCTCCGGCGCCCAGCTCGGCATCACCGTGACCGGCCTGGTCATCGGCATGCTCTCCAAGCCGTCGATCTCCGCCCTGCTCCAGGGCCCTTTCGAGGCCATGGGCCTGTCGGCCGGCGCCGCCTCCTCCGCCGCCCTGATCCTCGGCACGGCGATCTCGACCGTCGTCCTGATGGTCGTCGGCGAGCTGGTGCCCAAGAACTGGGCGATCTCCTCCCCGCTGGCGATCGCCAAGCGCGTGGCGACCGCGCAGCGGGTCTTCAGCCGGGCCTTCAAGCCCCTGATCAGCCACCTCAACACCACCGCGAACCACATGGTGCGCCGCTTCGGCATGGAGCCGGCCGAGGAGCTGGCCTCCGCGCGCACCCCGCAGGAGCTGGTCGCCCTCGCGCGCCACTCCGCGAAGGCGGGCGCGCTGGAGAAGGACACGGCCGAGCTGTTCGTGCGGACCCTGAACCTCGCCGACCTGACCGCGGAGAACGTGATGACCCCGCGCGTGCAGGTCACCGCTCTCGACGTGCAGACCACCGCCGAGGACGTGGCGAACGCGACGCTGGCCACCGGCCTGTCCCGGTTCCCGGTCTACCGGGGAAGCCTCGACACCGTCGTCGGCATCGTCCACATCAAGGACGTACTGGCCCTGCGCGCGGAGGAGCGGCGCCGCCGTCCGGTGTCGCAGCTGCTGCGCGAGCCCCTCCTCGTACCGGAGTCGCTGACCGTGGACCGGCTGCTGGACCGGCTGTCCGGCAAGCAGACGATGGCCGTGGTCATCGACGAGTACGGCGGCACGGCGGGCGTGGCCACGCTGGAGGACATCGTCGAGGAGGTCGTCGGCGAGGTCCGCGACGAGCACGACCCGCACGAGACCCCGGACCTGGCCCCGGCCGGTACGGACGAGTCCGGGCGCCTCCTCTACTCCGCCGACGGCTCCGCGCGCACCGACCAGCTCCAACGGATCGGGCTGCGCGTGCCGGACGGTCCGTACGAGACCCTGGCCGGCCTGATAGCGACCGAGCTGGGCCGGATCCCGGCAGTCGGCGACCAAATGGAACTGGACGGCTGGCAGCTCGACGTGGTGGACGCCGGCGGACGCCGGGCCGCGCGGGTGCTGCTGCACGCCCCGGCGGAGCCCGCCGACGGAACGGAGCAGGCCCGATGACCGCGATCCAGCTGTTGATCGGCCTGGCGACCCTGGTCGTCAACGCCTTCTTCGTCGGTGCGGAGTTCGCGCTGATCTCGGTCCGGCGCAGCCAGATCGAGCCGTACGCCGAGCAGGGCGACCGGCGGGCCCGCGCCGTCCTGTGGGGGCTGGAGCACCTGTCGGCGCTGATGGCGGCGGCCCAGCTGGGCATCACGCTGTGCACCCTGGTGCTGGGCGTGGTGGCCGAGCCGGCCATCGCGCATCTGCTGACCCCGCTGTTCGACCTCGTCGGGGTGCCGACGGGCCTGACCCACGCGATCTCCTTCGTGGTGGCGCTGACCCTGGCGACGTACCTGCACATGCTCTTCGGCGAGATGCTGCCGAAGAACGTGGCGCTGTCCGAGCCCGTGCGCACCGCGCTGCTGCTGGGGCCGCCGCTGGTGACCCTCACGCGGGCGCTGCGGCCGGTGATCTTCGCGATCAACGCCTTCGCCAACACGCTGCTGCGCCTGCTGCGGGTGGAGGTGAAGGACGAGGTCTCGGCGACCTTCTCGGACGACGAGCTGGCGCGGCTGGTCAAGGACTCCAGTAACGCGGGTCTGCTCGACGACCGGGCGAGCGAGCGCCTGCACGACGCCCTGGAGCTGGGCCGGCGGCCGGTGACCGATGTGGTGCTGCCGGCGGACCGGGTGGTCTCGGCCCGCGTGGGGATCACTCCGACCGGTCTGGAGCGGCTGTCGGCGGAGTCCGGGTACTCCCGTTTCCCGGTGGTCGACGAGCAGGACCGGATCCTGGGCTACCTGCACGTGAAGGACGCCTTGGACGCGGACGGGGAGGCGCGGAACGAGCCGTTCCCCGTGTCGGAGCTGCGGCCGATCGCCCAGGTACGGGCGGAGACCCCGCTGGACGACGTGCTGACCGCCATGCGGCGCAGCCGTACGCACCTGGCGGCGGTGCTCGGGGCGGAGAGCGCCATGACGGGCCTGGTGACCATGGAGGACGTGCTGCGGGAGCTGTTCGGCAGGCCCGCGTCCGCCTGATCGGTCGGGGAGGTGTGGTCCCCGGCCCTGCGGGGCCGGGGTACCGCGCGGTAACATCACTCCGCCATGGAGATGAATGCCTCTTACACCAGTTTCGTCGCGGTCGGCGACTCCTTCACCGAGGGCATGTCGGACCTGCTTCCGGACGGCTCCTACCGGGGCTGGGCCGATCTGCTGGCCGCCCGCCTCGCCGCGCGCGAGCCGGGCTTCCGCTACGCGAACCTCGCGGTCCGCGGGAAGCTGATCGGGCAGATCGCGGAGGACCAGGCCCCGGTGGCAGCGGCGATGGGCGCCGACGTGGTGGCCCTGGTGGGCGGGCTGAACGACGCTCTGCGCCCCAAGGTGGACATGGGCCGGGTCCGCGGCCACCTGGAGGCGGCCGTGGACATCCTCGCGCCCTCCTGCAAGCGCCTCGTCCTCATGCGCTCCCCGGGGCGCAACGGTCCGGTGATGGAACGCTTCCGGCCCCGCATGGAGGAGCTCTTCGTCATCATCGAGGAGCTCGCCGCCCGGCACGACGCCCTGGTCGTGGACCTGTACGGGGCCTCCGTGCTCGGAGACCAGCGGATGTGGGACGTGGACCGGCTGCACCTGACGGCGGAGGGCCACCGCCGGGTGGCCGAGGCCGTCTGGCAGACCCTGGGCCTGCCCGCCGAGGAGGACTGGCGCACGGAACTGCCCGCCGCCGTACCGCCCGGCTGGACGGTGCGCCGGGCCCAGGACCTGAGCTTCGCCCGGCAGCACCTGCTCCCCTGGATCGGCCGCCGCCTGACGGGCCGCTCCTCCGGGGACGGCCGCCCGGCCAAGCGTCCGGAGCTGCTGCCGTACGGGGACGCACCGCTCTCGTAGCAAGCCACAATCACGAGCGGGGGCCCTACCTGCGTAAACGCACAGCGGCGGCCCAAGTAGAATCCCTCTACGTGACTGCCAAGCCCCGCATCCCCAATGTCCTGGCCGGCCGCTACGCCTCCGCGGAGCTCGCCGTCCTGTGGTCCCCCGAGTACAAGGTGACGCTGGAGCGGCGGCTGTGGCTCGCCGTGCTGCGCGCCCAGAAGGACCTCGGTATCGAGGTCCCGGACGCGGCCCTCGCCGACTACGAGCGCGTCCTGGAGACCGTCGACCTCGCCTCCATCGCCGAGCGCGAGAAGGTCACCCGGCACGACGTGAAGGCCCGCATCGAGGAGTTCAACGCCCTCGCCGGTCACGAGCACGTCCACAAGGGCATGACCTCGCGCGACCTCACCGAGAACGTCGAGCAGCTGCAGATCCGGCTCTCGCTGGAGCTGGCCCGCGACCGCACGGTGGCCGTCCTCGCCCGCCTCGGCAAGCTGGCCGGCGAGCACGCCGAGCTGGTCATGGCCGGCCGCTCCCACAACGTGGCCGCGCAGGCCACCACCCTGGGGAAGCGCTTCGCCACCGCGGCCGACGAACTGCTCGTCGCCTACGACCGCCTGGAGAACCTCCTCGGCCGCTACCCGCTGCGCGGGATCAAGGGCCCGGTGGGCACCGCCCAGGACATGCTCGACCTGCTCGGCGGCGACGCCGCGAAGCTCGCCGACCTGGAGCAGCGGATCGCCGCCCACCTCGGCTTCGCCCAGGCCTTCACCTCGGTCGGCCAGGTCTACCCGCGCTCGCTCGACTACGACGTGGTCACCGCGCTGGTCCAGCTGGCCGCCGCCCCGTCGTCGATCGCCAAGACGATCCGCCTGATGGCCGGCCACGAGCTGGTCACCGAGGGCTTCAAGCCCGGCCAGGTCGGCTCCTCGGCGATGCCGCACAAGATGAACACCCGCTCCTGCGAGCGCGTGAACGGCCTGATGGTCATCCTGCGCGGCTACGCCTCGATGACCGGCGAGCTGGCCGGCGACCAGTGGAACGAGGGCGACGTCTCCTGCTCCGTGGTCCGCCGGGTGGCGCTGCCGGACGCGTTCTTCGCCTTCGACGGCCTGCTGGAGACCTTCCTGACGGTCCTCGACGAGTTCGGCGCCTTCCCGGCCGTCGTCGCCCGCGAGCTGGACCGCTACCTGCCCTTCCTCGCGACCACCAAGGTCCTGATGGGCGCGGTGCGGGCCGGCGTCGGCCGCGAGGCCGCCCACGAGGTCATCAAGGAGCACGCGGTGGCCTCCGCGCTCGCCATGCGCGAGCAGGGCGCCGAGCGCAACGAGCTGCTGGACAAGCTGGCCGCCGACGACCGGATGCCGCTGGACCGGGCCCAGCTCGACGCCCTCATGGCGGACAAGCTGTCCTTCACCGGCGCCGCCGGCGACCAGGTCGCCACCGTGGTCTCCCGGATCGAGGCGATCGCCAAGCAGCACCCGGAGGCCGCCGGGTACGCGCCGGGGTCGATCCTCTGACCCCCGAGGAGCTGACCGCCGCCCGTGACCGCGTCCTCCCGGACGTGGTCGCGGGCGGTCTGCGTGTGCTGTTCTGCGGGATCAACCCCGGCCTCCTCTCCGCCGCGACGGGCCACCACTTCGCCCGCCCCGGCAACCGCTTCTGGCCCGTCCTGCACCTGTCGGGCTTCACCCCGCGCCGGCTGGCCCCCGCGGAGCAGGAAGAGCTGCTGACCTACCGTCTCGGCATCACCAACGTCGTCGCCCGCGCCACGGCCCGCGCCGACGAACTGAGCGCCGAGGAGTTCCGCGAGGGCGGCCGCATCCTCACGGCCAAGGTGGAACTCCTGCGCCCCCAGTGGCTGGCGGTGGTCGGAGTGACGGCCTACCGCACGGCCTTCGGCGAACGGAAGGCGCAGATCGGCCCCCAGGAGCGGACCATCGGCTCCACCCGCGTCTGGGCCCTCCCCAACCCGAGCGGCCTCAACGCCCACTGGACCGCCGAGTCCATGGCCCAGGAGTACGCCCGCCTCCGCGCCGCCGCCGAGGCCTCCGAAGCCGCCAAGGGCTAGGGCGGGTCGATCACGGTGACCCCTGCCATCAGCAGGTAGGGGTCACCGGAGTCCCACTGCGCCACGTAGGCCACCAGCCACCGCTCCTCGGCCCGCCACAGGTGGACGTGGTCGGTGCTGTTGCTCAGCTCGTCCCACGGCTCCGGTATCTCCTCCCCGTCGAGCCCCCGTTCCAGCACCGACCCGAGGCTGAACACCTGCGGCTCCCCCCACCGGTCGGTCACCGCCTGGGTGAGCGCCCCGTACTCGGCACTGATCTGGTCGGTCGCCTCGATCCGCCCCGAACCGTCGTCATCCCAGAAGTGCTGCGTCCGGGCGAGCCGGATCAGATGAAAACCCGGGCCGCTGCTGCTTTCGACGGTCCGGACCGGCTCGGGCGGGAAATCCTTCGCCCTGAGCCTGTCGATCGTCTCGAGGTGCTCTGCCGTGGTCATACCGTCAGTATCCCGGCCACCACTGACAACTGGCCTGGCGTCACGCGTCCCGGCGGCGCACCGAGACCCACCCGCCGATGACCGCGGCGGCCGCCCACAGCGCCATCACGCCGAGTCCCGTCCAGTGGCCGACGAGGCCGCCAGCCTCCATCCGCATCATCATCTGGCCGGCCCGGTCCGGCAGGAGCTGAGCCACGCCCTCGGCGCTCGCTCCGATGACGAAGGACACCATCAGCACGAAGGGTATGAGCAGGCTCAGCACCAGCGCGGCGCTCCGCAGGACGGCCGTCAGTCCTGCCGCGAAGAGCGTCATGAGCGTCAGGTACATCCCGCAGCCGAAGACGGACCGGATCGTGCCCGGGTCACCGAGCTCCATGGCGTACGACCCCATGAACGCCTGGCCGGCCACGAAGGTGACGAGGGCGGTGATCTGCCCCAGCACGAAGGCGAGTACGCCCACCACGGCCATCTTCGAGAGGTAGAAGCGGGTGCGGTTCGGCACCGCGGCCAGCGAGGTGCGCAGAGCTCCGTTGTGGAACTCGGCGGACAGTGCGTTCGCTCCGAAGGCCATGGCCGCGATCTGGCCGAAGTTGATCCCGTAGTAGGCCGCGAGGAGGCGGTCGTCGCCCATGCTGCCTTCTTCGGCCTGGCCGATCGCCGCGGCGGTGAGCGCCTGTATCCCGGCGGTGGCGACGAAGATGGCTATGTACGCCCCTACGGTGCCGCGGAGGGACCGTAGCTTGATCCATTCCGAGTGCAGGACGGGCATGGTGGGCAGAGCGGCGCTCATGGCGAAGCCTCCTGAGTGGGGAAAGAGAGAGGGAGGGAAGGTCAGCGGGTTGCGGCGAACTGGGCGTGGTCGGCGGTGAGGTCCAGGTAGGCCTGCTCCAGCGAGGCCCGGTCGTCGGAAAGTTCCAGCACGGGCACGCCTTCGCGGGCGGCCAGGCTGCCGACCTGATCGGCCCGTATGCCGTCGACGGTCCATCGCCCGTCGTCCGCGGTCACCAGCTCGAAGCCGTCACGGGCCAGCGCGGCCCGCAGCCGGACCGGGTCGGAAGTGCGCAGCCGCACCCTCGGGGTGCTGCGGGCGTCGATGAACTCCTCCATCGAGGTGTCGGCCAGCAGCCTGCCGTTGCCGAGCACGACCAGGTGGTCGGCGAACGCCGAGGTCTCCGACATCAGATGGCTGGAGACCAGGATCGTGCGTCCCTCGGCGGCGAGACCGCGCATCAGCTCGCGGATCCAGATGATGCCCTCGGGGTCGAGGCCGTTGGCAGGCTCGTCCAGCAGCAGCACCCCGGGGTCGCCCAGCAGCGCCGCGGCTATGCCCAGGCGCTGGCGCATGCCGAGCGAGAAGGACTTGACCCGCCGCGCGGCGGCGGAGGCTATCCCGGTCTGCTCCAGGACCTCGTCCACCCGGCGCATGGGGATCCGGTCCGCCGCGGCGAGGAAGCGGAGGTGGTCCCGGGCGGTGCGCCCGCCGTGGGCCGCCTGTGCGTCCAGCAGTGCGCCGACCTGGTGCAGCGGGTCGGGGAAGTCGGTGAACCGCCGCCCGCCGATCGTGGCCGTACCGGACGTGGCCCGGTCCAGGCCCAGCAGCAGGCGCATCGTGGTGGACTTGCCGGCGCCGTTGGGGCCGAGGAAGCCGGTGACCCGTCCGGGCAGGACATCGAAGGTGAGGCCGTCCACCGCGCGGTGGGTGCCGTATGCCTTGGTGAGTTCTCGGATCTCGATGCTGTTCATGGCTCAAGACTCGCCGTCGGCCCCACCCCTCTTCCTCCCCCATGCGAGGGTGCCGTCTCCCCCACGTGGGGGAGACGGCCGCGAGCCGCCTCCTGTCACGATGAGGGCATGTACCGACTGCTCCGTGCCCCGCTCCAACCAGTGACCTACTCACGCTGGTTGCACCTCTGCGTGCCCGTCCTGCTGGTGGCGCTCTGGATGTTCGTGGGGCCCGAGGCGCCGTGGGTTCCGCTGCTCATCGCGATACCGGTCGGTCTGGTCCCCTGGGTACGGCTGGTCGAGGGACTGCAGGCGCGGTTCCTGCTCACCCCGCACGACTGGGGCCGCGCGGAGAGCGCCATCAGCGCGGTCCCCTCCGCGCGGTGGAACGACCGGTGGCGGACCCTGCTGTGGCTGGAGGTGCGGCTCGTCCTCGCGGGGGGCGCCTGGGTCCCGACCGTGTGGCTCCCGGCCATGTCGGTCGAGCTGGTCTCGATCGCTCTCGGGCATCCGCTGGGAGGTGACTTCATGCTTCCCTTCGAGCCCCCGCGGTGGGCCGCCGCGCTGCTCGTGCCGGTGCCGCTGATCCTGCTCCTCGCCATAGTGGTCCTGCTCGGGGAGCTGATCACCGCGATCGCCCAGCGGTTGCTGGGGCCTTCGGCGGCCGAGCGGCTCACCGCGCTGGAGGCCCGGACCGAGCAGCTTCTGGAGCGCAACCGGATCGCTCGCGAGCTGCACGACTCCATCGGGCACGCGCTGACGGTGGCGGTGGTGCAGGCGGGGGCCGCCCGGGCCGCCGGCGACCCGGAGTTCACGGACCGGGCGCTGTGCGCGATCGAGGAGACGGGCCGGGCCGCGCTGGAGGACCTGGAACGGGTGCTAGGCGTCCTGAGGGAGTCCGGGCAGCCTCCGTCGCAGCGGCCGACGCTCGTGGAGGCGGACCGGCTGCTGGAGTCGGCCCGGGCCTCCGGGGCGGTGGTGGACGCGCAACTGACCGGTCCGCTCGACAGGTTGCCGGGGCCGGTCACCCGGGAGGGGTACCGGATCCTTCAGGAGGCGCTCACGAACGTGCTGCGGCACTGCGGTCCGGTGCCCGTCCGGGTGAGGATCGAGATGGCCGGGGACCGGCTGGACCTGGAGGTGTCGAACCCGCTGCCCGACGGGCCGGCCCTGATGCAGCGCAGCGGGAGCGGGCTGCGCGGGATGCGGGAGCGGGCCGCACTGCTCGGCGGCGAGGCCGAGACCGGTCCGTACGAAGGCAGTTGGAGGGTGCGCGCCCGGCTTCCGCTGGAGCGAATACGCTGACCGGATGCCGGTTACCGTACTGCTCGTCGATGACGAACCCCTCGTGCGCGCGGGTCTGCGCGCCGTCCTGGACTCCCAGCCCGACATCGAGGTGGTGGGTGAGGCCGCGGACGGGGCCTCGGTGGTCCCGCTCGTCCGCCAGCTGAGGCCGGACGTGGTGGCGATGGACGTGCGGATGCCGCTGCTCGACGGTATCGAGGCGACCCGTGCGGTCCTGCGCTCGGTGGACTCCCCGCCGAAGATCCTCGTGGTCACCACCTTCGAGAACGACGAGTACGTCTACCAGGCACTGCGGGCCGGAGCCGACGGGTTCCTGCTGAAGCGGGCCCGGCCTTCGGAGATCGTGCACGCGGTACGGCTGGTGGCGGAGGGCGAGACGCTGCTCTTCCCGGCCGCCGTGCGGTCGCTGGCCGCGGAGTACGGGAACCGGCAGGCGCGGGCGACGCTGGAGCGGGCCGCGCTGACCGAGCGGGAGGAGGCGGTCCTGCGGCGCATGGCCCGGGGGCTCACCAACGTGGAGATCGCGGCCGACCTGATCATCGGCACGGAGACGGTCAAGTCCCACGTCAGCGCGATCCTGGCGAAACTGGGGGCGCGGGACCGCACCCAGGCGGTGATCACGGCGTACGAGTCGGGGTTCGTTTCGCCGGCCTGAGGAAAGGCTGATTCCGGCCGATGGGGGCCGCCTCTCGCCGCGGCACCGGGCGCGCAGTACGATCCGGCTGACAAGCTCGCTAGCTGGGAGGACACACGTTGGGGCAGCTGACCGGCGGGGACCCCTCTCTGCTCCGGCGGATCAATTCCGCCGTCGTGCTGCGCGCGCTGCGCACGGCCGGATCGCCGACCCTCACCGACCTCACGCGGCTGACCGGACTCTCCCGGCCGACCGTCGAAGGTGTCGTGGAGGGGCTGATCGGGACCGGGCTCGTCGTCGAGGCCGAAGCGGAGGAAGGCGCGCGTCGCCAGGGTCGACCGGCCAGGCGGTTCCGGTTCCGGGCCGAGGCAGGGCACCTGCTGGGCATCGAGATCGGATCGCACCGGATCGCGGTGCTGCTGTCCGGGCTGGACGGCCGCGTCATCGGCGCCGGCACCAAGGACGTCGCCGAGGACGCGTCCGCGGACGAGCGGCTGGAGCGGGTGCGGGCGGCCGTCGCCGATCTGCTGCGCCGCGCCGGCGTGCCGCGGGATTCCCTGCGGGCCGTCGGGGTCGGCAGCCCCGGCATCGTGGAGGCGGACGGCACGGTCCGCCTCGGCACGGCGCTGCCCGGCTGGACCGGGCTGCCGCTCGGGGAGCGGCTGCGCCGCTCGTTCCGCTGTCCGGTGCAGGTGGAGAACGATGCCAACGCGGCGGCGGTCGCCGAGCACTGGAAGGGCGCGGCGCGGGACACCGGTGACATGGTGTTCGTGATGGCCGGGCTCAGTCCCGGCGCCGGCTCGCTGATCGGCGGCCGGCTGCACCGGGGCTTCGGCGGCGCGGCCGGCGAGATCGGCGCCCTGCACCTGCTGGGCCGCGAGGTCACGCCCGAGCGGCTGCTCTCGACCACCGGTGAGCCGCTGCACCCCCTGGACGAGCCCGCCGTCGCCGAGGTCTTCGCGATGGCCAAGCGGGGCGACGAGCGCGCGGTGGCCGCCGTGGAGCGGTTCCTGCAGCGGCTGGTCCACGACGTGGCCGCGCTGGTCCTGGCGATGGATCCGGAGCTGGTGGTCGTCGGCGGCTGGGCGGCCGGGCTGGACGGCGTACTGGAGCCCTTGCGCCAGGAGCTGGAACGCTACTGCCTTCGCCCGCCGCGGGTGGCCCAGTCCCTGCTGGGCGAGGCCGCGGTGGCGACGGGCGCCCTGCGGCTCGCGCTGGACCACGTCGAGGAGGAACTCTTCGCCGTGGAGAAGACGGTCACGGCCCGCCGCTGACCGCGTCCCGGGACTTCCAGGGCTCCCGGGACTTCCAGGGCTCCCGGGACTCCCGGAGCGTCCAGGGCTCCCGGGGCCTCCAGGGCCGGCCGGGCCGTGCCGGCCCGGCCCGCGGTGTCAGGAGGCGACGCGGGGTTCGTGGGTGATCTCGACGTTGCCGGAGTCGCCGAAGGTGAGGCGGCAGGTGTCGGCCCGGTAGGTGGCCACCGAGACGGCGGCCGTGCCCGCGGCGGTGAAGTAGCGGGTGGTGACGAGGAGGACCGGGGCGCCGGGCAGGCGGTCCAGTTCCTTGGCGTCGTCGGCGCGCGCGGAGCCGAGCTCGACCGAGCGGTCCTGGCCGTCGAGGACCAGCCGCTGCAGTTCGCGCAGGACGGCGCGGGCGCGGGCGGGTCCGGACGGGGCCTCGATCGCCGGGAGTCCGGGCACCGAGGCGGCCGGAACGTAGAGCAGCTCGGCGGCGACGGCCTGGCCGTGCGTGACCCGGGTGCGGCGCACCGTGTGCACCGGCTGGTCGGCGGCGAAGTCCCCACCGGTGCCGAGGAGCTTCAGCACCGCGGCCGGCGGCAGGCTCTCGGCCGCGTCCACCGGCTCCCAGCCGTCGACGCCCTCGCCGGGCCAGCTGTGCTGGGCGCTGCCGACGGCGACGCCCACGCGCGGCGGGGCGACGGTGGTGCCGACGCCACGGCGACGCTGCAGCCGGCCCTCGAGCTCCAGCTGCTCCAGCGCCTGACGCAGGGTCGCACGGGCGACACCGAAACGGGCGGCCAGTTCACGCTCGTTGGGCAGGACCTCCCCGACGGCGAAGTCCTGGTCGAGCGCCTCGCTGAGGACGGTCTTGAGGTGCCAGTACTTCGGCTCCGGCGCCGTTTCGAGCTGCGTGGTCCCCACCCTGACTCCTCCTGCCGTCGCTGCACTCGCCGTGTGTTCCAGCGGCAGTTCCGCGCCTTTGTTTATTAAAGGTTCCTGCACTATCCCTGCGACGATAGGACGGTGCACCCCCTTGGTCAAGACCAATGCTCATCCCTTTGCCGGGCAGATCGGGCATACGTATCAAGCCGTTCACGGGATGTTCTCGTGCGCCCCGAAGGCTTGTAGTCAAGGGCTACCGGACGGTAATCATGGCGGTAGGTGTTACTGACAGCCTGTCTCGCACGCGTCCAACCGACGAGGAGCAGCATGACCGCCACGGTCTCCTTCACGATCGATACGCCGCTCGGCCCCCGCCCCACCACCGCCGTCTACGAGCGCAAGGGCTCCGGCGAACCGCTCCTCCTGTTGCACGGCATCGGCCACCACCTGCAGGCCTGGCAGCCGGTGACCGACATCCTGGCCGCCGAGCACGACGTGATCGCCGTCGACCTGCCCGGATTCGGCGCCTCGGAGCCGCTGCCGCAAGGGGTTCCGTACAACCTGGGGACCGTGGCCCCCGCGCTCGGAGCGCTCTGCACGGCCCTCGGCGTCGAGCGCCCGCACGTCGCGGGCAACTCCCTCGGCGGGCTGCTCGCCCTCGAAATGGGCCGGAGCAAGCTCGTCCGCTCGGTCACCGCCCTCTCCCCCGCCGGGTTCTGGACGGAGGGCGAGCGCCGCTACGCCTTCGCCACCCTCCTCACGATGCGCGCCGGCGCCAAGGCCCTGCCCCTCCCCGCGGTGCGGCGGCTCTCGCGCAACGCCGTCGGCCGCGCCGCGCTCACCGGCACCATCTACGCCCGCCCGGCCCGGCGTTCACCCGAGGCCGTGGTCGCCGAGACCCTGGCCCTGCGCGATGCCACCGGCTTCGAGGAGACCCTGGCCGCGGGCGGTTCCGTACGGTTCACCGACGACGTGCCCGGCCTGCCGGTCACCATCGCCTGGGGAACGCGCGACCGGCTGCTGCTGCGCCGCCAGGGCGTGCGCGCCAAGCACACGCTCCCCGGAGCCCGGCTGGTCCGGCTCCCGGGCTGCGGCCACGTCCCGATGAACGACGATCCGGCGCTCGTCTCCCGGGTGATCCTGGACACGGCCCGCAGCGCGAACGCTGTGGCCGCCTGAACGGCCGCCGCGAACCCGGTGGACGCCTGAACGGATGAGCGGCTGACGGGTGTTCATCCGAGGTTCGCGTGGGCGACGCGGCCGGGCCGGGGTGCGGCGGCACGCTGGTCCGACCCGTCCTCGCCGGCCCCTGGAGACGCACCGATGGCATCGATGCCGCACACCCGACGGACCCTCATCGGCGGTTCCCTCGCCCTGTCCTCCGCGCTGTTCGCCGCTCCAGCACTCGCCGCCCCCGCCTTCGCCCGCTCCGGCCGGCCGAAGGCGCTCTGGGGCGTCCAGTCCGGCGAGATCACCGCCCACTCGGCCACCGTCTGGACCCGTTCCGACCGCCTCGCGCGGATGTACGTCGAGACCTCCCCGAGCGAGGCGTTCCGCTACGCCGTACGCCGCCACCGCGGCCCGCTGGTCGGCCCGTCGAGCGACTTCACCGGAACCACCGTCCTGCGCGATCTGCCGCCCGGGCAGCAGATCCACTACCGCGTCGTCCTGGCCGACCCCGACGACCCCCGCCGCACCGCCGAGCCGGTCCACGGCACCTTCCGCACCACCCCCGTCTCGCGCCGCCACGACGTGCGCTTCCACTGGTCCGGGGACCTGGCCGGCCAGGGCTGGGGCATCAACCCCGACCTCGGCGGCTACCGCGTCTTCGAGGAGATGCGGCTGCGCAACCCCGACTTCTTCCTCTTCAGCGGGGACACGGTCTACGCCGACGGGCCGATCAAGGAGTCCGTGCCCCTGCGCGACGGCAGCCTCTGGCGCAACGTGACCACCGAGGAGAAGGCGAAGGTCGCCGAGACCCTCGCCGAGTTCCGCGGGAACTTCCGCTACAACCTGCTCGACCGCAACCTGACCGCCTTCAACGCCCAGGTCCCGGTCCTCGCCCAGTGGGACGACCACGAGGTGCGCAACAACTGGTACCCGGGCCAGCTGATCGACGACCCCCGGTACACCGTCAAGGAGGCCGACACCCTCGCCGCCCGCGCCCGCCAGGCCTTCGGCGAGTACTTCCCCGTCACCGACCTGCGCGGCGGACGCGCCGAGGGCCGGATGTACCGGGTGATGCGGTACGGCCCGCTGCTCGACGTCTTCGTCCTCGACATGCGCACGTACCGCAACGCCAACTCCCCCGGCACCCAGACCGAGGACCCCATCGGCATCCTCGGCCCCGAGCAGCTGGCCTGGGTCAAGCGCGAGCTCTCCCGCTCCCGCGCCACCTGGAAGGTCATCGCCGCCGACATGCCGCTCGGCATCGTCGTCCCCGACGGGGCCGCGAACTTCGAGGCCGTCGCCCAGGGCGACCCGGGCGCGCCGCTGGGCCGTGAGCTCCAGATCGCCGAACTCCTGCGCCACATCAAGCACCAGCGCATCACCGGCACCCTCTGGCTCACCGCCGACGTGCACTACACCGCCGCGAACCACTACGCGCCCGAGCGGGCCGCCTTCACCGACTTCGCGCCGTTCTGGGAGTTCGTGTCGGGCCCGATCGGCGCCGGCGGCTTCCCGGCCGGCCGGCTCGACGCCACCTTCGGCCCGGAGACGGCGTACGTCCAGTCGGCCCCGTTCGCCAACATGTCGCCGTCGGAGAACCCTCCGTACTACGGTGAGGTCGACATCGACGGCGGCAGCGGGGAACTCACGGTCCGGCTGCGCCGCCAGGGCGGCGGTGTCCTGTTCACCAGGACGCTCCAGCCCGGCCGCGTGGGTCAGTAGGACAGTAGAGCTGGTAGGGCCGGTAGGGCCGGTCTCGGGGGCTCACGCGCGCAGGACCGGACCCGGGGCTCGCGCCCGTATTCCGGAAACGGCCCCGAAAACTGGATGAAATCGGCCAGATGGACACTTAACCAGTCGGTCACAGATCGTTCGTGATCACGCAACACCCCTGAGCCACAGTGGTGTGCATGACTGACCGCAGCCCCGCCTCCGCCCAGCGTCCCCACCGCCACCACTGGCGCCGCGACCTCGTCGAACTCGCCGCCCTGTTCTGCGCCGTCGCGGTCGCCGACGCCATCGCCAATCTCGTCGTGCACGGCCCGAGGGGCCCGATCCTGCTGGTCGCCTCGGCCGTCGCACTCCTGGTGACCGCGGCGTTCCACACCTGGTGGGCGCGGCGCCACAGCCATGCGCCGCCGGGGAGCACAGCGCCCGGTGATCCGGCGCCGCTCCCCGCTGGGGCCTCCGGCCCGACCGACACGGCGACCGCCACCACCAGCCTGTGGCGGATGCGCACGACCGTACGGGACGAGCCCGGCTCCCTGGCGGCCGTCTGCACCGCCCTCGCCCGCAGCGGCGTCGACATCCTGACCCTGCAGACGCACCCGCTCCCCGAGGGCGGCACGGTCGACGAGTTCCTGCTGCGCGCCCCGCAGCAACTGCCCTCCGCCGACCTCTCCCGCGCCATCTCCCGGGCCGGCGGCCACAGCACCTGGATCGAGCGCGCCGACGCCCACGACCTCGTCGACACCCCGACCCGTGTCCTGGGCCTGGCCACCCGCACCGCCCTCGACGCCGCCGAGCTCCCCCTCGCCCTGCGCCAGCTGCTCGGCCGCTGCACCATCCACTCGATCCCGGCGACCACCCTTTCCGGCCGCCCCAACTCCGGCGCGGACGCACCCGTCGAAGGGGTCCTGGAGGCCACCTCCATGCGGCTGCGCGACCCCTCGGGCGGCGCGATCACCGTGGAGCGGCCCTACCTGCCCTTCACCCCGACCGAGTTCGCCCGGGCCCGCGCCCTGGTCGAGCTCGACGCCCGGCTCGGCCCCCGCGTCCCGCGCAGCCAGGACGTGCTGACCCTGCCCGAGGGCAACGAGATCACCGTGCGCCGCGCCGACGGCTCCGACCTCGCCGCGGCCCGCGCCATGCACGACCGCTGCTCCGAGCGCACCCTCGGACTGCGCTACCACGGCCCCGTCGCCGACGCCGACCGCTACCTCGGCCACCTGCTGAGCCCCCGCTTCGGCCGCACCCTCGCCGCCATCACCGCCTCCGGGAAGCTCGTCGCCCTCGGCCACCTCCTGTGGGACGGCGACGAGACCGAGGTCGCCCTGCTCATCGAGGACGACTGGCAGCGCCGCGGCATCGGCTCCGAGCTGCTGCGCCGGCTCATCTCGATGGCCGTCGAGGCCGGCTGCGACAGCGTGTACGCCGTCACCCAGGCCTCCAACACCGGCATGGTCGCCGCCATGCGCGGCCTCGGCCTCCCCCTCGACTACCAGATCGAGGAGGGCACCCTGGTGATCACCGCCCGGCTCGACGCCACCCCGGTCGCCTCGCGCCTGGCCTACGAGCTCCCCCGCGACCTCCCCTGCGAACGCCCCCGCGAGCTGCCGCACGACCAGCAGGCCGCGCCGCGCCGCCTGCGCTGAGCCACCCGGCCCGGACCGGCCCGCGGACCCGCCGCGGGCCGCCGGGCCGGATCGTCGGAAGCTCCCGCGAACCGCCCGCAACCGGACGCCCGACAACCGGATGGAGCGCATCCGGAGACCTCCGGATCCGGCCAAAATCCGGGCGCGCGACCCCTCGGCCGCCCCGCGCCCGGGGCCTGAACTCGGCTGTGCCGACTGCTGGTTGATCCACCCCGGCACCTGCGGCGGGACCGGCGCGGGCCCACCCGGGCAGGCTGACGGCAATCTGTGATGACGGGAACCCGTCTCACATACGAAGATGGCCGCATGTCAGAGATCCTCCAGAACGGCAGCGCCCCCCGACTGCCGCGCCAGGTTGCCGACGCGTACGTCGACGCCCTCATCGCCCTCGACCCGATCACGGGCACCTACCTCGGTGTCGCCGCGAGCTCCGGCAAGCTTCCGGACTTCTCGCCGGCGGGTCGCGCGGCCGTCGCCGAGCTGGCCCGCGACACGCTCGCCCGCCTCGACGCCGCCGAGGCTCTGCCGGGCGCCGACAGCGACGCCGAGCGCCGCTGCGCCCGTCTGCTGCGCGAGCGCCTCACCGCCGAGCTCGCCGTCCACGAGGCCGACGAGCACCTGTGCGCCGTGAGCAACATCCACGGCCCCGCGCACGAGGTCCGCGAGGTCTTCACCCTGACCCCCTCCGACACCGAGGAGGACTGGGCGGCGATCGCCGAGCGGCTGCGCGCCGTCCCGGCCGCCTTCGCCGGCTACCGCGAGAGCCTCCGGCTCGGCCTGGAGCGCGGCCTGTACGGCGGCCCGCGCGCCACCACGACGATGATCGGCCAGCTCGGCAACTGGGCCGGCCAGGACGGCGCCGACGCCGCCTTCTTCGCGGAGTTCGTCTCCGCCGGCCCGGACGCCCTGCGCCCGGAGCTGGACGCGGCGGCCGCCGGCGCCACCGCCGCCCTCGTCGAACTGCGCGACTGGATGAGCACGGTGTACGCCCCGGCGGTCGAGGGCAAGCCGGACACCGTGGGCCGCGAGCGCTACGCCCGCTGGTCCCGCTACTTCAACGGCACGGACCTGGACCTGGACGAGGCCTACGCCTACGGCTGGGCGGAGTACCACCGGCTGCTCGCCGAGATGAAGACCGAGGCGGCCAGGATCCTCCCGGGCGCCGGCCCCTGGGAGGCTCTGAAGCACCTGGACGAGCACGGCACCCACATCGAGGGCGTGGACGAGGTCCAGGCCTGGCTGCAGGGCCTGATGGACGAGGCCATCGAGAACCTCGACGGCACCCACTTCGAACTCGCCGAGCGCGTCCGCAAGGTGGAGTCCCGGATCGCCCCGCCGGGCGGGCCCGCGGCCCCGTACTACTCCTCTCCCTCGGAGGACTTCTCCCGCCCGGGCCGCACCTGGCTGCCCACCATGGGCCAGACCCGCTTCCCCGTCTACGACCTGGTCTCCACCTGGTACCACGAGGGCGTGCCGGGCCACCACCTGCAGCTCGCGCAGTGGACGCACGTGGCGGACCAGCTCTCCCGCTACCAGGCCACCGTCGGCTGGGTCAGCGCCAACTGCGAGGGCTGGGCCCTGTACGCGGAGCGGCTGATGGACGAGCTGGGCTACCTCAAGGACGCCGAGCAGCGCCTGGGTTACCTGGACTGCCAGATGATGCGCGCGGCGCGGGTCATCGTGGACATCGGCATGCACCTCGGGCTGCGGATCCCGGACGACTCGCCGTTCCACCCGGGCGAGAACTGGACGGTCGACCTGGCGCAGGAGTTCTTCGGCCTGCACAGCGGCCGGCCGGCGGACTTCATCGAGAGCGAGCTGACCCGCTACCTGTCCATGCCGGGGCAGGCGATCGGCTACAAGCTCGGCGAGCGCGCCTGGCTGCTGGGCCGGGAGAACGCGCGCGCCGCGCACGGCGAGTCCTTCGACCTGAAGGCCTGGCACATGGCGGCGCTGTCGCAGGGCTCCCTGGGGCTGGACGATCTGGTGGACGAGCTGTCGAAGCTCTGACGGCGCGGCTGCCGCCGCCCGGTGAACGACTGACGGGCCGCTCCTTCCCCCGGGGAACGAGCGGCCCGTCCGCGTGGACCGGCACCTCAGCAGCCGCAGTCGTCCGAGTCGGTCGGCGCGGTCAGCGGGTCGGCCTCGGCGCGCTGCCGGCCGCCCTGCCAGGTCTCGACCTCGAAGCCCTCGCGGATCCAGTACTCGATGCCGCCGAGCATCTCCTTGACCTGGAAGCCGAGTTCGGCGAGGGCGAGGGCGGAGCGGGCGCCGCCGTTGCAGCCGGGGCCCCAGCAGTACGTGACCACGGGGACGTCCTTGTCCAGGAGCCGCTCGGCCTGCTCGGGGACGAGGGCCGTGGGCAGGTGGACGGCTCCGGGGACGTGTGCCTGGTCCCAGGAGGGTGTGGAGCGGGAGTCGACGAGCTGGAAGCCGAGCTCGGCGCCCGTCTCGCGGTGGGCCTTGAAGGCGCTCGCGACGTCCGAGACGTCGGCGTGGAAGGCCAGGCTCGCGGCGAAGTACGCGGCCGCCGCGGCCGGGGAGGCCGGGGGCACCCGGAGCACGGGGTTGGCGGGGGTGGCGGCAGCGGCGGGGGCGGTGGCGGTGTTCTTCGTCGTCGTCATGGCAAGAAATCTACGATTCGTTGATCACTCCCGGAAGTGACTTTCCCCGGCCTTCTCGTTGTCCGACCGGGGATTCCCCTGCTAGACCTGCACCATGACCGACTATTCCCCTGACGCCACCGACTGGCGCATCCTCGAAGCACTCCAGCGGGACGGCCGCGCCAGTTTCACCGAGCTCGCCCGCTCCGTGTCCATGTCCGCGAGCGCCGTCACCGAGCGGGTCCGCCGGCTGGAGGAGACCGGCATCATCACCGGCTACACGGCGGTGGTGGACCCGGAAAGGCTCGGCAAGTCGATCCTCGCCCTGGTGCGGCTGCGCTACCCGCACGGCAACTACAAGCCGTTCCACGACTTCCTGGAGGCCACCCCGGAGATCCTGGAGGCCCACCACGTCACGGGCGACGACTGCTTCGTCCTCAAGGTCGCGACCCGCTCGATGTCGCACCTGGAGGAGGTCACGGGCCGGATCGCGGGGCTCGGTTCGGTGACGACGAGCATCGTCTACTCCTCTCCGCTGCCCCGCCGGCCGCTCAGTCCGTGAAGGCCGCCGTCCGGTGGCGCACCACGGAGCCGCCGCGCTGCTTGACGATCTCCAGCTGGGCCTGGACCCGGGTCCGCAGGTCGGCGACGTGGCTGACGATGCCGACGCTGCGGTCGCGCTCGCGCAGCGAGTCCAGTACGTCGAGCACCTCGTCCAGCGCCTGGTCGTCGAGGCTGCCGAAGCCCTCGTCGATGAAGAGGGTGTCGAGGCGCATGCCGCCCGCCTCGTCGGTGACCACGTCGGCCAGGCCCAGCGCGAGGGCGAGCGAGGCGAAGAAGGTCTCGCCGCCGGACAGGGTGGCGGTGTCCCGCTCACTGCCGGTCCAGGCGTCGACCACGTGCAGCCCGAGGCCGGAGCGCCCCCGTCCGCTCGCGCGCGCATCGGAGTGGACCAGGGTGTAGCGGCCGCCCGACATGCGCAGCAGCCGTACCGTCGCGGCGGCGGCCACCTGCTCCAGCCGGGCGGCCAGCACGTAGGCCTCCAGGCGCATCTTGCGCTCGTTGTCGGCTGAGGTGCCCGCGGTGAGTCCGGCCAGCCGGGCCACGCGGTCGTAGGCCTCGCGCAGCGGGCCGAGCGCGCGCAGTTCCTGCTCGGCCTGCCGGGAGAGCCGGTCGAGCTCCGTGCAGCGCACCCGGGCCGCGTCGGCGGCCGACCCCGCCGTACGGAGCTTCGCCGCGGCCCCGGCCGCGTACGCCTCGGCCCGCTCCGGTGCGGCCGGGGGCAGGGCTGCCGCTTCGGCGGCGCCGGTTTCGCGGCGGCGGTCCGCGAGGAGGGCCTCCTCCGTCTGCCAGGCGTCCAGCCGGTGTTGGAGCGCGGTGCGTTCGTACTCGGGGAGCACCGCGTCGGCGGCGGCCTCGATGGTGTCGAATCCGGCCTTGAAGGCGGCGTCGGCGAGCTGGTCGTCGGCCTCCTTCAGCCGGGTGGCGGTCGCCTCGGCGCGGCGCAGCGCTCCGGCGGCCCCCGAGACCATCCGGACCCGGTCCTCCAGGGTCCGGGCGCGGGCCGCGACGGTGGGCGCGCCGTCCCGTACGAGGGTCAGCTCGGCCTCCAGCGAGGCCTGTTCCCCGTCCAGGGCCTCGCGCCGGGAGGCCCTGGCGGCGGCCCGGGTCTCGGCGCCCTGGCGCTCGGTGCTGCGCGCGGCGTGCTCCCGTTCGGCGCGGGCGAGCCGTTCCCGGGCGGTGTGCAGTCCGGCGGCCGCGGCGTGGGCGGCGGCGTGCCGGGCACTCAGGTCCGAGGTCAGGGCGAGGAGTTCACCGGTGGTGGCGTCCCCGGCGGCGGCCGCGGCCTCGGCGCGGGCCTCCTGCGCGGCGGCGAGCCGGCGGTCGGCGGCGGCCCGGGCCCGCTCGGCCCGTTCGAAGTGGCCGTGGGCGGCGTCCTCGGCGGCGCGGTCCACGTGGCCGGGGGCCGGCCGGGCCGGAGCCGGGTGCTCCGCGGACCCGCACACGGTGCAGGCCTCGCCCGCCACCAGGGCCTCGGCGAGTTCGGCCGCGATCCCGCGCAGCCGGGCCTCCTTGAGCTCCAGCCAGCGCTCCCGGGCGGCGGCCGACTCCTCGCGCAGGGTGAGGAGTTCACCCTCGGCGCGGTCCGCGTCCGCGGCGAACTCGTCCCTGCGGCGGGCGGCGTTCAGGTGCATCCGGGCGGGTTCCAGCCGGCCCGCGAGCTGTTCGGCCAGCGTCGCGGCCTGTTGGGCGGCGTCCACGCGGTCCTGCAGGGCGGTCCGGGTCGCCTCCCAGCGCTCCAGCCACTCGGCGGTCTCCTGGTGCTGCTCATCGGCCGCCCGGGATTCCCGTTCCAGGTCGGCCCGCTCGCGGCCGATCTCGGCGCTGCGCTGCTCGGCCCGGTGGGCGGCGCCGAGCGCGCCCAGGTCCTCGCGCAGCCGCTGTTCCACGGCGGCGAGCTGTTCGGTGCCCGCCTCCTTGAGCTGCGGCGGGAGCTCCGCGCGGGTGGCGGCCTCCGCGTGCGCGGCGGCGAGGTGTGCGGCGGAGGCCGCGCCGCGCAGTTCCAGGGCGGGAGCGACGAGGGCGCCTCGCCGGGCCCGGTCCAGCAGGCCGCGCACGCGCTCCCGCTCGGGCTCCGCCTCGGCGAGCAGGGCGGCCCGGCGGACGGTCTCCGCGTGCCGGCGCTGCAGCCGGTCGAGCTCGCGCGCGTCCTCGGCGGCCCGCCGGGCGGCGTGGTGGCGGCTCTCCACGGCGGCGAGCGCGTACTCGGCGACATCCTGCCGCTCCCGGGCCGAGCACCGGGCGACGGCCGCCCAGGCACGGACCGCCGCGGCGAGCCCGGGGTCGCCCGGCTGGTGTCCGGGCAGCGGCCAGGCCCGCAGGTCGGCGCTGTCCCCGGCGGCCTGGGCGAGCCGCTGCGCGGTGTGCAGCACCTTCTCGTCGCCGGCCCGGACCCTGGCCTCGGCGGCCCGGCGGCGCTCGCCGAGCAGGGCCTCGACGGCGGCGAAGCGGCGGGTGTCGAAGAGCCGGCCGAGGAGCCGGCCGCGGGCCGCCTCGTCGGCCCGCAGGAACTTCGCGAACTCCCCCTGCGGCAGGAGCACGACCTGGCAGAACTGCTCGCGGCTCATGCCGAGGAGCTGCTCGATCTCCTCGCCGATCTCCTGGTGGGAGCGGCTGAGCGACTGCCAGCCCTCGCCGGTGTGCTCGCGCAGCCGGCTCTGGGCCTTGTCCTTGGTGGTGCCGGTGCCGCGCTTCTTGGGGCGTTCCTGTTCGGGGCGCCGGCTGATCTCCAGTCGGCGGCCGCCCGCGGTGAGTTCGAGGGTGACCTCGGTCGGGGTCCCGGGGGACGCGTGGTCGCTTCGCAGGCTGGTGCCGGGGGCCTGGCGGGGGCCGGGCACGGAGCCGTAGAGGGCGTAGCAGACGGCGTCGAGCACGGAGGTCTTCCCCGCGCCGGTGGGTCCGTGGAGCAGGAAGATCCCGGCGCCGGACAGGGCGTCGAAGTCGATCCGCTGGGGCTCGGCGAAGGGCCCGAAGGCGGTGACGGCCAGCCGGTGCAGCCTCATCGGTGGGTCTCCTGCCGGCTGTCGTCGGCCCGTACGTCGTCGAAGGCGCCCTGGAGGACGGCCCGTTCGGCCTCGTCCGCCCGGCCGCCGCCGCGCACGTGGGCGACGAAGTCCTCGGCGATCTCCTGGTCGCTGCGGCCCCGCAGCCGCTGGGCGTAGGAGGAGCCGGCCTCCTCCTCGCGGCCCTCGGGGTCGAAGGCGAGGCTGAGGGTGTGCGGGAAGCGGGCGGCGAGCCGGGCCATGGGGTCGTCGGGGCGTACCGGGTCGGTGAGGGTGGCCTCGACCCAGGCGTCCTCGTGCACCGCGTGCGCCGGCTCGGCCAGCAGGTCGTCGAGGCGTCCGCGCAGCCGGGCGAGGGGGCGCGGTACGGGGGTGTCGATCCGTTCGGCGCCGGCGATCTCCCCCTCCGCGCCCAGTTCGATCAGCCACATGGTCTTGCGGTGGTGGACTTCCGAGAAGGAGTAGGCGAGCGGGGAACCGGAGTAGCGGACCCGTTCGTTGATCGTCTGGCAGCCGTGGAGGTGGCCGAGGGCGGCGTAGTCCACCCCGTCGAAGACGGAGGCGGGCACGGCCTCGACCCCGCCGACGGCGATGTCGCGCTCGCTGTCGCTGGCCTGCCCGCCGGTGACGAAGGCGTGTGCCAGGACGACGGAGCGGGTGCCGGGCGGGCGGCTGGCCAGGTCGGCCCGCACCCGGTCCATGGCCGCGCCCAGTACCGCCTCGTGGCTCACCTTGTCCGCGCGGAACTCGTCCTTGACCAGGGCCGGTTCCAGGTAGGGCAGCCCGTACAGCGCCACCTCGCCGTGTACGTCGGCCAGGACGACGGGGTCGGCGCAGCCGGCCGGGTCGGTGCGCAGGTGGATCCCGGCCCGGTCGATCAGTCCGGCGCCGACGCCGAGCCGGCGGGCCGAGTCGTGGTTGCCGGAGATCATGACGGTGGGCACGCCGAGGTCGGCGAGCCGGTGCAGGGCCCGGTCGTACAGCTCGACGGCGGGCAGCGGGGGCACGGCCCGGTCGTAGACGTCACCGGCGACGAGGACGGCGTCGACCTCGCGCTCGCGGACGGTCGCGACGAGGTGGTCGACGAAGGCGGCCTGGGCGCCGAGCAGGTTCACCCGGTGGAAGGCCCGGCCGAGGTGCCAGTCCGAGGTGTGCAGGAACTTCACTCGCCGGCTCCGCCGCACATGCCGTCTCCCCCTGGTGGTCACCTGCTCGCTGAACCCCTCTACGCTAACCCGTCCCCGGGGTCGCTCAGGGCGCGTACGTCTCTCCGCCGAGGGTGAGGCCGGCGGTGCCCGCGGTGCTGTCGGCGAGCCAGGCCTCGAAGGCGGGCAGATCCGCCTCCGGGAGGGCGACCTCGATCTCCACCGCGGAGCCGTAGCGCAGGTCGACCACGGTCCGGCCGGTGGCGCGCAGATCGTTCTGGGTCTTGCCGGCGCGCTGGTGGTCGACGGTGACGGTGGCCAGCCGGTAGCGGCGCCGGGTGACGGTGCCGAGCTCGTCGAGCGCCTCGCCGACGACTCCGCCGTAGGCCCTGATCAGGCCGCCGGCGCCGAGTTTCACGCCGCCGTAGTAGCGGGTGACCACGGCGACGGCGTAACGCACGTCGCGGCGCATGAGCATCTGCAGCATCGGCACCCCGGCGGTGCCGCCGGGCTCGCCGTCGTCGCTGGCCTTCTGGACGGAGGCGTCGGCGCCGACCACGTAGGCGAAGCAGTTGTGCGTGGCGGTGGGGTGCTCCTTGCGGATGCGCGCGACGAACTCCTGCGCCTCCTGCTCGGTCGCGGCCGGGGCGAGCGAGCACAGGAAACGCGAGCGGTTGATCTCGGACTCGTGCACGCCCTCGCGGGCCACCGTCACGTACTGGTCTGCCTTCACCGCTCCACCCTACGGGGAATCGGACATGTGTCCTTTCGGTTGACCAGGCTGAACGGCAACGGCACAGACATGAACGACGGACGAGAACCACAGGAGGCGGCGCGCGTGTACGGCGACCCGGCAACCATCCGCAAGATCCTCACCGAGCTCGGCGACACCTGGGCCGTGGTGGGCCTGTCGAACAATCAGGACCGGGCGGCCTATGGGGTGGCCCGCGTGCTCCAGCGGTTCGGCAAGCGCGTGGTCCCGGTCCACCCCAAGGCCGAGACGGTGCACGGCGAGCGCGGGTACGCCTCGCTGGAGGAGATCCCGTTCAAGGTGGACGTGGTGGACGTGTTCGTCAACAGCGAGCTGGCCGGTCCGGTGGCCGACCAGGCGGCCGCCGTCGGCGCCGAGGCCGTCTGGTTCCAGCTCGGCGTGATCGACGAGGCCGCCTTCGACCGCACCCGCGCGGCCGGGCTGACCATGGTCATGGACCGCTGCCCGGCGATCGAGATCCCGGCTCTCTAGGGCCGGCCGGCGACCGCTCCCGCGCTGCCGTGGACGTGGGCGGGAGCGGGTGCGGGCGCCGCCACCGGCGGGACCGACACCGCGAGGGTCATCTCCATCGGCACGGAGCCGTCGTTGCGGAAGGCGTGTCCGAGGTTGGCCTCGAAGGTGGCCGCGGCCCCCGCCGGTACGCGGAACTCCTCCTCGCCGACGACCAGGGTGAGCTCCCCGGCCGTGACGTGCAGCATCTCGATGGTGCCGGAGGGGTGCGGAGCGGAGTCCGTCCCCTCGCCCGGCACCAGGTGCCAGGTCCAGAGCTCCATCGGCCCGCGCTCGTCGGTGCCGATCAGCATCGTCGTCGAGCTCCCCGCCTCGCTCGACCAGATCCGGACGACCTGGTCCGGCGGGACGATCCGGACCTGCGGCCCCCGGTCGTAGTCGAGGAGCGCGGAGATGCTGACGCCGAGGGCGTCGGCCAGCCTCACCGTGGTGCCCACGCTGGGGTTCGTACGGGCCTGCTCGATCTGGATGATCATCCCGCGGCTCACTCCCGCGCGGGCGGCCAGCGAGTCCAGGGTGAATCCGCGCTCACCGCGCCACCTCTTGAGGTTCCGGGCGAGCGCCTGGGTGAGCTGTTCGAGGTCCGACACATTCCGTCCAATATTCTGGATGGCACAGTCCAATGGACTGTACTACCGTCCGGGGTGTTCCATGCTGCACTCCACCGTTCACTGCACTGTACTGCGAGGCCCCGCATGACCGCCCTCTTCGCCCTGGCCACAGCCGTGCTGTGGGGTCTCGCCGACTTCGGCGGCGGGCTGCTGACCCGCCGGATACCGGCACTCACGGTGGTCGTCGTCTCGCAGGTCGTCGCGGTCCTCGTCCTCGGCGCGGTCGTCCTCGGCACCGGCGCCTGGCAGGAGGCCGGACCGCAGCTGTGGTTCGCGGTCGGCGCGGGTCTGGTCGGGCCGGTGGCGATGCTCAGCTTCTACAAGGCGCTGGCCCTCGGCCCCATGGGCGTGGTCTCCCCGCTGGGCTCGCTCGGGGTGGTCGTGCCCGTCACCGCGGGCCTGATCCTGGGCGAGCGGCCCAGCCCCGGCCAGTTCGCGGGCATCGCGGTGGCCGTCGTCGGCATCGTCCTCGCGGGCGGCCCGGAGCTGCGCGGCGCGCCCGTCCAGCGGCAGGCCGTCGTCCTGACCCTGGTCGCGGCCTTCGGGTTCGGCTCGGTGATGGCCCTGATCGCGGAGGCGTCCACCACCCTCACCGGACTCTTCCTCGCGTTGTTCGTCCAGCGGGTCACCAATGTCGCCGTGGGCGGCGCCGCCCTGTGGGCACGGTGCCGGCGCGGCGTCCCGGCCCTGCCGCCGGGTACCGGCCCGCGGATCCTGTGGGGGCTGCTGCCCGCGCTGGCCTTCGTCGGCTTGGCGGACGTCGCGGCGAACGGCACCTACTCCCTCGCCGCCCAGAGCGGCCCGGTCACCATGGCCGCCGTGCTGTCCTCGCTCTACCCGGTGGTCACGGCGCTCGCCGCCTTCGCCGTGCTCAAGGAGCGGCTGCGCAGCATCCAGGCGGCGGGCGCCGGCCTGGCCCTGGCGGGAACGGTTCTCCTGGCCGCGGGCTGACCGGCCCCGGACACCTCTACGCCTGCTCCGCCTCCGCCAGCTCGGCCAGCCCGCGCAGCTGCTCCGGGGTCATCCCGTCCGGGATCGGCACCGGCGCCGGCGTGCGCAGCGGCGGCTGCCAGCCCGTCTCCGGCTCCCAGCGCCGTACGATGCGCGCCGGCGCCCCCGCCACCACGGCGTGGTCCGGCACCTCGCCCCGTACGACGGCCCCCGCGGCCACCACCACGTTGCGGCCGAGCCGCGCGCCCGGCAGGATCACCGCGCCGGTGCCGAGCCAGCACCCCGGGCCGATCTCCACGGGTGCGCTGCGCGGCCACTGCCGGCCGACGGGCTGGTGCGGGTCGTCGTAGCTGTGGTTCGTGGACGTGATGTAGACCCCGGGACCGCAGAAGGTGTTCGACCCGATCGTGATCCGGGCGTCGGCGATGACATGGCTGCCCCGGCCGATGACGACCCCGTCGCCGAGCACGAGCATCGGCTCCTTGCCCAGGTCGAGGTCCGGCATCATGCCGGCGGTGAGGGTGACCTGCTCGCCGATGATGCAGTGGCCGCCGAGCCGGATCCACCGCTCGCCGAAGACCGTGCCCTGCGGGAAGGCGAGCCGCGTGCCGTCCCCGATCGCGCCGAACCGCAGCCGGCCCGGGGTCTGCGCGGTCACCGCGCCGGCCTGCTGCATCCAGCGCCAGCCGGTGTGGGCCGCGCGGCTCGCCAGCCGGCGGCGCAGGGCCGTCAGAGATGAGAACGTGTTCTGCTTCTTCGGCACCCGGCCACGTTAATGCGCCCGGCGTCGGACGTCCGGACCACCATCCTGTGATCTTCACCCCATCGCGGGTGCGGCGGGCCGCGTGCCCTACGGTGCTGTTGGCGCGGCACCCGGACGACAGACCGACGGCAGAGGAAGAGAACATGACGCACCAGGCGGCCCAGGCACTCGTGGCGAGTGTCGGCGGCAAGACCCCGGACATCGACCCGACGGCCTTCACCGCGCCCACCTCGGTCGTGGTCGGCGACGTCACCCTCGCCGCCGGCGCGAGCCTCTGGTACTCGGCCGTGCTCCGCGCCGACTGCGGCCCGATCACGCTCGGCGCCGACAGCAACGTGCAGGACAACTGCACGATCCACGTGGACCCGGGCTTCCCGGTCTCGATCGGCGAGCGCGTCTCCATCGGCCACAACGCCGTCGTGCACGGCTGCACCGTCGAGGACGACTGCCTGATCGGCATGGGCGCGACCGTGCTGAACGGCGCGGTCATCGGCGCCGGCTCGCTGGTCGCCGCACAGGCACTGGTCCCGCAGGGCATGGTCGTCCCGCCCGGCTCACTGGTCGCGGGTGTGCCCGCCAAGGTGCGCCGCGAGCTGACCGACGAGGAGCGCGAGGGCATCAAGGTCAACGCCCTGATGTACGTGGAGCTGGCCAAGCAGCACCGCGCCTCGGTGACCCCGGAGGCGTAGTCCCGCTAGCGGGACTCCCACGCCGCCAGCACCAGGGCCCTGACGGCCCGGTAGTCGTGGCTGCGCGGCCCGGGGCCCGGCCAGCCGGGGCCCTTCCCCTCGCGGGCGGTGCGCAGCTGCCCCGCCCGCCCCTCCCGTACGGTCCTCTCGGTGACGGCGGCGCCGCGCGCGAGCAGCCGCTCCACCGTGACCGGGAAGCCCCAGTGAGCGGCCCAGTCGAGGGCGGTGCAGCCCTTCATCCGCTCCTCGATGTCCGCGCCCCGGTCCAGCAGCAGGTCGACGAGGTCCGGGTTCCCGCTGTCCAGGGACGTGGCCGCGAGGACCAGTGGCACGTGGCCCAGCCTCCCCTCCGGACCGTTCGGGTCGGCGCCCGCGTCGAGGAGGGCCCGTGCGACCTCCGTGTGCCCGTTCATCGCCGCCAGCGACAGGTGGCCCGACTCGTAGTACGGTCCGGCGACGAGCCGGGGGTCGGCGCCCGCGGCGAGGAGCAGCCGCACGATGTCCGCGTGCCCCGCGCACGCCGCCAGGTCCAGCGCCCTGCGACCGCCCTGGACCCACTCGTCGACCTCGGCCCCCTCGGCCAGCAGGCGCTCCACCAAGGCCGTGTCGCCGCTCTCCGCCGCCCGGCCCAGCCCGTTCGCCAGCCGGTGGTAGTGGTCCTCCCGGCCCTCGGAGGACCAGTCGGACGACTCGTCTTCCCGTCGCGCCGGCGTCACTCGCCGACCGTCGCCCGCGCCTCCGACTGCGCGGGGATCGCGGCTCCGGCCGCGCCCGCCTCGGCGGCCGCCTTCTTCATCCGGCTGCGCATCACCAGGGTCACCGCGAGCCCGAACAGCACGGCGAGGGCCAGCGCCGCCCAGGAGAACCGCTTCAGCCACGGCTCCGCCACGACCCCGACGGAGTAGATGACGGCCGTGGTGCCGCCCGCCCAGAGGATCCCGCCGAAGACGTTGGCGATCAGGAACTTCCAGTACGGCATGTGCAGCACGCCCGCCAGCGGCCCCGCGAAGATCCGCAGCAGCGCCACGAACCGTCCGAAGAAGACGGCCCACATGCCCCACTTCTCGAAGGAGCGTTCCGCCAGGGCCACCTGCTGCGGCCCGAAGTGCTTGGGGAAGCGCCGGCCCAGCTTCTCCAGCAGCGGCTTGCCGCCCCGGCGGCCGATCGCGTAGCCGATCGAGTCACCCACGATCGCCCCGGTGATCGCGCAGAGGCCGAGCACCACGGGGTCGATGTCCCCGTGCTGCGAGGCCAGCAGCGCCGAGCTGACCAGGATGATCTCGCCCGGCAGCGGAATGCCGAGGCTCTCCAGCCCGATCACCAGACCCACCAGGAGATAGATGCTGACCGCCGGAATCGTCTCCAGCCATTCCTGGATGTGCACCGGTACGTCCTCCCGTGTCGTCCCCGGCGCGCCCCCTGTGACACGCCGAACGGGCAGCCTATCGGCTCGCCACGACCACCTTTGACTTCAGTGGCAGCTCGCGCGAGGAACGGCCCGCGAACACCTCACGGCGGCCGGAACCCAGCACCCACGCGTGCCGCTCCGGGTCCCAGGACGACAGCGCCCTGGCGTCGAGGTCCACGGCGACCCGCTGCGCCTCGCCGGGCGCGAGGGTGAGCCGCCGGTAGCCGGCCAGGGCGCGCACCGGCTGGTCGAGCCGGAGCTCGGGGGACGGGCCTACGTACACCTGGGCCACCTCGGTGCCCTTGCGGCGGCCGGTGTTGCGGACGGTGAACTCCGCGCGCAGCCCGCCCCGCTCCGGCCGGACCGTGAGCTTCTCGTAGTGCCAGGTCGTGTACGAGAGCCCGTGCCCGAAGGGGAACAGCGGCGCCACCCGCTGGGCGTCGTACCAGCGGTGACCGACGTGGATGCCCTCGGAGTACTCCTGCCGGCCGCCCAGTCCCGGGTAGCGCAGCGGGTCGCCGCCGACCGGGGTCGCCCGTTCGTCGGCCGGGAAGGTCTGGGTGAGGCGGCCGCCCGGGTCCACGTTGCCGAAGAGGACGTCGGCGGTGGCTCCCGCCCCCTCCTGGCCCGGGTAGTACATCTGGAGGACGGCCCCGGTCCGCGCCAGCCACGGCATGGTCGTGGCGGAGGAGGTGTTGAGGACCACCGTCGTACGGGGGTTCGCGGCGGCCACCGCCTCGATCAGCCGCTCCTGCCCGCCGGGGAGGGCCAGGGAGGTCCGGTCCCTGCCCTCGGTGGCGTCCTCGTAGGCGAACAGGACCACGCTGCGGGCCGATTTCGCCGTCCTCACGGCCTCGGCGAGGTCGGCGGCCCGGGTCGCCCCGGTGGTGTGCCGGAGCCGGAAGCGCTGGCCCCCGTCCCCGCCCCTGGCCGTCACGGCGAGCCGGTGGGGGCCCGCCTTGAGGGCGAGGGTGCGGCGGCGGACGGCCATCCCGTCGGGTGCGGAGCCGAGGAGCCCGCCGGCGAAGTGCTCGGCCATGCCCTGCCGGACGGGGAACAGCTCCTCGCCGTCGAGGCGCACGGCGGGCCGCTGCCCGGTGTAGTGGACGATCAGGGTCCACTCGTCGTCCGCCGCGAGGCGGAACTCGCCCTCGTGTCTCCACTCGCGCCCGGCGGCCACGCTCCGCTCGTCGAGGCCGGCGGCCGGGGTCAGCAGGTGCGCGGGGAGCGGCCGTCCGTACAGGTCCTCGCCGAGGGCGTGGCGCACGGTGGAGCCGTTCCCGGCCCGTTGCCGCAGGGCCGTGAGCGGGGCGGCCGCCCGGTCGGGGACCATGTGCGCGCTGCCCCCGCCGCCGACGAACGGCACCTGGGCGGTGGGACCGATCACCGCGATCGAGCGGGCGGCGGCGCCGGTCAGGGGCAGGGTGCCGGCTTCGTTGCGGAGCAGCACCGCCCCGGAGGTGGCCACCTTGCGGGCGACCCGGGCCCCGGCGGTGGCATCGCGCGCGGGCCGGGCGGCGGGCCGGGCCGCCAGCAGCCCGAAGCGGTCCATGGTGGTCAGGATCCGGTGGACGGCGAGGTCGACGGCGGCCTCGGTCACGGAACCGCCGCGCACCGCCTCGCGCAGCGGCCCGCCGAAGTGGGTACCGCCGGGCATCTCCATGTCGAGGCCGGCGCCGATGGCGGCGACGGTGCTGTGGGTGGCGTTCCAGTCGGACATCACCCAGCCGTCGAACCCCCAGCTCCCGCGCAGCAGTTCGTCGAGCAGCGGCTTGTTCTCGCAGGCGTGGACGCCGTTGACCTTGTTGTACGCGCCCATCACGGCGCCCGCACCGGCGGCCACGGCGGCCTCGAAGCCCCGTAGCTCGGTCTCGTGCAGGGTCTGCTCGGTGGCGGTCACGTCGACGGTGTCGCGGCCGTGTTCCTGGTTGTTGAGGGCGAAGTGCTTGACGGTGGCGATGAGCCCTTCGTCCTGAACGCCCCGGATCACCTCCGCGACCAGGTCCGCCGTCAGCCGCGGGTCCTCGGCGAAGGTCTCGAAGTTCCGGCCCGCGTACGGGGTCCGGATCAGGTTGACCATGGGCGCGAGCAGGACGTCCTGGCCGAGCGCGCGGCCCTCGCGGCCGAGGACCCGGCCGTACTCGCGGGCCAGCGCCGGGTCGAAGGCGGAGGCGAGCAGGACCGGCGCGGGCAGTGCGGTGGCGGGCCGGGCGACGCGTACTCCGGCGGGCCCGTCGGCGAGGCGCAGCGCCGGGATGCCCAGACGCGGTACGCCGGGCACGTAGCCGGCCTGGCCGAGGGGGGCGGGGTCCCGGGCGCCGTGCAGCAGGGCGGTCTTCTCTTCGAGGGTGAGCCGTTCCAGCAGGGCGTCGATCCGGGCGGCGCCGGCGCCCCCGGGCCCGGCGGCGGATCCCCCGGCGGGTCCCGCTGCGGGCGGCGTCCTGGCGGGTCCCGCGCCCGGCGGCACGGTGGGGGCGCAGGCGCCCGCGCCGAAGGCCGCTGCCACCCCGCCCGCCGCCGCGAGCAGCCGCATCGCCGAACGTCTGGACACGGCCCCGCTCATCGGCGCTCCCTGCGGCGTGGTTCGGCGGGAGCGGCCCGCGCCGGACCGCTCCCCCGCCCACTGTGCGCCGCGCGCCGACGTGCCCGGCCGAGACGCGCCACCGCGGGGGCCCAGGTTCAGCCCTCCGGCAGCGGCGGCACGGTGTCGGCGGTCCGGCGCGGCTCGTCCTGCCGCTGGACCCGCGCCTCGGTGCGGTGCCCGCGCGCGATGTAGTCCCGTACGACGGCCTCCACCGCGTCCTGCGGCGAACCGACCCCGGCGAGCACCATCACCTCCACCACGAGCTCGGCATCGAGGCTGATGTTGACCTTGGCCACGGGCGCTCCCTCCATCGTCGTCCGACGGACTCTAGCCGTCGCACGCCTGCGGATTCCGCGGTTCCGCCCCTTCCTCCGGGCGGCACGCGAAGGCCCCCGCTCGGCAGAGGCGGGGGCCTTCGCAGCGGCGCCGGGACCTATGCGTTGGGGCGCAGGGTCCAGACGACGGTCATTTCACCGGTCACGGCCTCGTCCTCGCGCTGGATGGCGATGGTGACCGGGAACTCGGGGCGGCCGCCCGCGTCGAGTTCGGCGACGACCTCCGCGGCCGGGCGGCCGAGGGTGGCGGTGGCGGTCACGACGCCCTTGGCGAGCTTCTTGTAGCCGATCTCGGCCTTCACGGCGAGGGGCACGGCGCGCGAGAGCTGGTCGCCGAAGGCGGCCAGGACGATCGCACCGCTCGCGGACTCGGCGAGGGTGAACATGGCACCGGCGTGCGGGCCACCGACGTGGTTGTGGTAGTCGGGCTGGTCCGGAAGCCGGACGACCGCGCGCTCGGGGGTGGTCTCCAGGAACTGGAGGTTCAGGGTCCGGGCCATCGGCACCGTCGCGGCGAGCAGTTCGCCCACGTTCATCTGATCTGCGCTCATGGACGGCGATGTTACCCACGAGTACACCCCCTTGGCCAGAGCTCGCAAGGGGGCGGCCGTGGCTCCCGGGGTCCGCTCCCACTATCGTTACCGGCCATGTGGCCAGGACAGCAGCAGCCGCCCGGGGGCGAACAGAACCCCCAGGACGCGCACCAGAACCCGTACCAGCAGCAGCCGGGGCAGCCGAACCCGTACCAGCAGCAGCCCGGTTACGGATACCCGCAGCAGCCGGGGTACCAGCCGCCCGCAGGCGTTCCCGGCCAGCAGTGGGGCCCGCCCCAGCAGCCGCAGCAGCCCCAGGGCGGCGGCGGGAGCCCGTACTCGACCAAGACCGTGGCCATCGTCGCGGCGGCCGCCGTCGTGGTGGCCGCCGCCGCGACCGGCGCCTACGTGTTCACCCGGGACGACAAGAAGACCGAGGCCAACGACAAGCCGCCGGCGGCCAGCTCCCCGCCGGCCACCGAGGCACCCGCCCCGGCCGGCAGCAGCGCCAACCCGCGGGCCGGCGGCAGCATGCAGCCCGTCATCCCGGGCTGGAAGGTCGTCGTCAACACCAAGTACAACGTCGCCTACGACGTGCCCCCCGAGTGGAACGTCAACGACTCCGGGGTGTCCCTCTCCATCCACGACGAGGCCGACGGCAAGCCGGTCGTCACGATGTCCGGGACCGCCACCCTCAAGAAGGAGTGGTGCACGGTCGACAAGAACGCCGACGGCACCATGGAGAAGTACTCACTCGCGGACACCGGCGTCAAGGGCGCCCAGGGCGCCAAGGACACCCCCCAGGTGGCGACCGACAACACCGGCACCTGGGTCTGGGCGGCGTACGCCCAGAAGGAGCCCAAGGGAACGGTGAAGGTCACCGAGCCCAAGGAGTACACGACCGCCTCCGGCATCAAGGGCCACACGGCGGTCGCGACCGCGCCGAACGTGAAGAAGGAGAACAAGTGCTCCTCGGACGGCAAGGCGGTCGGCTTCGCCTTCAAGAACGCCGTCGGTGACTTCGCCAGCTTCGTGATCGTCGGCGCGGCGGGCGTGAAGGACGAGGTTCCGACCGACGTCTCCGACAAGATCCTCAGCTCCATCCGGCTCTCCACCGGCTGATCTCCGCCTCCGCCGCCCCGGTCCGGAATCCGTTTGGATTCTCGGCCCGGGGCGGGGATAGTCCGGGGGTGAGTTCTCCCCCCGCCGCAGCGCCCCGTACGCCCGCACGCCGTCGCCGTCCCGAGTGGGCCGGACGCAACTACTCCCTGCTGACGGGCGCGGCGGTCGTCACCAACCTCGGCAGCCACGGGGCCCTCATCGCGGCCACCTTCGCGGTGTTGGAGGCCGGCGGGTCCAGCGGGGACATCGGCCTGGTCGCGGCCGCCCGTACGCTGCCGCTCGTCCTCTTCCTGCTCATCGGCGGCGCCGTCGCCGACCGGCTGCCGCGCCACCGCGTGATGGTCGCGGCCAACGCCCTGAACTGCCTCTCGCAGGCCGCCTTCGCGCTGCTCGTCCTCACCGGCGACCCCCAGCTGTGGCAGATGATGCTGCTGACCGCCCTGTGCGGCACCGGCACCGCCTTCTTCAACCCCGCGGCCGAGGGCATGCTGCTGTCCACGGTCTCCGGGGAGAACTCCAACCGGGCCTTCGCGCTCTTCCGCATGGCGATGAACGGCGCGGGCATCGGCGGCGCCGCCCTGGGCGGGGCGATGATCGCCGCGATGGGCCCGGGCTGGGTCCTGGCCGTGGACGCGGCCGCCTTCGCCGTCGCGGGCCTGCTGCGCGCGTTCCTCGACGTGAGCCACGTTCCCGGCCGGGCCCCCGGCGGCGGCCTGCTGGCCGACCTGCGCGAGGGCTGGACGGAGGTCCGGACCCGCCCCTGGCTGTGGAGCATCGTGCTCCAGTTCTCCGTCGTCGTCGCCGTCGTGGGAGCCGCGGAGGCGGTCTACGGTCCGCTGGTCGCCCGGGACGAACTGGGCGGGGCGGCTCCCTGGGGCGTGGCCCTCGCCTTCTTCGGGGTCGGCACCATCGCCGGGGCCGTCCTGATGATGGTGTGGAAGCCGCGCCGGCTGCTGCTGATCGGCACGCTGTGCGTGTTCCCGCTGGCGCTGCCGTCGGCGGGCCTCGCCGTGCCGCTGCCCGTGTGGGGGCTGTGCTCGGTGATGTTCGTCAGCGGAGCCGCGATCGAGGTCTTCGGGGTGAGCTGGATGACCACGATGCACCAGGAGATCCCGGAGGAGAAGTTCTCCCGGGTCTCCGCCTACGACTGGTTCGGCTCCCTGTCGATGCTCCCGCTGGCCACCGCCCTGGCCGGCCCGGCCGAATCGGCCTTCGGCCGCACCCAGGCCCTGTGGGGCTGCGCGGCCCTGGTCGTCCTGGCCACGGCCCTGGTCCTCCTGATCCCGGACGTCCGCCACATGACCCGCAAAACCAAACCCACCCCCCTCCCCAATCCCCCAACCCCCCACTCCACCCCAGCCACCCCTTCCACCCCAGCCACCCCCTCCAACCCCGCCGCACCCTCCAGCCCCGCCGGCGTTTGAGGCGCGGGGCCGGGGGCGGAGCCCCGATCTTTCACCGCGCCGCACCATCCAGCCCGGCCGGCACAATCCAGCCCCGCCGGCGTTTGAGGCGCGCGGTCCGGGGCGGAGCCCCGATCTTTGAGCCCCGCCGGCGATTGAGGCGCGGGGCGCGCGGCCGAGCCCCGGCACGGCGGCGGCACACGGCTAGCCCAGCGAGAACGCCCCCTCCGGCGGAGCCGGAGACGGAGCCGCGTCCGCGTCAGCCACCGGTGCCGCGCCCTTCATGAACCGGACCAGCCCGTCCCCGTACTCCACCCGCGCCGGAAACACGTCACCCGCACACCGCCGCGCCAGCTCCGCCACCGGAACCCCCGCATCGGAGGCCAGGAGCAGCGCGTTCCCGAACCGCCGCCCCCGCAGCACCCCCGGCTCCGCGACCAGCGCCAACTCCCCGAACGCCTCCGCGAAGTTCGCCAGTTGTGCCCGCAGGAAGTCGAACGGCGCCCCGTCGGCCAGGTTCGCCGCGTACAGCCCGCCGGGCCGCAGCACCCGCGCCGCCGCCCGCGCGTACTCCACCGAGGTCAGCTGCGCCGGCACCCGCGAGCCGCCGAAGACGTCGGCCACCACCACGTCCGCGCTCGCGGCCGGCGCCGCCTCCAGCCAGGCCCGGGCATCGGCGGTGTGCACGGTGATTCCGGACCCCTCCGGCAGCGGCAGGTGTTCGGCGACCAGCTCGACCAGGCCCGCGTCGAACTCGACGACCGCCTGCCGGGACCCCGCCCGGGTCGCGGCCGCGTAGCGGGGCAGGGTGAGCGCACCGCCGCCCAGGTGCAGGAGGTCCAGTGCGCGCCCGGGCTCCGCCGCGCAGTCCAGGACGTGCGCGAGGCGGCGTACGTACTCGAATTCCAGGTGTTCCGGATCGTCCAGGTCCACATACGACTGCGGGGACCCGTCGACGGTCAGCAGCCAGGCCCGCTCCGCGTCCACGTCCGGCATCAGCTTGGCAGTGCCCTGGCCCACGTCCCGGACGACCGGGATCCGTTCATCGCTCACCCCACCATTGTCGGGCGGTCCGCAACGGCGCGGTCCGCCAGGGGGGCGCGATCGGGCCGGATCCGGCTCAGGCGGACCAGACCGCGGCCGCCTCCTCGGCGTGCCCGGCCGCCTGTGCCAGACCGGCCCGCGCCGCGGGGTCCCGGCGGGCGGGGTCGAGCACGTTGCGCCCGAAGGCCTTGCGGGCCTCCGCCGACGGGCTGATCACCATGACCCGCGCCCCCGCTTCCCGCAGCCGTGCGGCCTGCGCGGCCGGCGAGGGGACGAGCCCGGAGCCGAGCGAGATCGGCGCGATGATCACGACGCGGGCGTACCCGGCGGCGAGGTCGGCGTTGGTGGCGGAGCGGACGCCTCCGTCGATGAACCGCCGTCCGCCGACCGTCACCGGCGGCCACACCCCCGGCACGGCGCAGCTCGCCGAGACCGCGTCCACGAGCCCCGCGCCGCTCTCCCGGTCGAAGTCGGCCGGTTCGCCGGTGAGCGCGTCCACGGCGGTGACGACGAGCCGCCGCTCGGGCCATTCGTGCGAGACCAGCCGGGCCGCGAGCACCGCGCGCCGATCGGCCTCCGCCCCCGTGTCGGCGGCCAGGGCCATGGCGCCGACCCGCTGCCGGTAGACCGTCGCATTGCGGGAGCGGACCATCGCGACGGCGTACCGCGCGATCACCCCGGCCCCCAGCTTCGCGGCGATCTCCCCGGTGGCGTCGCCGAGCTGGCGCTCGTACAGCTCCTGCACGGACAGCTGCCCGCAGGTGAGCTGGGCGCCGACCACCGAGCCCGCCGACGTGCCGACGACGAGGTCGGCGGTGGTGAGGTCGACGCCTGCGCGGGCGAGCCCGTACAGGATTCCGCACTCCCAGCCCACGCCCGTCAGTCCCCCGCCGCCCAGCACGAGTGCCGTGTCGCCGCCCATTTCCGCCCGCCCCTCTGCTTCGCGCATGCCTGTGGTGACGGCAGTCTGGCGCAGCGGCACCGCCGTCACCACAGAGGGGTCCGTCTCAGGCCGGCCGGGTCACCCCAGCACGGCCGTCACGGTTCCCGCGCCGACCGTCCGCCCGCCCTCGCGGATCGCGAAGCCGAGCCCCGACTCCAGCGGGACGTCCCGTCCGAGCTCGACGGTCATGGTGACCGTCTGCCCCGGCCGGGCCACGCCGGCCTCGCCCAGGTCCACGTCGCCCACCACGTCGGCGGTGCGGATGTAGAACTGCGGCCGGTAGCCGGTGGCGACCGGAGTCGTACGGCCGCCCTCGCGCCCGGAGAGCACGTACACCTGCGCGGTGAAGCGCCGCTTGGGCGTCACGCTGCCGGGCGCGGCCACCACGTGCCCGCGGCGCACGCCGTCGCGCGGGATCCCGCGCAACAGCAGGGCGACGTTGTCCCCGGCCTCGGCGGACTCCATCGGCTTCCCGAAGGTCTCCAGTCCGGTGACGACCGTCTCGGCCGGCTCGCCGTCGCCGCCGAGCACCGCGACGCGGTCGCCGAGGCGGACGCTGCCGCGCTCGACGGCCCCGGTCACGACGGTCCCGCGCCCGGTGATGGTCAGCACGTTCTCCACCGGCAGCAGGAACGGCGCGTCCGTGTACCGCACCGGAGTCGGCACGTACGTGTCCACCGCGTCCAGCAGCGCCTCGATCGCCCCGGTCCACCGTGGGTCGCCCTCCAGCGCCCCGAGCCCGGAGACCCGTACGACCGGCGCGGCGTCCCCGCCGTAGCCGTGCGCGGTGAGCAGCTCGCGGACCTCCAGCTCGTCCAGGTCGGTCAGCTCGGGGTCCCCGGCGTCGGCCTTGTTCAGCGCGACGACGATGTGGTCGACGCCGACCTGCCGGGCGAGCAGCACGTGCTCGGCCGTTTGTGGCATGACCCCGTCGAGCGCGGAGACGACGAGGATCGCCCCGTCGAGCTGCGCCGCCCCGGTGACCATGTTCTTGATGTAGTCCGCGTGACCGGGCATGTCCACGTGGGCGTAGTGCCGGGTGTCGGTCTCGTACTCGACGTGCGTGAGGTTGATGGTGATGCCGCGCCGGGCCTCCTCGGGGGCCCGGTCGATGCGGTCGAAGGGCACGAAGGAGGCACCGCCGCGCTCGGCGAGGACCTTGGTGATGGCGGCGGTGAGGGTGGTCTTGCCGTGGTCGACGTGACCCATGGTGCCGATGTTGAGGTGCGGCTTGGTCCGCACGAAGGCCGTCTTGGCCATGATGTCTTTTCCCGTTGCTCGAAGCCTGGTCGGGACCCCTGAACCGAGCCGACCCTCCCCCTGCGGGGTCCGCCGGACGATCCGGGAAGGGTCAGCTTCGTGCGCCGTCGAATGCGGCGAAGGCCTCTGCGGGAAACGCGAATGCGGCAGCCTTCGGCGCGTCCGCGACTGCGGACGGCGCTGCGGGGAAGGCGAACCGGGACATGCCCCCGATCCTGCCGGACCGCCCCGGGCCCGTCGAATGATTTACCTGGTGAACCGGGCGAACCGGCGGGCCCTCAGAGGTTCTTGAGCGCCTCGCGCACGGACAGCGGGGCCAGGGAGCCGCGTTCGGCCTCGACGAAGGCGCGTACCGCGCCGGGGTCGGTCTTCGCGTACTCCCGCAGGGACCAGCCGATGGCCTTGCGCAGGAAGAAGTCCGGGTGGCCGGCCCGGCGGCGGCAGTAGGCGAAGAGGCGCCCGGTGTCGGTGGCGGCCTTGTAGCGGAGCTGGTGCAGCAGGGCGGCGCGGGCGAGCCAGAGGTCCTCGTCCTCGATCCACTCGTCCATCACCTCCGCCAGCTCCGGGTCCGCGGCCACCAGCGGGCCGACCGTGTGCGCGGCCAGCAGGTCGACGGTGTCCCACCAGGGGACGGTGACGATCAGGTGCCGGACCACCGGCAGGAAGCCGGAGGAGCACCGGGAGACGTGGCGGCGCAGGTAGTCCACCGCGAAGTAGTGGTACTCGCGCTCGGGGAGCCGCCAGCAGCGCAGCGCGAGCGCCGCGCAGTCCGCCTCCGACGGCGCGGGGGTGTCCCGGGTCACGGCCTTCGACAGTTCCCTGCGCAGCGGCGTCGGGATGCCGAGGAAGGGTGCGACGTCCTTCATGTACGCGGTCATCGCCGCGGCCCGCCCGGGGTCGGCGGCCGGGGCGTATGTGCTGGTCAGGCGGGACAGGAGGGTGTCCGCGAGGGGGCTGCGGGGAACCCTCGGGGGTCGTCGGCCGTTCGACAGCATGAGGCCCAGATTACGGCGCGACGCCGCATACGTCGGCTAGTCTCCCGGGATGTCCCTCCTCCTCGCGCCGTGGACCCGGCTGTCGCTGCTCGTCGTGCTGCTCGTCGCGGCCGGCGTGTGCGTGCTGCTGTTCGAGCCCCAGCGCCTGCTCTCGGAGGGCTGGCCCCCGGGCCTCCCGGTGGGCACGGCGGTCCTGCTGTTCGCAGCCGCGTACGGTGTGTGCGCGGCGGCCTTCGTGCCGCGCCCCCTGCTGAACCTGGCCGCGGGAGCCGTCTTCGGCACCCAGTTCGGCCTCGTCGCAGCGGTCGGCGGCACCGTCCTCGGCGCCGGGATCGCCTTCGGCCTCGGCCGGATCATGGGCCAGGAGGCTTTGCGCCCGTATCTGCGCGGCCGCTGGATCGAGGCGGCCGACGGCCAGCTCAGCCGGCACGGCTTCCGCTCGATGCTCGCCGTCCGGCTCTTTCCCGGCGTGCCCTTCGTGGTGGCCAACTACTGCGCGGCGGTGTCCCGCTGCGGCTGGGGCCCCTTCCTCCTCGCGACGGCGCTCGGCGTCGTGCCGAACACCACCGCGTACGTGATCGCCGGGGCCAGCGCCTCCTCCCCCGGTTCGCCCGCGTTCCTGGTCTCCTTCGGCTTCATCGTGGTCTCGGTGGTGGCGGCCGGAGCCGTCGCGTGGCGCAAGCGGCACCGTCTGGCACCCCCGCGTTCCCGGGATTCTGCGTATGAACTGACGCCCCAGCACCCCCCAGTGGTCAGTGGCACTTCGCACGGGCCCTAGCATCGGACCCGAACTGCCCGACGATCACAAGGACGAGCGCACCCCGACATGAGCTGGTTCGAATCCCTAATCCTCGGTCTCGTCCAGGGGCTTACGGAGTTCCTCCCGATCTCCTCCAGCGCCCACCTGCGGCTGACCGCGGCGTTCGCCGGCTGGCACGACCCAGGAGCGGCCTTCACCGCGATCACGCAGATCGGCACCGAGGCCGCCGTCCTGATCTATTTCCGCAAGGACATCGCGCGGATCATCTCCACCTGGTTCCGGTCCCTGTACACGAAGGCCCTGCGCTCCGAGCAGGACGCCAAGATGGGCTGGCTGGTGATCGTCGGCTCGATTCCGATCGGCGTCCTCGGTCTGGTCTTCAAGGACGCGATCGTGGGCCCGGCCCGCGACCTGCGGCTGACGGCGACCACCCTGATCGTGATGGGCATCGTGCTCGGCGTCGCCGACCGGCTGGCCGCACGCGACGAGGAGGGCGGCCGGCACCGCGCCATCCGCGAGCGCAAGACGCTCAAGGAGCTCGGCGTCAAGGACGGCCTGATCTTCGGTGCCTGCCAGGCGATGGCCCTGATCCCGGGCGTCTCCCGGTCCGGCGCGACGATCTCCGGCGGTCTGCTGCTGGGCTTCACCCGCGAGGCCGCGGCGCGGTACTCCTTCCTCCTCGCCATCCCTGCCGTACTGGCCTCGGGAGCGTTCGAGATCAAGGACGTGGTGGAGAACCCGGGCCACATCTCCTGGGGTCCGACGATCTTCGCGACGGTCATCGCCTTCTTCGTGGGCTACGCCGTGATCGCGTGGTTCATGAAGTTCATCTCGACCAAGAGCTTCATGCCCTTCGTGATCTACCGGATCCTCCTGGGCATCCTCCTGTTCGTGCTGATCGGCACGGACGTGCTGAGCCCGCACGCGGGTGAGTCCGGCTCCTAGCAGGACCCGCTCCACCACGTTCGCGTGAACCGGAAGCCGCTCGGGAACGTTCCCGGGCGGCTTCCGCGTCGTTGTGCCTGAAGAGACCTGAAGAGACCGGAAGGCAAGCAAGCAGGGGGTGTCCCATGGGTCGAGTGGTGCTGGAGCGTTTTCCGGCCGGAAGTCCGCGGGGGAGCTGGCCCGCCGAGGAGTACGCGGCGCAGCGCATGCGGGAGGGGGTGCCGGCCGAGGTGGTCATGGACCTGGACAGCGACGCGTTCCTCGTCGTGGTCCGCCAGCGGGAGGCCCGTTCCGGTCACTGAGCGCCCGCCGGACGATCAGGTCCGCGCACGCCCCTTGGCCTCGCGCCCGCGCAGCCCCACACTGACCCGATGACTCAGCGTGTGGATCTCGCGACGGTAATGGACCGGCTGGCGATCGACGAAGTGGTCACGGGCTACGCGGTGGCCGTCGACGACGGCGACTGGGCCGCCTACCGCGCCCTCTTCACCGCCTCCGGGCGCGTCGACTACAGCTCGGCGGGCGGGATCGAGGGTTCGGTGGGCGAGGTCGCGGACTGGCTCGCGGAGACCATGAAGCTCTTCCCCGTACGCCAGCACCTGATCGTCAACCGGCTGGTCCGGCTGGAGGACCTGGGCGGTTCGCCCGGCGACAGCGCCGAGGTGCGGGCGGACTTCCTCAACCCGATGCGGCTGGCGGGGCCGGAGTCCGATCCGGCGGTCACCGCTCCCAACTTCGTCGCCGCCGGACGCTACGCCTTCGTGCTGGCCCGCACCCGTGACGGCTGGCGGCTCACCCGCGTCACCGTGCACGAGACGTGGCGGCACATGTCCGCCTGAGCCTGCCCGGCCCTGGACTGACAGACTGGAAGCGGAGGCGCGCCATGGTCGCGATGCGGTACGAGTGGATGCGTCGATGGCGCGCGCCCGCCGCGGTCGCCGCCGGAGCGCTGCCCGCCCTCGCCTTCCCCGCGCCCGCGCTCTGGTGGTTCGCCTACGTCGCCCTCGTGCCCTGGATGCTGCTGCTGAGGTCGGCCCCCACCGGCCGGCGGGCAGCCCTGGAGGGCTGGCTCGGCGGCGCGGGATTCATCGTGGCCGTCCACCACTGGCTGCTGCCCAGCCTGCACGTCTTCCTGATTCCGGTGGCCGCGCTGCTGGGATTGCTCTGGATCCCGTGGGCCCTCCTGGTGCGGGAGCTGCTCGGCGGGGTCCCCTCGGCCGTCCGGGCGCTGTCCGCGCTGGTCCTCGTACCGGCGGGATGGCTGCTGTCGGAGCTGGTCCGGTCCTGGCAGGGGCTGGGCGGGCCGTGGGGGCTGCTGGGGGCGAGTCAGTGGCAGGTGCCGCCCGCGCTGCGGCTGGCCTCCGTGGGCGGGGTGTGGCTGGTCAGTCTGCTGGTGGTGGCGGTGAACTGCGCCCTGGTGCTGCTGCTGGCGGTGCCGGGTGCGCGGATCCCGGCGGTGGCGGGGGTGACGGGGTGCGCGGTGCTGACGGCGGTGGTGTGGGTGTGGGCGGCGGGCCCCACGGAGTCCGGGCGGCTGCGCGTGGCCGTCGTACAGCCGGGCCCGGTGCCGGACGGCCCGGACAGCGTGGAGCGGCGGTTCGCGGCCGGTGAGCGGCTGACCCGGCCGCTGGCCGGGCAGCGCGTCGACCTCGTGGTGTGGGGCGAGAGCAGCGTCGGCGAGGACCTGACGGCCCGCCCGGACCTGGCCCGGCGGCTGGCCTCGCTGTCGGCGGAGGTCGGGGCCCCGCTGCTGGTGAACGTGGACGCGCGGCGGGCGGACCGGCCGGGCATCCACAAGAGCGCGGTCCTCGTGGGCCCCGGGGGGCCCACCGGCGACCGGTACGACAAGATGCGGCTCGTCCCCTTCGGGGAGTACGTACCGGCCCGGGCGCTGCTCGGCTGGGCCACCTCGGTCGGAAAGGCGGCCGGTGAGGACCGGGTGCCCGGCGCGGCCCCGGTGGTCATGGACCTGCCCGCGCGGCCGGACGGGGCCGGCGCCCCCACCGGTGTCCGTCTCGGCCCGCTGGTCTGCTTCGAGTCGGCCTTCCCCGACATGAGCCGGCGCCTGACCCTCGACGGGGCCTCGCTGCTCATCGCCCAGTCGGCGACCTCCACCTTCCAGGAAAGCTGGGCCCCGGCCCAGCACGCCTCGCTGGCGGCCCTGCGCGCCGCCGAGAACGGCCGCCCGATGGTGCACGCCACCCTCACGGGCATCAGCGTCGTGTACGGCCCCTCCGGCGAGCGGATCGGCGCGGCGCTGCCGACCTCCGCGCGCACGGCGGCGGTGTACGAGGTCCCGCTCGCCCGGGGCACGACCCTCTACGGCCGCTTCGGGGACTGGCCGGTGGGGGCGGCCCTCGCCGTGCTCGCGGTGTACTGCGCGACGGCGGGCGTCCGTTCCCTCAGGAGGCCTGCTCCAGAGCCGACTCCACCACCTGCTCGCACAACCGGTGGGTGAGCAGCGCGTCCCGCGCGCTGAGGGTCTTGCCGGCCTCGACGGCCTCCAGGAAGTGGTCCACGACCTGCTCGATGCCGCGCTGGCGGGCGACGGACACCCAGTCTCCGCGGCGCCGGACGGTCGGCTGGCCCTTGTGGTCGATGACCTCGGCGAGGTTGACGACCTGCCGCTTGGTGTCCCGGCCGGAGACCTCCAGGATCTCCTCGGTGGAGCCGGACAGCCGGTTCATGATGCCGAGCGCGGTGAAGCCGTCGCCGGACAGCTGGAGCACCACCTGGTGCATCAGCCCCTCGCGCACCACGGCCCGCACGTCTACGCGATCGGTCTCGCCGGGCAGCAGGAAGCGCAGGGTGTCGACGACGTGGATGAAGTCGTCCAGGACCAGCGTGCGCGGGTCCTCGGGCAGCCCGACCCGGTTCTTCTGCATGATGATCAGCTCGCGCGGGTGGTCGGCGCACTGCGCGTAGCCGGGCGCGTAACGACGGTTGAAGCCGACGGCGAGCGAGACGCCCTGCTCCTCGGCCAGTTCCACCAGCCGCACCGAGTCCGCGAGCTCGTAGGCGAGCGGCTTGTCCACGTACGTCGGAACGCCGGCCCGCAGCAGCCGCGTGACGATCTCGAGGTGGGCCGTGGTCGAGGCGTGCACGAAGGCCGCGTCGAGCCCCTCGGCGAGCAGCGCGTCGAGGTCGGCGTGCCGGCGCGCGGCGGGGACGCGGTGGATCTCGCCGACCCGTTCCAGCGTGGCGGGGGTACGGGTCTGCAGGTGCAGCTCGAGGCCCGGGCGCGTGGTGAGGACGGGCAGGTACGCCTTCTGCGCGATGTCGCCGAGTCCGATGCAGCCGACCTTCACCAGGAGACCTCCAGGTTGATCCTTGTGGGACTCCAGCAGCTTAATCCCTGGTGGCAGGGGGCCGGTTCGCCGAGGATGTCCCTCATGACCACCAGTTCCGGATCACATCGCACCGAGCCCGCGACCACCGCCGACGAGCGGGACATGCTGGACGGCTGGCTCGACTACCACCGCGCGACCCTCGCCTGGAAGTGCGAGGGGCTCCAGGACGAGCAGCTGCGCCGCACCCCGCTCGCGCCCTCCGAGTTGAGCCTCCTGGGCCTCGTGCGGCACATGGCGGAGGTGGAGCGGTACTGGTTCCGGGAGATCATGCTCGGCGAGGACCTTCCCGAGCTGCACTGCACCGAGGACGATCCGGACGGCGATTTCCACTTCACCGACGACGCCACCTGGGCGGAGAACGAGCAGGTGTGGCAGACCGAGGTCGAACTGGCGCGCCAGGCCGCCTCGGGCCGCTCGCTGGACCTGCTGTCGCGGGCCGAGAGCCACCACCGCGGCGAGGTCTTCAGCCTGCGCTGGGTCTACACCCACATGATCGAGGAGTACGCGCGCCACAACGGCCACGCGGATCTGCTGCGCGAGCGGATAGACGGCGCCACGGGCGACTAGTACCTCGTTTCCGGATCGGGCCGGCCCGGCCCGGATCCGCCGGACACCCCGTACGCCGTCACCCGTGCGGGGTGAATATCCGCTCCGGGTTTTCGCAACGGGGTCCTCGCACAGCAGAGTTGCGCGGGTGCATCCAACCCGAACCACGACAACCCTGCTGCTCGGAGTCGCCTGTGCCGTCTCGGCCGCCTCCGGCTGTGTGAACGTGAGCCCCGGCCCCGTGCAGCCGGCGGCGGTCCCCGCCACCGGCAAGCCTTCCCGCCACGAGCCGCGCGGCGGGCCCGGGGCCGCCCACGTGGTCGTCCAGGCGCCCGCGCTGGAGGCGCTGGAGGCGGTCCCGGAGCGGCCCGCGCACCCGGTGGCCTCCGCGCCCGCCCGGCCGGCCGCCCGGCAGCCCGGTCAGGGCGCCTCCGGAGGGCCCGCACCGGACGTGCCGCCGGTCCCCGACATCCCCGAGCCCCGGAAGCCCTCCGAGCCCGTGTCGGGGCGTCCGGGCGGCCGTCCCGAGCATTCCCGGCGCGATGCCGAGGTGGAGCGGGAGCTGGTGCGGAAGCTGCCGGTGCGGCCGGCCGACGTGTGCGCGCTGGGCCGCCGGCACGGCCGCTGGCACCCGGACAGCCCGGAGGCCCGCATCTGCGCGGGCGTCCGCGAGGGCTGACCGCCGGAGCCCGTCCTCCGGGATCGGGCCGGGACGCGGCGCCCCTACGGGGACTGCTCGGGGAACGGCCGGGGGCCGGCCCCCGGTTCCGTGGCCAGGCGCCGCTCCAGCCGTGCGATGGCCTCCCGCACGCCGTTCCCGTACCCGTCGTCCGGGAGGGCGCCGGTGGCCGCCCTGGCCCGTGCCAGGTGGATCCGGGCGGCGTCCGGACGCTGCAGCTTCACGTAGTCGGCGGCCAGGCTGAGGTGCAGGGACGGGTAGAAGACCCGCATCGCGAGATGCGGCTCCCGCGGCGCCGTCCCCCCGTCCCCCGCCCCGGCGACGGGCCACTCGGCCAGGGCTTCGGCGGCGGTCAGGGCCCGCAGGTCCCAGGCCAGTTCGTCGGCGGGATCGTCCTGGGCGTCGGCCATGTAGTGGGCGAGGGTGCAGCGGTGGAGGTCGTCCCCCTCCTCGCCGATCTCCGACCAGATCGCGCCGAGCCGGTTGCGGGCCTCCTCGCGGTCCCCGGCGTGCAGCAGGATGACCGCCTGGCCGATCCTGGTCATGACGGCGTCCTCCGACGCCTCCTGCTGCTCCGTCACCGCGGCCTCCGGCTTGCTCCGCCAGACCTGCTCCGGGTCTGATCATCACGAAGCTAGCCGGAGGTGGCGGCAATGGCGCCGAGGCGCGGTGGGGCGTCAGCCGAGGTCCGGGATCCGCCAGTCGATCGGCTCATGGCCCTGGGCGGCGATGGCCTCGTTGATCTGCGTGAAGGGCCGGGACCCGAAGAACTTCTTGGCCGACAGCGGCGAGGGGTGGGCCCCCTTGACCACGACGTGCCGCTCCTCGTCGATCAGCGGGATCTTCTTCTGGGCGTAGGCGCCCCACAGGACGAAGACGGCCGGGTCGGGCCGCTCGGACACCGCGCGGATCACGGCGTCGGTGAACTTCTCCCAGCCCTTGCCCTTGTGCGAATTGGGCTCGGCCTCCCGGACGGTGAGGACCGCGTTGAGCAGCAGGACGCCCTGCTGGGCCCACGGCATCAGGTACCCGTTGTCCGGGACCGGCAGGCCGAGCTCCTCCTTCATCTCCTTGTAGATGTTGCGCAGCGACGGCGGGGTCTTGACCCCGGGCTGCACGGAGAAGCACAGGCCGTGACCCTGGCCGGCGCCGTGGTACGGGTCCTGGCCCAGGACGAGCACCTTCACCTGGTCGAAGGGAGTGGCCTCCAGGGCCGCGAACACCTGCTCGCGGGGCGGGTAGACCGGCCCGTTCGCCCGCTCCTTCTCGACGAACTCGGTGAGTTCCTTGAAGTAGGGCTGGTCCAGCTCCCCTCCGAGGACGGGGAGCCAGGACTCGGGCAGCATCTGGGTCACGGCGAAAACCTCCGGTACAAGTTCGTGCAACTGCTCCAGAACCTACCGGGGACCACTGACAACGCGTCGGCCGCCCGGGGCGGATGCCCCGGGCGGGGCCGCTACCAGCTGGTCTTGCGGTACAGCTCCCACATCTGCATGGCGGTCTGCGGGTCCAGCGCCCGCTCGGCGCCCGCGATGTCCTCCTGCGCGGCGACGTACAGCTTGCCCTGCCACAGGGGCAGCAGCCGGACGTCCTCGGCGAAGATCTGCTGTGCCTTCTCGAACTGCGCCACCCCGGCGGAGCGGTCGCCGTCGCGGCGGGACTTGGGCAGCAGGTCGGTCAGGATCTCCGTGGGCACGTACGGGGTACCGACCGCGTTCTCCTGGCCGACGAACGGCGCGATGAAGTTGTCCGGGTCCGGGAAGTCGGGGAACCAGCCTCGGCCGAAGACCGGGTACTCCTGGCCCTTGTAGCCCTCCTGGAAGGTCTTCCAGGGCTGGCTGCGCAGGGTGATCCGGAAGAGCTGGCTCTCGTCCAGCTGCCGCTTGAGCTCGGTGAACTCCTCGGCGGTGGAGGAGCCGTACCGGTCGGTGGTGTACCAGAAGGTCAGGTCGACCGGAGTCGGAACCCCGGCGTCCTTGAGGAGCTTCTTGGCCTTGGCGACGTCCGCGGCACCGTACTTGTCGTAGAACGGCGTCTTGTGGCCGACGACCCCCTTGGGAACCATCGAGTACAGCGGCTCCGCGGTGCCCTGGTAGACCTTGGAGACGAGCGTCCCGCGGTCGACGGTCTGGGCGATCGCCTGGCGGACCGCGAGCTTGTTGACGGCCGGGTCCTTGGGGTTGAAGACCAGGTAGCGGATCTCGGCGCCGACGTTCTCGACGACCTGGACGCCCTGGGCGTGCGCCGCGGGGGTCTGCAGGTCCGTGATCTCCGTGGCCGACAGGCCTCGGTAGGTGGCGTCGATCTCCTTGGCCTTCAGGGCCGAGACCATCTTCTGGGAGTCCTGGAAGTAGCGGATCGTCACCGCCTTGTTACGGCGGTTGGCGAAGCCCGCGTAGGTCCCGTTGTTGCCGAGGACGGCCTCGCTGCCCTCCTTGTACGACTCGAGCACGTACGGGCCGGAGCCGGTGATCTTGCCGTCCTGGCGCACCTTGTCGGCGGGGTAGTCCTTGGGCGCGACCAGCGAGGCGGCCGGCGAGCCGAGGACGTACGGGAAGGTGGCGTCCGAGGTGTTCAGGTGGAAGACGACCGTCAGGGCGTCCGGGGTCTCGATCTTGTCGAGGCTGCCGAAGAGGTCCTTCGGGCCGACCTTCGAGCCGATCGTCTTGATGCGGTCCAGGGAGTGCTTGACGGCCTTGGCGTCGAGCGGCTCGCCGTTGGAGAACTTCAGGCCCTTGCGCAGGGTGCACCGGTAGGCCTGGCTCGCGCCGTCCGTGAACTCGCAGTTCTGGGCGGCGTCGGGCTGGGGCTTGGTGGAGCCCGTGGGGAACGCCAGCAGCGTCTGGTAGACGTTCCGGTACAGCTCCCAGGAGCCGTCCCACGCCGCGGCGGGATCGAGGGTGCTCGGTGCGCTCGTGGTGCCGACGACGATCCGCTTGGCGTCGTCGTCGTGGTCCTCCGACAGCAGGCCGCATCCGGCGAGCAGGGATATGGACGCAAGGGCCGCAGTGATCTGCAGGCATCTGGTCCGGTTGAACACGTGCACGCTCCTCGATCAGCCAGGGGTGCGGCAGACCCTACCGCAGTGCCCCACGAATCCAATGGGGTGGTTTCGTGGGGCACTTGACCGGTTCCGTGCACATTCGATACACATTTGCCTCCCTTTCGGAGGCAAAAACGTCCGATTATCGGTTAGTGCACTCCAGCATTGAGGAACATCCCACCGTCGACGACCAGAGTTTGGCCCGTGATCCATTCCGCTTGTGCAGATGTAAGAAACGCGGCGGCCCCTCCGATGTCCTCCGGGTGCCCCAGCCGGCCGAGCGGATAAGCGGCCGCGGCCTCCTGCTCCCGGCCCTCGTAGAGCGCCTGCGCGAACTTGGTCTTGACCACCGCGGGGGCGATCGCGTTGACCCGGACACCCGGTGCCATCTCGTGGGCGAGCTGGAGGGTGAGGTTGACCATGGCGGCCTTGCTCATCCCGTACGCCCCGATGAAGGGCGAGGCGGAGACGCCGGCGATGGAGGCGATGTTCACGATCGCTCCGCCGTTGTCCTTCTGCCAGGCGTGCCAGGTCCGCTGGGCGAAGCCGAGCGCCGAGATCACATTGGTCTCGAAGACCTTGCGGGCGACCCCGAGGTCCAGGTCCGCGATCGGCCCGAAGACCGGATTGGTGCCGGCGTTGTTCACCAGGAAGTCGACGCGGCCGAAGGCCTCCATCGTGCGCTCGACGGCGACGGCCTGGTGGGCCTCGTCGTGCGCCTTGCCGGCGACCCCGATCACCCGGTCCGCACCGAGCCGCTCGACGGCCTCCTTGAGGGCATCCTCATTGCGCCCGGTGATGCAGATCCGGTCGCCGCGGGCGACCAGCGCCTCGGCGATGCCGTAACCGATGCCCCGGCTCGCCCCGGTGATCAGTGCGACCTTGCCGCTGTCGATACCGTCGTACGTCATGACGTGCGCCTGCCTCTCGTGATCTCTTCGCTCGTCAGTTGAGCGGGCCGCCGGCGACGTACATGACCTGGCCGGAGACGAAGCCGGCCGCCTCGCCGGTGAAGAACGCGATGGCGTTGGCGATGTCGTCCGGGCGGCCGACGCGCTGGACGGGGATCTGGGTGGCGGCCGCCGCCTGGAAGTCCTCGAAGCCCATGCCGACGCGGGCGGCCGTCTGGGCGGTCATCTCGGTGACGATGAAACCGGGGGCGACGGCGTTGGCGGTGACGCCGAACTTGCCGAGCTCGATGGCCAGGGTCTTGGTGAAGCCCTGCAGGCCGGCCTTGGCGGCGGAGTAGTTGACCTGGCCGCGGTTGCCGAGCGCCGAGCTGCTGGAAAGGTTCACGATGCGGCCGAACTTGGCGTCCACCATGTACTTCTGACAGGCCTTGGACATCAGGAAGGCACCGCGCAGGTGCACGTTCATGACGGTGTCCCAGTCGGTCTCGCTCATCTTGAACAGCAGGTTGTCGCGCAGCACGCCGGCGTTGTTGACCAGGATGGTCGGGGCGCCGAGCTCGCTCGCGACGCGCGCGACGGCGGCCTCCACCTGCGCGCCGTCGGAGACGTCGCAGCCGACCGCCAGGGCCTTGCCGCCGGCCGCCCTGATCGCCTCCACGGTGTCCTTGCAGGCCGCCTCGTCGAGGTCGAGTACGGCGACGGCCCGGCCCTCGGCGGCCAGGCGTACGGCGGTGGCCGCGCCGATGCCCCGGGCCGCCCCGGTCACGATCGCGACGCGCTGCTCGGTGGTGGACATGCTGGATCTCCTCGCCCTTGAGAGACGGCCGCCCAGAGGTGAGCAACCGCTTAGTAGCTTCAGCAGAGGAGACGCTAGGAGCCCTGGCACCCGGTGTCAACGGCGGCACCTCGAGACGCGCCACCGCTCAAGGCGCCGGGTGGCACATCCGGCAACTCCAGCCCCGCCGCACCACCCAGCCCCACCGCACCATCCAGCCTCGCCGCATCATCCAGCCCCGCCGGCGTTTGAGGCGCGGGGTCGGGGGCGGCGCCCCGATCTTCCAGCCTCGCCGGCGTTTGAGGCGTGGGGGTCCCCCCGGACGGAGTCTGGGGGAGGGTCCGGGGCAGCGCCCCGGCGACGGCGCCGCACCGCCCCACCGGCGGGACCAGCGACCAGCGGTCAGCGGACCAGCAGGTCGAGCAGCCTCTCCACCTCCACCGCCGGGTCGGCCGTCAGGCCGGTGTGCACCGGCCCCGGCTGCACCACCGTGCTCCGCGGCGCGATCAGCCACCGGAACCGCCGCCCGGCGTCGTCGCCCGCCGCCTGCCCGGCGGACTCCCCGCCCTCGCACACGCCCTCGACCCCGCGCAACGCGGCCCGCACCCCGGCCACATCGGCCTGGGGATCCAGCGCGAGCAGCTTCGCCTCGTCGAGGTGGGTGCGCGCGGCGACGTACGCGTGCGCCCGGCAGTAGACGATCACTCCGGCGTTGAAGCACTCACCGCGTTCCATCCGGGGCACCACACGCACCAGCGCGTACTCGAACACGTCCCGCTTGGTCACTCGTCGTCGCTCTTCTTCTTGTGGGGCAGGGGGGCGAGGCGTTCGGCCAGCCAGCCCGGCGGACCGGACCGCCGCTTGACCTCGGCCTCCATGGTGATCCTCTCGTGGATCGTGGCTGCGCGCGGCAGCAGCGCCTCCACGTAGGCGCGGCGCAGCGCGTCGGTGGAGTCGAAGCCCGGCTCGTCGACCAGCCACTCGTCGGGGACGTCGGCCGCGACCTCCGTCAGCAGTTCCTCGGTGACCAGCGGCGCGAGGGCGGCGGCCGCGGCCTCGATGTCCGGGCCCACGGGGGCCAGTACGTGGTCGGAGGCGTTGTAGGGCTTGGCGGCCGCGGCCTCGGCGGTGGGCCAGTTGTGGTGCCAGATCATGGTGGCGCCGTGGTCGATGAGCCACAGATCCCCGTGCCAGACCAGCATGTTCGGGTTGCGCCAGGACCGGTCGACGTTGTTGATGAGGGCGTCGAACCAGACCACGCGTCCCGCTTCGGCCGGGTCCACCTGGTAGGCGAGCGGGTCGAAGCCGATCGAGCCGGGCAGGTAGTCCATGCCGAGGTTGAGCCCGCCGCTGGCCTTGAGCAGCTCCTGGACCTCCTGGTCGGGCTCGCCGAGCCCGATGACGGGGTCGAGCTGCATCTGGACCAGGGTCGGAACGCGCAGCCCCAGCCGCTGGGCCAGGCGGCCGCAGATGACCTCGGCGACCAGGGTCTTGCGGCCCTGGCCGGCTCCGGTGAATTTCATGACGTATATGCCGAGGTCGTCGGCCTCGACGACACCGGGAAGCGAGCCCCCCTCGCGCAAGGGCGTGACATAGCGGGTCGCGGTGACTTCTGTCAACATCATCCAAGGCTACATGTCCCGCATTCCTGCACATCCATGGCGCCCCCAGGGAACCAGCTCATCCTGCGAGTTGGTTGGCCGTAATGCGGTGTGTGGCGGGCAGCGAAAGACCGGCGCCCACGGTCTGGCCGGTGCCGCTGATGACGAGCTTGCGGTCCGTCTCCTGTACCGAGGCGGCGCCGGGCAGTTCCGCAAGCTCCCGCTCGGCGGTCGACTGCGATGGCCTGAACGAGATGACGGTCGAACTCGCGGCCCGGCCGATCAGGCCAGGTGTCACGACGGGCCCGCGGGTCGGGCCCGTCGGTGAGCTCGTCGAGGACGACCACCTTGGGATTGCTCCAGCGCCTCCTGCACGGTGAGTTTGGCCTGACCTTCCCCCAAGAGTCGAGCAGCTTCTTCTACGAGGGCGAACGCTCGCTCACGGCTGAGGAGTTCGACGCCCCTTTCCGTCAGGGCTTGCCGACCCTCGCCCGCGCCGCCAGCCGCACCCTGGACTGGAGCTCCGGCAGCATCGAGGGCGCCGTCAACCGCATCAAGAAGATCAAGAGACAGCTCTACGGCCGAGCCGGCCGGGCATCACCCAGCACGGCGCGCCTGCCCGCGACGACCTCCGCAACGGACCGGCGGAGCGGGGGCGGGAGCGGTGGCGGGGGCGGACGGGCCGGCCCGATGGCCGGCCTCGGCCCGTGATCCATCCGGAGCTGCGGCGGCCTTGCCGGAGCATCACGCGAACCCGTCCCCTCACGGTCGAACACGGATGCCACCCCTGCCGTCATCGCTAACAGTCCTCGGTGGGCCCGGACCGGCCAGGAGTCTCGGGACTTCCAAGGGATCGGCACCACGGACATTCGTGGAGGTCGCTCGCCGAGCCCGCTGGAGGAGGCAGCGACAGGGAGAAACCCGACCTGTATTCGTCCTGAAGTGCCGGTATCGAGCTCATTTGCGTGCGGGGCGGGGTCGTTTCGCCGGCCGTGCCTGCTCCAGCCAGGCGGCGGATCGCCTGTATCAGCGCCGCCCGTACCGTGCACGCCCCCCGTTGGGCCGCTGCCCATAAAACACGAGCCGCTGGGTCACCGCAGGGTGGCATCCTCACGCAACCCTTCTCGCGGACTGTGTCCGGATGCTCCGGAGGCTCTCACAATGACAGGTCGATGATAGTTCTTTCAGTTCAGACACATCTCGACTTTCCCACGACGGCCAGGACGGAGTGCATCGAGCCGGAATGAGACCAGCCGCCACCGTTTCGACATAACCCATTTGGCGGCGAGGAGCAGCAATGTGCGAATTGCCAGGGTTTTCGCCCGCCCGCCAATGTGCGAATTGCCGGGGTTTCCACCCCACTCCGACGATGTACGAATTGCCGGGGTTTTTCAGTGATACCGGCCACCCTTTCCACTGGGTGTTCTTGATCAGGAGGGCGTGCCGAGTGGCCTGCCCGCGTGTGACATTGGATAGTGTTCCGACACGACTCGTCCGAGCTCTCCGGGCCACGGTTCGCGAGGGCACTGCAGCGGGGGCTGCAGGGCACTGGATGCACTCTCGCCGAGGCCTGTTCGGCGGCCTACCGCGGCCCAGAGCCTCACGTCCGGGGTGCCGGCATCACGCGCCTCGCCGGAACCCGGGACGCGACGAAGTCCGAGTCAACGCGACCACCCTTCGTCAGAACTGCAGCCGTTCAGCGGGTGGAGTCGGCCGCCAGCATGGGGCCGTTTGGCCGTAGGAAGGGTGGCCGACATGGCTCATGAACGACCCGGATACGGAGACGCCGACAGGCTCCTCCCCCGGCCACACCGCCACCGCGGCTTCCCGACAAGACAGCCGGGTGGCGTCTACGTGCAGGGATAGAACCTGCTTGAAGCGTCGTCGGCGCCTCAGCTCAAGGGCGTCCACGGCCCAGAGGCGGCCGATCCCCGAGGAGTTCAACGCGGTGAAAACTGTGCCCAGTGCGGTGGAAATCAGCACGATCCACAGGAGGATGCCTCCCACGGCTGGTCCTTTCGAAGGTTGAGGTTGCAAGGACCGCCCGGACCTGAGCCCCGGCGATCGACCGGCATAACGCACGGGCATATGCCTGGTTGCGCCCTGTCCTCCGATTGCAGCCATGCGCAGCAATCCACGTCCTTGGCATCTCGATCTATTTACCGATGATCAGTCGACTGCTGCGAGCGGCCGGCCCTCCCGGCCCCAAGTCAGGGGTCAAGGCGCTTCTTTGGGTCACGTGGCCGTCCGCGCAGCCACAAGCGCAGACGCATGCCTCCGTGCACGGGGGACTCCGCCGGGTGGGGCTCGGCACGCAGCAGGGCGGTCGTATGTGACGTACACGCGTTGCCGTCAGGCACCCCGGCAGAGAGGCGGAGCCGAAGCTCACCGTTTACCCGAGTCGAGGCGAGCCAAGGCGCGGCGCGGCGTGACGCGCGGCGGCGAGAGCAACGTTCCTGCTGTCCACGTGGTCCGCCTGTCGAACCGATAAGACAGGCCCACCACTTACTCATCGGCCACCATCACCCGGATGGCGCATACCCTGACCAACATCGACAGCGTTTATGGAATATGACAACAGCAAAGCTCCCCGTCTTCTTCCGCAGGACTGCGGAAGAAGACGGACAGGGAGGCAGTTTTCACTCCGGGGCGATCCGGATCGGTAAGTGGCTTTTCATTCCGGGTTCAGCCGACCGTGGCGTGACCCGGAACGCAACGCTGGAACACGAGAGTCTGGAAATCGATCTGAGCTACTCGTCCTCGATCTTTGAGGACTTCCTCCATACGATGAGCGTGATCCAGGTCGACTTCGGCAGGCGGTTGGGGAACACGGCAGCGTCCGCAACAGCTGCCGGCGAGTGCTCGGGTGGCAGCTCCCGTGCATGAGCCGTACGGGTACCCGGACATCCACGGCGTCCGCCCCCAGCAGGAGACCTCGGCTTTCTGGGGCGAGCCGGAGCACGTACAACACCCCTATCCCGGGCAACCTCCCGGCGGGCCGGGCGAGGCGCATCGGGCATGGGATCCGGTGGAGGAACTCGCCTGCCTTCTCCAGGAGAACGCCGTACCCGGGCAGCGGGAGCCCCTCACCCGAGGCGGCTTCGACGGCACCGGTGACACGGCCAGCACCATCGGCCTCATGGCAGGGCTGAAGCCCACCCCTCCCGGGCGTCCGCCCGCACGAGCCTCCAGGGGGCACCGCCGGAACCTGCCGAAATCGCCAGTCGTGACCCTGCTGCAAACGGGCAGTGTGTTCACCGCCGCGCTGGTGGGCGCCATCGCCGCTGTGGTGAGCATCCTCAGCGGCTTGGCCATCTGCGACACCCTGCGCCACAGCGCCGGACCCCACACGGCCCGCGACGTGGTCAGCTGGTGGCCCCTGCTGATCTACGGCCCCTGGATGGTCGCCTCCCTGTCCATCCTCAGATCGGCCTTGCACCAGCGCCGCGCGCTTCATTCCTGGTCCATCGTCTTGCTGTTCTCCACGCTGGCCACGCTTCTGTGCGTGGCCCAGGCACCCAGAACGATCGCCGCCGGGGCGGCGTCTGCCCTTCCTGCGGTCGCGGCGCTGTCCTGCTTCCAACAGCTGGTCCGCCAGATCACGCTCACGCGACCGCCTCGCCAGGCCGCTCCGCGGCACCGAAATCCGGCAGCCTCCGTGTCCGTTCCGCTCAGGCAGACGGCCACGGCCCGACGTGGCCCGGACGGTGTCCCTCCCGGCTTCCCCGTGGCAGACAGCAGGGAAGCCGGCTCTCCGTCCCACCGCCACGGATTCGGGTACGGCGCATGACGGTCGTACGCGTGCGACAGCGCCACGTGCGCAAGTCAGCGCGACGGCCCTCGCCTCGGGCGATGGAGTACAGCTGGGCGACAGTCTTGCCGTCGGCCAGAGCGATTCGCCGTCCAAGCGCGGGAGTGGGAATCCTGGGTGAGCGTCCCAGCGGGAACGGCGCTGTCGGACGACGACGCAAGAGGGCCGAGCAACCCATGGACGGCGACCGCGAAGGGCAAAGGCGGTAGCAGCCGCTAACTCCTCCCTGGCCAACCCGGTCCTTCCCACACGACAAAGGGGTGCTCGCCTGCACCTTTGAAACGAAGATCCAAACCGATAGTCACGGGCCGTGCACAGACTCAGCCCGTCGGTCTACCCACTCTTGCCGCGATGCGGCCTGCTCCGCACCCCGCAGCCCAGGTGCGTCCAGTCACTGCGGCACACCGAGCGACGTGCCGTAGGAAAAGGCCATGCCCAGGGGCGGCGCCGTCGGCATCCGCGGCCGGCCTGCTGCTCAGGTGATCAGCGGTGCGGCGGCCACGGGATGCGTGCGCAGGGCCGGCGCGCCGGCAGAGGACCACCCCCCGCTGAACCGCATGCACAACGCGCTCCGGCGCCTCACCTCCAGACCCACAGGAGAGCTCAGCAACATGTACGAATTGACCTACACGGAACGAGTCCAATACAAGCGGCGCCAGGACACCGCTTACCAGGCCGGCGAAGATGCTGTGACCAACCTTCAGGCGGCGCTCGCGCTCGCCAACCTGACGCTTCCCTCCCTGAGCAACGACGGGCCGGTGGCCGGCCACGGTTTCGTCCGGCTCGGAGGATGCAACGCGGCCTTCGCCAACCGGCTCGCCGAAGTCATCGCCGCAGGTGCCGACGCCCTGCAGTACCAACGGAAAGCCGGCAAGGTGGAACAGCATCAGGAAGGGCTGAAGCACCAGCGCACCGTCTACGGCGTCGAAGCCGACGGCTACCGGATCATGCGCGCCGAAGCCCAGGCCGCGCCGGACCACATCGCCACATTCCTCCTGGCCCTGCGCGACACCGGGCATCCAGCCCGCGTGGACCGAAGGTCGACGCGGGCGCACTGAGGCCCTACGAGCTGACGGGCACGGCGAGGCCTACCCGGTCGGCGGGCAGGACCAGTTCGGCGGCGGCCGGTTCGGCCCGGCCGGCCGCCTCCGGGAAGTCGGCGGCGCGCTCCTCGCGCCGCAAGCGAGTCCGGCGCACCGACTCACCTGGGCGTGTGCCCGGAATCCGGGGATCGAGGACCGGGCCGCCGCTCCCGTTCGTTTCGTTCAGCGCAGGGACACGAACTTGGCCGTGCTCGGTACCCCCTTCTCGTCCAGCAGGAAGAGCATGTAGTGCCCGGGCGGGGCGTCGTTGGCGGAGGGCGGGGCCTGAAGCCCGAGCGTGTTGCCCTGACGGTGGACGATCCGCAGTTCCAGGTGGCGCTGGCTGGTATTGACCGCGTGGGTCGCGGTGGTCGGCGCCAGCAGGACGGCCTTCTTGACCTTGCCGGGGGTCGAAGTCGTCGCCCTGAAGCGGGAGTCGTAGCCGACAGGGCCGCTCGGCACGTGGTCGAGCTTGGGCCGGGAGCCCTGGTGGAGGTAGGCGGGCTCGAAGATCTCGATGCTGCCGTTCATGTCGTCATCGATCTTCGGGTCGTTGGCGAGCTGCTGGAGTTCGTCGCCGGTGACCATGATCCGGCCGTCGGGAAGGACGACCGCGTTGGAGTGGTAACCGCGCGGCAGCCGCTGCACGGGGCCGAGCCGCCAGTCCCCGAGCGCGTTGCGGGTCTCGATCTGGCGGTACTTGAGCTCGGACTTGGGGTTGTAGTCGCCGTTTCCGTAGTCCCGGATGCCGTAGGCGCCGTTGACCGTCAGCAGGCTGGCGTCCGGGAGGAGGAGGGTGTTGTCCTGGGTCCGGCCGAAGGCGCGCGGCTGCTTCTTCTCCCACACCCCGTCCGCGAGCTGGTAGGTGTTGGGGTCGTCGCGGTCACCGCCGAGGATCAGTACGGAGTTCGGACCGCGGAATCCGGCGGGCAGCGCCACCGCCGAGCCGTAGCCGCGGTGGACGCCGTCCGGGCGGGCGGGAAGGTCCGTACGCGTCTCCGCGACCGGGTCGAAGGCCCACTGCCGGGTGGCGTGGCGGCCCAGGCCGTACACCTTGCCGTCGCGCAGGGTGAACAGGTGCGGGTAGTCGCTGTCCTCGCCGAACGGCGCGTCGACGCGAAGGGTGTCGGTGGGGACGTCTCGCGGGATCAGATTCTTCTCGAAGGGCACCGGGTGGCTCTTCGCCGGGAACCGCTCGACGACCGAGGTGGAGGTGCCCCACCCCTGTTCGGTGTGCCCGGACATGATGAGCAGGCGCCCGTCCGGGGCGGTGGCGACGGACGGGTACCAGCGACCCACCGCCATGTCCTTGTTGACCGCCCACGACTCGGTCCACGGGTCGAAGACGAGGGACAGCTTCGCTCCGGCGCCTCCGCCGTAGCCGAGGTTCCCGCCGAAGACGCCGAGCATGCCGTTGGGCAGGAAGGCGTGCCCGGCGCAGAAGAAGGGAGCCGGGCGCTTCACGTTCGTGCCGTCCGGCACGACGAGCTCGGGCGGGGTGACCTTTTTGAACGCCTCGGGGCCGGTCCCCTTCGCCGGATCCCAGAGAAAGGCGCGGCCGGCGTTTTCCGGCCCGAGCGTGTTGGTCGGCGCCGGCTCCTCCGTGGGGTCGGTCTCGACACGCTCGAAGGAGAACAGCAGCACCTTGCCGGTGGGCAGCATGGCGACGTGGGCGGCGAAGTCGGGCGACTGGAAGTACTCCGCGAACTGCCCGTACGCCTTGGGGTGGAACTTCGAGTTCGCCAGCTCCTGGGACCTGGTCAGATCGCTCAGGCTCTCGATGCGCGCGAGCTGGGAATATCCACCCAGCGCCTGGGCCGCCGCGCGGATCTTGGCATGCTCCTGAGCATGCCCGGCCCCCAGCGCCGCGGCTTCGTCGGGATGGCTGTCCCCGTCGTGGGCGGTGGCGGGAACGGCGGCGACGAAGAGGGCGGTGGCCGCGAGCGCGGAGAGCGATGCGGCGAATCTCTTGGGGCGGTGCCTGCGTGACATGTGGCTCCTCACCTGTGAGCACGTGCGGACAGGCGTGGAGCCTGCCGTGAGTGATGATCACCCACAGCGACAGATGTATGACGATATGCACACATCGCGCTTGCCGAAACCGCGCCTCCGAGGCAGGGCCGTCGGTGTCGCACCCGAGCGTCAGCCTGCCCGAACCCCCCTCCCCCACCCCCGGCACGGTCCCCCGCACGGCCGTCACTCTTCGTAGACCAACACGCCGACCGCGCGCCGGACCGAACGGACCCGCTCCCTCGTGGTGGCCGGCACCTCGCATGCCGTGTACGTGGCCTGGGCCCGCAGGGCACGGCACAGCCGGCGGAAGGCCTTGCCCTGGATGTCGAGCGCCGAATCCTGGGACCGTTGCACTGCGTCCTGAGCAGGGTCCGCCCGGGCTACGAGGATCAGTACTCGGGGGCCCACTGCTCAAGGAGGGCCTCGGCCGTGGTGATGGACGCCACGAGTGCCAGGGAGTTGCGGATCACCTCGGCGGTGCAGGAGGCGGGCACCCCGGCGATGGCGTCGGCGGGGACCACGACCTGGTAGCCGAGGTTCACGGCGTCGAACACGGTGTTGGGGATGGCGATGTTGGAGGAGACCCCCGTGACGACGAGGGTGCGGATGCCGAGGTTGCGCAGCAGGGGGTCGAGATCGGTGCCGGCCATCGGGGAGAGCCCGTGCAGCCGGCGGACCACCAGGTCCTGCCCGGCGACGACGATGGGGGCGGCGACCTCCACCGCCCGGCTCCCGGTCAGCTGGCGCACGGGCAGCTTCCCCGCGGCCCGGAACAGCCGGGCGTTGGTGTTCGCACCGAGCCCGTCGGGCCGCCGCTCGGCGACGGCGTGCAGCACCTGTACGCCGGCCCCGCGCGCGGCGTCGACCAGCGCGGCCACGCGCCCCAGCATCCCCGAGTCCCGGGCCTCCTTGGCGAGCTCGGGCAGCGCGCTCTCCTCCCCCACGACACCGTTCTGGCACTCGACGGTGAGCAGCGCGGTGGTGGCGGGATCGAGATCGGGCATGGCTCCCCCTGGCGTGGCGACGGAAGAGCCCTCATGATTCCTGACACACAGTCAGATGTGAAGGGGTGCAGGACGGATGGACGAGTCACGAACCGGAACCTCGCAGCGGCGGGGCCGGCGCATCATGATGAGCGACGCGGAAGTGGACACCTTCCTGCGCGAGCAGAAGACCTGCCGGGTGGCGACGGTCTCCCCCGACGGGCGCCCGCACGTGGGCGCCCTGTGGTTCGCCTGGGACGGCGGCTCGCTGTGGCTGTACTCGATCACGCGCAGCCGCCGCTGGTCCGACCTGCGCAAGGACCCGCGGATCTCGGTGGTCGTGGACTCGGGCGAGTCGTACGACGAACTGCGCGGGGTGGAGCTGTCCGGCAGCGCCGTCTTCGTGGGCGAGGCCCCGCGCACCGGCGAGCCGTGCCCCGAACTGGCGGAGGCCGAGCGGATCTTCCCGGTCAAGAACTTCGGCATCGAGGAGATGCCGCACGACGGGCGGCACGCCTGGATCCGCCTGACCCCCGACTCGATCGTCTCCTGGGACTTCCGCAAGCTGTAGGCCGTGGAGCCGGGCGGACTACTGCAGTCCGGCGGCCGCCTCCCGCAGGGCGTCGACCGCGGCCCGGATCGAGGGCCGCCGGTCCGCGTCCGCGCGCCAGACGGCGTACACGTGGCGGCGTACGGCGTCACAGACCGGCAGCAGCCGCACCCCAGGCGGCACCGGGCCGCGCCCCAGCCTCGGCGCCACGCACACACCGAGTCCGGCCTCCACGAAGGCCAGCTGGGTGTGGTGCTCCTCGGCGATGTGGGCGATGCGCGGCTCGACGCCCGTACCGCGCAGATTGAAGACCAGCCACTCGTGGCAGAACTGCCCCTCGTTCCAGGAGATCCAGTCGTCGTCGGCGAAGTCGGCGAGCGAGATCCTGCTCCGGTCGGCCAGCGGGTGACCGACCGGGACCGCGATGTCGACGGAGTCGTCCAGCAGGTGGGTCCGGGTGAGCTCGGCGGGCACCGGCATCCGCTTGTTGTGCCAGTCGATGGCCAGCGCCAGGTCGAGGTCCCCGCGCACGACGGCGGCCATGCTGTCCTCGGGCTCCTGCTCGCGCACCCGTGCCCGCACGTCCGGGTGCCCGGCGCGCAGCGCGGACAGGGCCTGCGGCAGCAGCCCGCGCATGGCGGTCGGGAAGGCGCCGATCCGCAGCTCGCCGACGGCGCATCCGCGCTGGGCCTCGACGTCGGCCTGGGCGAGCTCCACCTGGGAGATGATCCGGGCCGCGTGATCGGCGAGCAGCCGCCCGGCGTCGGTGAGCCGGACCCCGCGCCCGTTCCTGGCCAGCAGCGGCTGGCCGACCTCGCGCTCCAGCTTGGCCATCTGCTGGGACACGGCGGAAGTGGTGACGTGGAGGCCGTCGGCCGCGCCGCTGACCGAGCCGTGGCGGGCGAGGGCATCGAGGGTGCGCAGGCGCTCCAGGTTCAACATGTAAGCAATGCTACGCCGTGGACTGGAGAAACTCTCGCTTGTCCTACGAGGTTGATACGAGCACAGTAAAGGTCATGAGCGCACCGACAGCCCCGCGGCCCACCCTCTCCACCACCGCGGCCACCACCGCCGCCGGCTGGCGCGCCAGGCTCCTCGACTGGCGCGTCCGGTTCGCGATCCTCTCGGTCGTCTGGGGCTTCAGCTTCCTCCTGATCAAGGTCGGCACGGAGGCGTACGCACCCTTCCAAGTGGCCCTGGGCCGGGTCCTGTTCGGCGCGCTCGCCCTCCTCGCGGTACTGCTGGTCCGCCGCGAGAGGCTTCCCCGCGGGCTGCGCACCTGGGGCCACCTCAGCGTGGCCGCGCTCCTGCTCAACACCGCCCCGTTCTCCCTCTTCGCGTACGCGGAGCTGAGCATCCCCTCCAGCCTGGCCGGCATCTGCAACGCGACCTCCCCGCTGTGGGGCATGGCGCTGTCGATGGTCGCCCTGTCCGAGGACCGCCCCACGCGCCGCCGTTTCGCGGGCCTGGGCCTGGGCTTCCTCGGCGTCCTGATCGTCCTCGGCGCCTGGCAGGGCTTCGCCGGCGTCGACGCCGGGGGCACCGCGCTCGCCCTGCTGGCCGCGCTCTGCTACCCCATCGGCTGGATCTACGTCCGCCGCACGCTGGCCGGCACCCCGGGCTCCCCGGTGGCCCTGACCGGCGGCCAGCTCATCGTCTCCACGCTCCAGCTCTCGCTGGTCAGCGCCCTCTTCACCACGGCGCCGGCCTCGTTCCCGCTCTGGCCGACCCTCTCCGTGATCGCCCTGGGCGCCCTCGGCACGGGCATGGCCCTGCAGATGCAGTACGGCCTGGTGACGGAGGTCGGCCCGACCACCGCCCAGATGGTCACCTACTTCATCCCGGTCATCGCCACGGCGGCGGGCGTCCTGGTCCTCGGTGAGCAGCTGCACTGGAACACCCCGGTCGGCGCCGCGGTCGTCCTGGCCGGAGCCGCCCTCAGCCAGACCCGCCCCGGGCCACGGAAGCCCGTCTGACCGCCTCCTCCAGTCCTGTCGGCAGGACCAAACCGAGGACGGCTCCGGCGGGTCCGGGTGTGCAGGGCCGGCCCCAGGACATCTCCGCCGGGGACGGGTGTGTGCAGGGGCGCTCCCCGCAGGGCGTCGAACACAAGGTGCCCCGGCCCGCCGACCCCCCGACACGTTCGACGCCCGAGGAGACGCACCGGAACACACCCGGCCCAAGCCGCACCGCCGAAGCCGGCCCGCCCCGGCCGGCAAGGCCACCGGCGGGCCGCCATTCCAGCCGTGCGGCGGTCAGTCGTTCCGCCCGCCCGCGACCCCCGTGCGGACCGCCGCGGCCACGGCGTCCGCCAGGCCCGGCACCTCCGAGACCTCCAGCTGCGACACGGTCAGCCGTACTCCCGGTCCCGCCTCGACCCGGAAGATCGCTCCGGCGGCCACCGCCCATCCCGCGGCGAGCAGCCTCGTGACCACCACCGTCTCGTCGGCCACCGGCACCCACACGTTCAGCCCGCTCCGCCCGTGCGCCCGCACCCCCCGCTCCCGCAGGGCCTCGACCAAGGCGTCCCGCCGCTCCCCGTACGCGCGGGCCACCACCGCGCGGTCCACGGCTTCCGAGGCCCACAGCTCCACCACCGCGTGCTGGAGCAGCCGGCTCACCCAGCCCGGGCCCAGCCGCTGGCGCCCCCGCACGCGGTCCAGGGTCACCGCGTCTCCCGTGAGCACGGCGAGCCGCAGGTCGGGCCCGTAGGCCTTCGCCGTGGACCGGATCAGCGCCCAGTGCCTGGTCACCCCGCCCAGCGGGTGCAACGGCAGGTCGACGTCGACGATCCCGTGGCCGTGGTCGTCCTCGATCAGCAGCACCCCGGGGTGGCGCGCCAGCAGCTCCCGCAGCTCCCCCGCCCGCGCCGCGCTCACCGCGGCGCCGGTCGGGTTCTGTGCCCGCGAGGTCACCACCAGTGCCCGGGCCCCGGCGGCCAGCGCCCGGGCGACCGCGTCGGCCCGCGGCCCGTCGTCGTCCACCGCCACCGGAAGCACCCGCAGGCCCAGCGCCGGGACGAGGTCGAGCGAGCCTCCCCAGCCCGGGTCCTCGACCGCCACCGCGTCCCCCGGCCTCAGGTGGGCGACGAGCACCCGTTCGATCGCGTCCAGCGCTCCCGAGGTCACCGCCACCGGGCCGGGCGGCACGGCGTCCGCATCGAAGTCCGCCCGGGCGAGCCGGGCCAGGTCCGGCGCGACCGGGTCCGCTCCGTAGAGGGCCGGGGCCTGCGCGTACCGCCGGGCCGCGGCCGCCAGTGCCCCGTCCAGGGCGGGGAGCAGCGACACGTCCGGATTGCCCTCCGCGAGGTCGCGCACTCCCGCCGGCACCGCCATCCGCAGCGCGTCCCGGGGGGTGCTGGAGGGCCGGGGCCGCACCCTGCTTCCGCGTCGCCCGTCGGTTTCGATGACCCCGCGCTCGCGCAGTGTCCTGTAGGCAGCCGCCACGGTGTTGGGGTTGACGCCCAGTTCGCCCGCCAGCTCCCGCATCGGGGGCAGCAGCGATCCGGGCGGCAGCGCACCCGATGCCACGCCCGCCTCGACGCTCGCCGCGATATCCGCTGTGCCGCGCCCTGTGATCCGATACTCTACTAGCACAAACCCAAGTATGCACTAGTGCAATGGAGTCGGCATCATGACCGCCACGCCCGCCACGGAGACGACGACCGAGAGCACCAAGAGCACCGGGACGACCGGCACGTACGAGCCCACCGACCGCACGGTCCCCACCCGTTCCCGCGACCGGGCGCGCTACGACCGCGAGACGGTGCACTCGATACTCGACGAGGCCTACATCTGCCACCTCGGCTTCGTCCGCGACGGCGCGCCCGTGGTCCTGCCCACGCTGTTCGCCCGGGTCGGCGAATCGATCTACGTGCACGGCTCGACCGGATCCCGCCCGCTGCTCGCGGCCGGCCAGGCCGATCCGGGCCTGGCCGTCTGCGTGACCGTGACCCACGTCGACGGTCTCGTGCTGGCCCGCTCGGCCTTCCACCACTCGCTCAACTACCGCTCGGTGGTCGTGCACGGCACCGCCTACCAGGTCACCGACGAGGCGGAGCGCCGGATGGCCCTGGACGCCCTGGTCGACTCCGCCGTGCCGGGCCGCTCCGCCGACATCCGGCCCGCCAACGCCAGGGAACTCGCCGCCACGGCGGTGATCCGCGTGGATCTGACCGAGGTGTCCGCGAAGCTGCGTACCGGCCCGAGCAACGACGACGCCGAGGACCTGGACCTGCCCTACTGGGCGGGCGTGGTCCCGGTCGCCCCCGCGTTCGGAACCCCGGAGCCCGCCGCGGACCTGGCCCCCGGCATCACCGTTCCGGACTACATCACGGCGCTCTGAGGACTCCGCCGGACGGCGGTGGGCACGGCTTCCGCCGGACGGCGCGACTCCGCCACGATCAGGGCGCCCACCGCCGTCAGCAGCAGTACGGTGCCCAGCACCACGGCGGCGGTCAGCCGCTCCCCGAGGAGCAGGACGGCGATCACCGCGGCGCTCACCGGCTCGATCAGCATGATCACCGAGACGGTGGCGGCCCGTACGGCGGCGGCTCCCGTGAAATAGAGCGCGTACGCCAGCGCCGTCGGCACGGTGGCCACGTACACGAGCAGCCAGAGCACCCGGCCGAGATCAGCAGTGTGCGGCAGCAGCCCCTCCATCGCAGCCAGGGGGAGCAGGCACACCGTGCCCACCGCGACCGACCACGCGGTGGTCACCAGCGGGTCCCCGCCGGTGCCGCGCTGCCCGAGCCGGCGGGCCCGCAGGGTCATCCCCGCGTAGCCGGCGGCGGACAGCAAGGCCCAGCCGACGCCGACCGGCCGCACCTCGCCGCCCCCGCTGCCCAGCACCAGGACGGCCAGCCCCGCCAGCGCCCCGACGACGGCGGCCACGCCACCGCGGCCGAGCCGCTCGCCCATCCAGTGGCGTGCCCCGAGCGCGATGAGCACGGGCCCGGCGCCGAGCGTGACCACGGTGCCCACGGCGAGGCCGGTCTCGCGCACGGCGGCGAAGTACGCGGCCTGGAAGAGGGTGAACAGCAGTCCGGTCCCGATAAGCGAGCCCACCGAGGGCCGCGTCCGTCCCGGCCCGGTACGGGACCCCCGTACGGCGAGCACCCCGAGCAGCACCACGAGCCCGCCCGCGCACCGCCAGAACGACAGGGCGAGCGGGCCGAGGTCACTGGCCAGGAAGAGGAGTGAGGCCGCCGCTCCGGCGGTGCCCCAGGCGGCTCCGGCGACGACGAGGTACAGCAGACTGCGCCCGGCAGCGGGCGAATGGTTCGACACGAGAGCTCTCCGCGCATGCGTGAAGGATGAAGGAAGCAGGTCATCGCTTCGCGGGCAGCGCGAACCCGCCCGGGAACTCCCCGGGCCGGGTCATGATCGTGGAGGCGCCGCCCGCGCTAGGCGGCGGGAGGCGGAAGCACGGTCGAATGCATGATCGCCACCCTAGGCCGTCGTGGTCTCGCGGTCCAGCAGGGCCGGACCGCCCGCGGCGGGCGGGACCGGGGGGACCGGCGGGGCCGGCCGGGAGGACTGGGCTATGAAGGCCCCGCCCAGCACCAGCGCGCCGCCGACGATCTGCCAGGTCGAGAGGTACTCGCCGAGCAGGATCCAGGCCAGCACGGTGGCGACGACCGCCTCCAGGAAGGCCACCACGCCCGCGACCTGCGGCGAGAGCCTGCGCACCGAGACCACACCGGTCAGATACGCGAAGACGGTCGCGACCAGCACCACCCAGGCGAGCAGCACCGGCGCGGGCATCATCGTGCCGCCCATGGAGGCCTGGCCGCCCAGCACCTGCCAGTCGATCTCCCACGGCCGGGCGATCACCGTCATCACCAGGGCGCCGACGAGCATGCCGTACGCGATCACCCCGAGCGGGTCGGGGGCGTCCTCCCCGTCGGAGCCCTGGTCGGCGAAGACGAAGTAGAAGGCCTGGCAACAGGCCGCAGCGAGGCCGAAGAGCACGCCGAGCGGGTCCAGGCTCAGCCCGGACCAGATCTCGACCACGCAGGCCAGGCCCACGACGGCCACCGCCGCGCCGGCGGCCGCGCCCCGCGTCACGGGCTTGCGCTGCACGAAGCGGATGTAGCCGAGCAGCAGCGCGGGGCCCAGGTACTCCAGCAGCAGGGCCACGCCGACCGGGATCCGGGACAGGGAGGCGAAGTAGAAGGCCTGCACACCCGCGACGGCGATCAGCCCGAAGCCGACCAGCAGCAGGGGCTTGCGCAGCACGAGGTCACGGTGGCGCCAGGCCAGCGGGGACAGCACGAGCGCTGCCCCGGCCACCCTGAGCCAGACCATGTGGAGCGGGTCCAGACCCGCCTCGATCAGCGGCTTCGCCGCAACACCGGAACCACCGAACGCGAACGCCGAGACGAGGGCGAGGCCCAGTCCGGCGTTTTTCCCGGACGCTTGCATTCCGCCATCATGACAGGGTCGGTCAGCACCGTCACGCCCATGACACCTGTTGAGACGGAGTCGATATCACGCCCCTCCGGACCCCACCGTTTCTGACAGGTCGTCAGTATTGAATGTTCCGCCCGCCAGGGCTACCTTCCGCCGCACGTACCCGACGAGAAGGGGTGGTCGCATGGCTGAAGTCACCGCGGAATCACGCATCGAGGCGCCCGCCGCGAAGCTCTGGTCCCAGCTCACGGACTGGGATGCGTACGGCCAGTGGAGCATGACCCACACGAACTTCCCGAAGGGCGGACCGGAGACCCTCGCGGTCGGGTCCACCTTCGCCGAGAACATGAAGATGATGGGCTTCCCGGCCGAGGTCGTCTGGACCGTCTCGGAGCTGGAGGACGAGCGCCTCTTCGCCATCACCGGCAAGGGCCCGATGGGCGTGGCCGTCCTCACCCGGTACACCCTGACCCCGGACGGCGGGGCCACCACGGTCCGCATCGACGGCGAGTTCACCGGGGCCGCCGTCTCGCTGATGGCGGGCAAGCTCAAGGACTCGGCCACCGCCGCGCTGAACGAGTCGCTGCGCAAGCTGGCCGCCCTGGTGGTCTGACCGCCCGCCTCCCACCCCCGTACACGACGGCGCGCCCCGCGAGAGGACTCGCGGGGCGCGCTGCGCGGGAGCAAGGGCCTTCCGGCCCTCAGTGCTCGTCGGCCAGGATCAGGTACAGCTTCTTGCGGGCGTCGTTGATGACCCCGAGCGCCTTCTCGCGCTGCTCGGGCGAGCCGGTCTTGAAGACCTGCCCGAAGGCCTCCATCAGGCCGATCCCGGCCGTCCGGACCTCGTGCATCGCCTCGAAGTCGAAGCCGCGCCCGGCGTCGGCCCACGGCGCGTCCGGGCCCGACTCGGCCTCGGTCCGGCCGGCGTCGGTGAGCGTGAACAGCTTCTTGCCGCCCTCGCTCTCGCTCGTGATGAGCCCCTCGTCCTCGAGCAGCTGCAGGGTCGGATAGACCGAGCCCGGGCTGGGCTTCCAGGCCCCGCCACTACGCTCGCCGATCTCCTGGATCATCTCGTAGCCGTGCATCGGCCGGTCGGCGAGCAGCGCCAGGATCGAGGCGCGCACGTCGCCGCGCCGGGCCCGGCCACCCCGCCCACCGCGCCCGCCCCGGCCTCCGAAGGGCCCGCCTCCGAAGGGCGGCCCGAACGGCCCGAAGGCGGCGCGCAGCCCCCTGAACTCCTCCCGACGGTCCGGCCCGCAGTGGCCGTGACCCCGTCCGTGCTCATGTCCGTGGTCGTGCTGTCCATGTGAACGCATGACTGCGCTCCTTTCGTCACGTTGTCGTTCTTCATGTCATCGGTCATCCGATGGATCAACTATCACTGATCCATCGCGATGCGTCAACGATATATCGGAAACTCGTCAGCGACAGGTGATCCGATGGCACACCTTGGGGTGGATTGGCGACCGAACTTTCGGGCGAAGGGCGTGCGGGTGTGTGCTGTGCTGGGCCGCGAACATGCCCAAACAACCCGCAAAGGGGACATCCGTGCGCCTTCAGGGACGCGCCAGGAAGTGGCTCGCCGCCGCGGCCGCCGCCGCACTGCTGCTCGTAGTGCCGGGCCCGGCCACCGCCGACGGCCCCCGGCGACTGGCCGGCGACTACCTCAACCTGCACCAGTGCGTGTACTCGTCCTTCCGCGTCATCGACTACTTCACGACCGTGGTCCCGAGCCGCGACGGCCGGTTCACGACCGGAACCGCCACGTCCGCCGCCTCCGACCAGACCCGGTCCTGCGGCGGCGGGGACGGGAACTTCGAGCCCCACCACCCGTGGGCTGCCGTCCAGGCTCTCGACCTGAGCTCCGGGCGCTACCTGAACCTGCACCAGTGCGTCTACTACTCCGACGGCCAGCGGGACCACCTGACCACCGTGATCTCGCTCGGGGGCGGGGAGTTCTCCGCCGGGACGAACGTCTCCGACACGCCCGACACGGCCCCGGACTGCGGCCCCGGCCGCGGCCTCTACGACCTCGTCCCCCTGCTGTCGGACGTCAAGGTCCTGGACCTGTCCGCCGGGCGCTACGTGAACCTCCAGCAGTGCGTGTACTACTACGGCGCCGGCGGCTTCGACGACCACTTCACCACGGTGGTGCCGACCCGCCGCGACGGCCGGTTCACGACCGGCACGAAGGTCTCGAACACCGCCGACACGGCCCCGACCTGCGGCCGCGGTGACGGGAACTTCAACCTCATCCCCCTGCTGTCGGGCACGAAGGCCCTCTCCCGGACCTGAACCGGCCCGCCCCGGGGCGCCGGCCGCTCCGGGGCGCCGGCCCAGTCCAGTCACCCCGGATTGGCCTTTGTCGGTGATCAAGGAACCGCCCTACCGTCGGTGCATGCGCATCCGAATCGTCGACGCCTTCACCGACCGGCCCTTCCACGGGAACCCCGCCGGAGTCCTGCTCCTCGACACCGCCTTCCCGCCGGACTCCTGGCTCCAGCAGGTCGCTTCCGAGGTCAACCTCTCCGAGACCGCCTTCGCCCACCCCCTGCCGCCCGGCGGGGACGCCGACTGGGCGCTGCGCTGGTTCACCCCGGCCGCCGAGGTCGACATGTGCGGCCACGCCACGCTCGCCACGGCGCACGTCCTGGCGTCCGCAGGCCTCGCCACCGGCCGGATCCGCTTCACCGCGCGCTGCGGGATCCTCACGGCCGAGGCCGCCGAGGACGGCACGATCACCATGGACTTCCCGACGTCTTCCCTGACCCCGGTCCCCGCGCCGGCCGCCTTGGACCACGCGCTCGGCGGGGCGCCGATCCTCTCCGTGCACGACACCGCCGCGCACATCGGCGACCTCCTGATCGAGCTCGCCGACGAGAAGACCGTCCGCGAGCTGACGCCGGACCACTCCGCCCTGCGCGCCTTCGCCAAGCGCGGGGTGATCGTCACCGCGGCCGCCGAGGATCCCTCCCTCGGGTACGACTTCGTCTCGCGGGGCTTCTTCCCGGCCTTCGGGATCGACGAGGACCCGGTCACCGGCAGCGCCCACACCGCGCTCGCCCCCTTCTGGGCCGAGCGCCTGGGCCGTACCGAGCTGACCGGCCTCCAGGGCGGCGCCCGCCGCGGTCTCGTACGGGTGACGCTGGCGGGCGACCGTACGCTGCTGACCGGCCGGGCCGTCACCGTCGTCGACGGAGAGCTGATCGCGTCCCCGCCCGGGGCCGGACAGGCGGGGTGACCAGGGGGAACGGACCCGGTCGCCGGGCCGGGCCGCCCGGGTCAGCCGGCGGAACCACCCCCGCCACCCTCCACGTTCCCCTTCGCTCGCCCCTTCGCGCGCATCTTCGCATCCGCCTTCGCGCGCGCGGCACTCCGCCGTTTCCGCTCGTGCTCCATCCAGGCGGCCGAGTCGATCCGCTTGTGGTAGACCTGCTCCGGCTCCGCCGCGCCCAGGTGCACCGTCCACACCCACAGGACGGCCGACACGACGAAGAAGACGCCCGCCATCAGCAGATAGGAGGCGATTTCCTCGGACTCGGAGGTGCCTTCCTCGTGCGCGAAACCGGGTACGCCGACGACGAGCGCGTTCACCCACCACGCGAGCGCCCCGTTGAACAGGACGAGGGAGATCCAGTACACGATGCGCATGCTCTTCGCCGGGCCGCTCGCCTCCCCCAGCAGCAGGAGGCGCCTCAGCGAGACCGGACCCGTCCGGTGGCGGCCGCCCGTGTCCGCCTTGGCGCGGCGCACCGACGCGTAGCACTCGTCCAGCCAGCGCCCCGGCTCCGGATCCGGGGCCGGGGAGTCGGTCGGCGCCAGCTCCTTGGCCTGGATCCAGCCGTTGAGGAACTGGACCTCCAGCTGGGCCTTCTCCAGTCGCCTGCGGTAGTGGTGGTCCGAACTGCGTGCCTCGCGGCGGTCCCGGATGAGGAGGCTGGCCCCGCCCACCAGGCCGCTGACGACGGGCACGAAAAACGGCGCGAACGGAATCAGAGAGTCCACAACAGCCACCGGGCGCGCCTCCTCACTCCCCTCCAGCCTCGCACCGGTTCGGCCTCCGCCCCCGCCCGGCAGGGCCGATCGGGTGCCCCGCCGCATCAGGGCGTGGGCAGCCAGCCCACCTTGCCCGCGAGCAGGGCGTAGCCGCCGAAGGCCACGATGTCGAGCAGCGCGTGCGCGACGACGAGCGGTCCCACCCGCCCCCAGCGGCGGTAGGCCAGGACGAAGACCACGCCCATCATCATGTTGCCGATGAAGCCGCCGATGCCCTGGTAGAGGTGGTAGGAACCGCGCAGCGCCGAGCTGGCCAGCAGCGCGGCCGTCGGCGACCAGCCCAGCTGGTCGAGCCGGCGCAGCAGGTAGGCCAGCACGATGACCTCCTCCACCACGGCGTTCTGCAGCGCGGAGAGGATCAGTACGGGGAACTTCCACCACACGTCGGGCAGCGCCTCCGGCACCACCGTGAGGTTGAACCCGGCGGCCCGCGCCCCCAGGTAGAAGGCGAGCCCCGCGCTCCCGATCCCCGCGGCGACGAGCGCGCCCCGGGCCAGGTCCCCCAGGGGCCGGGTGCGGTCGAAGCCCAGCACGCGCAGCCCGGGGGCGCCCTCGCGGGTCAGCAGGTGCGCCACCAGCAGGACGGGGACCAGCGCGCTCGCGATGCCGAACAGCTGCCACGCCAGGTCCAGCCAGGGCCGGCCCGGGGCCAGCGAGGCGTTGAGCGTGGCGGCCTGGTCCTTCAGGCCGCCCGGCTTGGTCAGCGAGCCGATGAAGCTGATGAGCGCCGAGACCCCGCTCGCCCCCAGCGAGAGCGCGAGGACGAGCAGCGTCTCGTTGCGCAGGAGACCCCGCCGCCCGTCCTCGTCCAGCTTCACGAACACCGGCTCCGGCTCCGCCCGCACGCCCGACTCCCGTCCTGCCATCCCGTTTGCGACCACCCCATACTGCCTCCTCGGGACACTGGGAGGATCACTGCGGGGGGAGACAACGGGATCAACGGGAGCAACGGGCCCGCCGGACGGCTCCGGTCACGCGCGCACCGGTCGCGCCCCGGCTCCGGTCGCGCCCCGGCTCCGGCCACGCGCCGGCTCAGCGCGCCGCCGGCACCGAGGCGCTCACCTCCTCCCCCGGTCCCACGGGCCAGGTGTGCACGGGGTCGCCCTTGTGCATCAGCTCGCTGTACCTCCGGGTGGTCGCGGCCAGCGCCTCGTCCCGCTCCAGCCCGGCCGCCAGGGCCCGGTGGTAGGTGTCCACCTGCCAGGTCGCCCCGTTGACCCGCCGCCGGCAGCGCTCCTCGATGATGCCGAGGTAGTGGTCCCGGTCCGCCGGCTCGATGCCCCAGGCGTCCAGCCCCGCCGCCGCCATCGGCAGCAGCTCGTCCAGGACCAGCCGTACGGCGGGCACGCTCGCCAGTCCCCCGCCCCGGCCCCGGCGCGGCCACCGCAGCCGCGCGTCGATCCCGTACCGGCAGGCCGCGTCGAAGTTCGCCTCCGCCTCGGCGAACGGCAGCCGGGTCCACACCGGGCGCGGCTCGTCGGCGAGGGTGCGGACGAGCCCGTAGTAGAAGGCGGCGTTGGCGACGACGTCGGCGACCGTCGGCCCGGCCGGCAGCACCCGGTTCTCGACCCGCAGGTGCGGCACCCCGTCCGCGACCCCGTACACGGGCCGGTTCCATCGGTAGACGGTCCCGTTGTGCAGGACCAGCTCCTGCAGCGCCGGCACCCCGCCCTCGGCGAGCACCCGCAGCGGCTCCTCCTCGTCGCAGATCGGCAACAGGGCGGGGAAGTAGCGGACGTTCTCGGCGAAGAGCTCGTACGCCGAGTCCACCCACCGCTCCCCGAACCAGGTGCGCGGCCGCACCCCCTGCGCCTGGAGCTCGGGCGGCCGGGTGTCGGTGGCCTGGGTGAACAGCGGCGGCCGCGACTCCCGCCACAGCTCGCGCCCGAACAGGAAGGGCGAGTTGGCGCCGACGGCTATCTGCGCGGCGGCCACCACCTGCGCCGCGTTCCACACGGCCGGGAACCGGGCCGGCGTCACCTGCAGGTGCAGTTGTACGGAGGTGCAGGCGGCCTCCGGCACGATCGACCCGGAGGTCCAGATCAGCCGCTCGACGCCGTCGATGTCGAGCGTGAAGTCCTCCCCGCGCATCATCAGGATCTGCTCGTTGAGCAGCGAGTACCGGTCCACCGCCGACAGGTTCGCGGTGACCAGGTCGGAACGGGAGATCGTCGGCAGAATGCCGATCATCACCACACCGGCGTCGATCTCCGTGGCCTTCCTGTGGGCATAGCCCAGCCCCGCGCTGAGTTCCTCGGCGAGCTGGTCGAATACCCGGCCGCCGAGCCGGTGCGGCAGGACGTTCACCTCCAGATTGAACATTCCCAGTTCGGTCTGGAAATCCGGACTCGCTATCCGCTCCAGCACCTGGGCATTCACCATTCTCGGCAACCCGTCGGCGCCCGCGAGATTCAGCTCGATCTCCAGTCCCATCATGTTCTTGGGGCGATCGAACCTCTTCTCCGCCAGGAGTCGCTCCAGCCCCTCCAGACACTCGTGAAGCTTCCTTCGATACCGCTGCCGATCGGACAGGTCGAATCCGCCCGCCACGACCTTCTCCCCCATCGAAGCGTCCCTCCTCGAGTGGGCCCGGCCCCCGGAGACCCGGGCGCGCATTACGGTCGATGATGCCCCGCCTCCGTGATCCATAACGCGGTGGGGGCGTGCGTGGCGAGGAGCGCGCGCCGGTTTGGCCGAAGGGCGCTTCGGCACATTCACCTGGCAAGTCGCTTCGCGCAAATTCCTCTTCGACTTTGCACGCGCCGCAAAACCGATGCTTTCCAGCCGAGCCCCCGTCCGGTAACCTCCGAGGTCAGCGCGGCACGTTCGCGCACATCCGGCATGAATGCCATGTCAGCGGGACCGGTAAGCGCCTTGTCGGCAATAGGCGGGACAGCTAGCCGAAACGCTGCGTGAACACATGTCGTATAAACTCCGCAATCGAGGCAGAGAGTTGACGCGCGGCCATTGCCCCTCGGCCCCCCTCTGGCCCCAGAATGCGACAGCGCCGTCCGCACCTGCCCCCGTTCCACAGGTCTCCCAAGTGAGAGGCGACCCACCATGCCGCTGCATGTCCCTCCGGCTCCCGCGCCCGCCCTGCGCAGCGTCCTCGCGGCACTCGGTTCTCCCACCGCCGTCCACGAGGCGCACACCCCGGCCCTGCGCGCGATCCAGGGCCCACTGACCGCCGAACTCCCCCTGCCGGTGCACGTCCTCGACCGGCTGGGCATGTCCACCCTCGCGGCCGGCGGCAGGCCGCCCCGCACACGGCTCACGGGCTGGCGGTTCCTGATCCGCAGCGGGGACCGCCACGTCGCGGCGGCCGACACCCGCCTGACCGCAGACGGCTGGACCTTCTCGCACTTCTTCGAAGGGCCGTACGTCGCCGCCACCGAACGCGCGCTGCGCCAGGCGGAATCCCTCGGTACGAACTACCAGCCGCGGCTGCTGTCCGTACCGGAGCTCTACATGCTGACCCTGTGGCTGCACGGGGCGGTGGGCGCCGACGCCTCCGCCGGGCTGCCCGCCGGCGAGGACCTGCTGGTGCCGCTGGCCCCGGCCCCGCCCGGCATCGCCGCGTACCGGCCGCATCCGGTCTCCGAGCTGCTGCCCGTGCTCACCCATCGCCTGACCCCCGCCACGGCACCCCTCCCTCCGTCGCTGGCCGCGCCCGCCGCCTGACCCAAGTAACCCATTCGGCCTAGTCCGCTCGGGTCATCTGCGAACCATCCGAAATGACAGGGGAGTTGGCCTGAACCGCCCGCACGAGTGATGCGTCATCAATCTGTGAGGACAGCTGCGGGGAAATACCTGCGAAGCGGCTGTCGTGGGGGAAGACTGATGACACGCTCCCCGCGGGTGCGGGGATGACCCAGGGGGACGGCCATGAATCACGCATCGAGCCGTAGCACGCAGACCACACCGCAGCGAAAGAACGCATCCATGTGCCAGCACCAGCCAGCCTGCCCGTCAGCCGAATCCGCCGACCGGGAGGCCGCTCGCCCGGTGGCCAACCACCCGGAGCAGGGCTGGAGCCTGCTGTGCAATGGCGTCCTGCTCTTCGAGGACACCGGTGAACTGCTGCCGGACGGCCAGATCATCGCCCCGCACCGCCCGCTCGCGGCGGCCTAGGCGCTGAGAACGGCCCGGCCGACGCACGCCATGACGAAGGGGCCGGTCCGGGAGATTCTCCCGGGCCGGCCCCTTCGTCATGTCACGTCACCGCTCGGTGTCAGTGGTCGTACTCGTCCAGCGGCGGGCAGGAGCAGACCAGGTTGCGGTCGCCGAAGGCGCCGTCGATGCGGCGCACCGGCGGCCAGTACTTCTCGGCGGCCGTGACACCGCCCGGGAAGACGGCCTCGTCGCGGGTGTACGGGTGGTTCCACTCGCCGCCCAGTGCCGCCGCGGTGTGCGGGGAGTTGGCCAGCGGGTTGTCGTCCGCCGGCCACTCGCCGCCCGCGACCCGCTCGATCTCGCCGCGGATGGCGATCATGGCGTCGCAGAAGCGGTCGATCTCGGCGAGGTCCTCGGACTCCGTCGGCTCGATCATCAGCGTGCCGGCGACCGGGAAGGACATCGTCGGGGCGTGGAAGCCGTAGTCGATCAGACGCTTGGCGATGTCGTCCACGCTCACGCCCGTGGACTTCGACAGCGGGCGCAGGTCGATGATGCACTCGTGCGCGACCAGGTTGCCCGGGCCGGTGTAGAGCACCGGGTAGTGCGGCTCCAGGCGCTTGGCGATGTAGTTGGCACCGAGCACCGCCACCTGGGTGGCGCGCTTGAGGCCCTCGCCGCCCATCAGGCGCACGTACGACCACGAGATCGGCAGGATACCGGCCGAGCCCCACGGGGCGGCCGAGATCGGGCCGACGCCCGTCTCCGGGCCGGCGGTCGGCTGGAGCGGGTGGTTCGGCAGGTACGGGGCCAGGTGCGCCCGGACACCGACCGGGCCGACGCCCGGACCGCCGCCGCCGTGCGGGATGCAGAAGGTCTTGTGCAGGTTCAGGTGCGAGACGTCGCCCCCGAAGTGACCCGGCTTGGCGAGGCCCACCAGGGCGTTCAGGTTGGCGCCGTCGACGTAGACCTGGCCGCCGGCCTCGTGCACCTGGGCGCAGATGTCGGCGACGTGCTCCTCGAACACACCGTGCGTGGAGGGGTACGTGATCATCAGCACGGCGAGCTCGTCGCGGTACTGCTCGATCTTGGCGCGCAGGTCGGCCGCGTCCACCTCGCCGTCGTCGGCGGTCTTGACGACGACGACCTTCATGCCGGCCATCACGGCGCTGGCGGCGTTGGTGCCGTGCGCGGAGGACGGGATGAGGCAGATGGTGCGCTGCTCGTCACCGTTCGCACGGTGGTAGGCGCGCACGGCCAGCAGGCCGGCGAGCTCGCCCTGGGAGCCGGCGTTGGGCTGGATGGACACCTTGTCGTAGCCGGTGACCTCGCAGAGACGTTCCTCCAGCTCGGTGATGAGCGTGAGGTAACCCTCGGCCTGCTCCACCGGGGCGAAGGGGTGCAGCTGGCCGAATTCGGGCCAGGTGACCGACTCCATCTCGGTGGTCGCGTTGAGCTTCATGGTGCAGGAGCCCAGCGGGATCATGCCGCGGTCCAGCGCGTAGTCCTTGTCCGAGAGCTTGCGCAGGTAGCGCAGCATCGCGGTCTCGGAGCGGTGCTGGTGGAAGACCGGGTGCGTCAGGTAGTCGTCCGCGCGCAGCAGGCCCTCGGGCAGGGTGTCGTCCGTGGTCGCGTCGAGCGCCTCGATGTCCGCGGTGACGCCGAAGGCCGCCCAGACGGCCTCGACGTCGGCGCGCAGGGTGGTCTCGTCGCAGGCGAGGGAGACGTGGTCGGCGTCGACCTGGTGCAGGTTGATGCCGCCCTCGCGGGCGGCGGCGACGACCTCGGCCGCGCGGCCCGGCACGCGGGCGGTGACCGTGTCGAAGTACGAGCCGTGCACGATCTCGACCCCGCCGGCCGTCAGGCCCGCGGCGATCAGGGCCGCGTAGCGGTGGGTCCGGCGGGCGATCGTCCGCAGGCCGTCCGGGCCGTGGTAGACGGCGTACATGGCGGCCATGACGGCGAGCAGCACCTGCGCGGTACAGATGTTGCTGGTGGCCTTCTCGCGGCGGATGTGCTGCTCGCGGGTCTGCAGGGCCAGGCGGTACGCCTTGTTGCCGTCCGCGTCCACCGAAACGCCGACGAGGCGGCCGGGCAGCGAACGGGCGTGCTTGTCCTGGACGGCCATGTAGCCGGCGTGCGGTCCGCCGAAGCCCATCGGGACGCCGAAGCGCTGGGTGGTGCCGACGGCGATGTCCGCGCCCAGCGCGCCCGGGGAGGTCAGCAGGGTCAGTGCGAGCAGGTCGGCGGCGACGGCGACGATGGCGCCGAGCTCGTGCGCCTGGTCGATGACCGGCTTGATGTCGCGGACGGCACCGGAGGCGCCCGGGTACTGGATCAGCACGCCGTAGACACCGCGCTCGGCGACCTCGGCCGGGATGCCCTCGGACAGGTCGGCGACGACGACCTCGATGCCGATCGGCTCGGCGCGGGTCTCGATCACGGCGATGGTCTGCGGCAGCGCGTCGGCGTCGACGAGGAAGACGTTCCCCTTGGCCTTGCCCACGCGGCGGGCCAGCGTCATGGCCTCGGCGGCCGCGGTGCCCTCGTCGAGGAGGGAGGCGCCCGAGGTCGGCAGCCCGGTGAGCTCGGCGACGACGGTCTGGAAGTTCAGGAGCGCTTCGAGGCGGCCCTGCGAGATCTCCGGCTGGTACGGGGTGTACGCCGTGTACCAGGCCGGGTTCTCCATGACGTTGCGGAGGATCACCGGGGGCGTGAAGGTCCCGTAGTAGCCGAGACCGATCATGGAGGACAGGACCTGGTTGCGGTCGGCGAGCGAGCGCAGCTCGGCGAGCACCTCGGCCTCGGTCCGCGCCTCGGGCAGGTCGAGCGCCTCGGCGGTCTTGATCACATCCGGTACCGCGGCGGCGGTCAGTTCGTCCAGGGAGCCGTAGCCCACATGGGCGAGCATCTTCGCCTGCGCCTCGGCATCCGGACCGATGTGGCGCTGTTCGAAGGGGATGCCTCGCTCCAGCTGGGAGAGCGGAATGCGGTTGGCGGTCATGTACGGAGGCCTCCTGGTCGTATGACCTGCGAGGGGCACCACGGCGCGGGCACCCGGACGGCCTCCCCCTCTGTCATCTGCACCTGAGAGTTTCACCGGAGTCACGGGGGTCGCCCGAGCCCTCCGGCTTTCACCGTCGGTGAGGAGTGGGACCGGCACTGCGCGCCCGGTACCCGCCCCTGCTTTCCAGAGTGGCCTCGTCCGTGCGGTACGTATGCCTGAGAGATTCCGGGGAGGATTTGCTCCTTCGGCGCCTCCGTCTTGCTCACTCGGAGGACTCTCCCGCACAGGGTCGACAGCCATCACCCAGCCTACCAGCGAGGATCTGGGGCCTCCCCGAGTGGCCTCCGCTGCAGTTATGCACTTCTGTAGTCATTACGGAGGAGTTGCGACCATTTGGAGGGACCGTGCAGACCGACATCGATCCGCGCAGCCTGATCGGCCGCAAGGCGTTCGACCGCAATGGCACCAAGATCGGCACCGTGGACGAGGTCTACCTCGACGATGCCACGGGCGTCCCGGAATGGGCTGCCGTCCGTACGGGCCTGTTCAGCCGGGACGCCTTCGTCCCGCTGGAGCCGAGCGAGATGGTGGGCGACACCCTGCGGGTGCCCTTCGAGCGCTCCCTCATCAGGGACGCCCCCGACTTCGGCGTCGGCCGCCACCTCTCCCCCGAACAGGAGCTGCAGCTCTACCACCACTACGGCCTGGACACGACCCTGCCCACGGACTTCTCGCGCGACTTCGGCCGCCTGGCGAACGACGAGGGCTGAGCGCCGCGGGACTGCGGGCCTTGGCGGGCGACACCCTCCCGGATCATGCCGGGCCGGCGGCTCCCGGCTCCCCCTCCCCCACCAGCGGCAGCGGATCGGACGGCTCCAGCTCGGGGTCGTCCACCCGGAAGGTCCGCACCCGGCCCGGCTCCGATCCCGGCTGCTCGAACCGTACGGTCACCCGCCCGACCCCGCTGCCCTGCACCCACCCGGGCCCGTACACCGCGTGCCGTACGTCACTCCCGGCCGGCCAGCGCCGCTCGGGAGCCGGCTCCGGCTCCCCCGGAGGCCCGTCGGCCGCCGGCGCCCCGGAACCCTCAGAGGCCCCCACAGACCCGCCTGCGGCTCCGCTCTCACCGCTCCCGCCGGAGACAGCCGTCCCGGCCTCCTCACCCGCCCCGTCCGGCTCAGAGGCAGCCGACTGAGCGAACAGGTCCTCCTGCGTGTAGTCCGCGAGCCCGGTCACCCCCACCCCCAGCAGCCGCACCCCTCCCGTGGTGTCCACGCCCTCCAGCAGCCGCGCCGCGGCCTCCCGCACCACCGCGGGGTCGTCCGTGGGCCCGCGCAGCGTCTCGGACCGCGTCAGCGTGGAGAAGTCGTACCGCCGCACCTTCAGCACGATCGTCCGCCCGGAGTGCCCCGAGCCGCGCAGCCGCTGCACACACCGGTCGGCGAGCCGCTGCACCTCGTTCCGGATCCGTACCCGGTCGTGCAGGTCCACATCGAAGGTGTCCTCGACCGACACCGACTTCGCGTCCCGCTCCGCGACCACCGGCCGGTCGTCCAGCCCCAGCGCCATCCGGTACAGGCCCACGCCGTGCGCCCGCCCGAGCATCCGGACCAGCTCGTCCTCCCCGGCCTCCGCCAGCTCCCCCACCGTGGTGATCCCGGCGCGGCGCAGGTGCTCCCCCGTGGCCGGCCCCACCCCGGGCAGCGTCCGTACGGACATCGGCGCGAGCAGCTCGCGCTCGGTTCCCGGCTCGATCAGCAGCAGCCCGGCCGGCTTGGCCTCCTCGGACGCCACCTTGGCCAGCATCTTCGACCCGGCGAGCCCCACCGACCCGCTGAGCCCCGTGGCGGCCCTGATGTCGGCCCGCAGCCGCTCACCCGTCGAGCGGGCGGTCCGCGAGTCGAAGGCCACCCCGCCCGCCTCCAGGTCCACGAAGGCCTCGTCCAGGCTGAGCGGCTCCACGAGCGGCGACAGCTCGCGCAGCAGGGCCATCACCACGTCGCTGACCTGCCGGTAGAGACTGAAGCGCGGGATCAGGTAGGCGCCGTTCGGGCAGAGCCGCCGCGCCTGCGCCGTCGGCATCGCGGAGTGCACCCCGAACCGCCTGGCCTCGTACGAAGCCGTGGCCACGACCCCGCGCGGCCCCAGCCCACCGACGATGACGGCCTTGCCCCGCAGACTGGGCTTCGACGCCTGCTCCACGGAGGCGTAGAAGGCGTCCATGTCCAGATGCAGAATGGTCGGCGCGGCTCTCACAGCACCGATGCTGCCCTACGGCACTGACATTTCTCCGGCCCGGATCAGACGGCGCGGTTGCGGCGGGCTGCCAGCTCGTCCGTCGGGTTGTGCCCGACCAGGGTCTCGCCGGTGTCCACCCGTTCCCCGTGCAGCTGCGAGAGCGCGCTCTCGACATCGCGCCACACCACGCCCACGGCGATGCCGAAGACGCCCTGCCCACCCTGGAGCAGGCTCACGACCTGGTCGGGAGAGGTGCACTCGTACACGGTGGCGCCGTCGCTCATCAGCGTCATCCGATCGAGGTCCGAGAACCCGCGGTCACGCAGGTGCTGGACCGCCGTGCGGATGTTCTGCAGCGCCACCCCGGTGTCCAGGAAGCGCTTGACGATCTTGAGGACCACGACGTCGCGGAAGCTGTAGAGGCGCTGGGTGCCCGAACCGTACGCGGGGCGCACGCTCGGCTCCACCAGTCCGGTCCGCGCCCAGTAGTCCAGCTGCCGGTACGTGATGCCGGCCGCGGCACACGCCGTCGGCCCGCGGTATCCGATCTGCTCGGGCGCCGGGTCGCCGCTCACCGGTCCGACCGGCGTCGACTCCGGCTGACGGCGCGCGGACCCGACCGCGCCACCGTGCAGCGGGTACGGCCCAGCGTCACTCCGTACGGGGGTGCCCCCGGTCGTACCGTCGCCCGTGATCCTCACGCCGACCCTCCGTCCTTGACCTGCCACCTTGAAGGTAGGCAGTCACCAGGGGTGCGTCAACGATCGCCACACTCGGCACGCCGAGTGATAATCACCCTGAGAGTGGTTTCCCGTATCCCGTTATGGGGAAAGGCTAATCGAATGGGCTGAAAGATCCCCGCGGATCGCGCGGACGGCGCGGCCCACACCTCACTGCGGGCCGGTGCCGAAGTCCTCGGGCGAGATCTGGTCGAGGAACTCGCGGAACTTCTCCACCTCGTCCTCCTGCTCGTCCGGAATGGCGATTCCGGCGTCGTCGAGCACGCCGTCACTGCCGTAGATCGGCGTCCCCGTCCGCAGGGCCAGCGCTATGGCATCGGACGGCCGCGCGCTCACCTCGACCCCGCTGGCGAAGACGAGCTCCGCGTAGAAGACGCCCTCCCGCAGATCCGTGATCCGGACCTCGGTGAGCTCCTCGCCGATCGCCTCCAGCACGTCCTTGAACAGGTCGTGCGTCAGCGGCCGGGCAGGGGCCATCCCCTGCTGCGCGAAGGCAATGGCGGTCGCCTCCCCTGGACCGATCCAGATGGGGAGGTACCGGTCGCCTCCCACTTCACGCAGGAGCACGATCGGTTGGTTGGAGGGCATTTCCACCCGGACACCCACAACGTCGAGCTCGTTCACACAGCAACCCTAGGACCTGCCCGGCAGGTTTGGGTAGTCGGGGCTCCACTCCGACCAGCGCGGTCACCGCAACCGGACTCCCAGAGCGGTCTGCACGAGGGCCTCGTGGAGCCGTACGGACAGCCCCGCCAGCTCCTTCAGCGTGGCCTCCGCATGGGCCCTGGTCTGCGGGTTGCGGTGCCGGCGCAGCGGTGCCACGACCTGCTCCACCAGGCCCGCCTCCCGGTCGGCTGCAGCTTTCATCGCGCGCAGGTGCCGCGGCTCCAGCCCGAAGCGCCCCAGATCGGCCACCAGCCGGGCCACCGTGACCGCCTCGGCGTCGAAACCACCGCCCGGCGCCTCGGCCAGCAGCCCGTACGACTCCCACTCGACCAGCTGGGCCTCGTCCACGTCGGCGGCGGCCAGCAGCTCCGCCCGGCCCACCCGGGCCACGGTGGGCCGCTCCCGCCCGACCTCGCCGTACACGGCCGCCGGGCTGGTGGGATCGTCGGCATCCCCGTGCGCGGTGGGCGCCGGGATGCGGATCTGCTCACCGCGGGCGAGCGCGTCCAGCTGCTCGCGGATGACCTTCAGCGGCAGGTAGTGGTCGCGCTGCAGACGCAGGATGCGGGCGAGGCGCTCCACATCCTCGGTGCTGAACTTGCGGTATCCCGAAGGGGTGCGCCGGGGCTCGACGAGCCCCTCCGCCTCCAGAAAACGGATCTTCGAGATGGTGACCTCGGGGAACTCGTCACGCAGCGTGGTGAGCACCGTGCCGATGCTCACCAGCCGCCCGGCCGAGCCGGCGGTGCCGTTTCCGGCACCCCCTGTCGGGTTGCGCAGCATGGGACCTTCCCTGGGAAGCCCCGGACGGAGTCCGGGGGCGGGGGTCCCCCCGGACGGAGTCCGGAAGGGGTCAGATGCCCCGCAGGCTCGCGTAGAAGACCAGCCGGTACTTTCCGATCTGCACCTCGTCGCCGTTGTGCAGGGCGACGGAGTCGATCGGTTCCCGGTTCACGTACGTGCCGTTGAGGCTGCCCACGTCGGAGACGGTGAAGCCGCCGTCCTGGCCCCGGCGGAAGTCGACATGGCGCCGGGAGACGGTGACGTCGTCCAGGAAGATGTCGCTCTGCGGGTGCCGGCCGGCCGTGGTCAGCTCGCCGTCCAGCAGGAAGCGGCTACCGGAGTTGGGACCGCGCCGCACGATGAGCAGGGCGGAACCGGGCGGCAGCGCTTCCACCGCGGCCTGGGCCTCGGGGGAAAGCGAGGACGACACGTGCGTTTGTCCCGACACCTCGGCCTCGTAGGCCTCCAGGCCCGAGATCGAGATGGTGGACGTGGTCTCCGAGGCGCGCTCCGGCGTCAGACCCGGCCGCAGCGGCGCCCCGCAGTTGGAGCAGAACCGGCTGGCCGCATCGCTGCGGTGTCCGCACCTGCTGCAAATCTGCTCGGCCGACATGGACGGCTCCTCGCGCCGCGGCTGCCCCGCGGAGGCATTGGTGGCGTACGGGTCGGGGGCAAACCCTCCACCCGCAGTTGAGGTTGATGGTTCACCGAAACCTATGCCTCCGGTACCGGCAGGGTCAACGGACGACGCGCCGTGGCCGCCCGGAACATCACCCGGGCCGGCCACCTCGTCGCGGAAGAGCGGCCGGTCGCCCTGCGCTTCCGCGTCCCCATGCCCCGCACGGTGCCGTGCCGAACCGCTGTCCTCGCGGTTCTTCTTGCCGAACAACTTCTCAAACAACTTCACGGGCGATTCCCCTTGACCGAAACAGACCCGCCCGTGGGGCAGGACGAACTCCGAATGCAGACACCTGCCGACCCGGACATTCTCACAACGTCCGTAACCACCAGACAGTTTCCACCACGCACCGCGACTTCAGTGCGCCGACCCCCCGCAGGCATCCGCCCGCGTGAGCCGCTCCACCTTCCACTCCAGTTCCTCACGATGACGACCGAGCGTAGTCAGGCTGCTTCGCAGCCCGCAAGGCATCCACAACGATCTTCGCCGACCGTGTGACGGCGACGGTCGCCTGCTCCTTCTCCAGCGTCTGGACGACACCACCGGGAATGTTGAGCGCGGGCTCCAGATCCTGGGGCTTGCCGATCACCTTGAACTCGTAGGGCTGTGTGATCTTCTTACCGTCGATCGCGACCCCGCCGTTCTCGTCGGAGAAGTACGAGCCGGCCACGATGCGCACACCGTTGATCTGGATCGCCTCGGCCCCGGCCGCCCGCAGCTCCTGAAGGGTGTCCAGCAGCTGGTCGGACTGCACCTGGCCCGTGGGGTCGGTGATCTTCAGCGTGATGCCCGGCCCCTGCGCTGCCACCGTACCGGCCAGGATCCCGAGTTGACGCTCCTTCTCCACGGTCTGCTTGCGGGCCTCCTCGGCCTGGTTGGAGCTGCTCTCCAGCTCCCTGCGCTGATCCTCCAGCGCCTGCTTCTCCTCTTCCAGGCGCTTGGTCCGCCCGTCGAGCTCGTCCAGGATCCGTACGAGGTCCTCCTGGCGCGCCCCGCGCAGCGCGCTGGAGTCGCTGTTCGACCGGACCTGGATGGCCAGCCCCAGCCCCAGGACGAACAGCAGCAGTGCGACGATCAGTTGGGCCCGGCTCACCCGCGGCGGCCACAGTCCGGCCGCGAGCCGCTGCCGGCCGGTCTCCTCGGGCTGATCAGCGGCCTGCGCGGGCTGATCAGCGGCCTGCGCGGGCTCCTGCGCAGGCTGCTGCGCGGGCTGCTGGGCGGGCTGCGCCGGTACGTCCTTCGGCGGCTGCCCTTCGGGCCCCGGACCCGACTCCTCGGGACTGTCGTTCGTACTCATCGGCCTCACGCCCGGAACACGTGCCGGCGGATGGCCGCGGCGTTGGAGAAGATGCGGATGCCGAGGACCACGACCACGCCCGTGGACAGCTGCGAGCCGACGCCGAGCTTGTCACCGAGGAAGACGATCAGCGCCGCCACCACCACGTTCGACAGGAACGACACCACGAAGACCTTGTCCACGAAGATCCCGTCCAGCATCGCGCGCAGACCGCCGAACACCGCGTCCAGCGCCGCCACGACGGCGATCGGCAGATATGGCTCCACCACGGCCGGTACCTCGGGCCGGACCAGAAGTCCGACCACCACTCCGGCCAAGAGGCCCAGTACCGCGATCACGATGCACCCTTCTGCTGCTCTACCGGTGTAGCCGTACGTACGGTCAGACTCGACGCGGCCGGCAGCCGCACCTCGTCCGCGGCGGACAGGGTGTAGCGGATCCCGTAGCTCTCCTGCAGCACGTGCAGGTACTGGCCGTCCGCGGAATCCTGGAAGGCCGTGCCCAGCCGCTTCTTGTCCCCCACCGCCAGCACCTCGTACGGCGGCACCAGAGGCCTGTTGTCGACCAGTATCGCGTCACCCGCGGCCCTGATCGCCGACAGCTCCGTGAGCCGCTGCCCGTTGATGGAGACGGCCTCCGCCCCGGACTGCCACAGCCCGTTGACGATCTTCTGCATGTCGCGGTCGCGGAGTCGGCCGGTGTCCGAGAAACCGGAGCTCTCACGCGGTTTGCCACCGCCTCCGGAGGAGGCGCCCTTGGCATCGTCCACGACCAGCTTGATCCCGGGCCCGCGGACCTCCGTGGCACCGGCCAGCAGCGCCACGAGCTCGCCCTGGCCCCCGCCGGGCTGCTTCAGCGCCGCGCGCTGGCGGGCCGCGACATCGGTCCTCAGGCTGTCGATCTGCCGCTCCAGGCCGTCCGCGCGCTCATCGGCCCGCTGCACCCGGTCGATCAGCTCGTGACGCTCCTTGGCCAGCACCGGAGCGGCTATCCGCGCCTCGGCCGCACCGAGCGTGACGACAACGGCGGTGATCATGAGTCCGGCGGCGAGCCCCAGTTTGGCCTTGAGGTTGCGGGGCAGACCCGCCGTTCCCTCCGCCTCGCGCCGGGCCGCGGCCTCCGCGTAGCCCTCGTCGAGGCTGTGGTCCATCACGTGCGTCAGCAGCGACATGGAAGCGTCCGGGCGCGGGGGCGCAGGAGACGCCGGAGTCCGGTTGTGGGGCGGCTGCGACATGCCGCACATCGTCGCATGTCGGCGCCGTACACACCCAATGCGCCCATCCGGTGGACCGGAGCGGGACTCCCGCACCCGGCCCACCGGACCCTGCCCTACGTCGTCACGCAGCGACGCGTTGCGTCGTCACACGGTGACCGGCGCTCAGTGCCCGGCCCCGTCCACCACGGCCGCCCACTCGTCGAGCAGGGCCTGCGCGGAGGCGTCGTCGGGGCCTTCGGCCCACAGGTGGGTGACCGCCTCCGCCGGGTCGGGCAGGACCAGCGCCCACCGTCCGTCGGCCTCGACCACCCGTACCCCGTCGGTGGTGTCCACCTGCCGGTCGCCGGCGGCCTCCACGACCCGCCGCATGACGAGCCCCTTCACCGCCCACGGCGTCGGAACGTCCCGCTTGAGCACGTGGGCCCGCGGAATCCGGGCGTCGATCTGGCTCAGCGTGAGCTGCGTGCGCGCCACCAGGCCGAGCAGCTGCACGAAGGCCGCCGAACCGTCGAAGACGCTGCTGAACTCCGGAACGATGAAGCCGCCCCGGCCGTCCCCGCCGAAGATGGTGTTCTCCGCGCGCCCCACCCGGGTCAGGTCGTCGGGCGACGTCGTCGTCCACTCCACCTGCGTGCCGTGGTACGCCGCCACCTGCTCGGCGACCCGTGTCGTGGTCACCGGCAGCGCGACCTTGCCGCTGCGCTTCTCCGCGGCCACCAGGTCGAGCATGACCAGCAGCGCGCGGTCGTCCTCGATGATCCGTCCGCGCTCGTCCACGAGCGAGATCCGCTCGCCGACCGGGTCGAAACGGACCCCGAAGGCCGCCCGCGCGGAGGCGACGATCTCCCCGAGCCGCACCAGCCCGGCCCGCCGGGACTCGCTCGTCTCCGTCGGCCTGGACTCGTCGAGCCCGGGATTGATCGTCAGGGCGTCCACGCCGAGCCGTCCCAGGAGGCTCGGCAGCACGAGCCCGGCGCTGCCGTTGGAGGCGTCCACGACCACCTTGAGCCCGGCATCGCCGATCCCGGTGGTGTCCACCCGCCGCAGCAGCGAGCCCGTGTAGGCGTCGAAGACGCTGCCGGGGAACTGCAGGTCGCCGATCTCGCCGGGGAACGCCCGCCGGTACTCCTGGCGTGCGTACACGCGGTCCAGCTTGCGCTGCTGCTGGAGCGAGAGGTCGGCGCCGCGCTCGTCCAGGAACATGATGTCGACCGAGTCCGGCACACCCGGCGAGGTCCGCAGGACGATCCCGCCGGCGGTGCCGCGTGCGGTCTGCTGCCGGGCCACCGGCAGCGGTACGTTCTCCAGGTCGCGTACGTTGATCGCGCTGGCCTGCAGGGCCGAGATCACGGCCCGCTTGAGCGCTCTCGCGCCTCGGGAGTGGTCACGGGCCGTGGTGACCGTCGCCCCCTTCTTCAGGGTCGTCGCGTAGGCGCCGGCGAGCCGGACCACGAGCTCGGGGGTGATCTCGACGTTCAGGATCCCGGAGACTCCCCGCGCGCCGAACAGATGGGCCTGCCCGCGGGACTCCCAGATGACGGACGTGTTGACGAAGGCGCCGGCCTCGATCGTCTTGAAGGGATAGACCCGCACGTTCCCCTGAACGATCGATTCCTCACCGACGAGGCACTCGTCACCGATGACGGCGCCGTCCTCGATACGCGCGGAACGCATGATGTCGGTGTTCTTGCCGATGACACAGCCGCGGAGATTGCTGTGGGGCCCGATGTAGACGTTGTCGTGGACGACGGCCCGGTGCAGGAAGGCCCCGCTCTTCACGACGACGTTCGACCCGATGACGGTGTGCTCGCGGATCTCGACACCGGCCTCGATCTTGGCGTAGTCCCCGATGTACAGGGGCCCGCGCAGCACCGCGTCCGGGCTCACCTCGGCCCCTTCGGCGATCCACACCCCGGGCGAGATCTCGAAGCCGTCCATCTCGATCTCGACCTTGCCCTCGAGCACGTCGGCCTGTGCCTTGACGTAGCTCTCGTGCGTGCCCACGTCCTCCCAGTAGCCCTCGGCCACATAGCCGTAGATCGGCCGGCCTTCCTTCATCAGCTGCGGGAAGACATCGCCGGACCAGTCGACGGAGACGTCCGGGTCCACGTAATTGAAGACCTCGGGCTCCATGACGTAGATGCCGGTGTTGACGGTGTCGGAGAAGACCTGGCCCCAGGTCGGCTTCTCCAGGAAGCGCTCGACCTTGCCCTCCTCGTCCACGATCGTGATGCCGAATTCCAGCGGGTTCGGCACCCGGGTCAGGCACACCGTGACGAGTGCGCCCTTCTCCTTGTGGAAGCGGATCAGATCGGTGAGGTCGAAGTCGGTGAGCGCATCGCCGGAAATGACGACGAAGGCGTCATCCTTCAAGGCTTCCTCGGCATTCTTCACACTGCCGGCGGTGCCGAGTGGCTTCTCCTCGTTGGCATAGGTGAGCTCCATTCCGAGCTCTTCGCCATCCCCGAAGTAGTTCTTGACGAGCGACGCCAGGAACTGCACGGTGACCACGGTCTCGCTGAGCCCATGGCGCTTGAGCAGCCTGAGCACGTGCTCCATGATCGGCCGGTTGGCCACCGGCAGGAGCGGCTTGGGCATGCTCGAGGTCATGGGACGAAGACGCGTACCTTCGCCACCGGCCATCACGACGGCCTTCATGTCGGAAGAATCCTCCTTGAGAGATGACAGTCGTGCCGACTCTCACCCGTCTCGGTCGGTGACTCCGCGACTCTTCCGCGTCATCCGGCGCCGGTCGGGCTCAATCGGCCGTGGCGTCAGCCTTCACGAGACGGCGGACTTGAACCACGTAAAGGATTCCTGCCCACCAATAGAGGGTTGTACCCCATCCCGCGAACGCCCATCCGAAAACTGACCCCAACCAGGCCAACCAACCCGTGCCATCACTGAGCAGCAGCAAGGGAAACGCGTACATCAGGTTGAAGGTCGCCGCCTTGCCCAGGAAGTTGACCTGCGGCGGCGGATAGCCGTGGCGACGCAGGATCCACACCATGACCAGCAACATCAGCTCACGCAGGAGCAGTGCTCCGGTGAGCCACAGCGGCAGCAGCTCGCGATAGGTCAGACCGAAGAGCGTCGACAGGATGTAGAGGCGGTCCGCAGCCGGATCGAGCAGCCGGCCGAGCTTGCTGATCTGATTCCAGCGCCGCGCGAGCTTCCCGTCGAGGTAGTCGCTGATCCCGCTGAGCATGAGGACGGCCAGGGCCCATCCGTCGTACTCCGCAAGGATCAGCCACAGGAACAAGGGCACGCCGGCGAGGCGAGCCATGCTCAGGATGTTCGGAATGGTGAAAATTCGGTCAGTCTGAACCCGAGTCTCCTGGACCTCCACCCGGGGGCCTCCACTGTGACTGTAGAAAACGGTCGTTCGATGCCCCCTGACCCTACAGGAGACCGCACACGTGTCCTGAACGCAGAAAAGCCCCGCACCGAACCCCGAAAGGTTTGGTGCGGGGCTTCCCGCAATGATTGTTCGGCGGCGTCCTACTCTCCCACAGGGTCC
>NZ_JBIVFA010000014.1:0-269716 GCF_044747975.1 Streptomyces sp. NPDC090045
CACTCCCCGCCGACCCCCCCCCCGTGGGGGGGGCGGGCCCCCCGCCCCCACACCGGGGCCGCGTACACACCCGGTCGGGGTCGTTCCGGGGGGGGGGGCCGGGGGCGGCCCGCCCCCCCCCGCGCCTGCGGGCAAGCTCCTAACATGAGCACGTGGTTGCCAGTGACGCCCAGCAGTCCGAGGCAGGAAGGGAAGCAGTGTCCCGCGACGACGTCGAAACCGGCGGTGTGTCTTCCGCACCGACGGTCGGAGGATGCGAGGCAAGTGGTCCTCCCTCCGGATCGCACCGTGACAAGGCCGCCGAGGACTCCCACCCGGTTGCCGACCTGGTCGAGCGAGCGGCCGATCTGGTGGAGCCGATCAAGCCGAAGCTACGAGGCTGGCTTCACGCCGGAATGGTCCCCGCATCGCTGGCCGCGGGCATCGTTCTCATCTGCCTGGCTGGGACGCCGCACGCCACCCTGGCCTGCACCGTGTACTCCGTCACCGCCTGGATGCTGTTCGGGACGAGCGCCGTCTACCACCTGGGCATTTGGGGACCACTCGGTGAGGCCGTTCTGCGTCGCCTCGACCACGCCAACATCTTCCTGATCATCGCCGGCACCTGTACCCCGCTTGCCGTGCTTCTTCTCCCCCCTGACCAGCGGTCCGTCCTGCTGTGGATCGTGTGGACGGGCGCTCTGGCCGGCATCGCCTTCCGTGTCCTGTGGGTCGGAGCTCCCCGCTGGCTGTACACCCCCTGCTATCTGGCCCTGGGTTGGGCACCGGTGCGTTACCTGCCCGACTTCCTGGACAGTGGTGGGGCGCCCGTACTCGCCTTGATCGTGACCGGCGGGCTTCTTTACAGTGCGGGCGCGGTTGTCTACGCCCTTCAGCGCCCCGACCCCTCGCCCCGCTGGTTCGGCTTCCACGAGGTCTTCCACGCCCTGACCGTGGCAGCCTTCACCGCGCACTACATCGCCATCTCCTTCACCGTCTACTGAGCACGGCAATGTTCTGCCCGGAGCTGCTGTCGCCCTGGGGCGGGCGAGTTGCCGGCTGGCTTCGGGTCAGGGTGCGAGGGGGCGGCGGAGGGAGAGGTAGTAGTTGCCGACGGCGGACAGGTAGCGGTGGTCAGCCGTTTCGCTGTCGGTGGTGAACTGGGGAGCGGCTTTGATCTCTTCCAGGGTCCCTGAAACCTTTACCGTCCGTGTTTCGGTGTCGATGCCGTCGACGGCGCCGGCCGGGATCAGAATGCTCTTGCCGAACACCCACACGCCGGTGTCGACGACCAGGTGTTGCATGCCGGGCTGGTCGTGCTGGCGGTCCACGTGCCCGATGGTTCCGTCAGCCGCCGCAACCGTGAACCCCACCAGTGACTGCCGGGACGTGTAGCCGCTGTCCTGCGCGTACATCCACACACCGCTCACAACCCCGTCTCCTCACGCTCGGCTCGAAGGCGGTGGCCACAGCCACACCGCCGGCTGACTCGTCCATTGCCCCGGTGCTTGCCTCGTAACCGGGTCCTCAGAGGATTCCGGGCGCGCGTGCTATGCCGGTGGCCGGGCGGCGTCCCCGAGTAGGGCCGATGCCTGCTGTTCGGGTGAACCAGTCAGGCAGCGCGGCCTGCGCGGGCAGCAGCAGCCATCTGGCGTGTGGGTCCTCGGGCAGGGTTGAGGACGGTCGGCCCTGCGGGTTTCTCGGATCTGTGCCGGCCGTGGTCACAGGCCGCGACCCCAGATGGATGGCTTCGACGAGGCAGTGGGGGCCGACCGTAAGGCCTCGGGCGCTCGGAAAGAGCGTCAGGGAGCAGTTCTCGTGGAGGGGCCGGTCCCACGGTGTCGGAGGAGGAGAGGAGCGGTCATGCCGCCAACCGAGGAGCGAGATCCAGGCGCCCATCAGGGACGCGCCGGCGGAGAGCAGCTGGTGGAGGTGGACCTTGCGGGCGTGCTCGCGGCGGCGGAGTCCGCCTCCCCTGTGGAGTCCCTGGACGTCGTCGCACGGATGCTCAGGGAGCGCCTGAACGCTGCTGTGGTCTCGTTCCTGATCGTCGACTTCACCGGGTCGTCCGTGGTGCGGCTCGGGGCAGCCGACAGCGTCGAGTCCGACGAGCCCCCTGAGCGCGTCGCTCTGCCCGGCACCCTCTACGCGGACGCGTTGCGCACACAGCGGCCAGCCCTCCAGCAAGAGGGCAACAGCCGGGTCAGGGTCGTGGCGCCCGTCACCAACCGCGGCGACGCCATCGGCCTGCTCGAACTCTTCCTGCCGGATCACCCCGACGACTTCGCGATGAGGCAGATCGGCGCGACCGCTCACGCCCTGGCCTACATCGTGATCGCCAATCGGTCCTTCACCGACGTCTACCAATGGGGTCGCCGTACACGGCCCCTGAACCTGGCCGCCGAGATCCAGCACCGACTCCTGCCCACCTCACTGGCGTGTGAGGCAGCCCAGTTCACGGTCGCCGGAGCGCTGGAACCGGCCACGCACGTCGGCGGTGACACCTTCGACTACGTCGTCGACCGCGACACCATGCAACTCTCCGTCACCGATGCCATGGGCCACGACGTGGAAGCCGCGCTACTCGCCACCCTCGCAGTGGGCGCCCTTCGCAGGGCCAGGCGTGCCGGCGCCGAGCTCGAAGTACAGGCCTTGGAGGCCAACCGGGCCGTCATCGCCCACGGCAGGCGGGGCTTCGTCACTGGGCAGCTGCTGCGCATCAGCCTGCTCGACGGGACCACCCAGTTCGTCAACGCCGGGCATCCCTGGCCGCTGCGCCTCAGGCGGGAAAGGGTCGAGCAGATGGTTCCCGAGGTCGATCTCCCCTTCGGTATCCAGCCACGTACCGCCTATCGGGTGCAGCAGCTGGACCTGCAGCCGGGTGACCGCCTCGTGATGCTCACCGACGGCATGCTCGAGCGCCGCGCTGTGGAGGTCGATCTGCCCTCCCTGATTGTGCGCACGGGCGATCTCCACCCCCGCGAGGCCTCCCGCGCCCTGGTCGCCGAGATTCTGCGCGCACATGGCGGCCGTCTCCAGGACGACGCGACGGTCATGTGCCTGGACTGGCACGGTACCCACCAGGTCACACGCAGCGCTGACGCCGGGGCGGACCTGGCGGAGGCGTCCGCACCCGAATAGCACTCCTTCGACGACCGAGGCCCGCCGATCCCGACGGGCACACTCGGGTCAGGCCGAGGACGGCGGCCCGGATGATTCGGCGGCGCGGCGGTACTCGGCGTTGATGCGCTGGGCTTCCTCGAGCTGGTCTTCGAGGATGATGATGCGGCAGGCGGCCTCGATGGGGGTGCCCTGGTCGACGAGTTCCCGGGCGCGGGCGGCAATGCGCAGCTGGTAGCGGGAGTAGCGGCGGTGGCCGCCCTCGGAGCGGAGCGGGGTGATCAGGCGGGCTTCTCCGATGGCGCGGAGGAAGCCCTGGGTGGTGCCGAGCATCTCGGCGGCCCGGCCCATCGTGTAGGCGGGGTAGTCGTCGTCGTCGAGACGGCCGAACGAGTCGTCTGCTGTCATTGAACCTCTCTCGTGGAACGCGTGGAGGGGCCCTGGTGCCGTACGGCACCAGGGCCCCGAAGGAACTACTACACCATCTGTCGGCCCTGATACTGCGCCGACCCTGTGTTTCCGCCGACCCGACCGAGATGCTGCCGGGAGTGCGGGGATCGCGGTTGCTTGACCGGAGACCACCTCACTATCGATGTCCTGCGGTACCCGGGCTCAAGGCTTCCGCCCGGGCGATCCTGATGGTGCTCGGCTCCTCCGTTCTTCCCTCGGTGATCAACTGCTTACTGCTGGTACTGCTCTACTGCGTACTGCTGGTGGCCTGTGTCAGCGCCACTCTTCGGCAGCCAGCCCCGTTGCCCAACCTGCGTCTGCTCTGGCTTAGAACCCCACTGCCGAACTTCCCGGTGCGCGCGCCCGCAGCCGACGCCTTCACCGAGGTGCTACTCACTTACTTCACTGCTGGGTACTTCGAACTGCACTTACAGGTACTGCCACTGCGTTAACTGCTGGTACTGCTCACGGCGGCCCCTGATCACTGCGGGCCACCCGGTCCGGTCGTCAGTCCCGTCGCCGTCTTGCAACAACCTGGCTTCGGAACTCCACCACCGCACCGTCCTGCGCACTGCAACTGCGGGTACTGCTGCCCGGCAGTTCGTCTCTGCCAGGCCTTGCTGTCTCTCTGGGCTACGAGAGAAACCATAACCACGCCACAGCTCAATGTCTACTCCGGCCGTCATAGATTTTCGTGTGGCGGGTGAGGAGGTAATCGACCTCGAACGCACGGTCGCTCCTGTCGATGCGCAGCACAGGGAGCAGCTGGGGGCGGTCAACGGTGTGTGCCTCATCGAGGGCCAGAGCAACGGTCGAGAGCGTCGCGGCACACAGGAAACGGTGTCCTGAGGATGGAAGAATCGTTTTGACGAACGTGACGGACGATCATTGGACGGACTCCAGCCGCGGCGCACAGGCCGGCAGCGGCCAGCGCAGAGCGGTTGGCCGACTTCCGGTACAAGCGCGCCGAAGGCCTTCCCGTAGCCCGGCACACGCCCGTGGCCGGATTCCCGGAGAACCCCCGGACCAGGGCACACCCCTGTACACGCAGCTTGCCGAGGAATGGGCTGCCCGCGGCGCCGCCGTCCCCGGCCTCCCCGACCCGCTGTGGCAGCGTCTGGCCTCTTCCGAACACCTCAGGCGCGAGACGGAAAGCACCTTGCGCCAGCTCCACCTGGCGGGGGAGGCCCGCCCCGTGGATGGCTCAGCCGAGTCGGTTCAACCGGAGGCACTCCCGTGAACCACGCTGCACTGGTGTGCCGGGGCTGCTTGGGCAACCTCTATGCCGTCTCCACCGACTGCGCCCCCGCCGCACCCTTGCCCACCTGGGAAGTCGACCACGACCACACCCCGGCCGACTGCCCCCTGCGCCCTCTCCTGCCGCTGGAAGGTGCGGCCGCTCACGTCCACGAGCTCCCCGACGCAGGCCACGTCCTGACCGAGCCGGCCTGACACGATTCCGGCTCGTCACCACCTCGCTCCGGCTCGCTGGCACGGTCACCTCCATGAGGCGCCGCGCGGACCGCTGCGACATCCAGGCCGGCTGGCCCATGGCCGAACGCTTCGCCCCGAGCGTCACCGTTGCCAGCCCGTCTGTTTAAGGAGGGATCCACCGGCCATACGGGGTTCCGTAAGACCTTTCCATCGAACAGGGAGTGATCAGCTGTGTCTGGTGAGCAGAAGGCCGAGGCGAAGGGCGAGCAGGCCAAGGGCAAGCTCAAGGAGACCGCTGGCCGCCTGACGGGCAATGAGCGGATGACCGCCGAGGGTCGCGCGGAGCAGGCCAAGGGCGATGCCCGCGAGGCCAAGGAAAAGATCAAGGACACCTTCAAGCACTGACCCTCGTGTGCACGGGGCCGGGACCGCAGGAGCGGTCCCAGCCCCGTTGCACGTCCGCGCGCAGCCGGCTCCGGTCAGGCGGCGGCGCGCTGAGGCCGGCGCAGTTGCGCCTGTCCGAAGAGGAGGGCGTAGTCGTCGGGGAGTCGCTGGAGGACGCGGGCGAGGAGGTCGGGTCCGGCGAGCGCGGTGACGGTGGCGAGTACGGCGCCGGTGTCCCAGCGGGCGATGGCCGGGCTCACGCCGGTTCGTGCGGCCAGGTCCTTGACGAAGCCCCAGCCGGTGAGCTGCTCGGTATCGGGGATCTGGGCGGTCAGGGTGAGGGCGGCTTCGACGGGCAGGCACTGGGCGAGGTCGACGCGCTCGTCACCGGTGACCTGCCGGCCGAGCGCGGCAAGCACGGTGCGGACGGCTTCTTCCGCGCGTTCGCGGGTGGGGTAGGCGCCCTCGTAGCGGACGCGTTCCAGCATCTGGTCGAACGTCATGGCGGGGGTGGGCCGGTCCGGTCGAGGCTGGTCGTACATGGTGCTGCGGTTGCCTTTCTCTTCGAAGGTTCGAGTTCCGGCCGTCGGCGCCGGTCAGATGGGCTGGGGGTGGCCGAAGAGGAGGTCGTAGCCGGGCGGGAGCTGGAGCAGGACCTCGCGCATGAGGACGTCACCCGCCGCTGCGGCCACGGTGGAGAGGACCGCGCCGATGTCCCACAGGGCCGTCTTCTCGGTGGCGCCCTCGATCCAGGCCGCGGTCGCGCGGACGAAGCGTTCGGGTGAGAGCGGTTCGGCGGCCTGCAGGGGATTCAGAAGGATCAGGGCGTACGTCTCGGGGAGCCGGGCGGCGAGCTCGGCCCGCACGGTGCCGACCAGGTGCGCGCCCAGTAGGGCCAGGACGACGCGCGCCGCCCGTTCGGCTTCCGGGAGGGTCGTGTACTCGCCGCGTTCCTGGACGTGGGCCAGGAACGCCTCCCTGCGTATCGACATCACGTCACCTCCGGGGAGGGGTGAAGGGGCGAGAGGCGCGGAGGACGGGGTGCCGGAGGGGGATCGGTTCCCCGTCCTCCGCCGCTTCGGGGCCGATCAGCCGGAGATCTGCTTGCGGCCGGATTCGCCGCCGATGCTGATCTTCCGCGGCTTGGCGCGCTCGGCGATCGGGATCCGCAGGGTCAGGACGCCCGCGTCGTAGTCGGCTTCGATGTGCTCGGTGTCGAGGGTGTCGGCCAGCATGATCTGGCGGGAGAAGACGCCCAGGGGCCGCTCGGAGAGCTCCATCTGCACTCCGTCGGACTTCCCCGTGGGCCGACGCTCGGCCTTCACCGTCAGCATGTTCCGCTCGACGTCGATGTCGATCGCCTCGGTGCTCACGCCGGGGAGGTCGAAGGCGATCACGTACACGTCGCCCTGACGGTAGGCGTCCATCGGCATCACCGACGGCTTCGACCACGTGCCAGACGCACCCGACAGCTGCTGGACGATCCGGTCCATCTCGCGGAACGGGTCGGTGCGCATCAACATCGCGAAACACCTCCAGTTGGTTCAGGCAGAAACTGCCAATGCGCTTCAACGTGCCTCCGTTGTAACATGTCATCGAAACGATGACAAGTAAGCAGTCATCTGGAGGATGACAAACCAACGGAGAGTCCCATGAACGAGGCCGAACGCGAGGCCACCCCACCGCCCGCCCAGGTCCCCTTCCTCGCCGCCGCGGCGGCTCTGGAGACCATCGACCAGGCCCTGCGGGACGCGCAGCGACCCTCCGCAGCACCAACGACGGCCCCGACGGGGCGCGCGCCGGACCCGGGTCCACACCCGGCCCTGGCCGCGCTGTTGCTGCTGCGCGAGGTCCGCGAGCAGCTCGCCGACTGGGAGAGCGGGCTGATCGAGACCGCCCGCGGGCGGGGCGCGAGCTGGGCCGACCTCGCGGGCCCGCTCGGGGTCGCCAGCCGCCAGGCCGCCGAACGGCGCTACCTGCGGCTGCGCCCGGGAGCGGTCGGGAGTACCGGCGAGCAGCGCGTCCAGGCCACGCGCGACACGCGCGCCGCCGACCGCACGGTGACCGCCTGGGCCCGCGACCACGCGGCCGACCTGCGCCGTCTCGCCGGCCAGGTCACCGCTCTGACCGGTCTCCCCGACGGTGCCGAGGGCGCCGTCGGCGACCTGAACCTGGCCCTCGCCGACGACGACGCCGCCCGCCTCGTCCGCCCTCTGATCGACACCCGTGCCCACCTGCGACCCGAGGACACCGAGCTCGCCGAACGCATCGACGCCCTGACCCGGCACACCGACCGGCTCCGCCAGGAAACCCACGACCAGCGCAGCACCTGACCCGCCCCTCCCCCGAACCGCCGACCGGACCACGGGCTTCGGGGGCCACGCCACGAACCCAGGAGTGACCCACCATGGCCGAACGCCCTTCCCCGGAGGCCGGCGGCAACGCCATCGCCGTGGAAGTCCTGGAGCACGCCGTTGCCATCAGGCCCTCGGGCGAGATCGACATCGAGACAGCCCCCGCCCTGCGGTTCGCCCTCGCCGAAGCCCTCACCCACGCCTCACCGGCCAAGCCCGTGACGGTCGACTGCAGCCGCGTCTCCTTCTGCGACTCCTCCGCGCTCAACGCACTCCTCGTCGCCCGGCGCGCAGCACAGGAGACCGGAACCGTCGTCCGCCTGGCAGCCCCCAACCACCAGCTCCTGCGCCTCCTGGAGATGACCGGCACCCTGCCCCTCTTCCCCGCGGACCACGACCCGCCGCCCGGCGACCGCTCTCCGGAGGGATGGTCGGACGGCCTGCCTCAATAGGCACACAGGTCGCGTACGGGCGCCGCCCGGGTCACCGGCGGGGACGGTCGCCTTCCGGGGCCAATCCCCTGGCGCCGACCAGGACCGAACCCTCGGGCCACCCTTGCTGAAGTGGGCTGGAGTGGGGGTGACACTTTTGGCGCCAGCCGGTCCGAAGTTTGGCGTGCTCGCGGAACGTCTGCTTCGCATGGCGCAGGACCCGGCCGGTGTGGCTACGGGGCCCCGGCCGGGTCCTGCTTGCGTGGGGCAACCGTCGTCGTACCCCACGTGCACTGTCACATGTGCCCGGTTGCGCGTCCTGCTGGGTGCAGCGGGTGGGTGACCCGGTGGGCAGTACGGCGGCGTCGGCGTGCGCGGCTCCTGCTCTGCCCTGACCATGGGCCCGTACTGTCCCTCCCCCTGTCCGTCAGGAGTCTCTCGTGCTCGAACGCGCCGTGCGCAAGAACCGCGCCAAGGTCACTTTCGTTCTGCCCGCCGACACGCCTGCGGCCGAGGTGAGCGTGGTCGGCGACTTCAACGACTGGTGTCCCGGCGTGCACCCTCTTACCCTCCGCAAGGACGGCAACCGCGCGGTCACCGTTGAGCTGCCCACCGGCAGCAACCATTCCTTCCGCTACCTGGCCGCCGGCGACTACTGGTTCAACGACGACACCGCCGACGAGCAAGACGGCCCCAACAGCCGTCTCCGCACCTGATCGCGTATGGCAAGTGCTCTCCGATGCCGGCTTCCAGAAGATCGCTACCGCCGGCGAAGGTGCGCACCTGATCCGGCATGGCTGCGGCGTCATGGTCGCTTGGCTTCCGGCGGGACACGCTGCCGCGAGTAGTGGGCGAATAAGTCCGGGCAGCCGCCGTCCTGGGCGATGAAACCGAGCCCTTCTCCGCGTGCAACCTTCACGGCGAGGCCTCCCACTCGATGCGGACGCGGAGGTAACGCCCGGGTTCGTTACCATCTGGGCCGCCCCCACGAGTGTGCCGTGGTCGACGAGCTCCCGGACGGGGGCGGCGGTGCGCAGCTGGGTAGCGGGAGTAGTGGCGGAGGACGCCGGCGAGCGGAGCGGGTGATCAGACAGGCCTGGAGAGGAAGAGGGGGCGGAACGAAAGGAGGGGCCCCGGTGCGTTCAGCACCGGGGCCCCGAAGGAACTGTTACACCATCTGCCGGCCTAGTCCTGCGCCGGCCTACTGTTTCCGCCGACCCGTCCGAACGGGGACAGGCTGTGCGGGGATCGCGGTTGCTCGACCGGAGATCACCTCACTATCGATGTCCTGCGGTACCCGGACTCACGACTTCCGCCCGGGCGATCCTGATGGCGCCTCAACTCCTCCGTTCTTCCCTCGGTGATCAACTGCTTACCAAACGGGAGAGACTGCGAACTGCGGGTTACCACTCACTGCGGTACTGCTCTACTGCGTACTGCTGGTGGCCTGTGTCAGCGCCACTCTTCGGCAGCCAGCCCCGTTGCCCAACCTGCGTCTGCTCTGGCTTAGAACCCCACTGCCGAACTTCCCGGTGCGCGCGCCCGCAGCCGACGCCTTCACCGAGGTGCTACTCACTTACTTCACTGCTGGGTACTTCGAACTGCACTTACAGGTACTGCCACTGCGTTAACTGCTGGTACTGCTCACGGCGGCCCCTGATCACTGCGGGCCACCCGGTCCGGTCGTCAGTCCCGTCGCCGTCTTGCAACAACCTGGCTTCGGAACTCCACCACCGCACCGTCCTGCGCACTGCAACTGCGGGTACTGCTGCCCGGCAGTTCGTCTCTGCCAGGCCCTGCTGTCTCTCTGGGCTACGAGAGAAACCATAACCACGCCACAGCCCAATGTCTACTCCGGCCGTCATAGATTTTCGCGCCCGTCGAGGAGAGCTAGACCTCTGCGGTGGGACCAGATGTGCAGAGCATCCTGCACAGCAGGTCAGGGGCTCGGACGCCCTGTCCTGTACGGCCGCCGTACCGGTGGATTCGGCTGGCCCATGGTCACCGCAGCGCCCGAGCAACCGGTGTCACCCGTCGGCCCTCCGGCAGGAAGACGGTGAGTGCTCTTCTCGACCGGTAGTCCTCCCCGTCGAGAGAACGGGACGACCGGTGCATAAAATCGGCTCCCATGTCGAAGCCTGACGAGCTGCTCGTTGACGTTGCCACCCTGGTGGAGTCCGGGCAGAGCAATCAGATGTCCCTGACCGTTGTCACCGGTGGCGCTGTCATCACCGGTCGGCTGGCACCCGAAGCCGTGTGGAGGCAGCGGGTGTCGGAGGTCCTGACGGATTCCGCCCGCCTGTGCGAGTTCGCCGCCATCTTCACCGCCACGACACCCCACGAGGGGCCGCCCACTCATCTGCACTTCCATGTGGCCCGCATCCTTCAGGGCACGGTGGGGATCCCGGAGACGGGTGGGATGTACCGCGTCTCGATCGCGGATGTCAGCGCCTGGACCATGGGCGACTTCAGCTACTCCGACCACTGACCGACATCGCGTAAGAACCCCTGGGTACGCGGGAGGGCCCGACCGGCCTGTGCCGGTCGGGCCCTCCTCGCTGTGTTCGGGTGTCGGCTCGCGCCGGTCCTGTCCGTCAGACGGTCACCGGGATGCCGAGCATCGCGGAAGCCTGCTGGAGCGGGCTGAGGACGCGCCTGGGCGCGGCGGCCCGGGGGAGGCCGCGGCAGGTGAACCCGAGCTGGGTCATGGCCCGGAGGACTTCACCGGCGCTGAAGTCGCGGCGGTCCTGGCGCGTGATGACCTGACCGACCTGCTTGACGGGGTAGGTACGGCGCCCGATGATCACGGACTCGCCGACGACCTGCTCGGGCTTGATGCCCTTCATCGACTCCAGGACACCGCTCTTGGTCAGGTCGAACGGGAAACGGGCGATGACGCAGCGCATGTTGCCTCACAGGAAGAAGAAAGGGGGACGGTCGTGCCGTGGTGAGGCGGTTCAGCGGGCAAGGGCGAGGACGCCCAGAGCACTGCCCTGCTCATCGACGACCGGCAGGGCATCGAGCCGGCGGTAGCGCATCGCGTGCTCGGCTTCGGCCATCGTGGTCAAGGGCGAGGTAACCGGCCCGCGGTCTCCCAGGAGGTCGCGGATACGGACCTGGTCCGTGTACGCCGCGCTGTCGCGGACGGTGGCGAGCCTGGCCTGGGTGACCAGTCCGGTGCACAAGCCGTCCTCGTCGCAGACGAGCAGATGACCCGCGCGGGCACTGGCCATGACGGCCAGGGCCACCTCGACCGTCATGTCGTCACAGACCTGTGGACCGGCCGCCTCCATCGCCTCGTCCACCGTCCGGTGCACAGGGTGGGCGTTCGCCGAGCGGGGCTGCATCTGGACCAGCGTCAAAACGTGCCTCCTGCAGAGATGGGTCAGTTTCCTGATCACGTGCTTCTCAGGCCGCCGCATCGAAGGCGGACTGCCGCACGCTCACGCGCCGGGCCGTCGAAGCGGGCCGGCGCCTGCCACGGGATGCCGAGCTGCGCTTGGCGCGTTCGACGACGGGTGCGGCGATGACGACGGGGATACCGGAGGGGGCCTGGGCGCCGGTGATGCGGTTCAGGGCCTCTTCGCCGGAGCGGACCTGGGTGGTCTGCGGGGTGATGCCGGCGGCCTGCATGAGGCGGGTCATGTCGCGGCGCTGGTTGGGGGTGACGAGGGTGACGACGCTGCCGGACTCGCCGGCGCGGGCGGTGCGGCCGCCGCGGTGGAGGTAGTCCTTGGGGTCGGTGGGCGGGTCGATGTTCACGACGAGGTCGAGGTTGTCGACGTGGATGCCGCGCGCCGCCACGTTCGTCGCGACCAGCACGGTCACGTGACCCGTCTTGAACTGGGCGAGGGTGCGGGTGCGCTGGGGCTGCGACTTCCCGCCGTGTAGGGCGGCGGCCCGGACACCGCTGTTCAGCAGGTCCTCGGTCAGCCGGTCCACGGCGTGCTTGGTGTCCAGGAACATGATCACCCGGCCCTCGCGCGCCGCGATTTCCGTAGTCGTTTGGTGCTTGTCGGCGCCATGGACGTGCAACACGTGGTGCTCCATCGTCGTCACCGCACCGGCCGAGGGGTCCACCGAGTGCACGACGGGGTCGGTCAGGTAGCGCCGGACCAGCAGGTCGACGTTGCGGTCGAGGGTGGCGGAGAACAGCATCCGCTGGCCCTCGGGGCGCACCTGATCGAGGAGGGCGGTGACCTGCGGCATGAAGCCCATGTCGGCCATCTGGTCGGCTTCGTCCAGGACGGTGATCGCGACCTGGTTCAGCCGGCATTCGCCACGGTCGATGAGGTCCTTCAACCGGCCGGGCGTGGCCACGACGACCTCCGCGCCGCCGCGCAGCGCTCCGGCCTGCTTGCCGATCGACATGCCGCCGACGACCGTGGTCAGGCGCAGCTTCACGGCGCGGGCGTACGGGGTGAGGGCGTCGGTCACCTGCTGGGCCAGCTCGCGGGTGGGGACGAGGATCAGGGCGAGCGGCTGGCGGGGCTCGGCGCGCTGTCCGGCGGTGCGGGCCAGCAGGGCGAGGCCGAAGGCGAGGGTCTTGCCCGAGCCGGTACGGCCGCGGCCGAGGACGTCACGGCCCGAAAGGGTGTTGGGCAGGGTCGCGGCCTGGATCGGGAACGGCACGCTCACGCCCTCGGTGCCGAGCGCGGCCAGCAGCTGCCCGGGCATGTCGAGGTCGGCGAAGGACTCGACGGCGGGCAGCGCGGGAGTGATGGTCTTCGGCGGAGCGAACTCGCCCTGTACCGCTGCGGGTCGGCGGCCGTAGCCGCCCGAGCGGCGCGGACCTCCGGAACGGCTCGGGGCCGAAGACCCGAAGCGGCTGCCCCGCTCCGAACCGGCGGCAGCGCCGAAAGCGGGGCCGCCGGTGCGGCTGCGGGTGCGAGAGGAACGGTCGTTCGTACGTGTGCGGTTCATTCAGAACCTTTCCTTGATGCGGCGCGTATCAAGGAATTCCCGCAGCGAAACGCAGCGCAGGGAATCACAAGAACGGGCCGAATGGAATGTGAAAGCGACTCTGGCCAACAGAGATTCTGTACGGGCGCATGCGCTGAGATGAGGTGGCGTCACGGAGACGCGAAATCAAGAAATCGAGTGGGGTGAAGCGCCGAGCAGGCTGTAACCCTGAAATACTTCATCCCGCAGGTGACACCACTGCGGGAAATGCGTGCAGCTGGGGCCCGCACCCCGAGGGATGCGGGCCCCAGCTACGAAATGCGCGTCAGCGTCAGGCGGGAACGATGTTCTCGGCCGTCGGGCCCTTCTGGCCCTGCGCGATGTCGAAGGTGACCTTCTGGCCTTCCAGCAGCTCGCGGAAGCCCTGGGCGGCGATGTTCGAGAAGTGGGCGAAGACGTCGTCGCCGCCACCGTCCTGCTCGATGAAGCCGAAACCCTTGGCCGCGTTGAACCACTTCACGGTGCCAGATGCCATGTCATATCTCCTTTGGGGCAGTACACCAGCATCCGCACCATACGGACACCGTGTCGCCGCGATGATGCCCCGCCGGAAAATGACCGGAAATATGAAGCACTCGAATGTGGCGCGGAGGCCGACTGGAGCGCTTGAAGTTTTGGGTACCAAAACTGCAACCGAGACCGACAGTAGCACGCTGCAGCGGTTCGTGTGCGTTAAATATCTCCATCGTGTGCGGTGCGGAAAAACTCTCCCTGCGGGGTCCATTAAACTCTCTGACCGCGGGGATAGATATTGATTCCCCCCGAGTGCAGCGTTTCGGGAGCAGGAGCGTCCGCCAGCTGCGACGTGCAGTCCAGGGGGGCGTGAGCCTACGGGGTGTGTCAGCAGCGCCCTCCCCGAAGGGATCGGCAGCTCGCAGGGCTCCATGGCGGTCTCGGGGGCGTTCACGGCAAGGCGGCGCGGCCAGCCCCGCGCTCGCTACACGTCTGTTCCGCAGCGCCTGACCGTCACTGCGGTCGTTCGCGAAGCCGCTCCCGCAGGTGGAGGAGAACCTCGGTGTCGGCGATGTCGACCAAGGCTGCCAACAGGATCCGGATACGAGCGTCATCGCCATGGTGCACAGCCCGCACGATGGCCTCGACGGTGGCGGCCGCCTCAGCGGGAAGGCATGGTGGGCCGGCCGTGGCCCACACGTGAACGGCAGGACCGGCCCTGCCCGGCCGTTCTGCCGGAGTGTCCTGCTCAGGGTCACTGCCTTCATCCACCGGCACCCGTGGGAACCTCCTGACGAGATGGTCAGCTCAACGGTGATCTCAGTGGCCATCTCACTGGCACGGCTGGACCAGGCCGCCCCCGAGTCCCGGTGCGCCGCTCTCTTCGAGACTTGCATCAGTGGGGACCGGTGTGTGGAGCCTGTCCCGCTGAGAGGCGTGGCACTCTCGTCGCGAGCACCGTTGGCGGGGAAGGTGGCGTAGGTGATGGCTGAGCTGAAGTTCGAAACCGTCGTGTGCCCGCACTGCGCGGCCTGCCCGGCCACTGGACAGGCCCGTACCATCGCCGCCGACCGATGCCGGGTGACGGTGACGTGGCACCTCCCTTCCTGCCCGCACTACGCCGCCGATCGCGTGTTGGCGGGGAAAGAGGACTAGGTAGTCCCGTCGAGGGCCTGAGCCAACCCCTCCGACCAACCGCCCCTTTTGGAAAGCGAATTCACGCGACGGAGACAGCGGTGTGACGCAGGTCATCGAGAACGCGTCTCGCGGCGCGAGACCGGCGGGGGCTCGTGTGGTGCAAGTGGTGCGCGAAGAGCCCTCCGGCCAGGGAGTTCCCGCGAGTTGGGGCACGCGGAGGGCATGGCGAGGGTCGAGAGGTCTAGACAACGACGAAGGCCCAGGTCTGTGACCTGGGCCTTCGTTCAAGAGCGGATGACGGGAATCGAACCCGCGCTATAAGCTTGGGAAGCTCATGTTCTACCATTAAACTACATCCGCGCGGTGGGCCAGTTGCCTGGAGCTCCATCGTCGCCCACTCTACCCCATGATCGACCCCCGGTGAATCTGCCGAGGGGTCGTCGTCGTGTGTGGTGTGCACCGAGGCGTGTGTGTGCGGGAGTTGGGGCGTACCGTGTGGGTGCGGAGCGGCGGCTGGAGTGGGTGCCGATCATCCCCTAATGTGGCGATTCGTCGCAGTACGGCTCGTTGGGGAAAGGGACTCGATGGAGCACACCGTCGTCCGTTGTGCCGAAGGGCACGTTTTCAGTACCGCTTCCTTCCCGCTGCAGCACCTCGGTGCCGGCCGGATCGGGCCCGGGCGGCTGCTGCGGTGTCCGCGGTGCGCACGGTTGCGGCACGCCGTGCCCGTCGGGGCGGTCAAGCGGTAGCGGACGGGCGCGCGGGCGCCGCTCTCGATTGGGGGTGGCCCGCGCGCTCTGCGTATCCTCGGGACGTGCTTCTCTCTGACAAAGACATCCGGGCCGAGATCGACAGCGGACGGGTTCGCATCGACCCGTTCGAGGAATCGATGGTGCAGCCCTCCAGCATCGATGTACGTCTCGACCGGTTCTTCCGGGTGTTCGAGAATCACCGGTACGCCCACATCGATCCGGCGATCGAGCAGGCGGACCTGACCCGGATGGTCGAGCCGGAGGGTGACGAGGCCTTCATCCTGCACCCCGGTGAGTTCGTGCTCGCCTCCACCTACGAGGTCGTCTCGCTGCCCGACGACATCGCCTCCAGACTGGAGGGGAAGTCCAGCCTCGGCCGGCTGGGGCTGGTGACGCATTCGACCGCAGGCTTCATCGACCCCGGGTTCTCCGGGCACGTGACCCTGGAGCTGTCGAACCTCGCCACGCTGCCGATCAAGCTCTGGCCGGGCATGAAGATCGGGCAGCTGTGCATGTTCCGGCTCAGCTCGCCCGCGGAGTTCCCGTACGGCAGCGAGCGGTACGGGTCCCGGTACCAGGGGCAGCGCGGCCCGACCGCCTCGCGCTCCTTCCAGAACTTCCACCGCACCCAGGTGAGGCACGAGGCATGAGCGACGACGCAGTGCGCGAGAATCTTGACTACGAGGGCTTCGGGCGGGCTGTGCGCGAGCTCGCGCAGACCATCGCCGACGACGGGTACGAGCCCGACATCATCCTGAGCATCGCCCGTGGCGGCGTGTTCGTGGCCGGTGGGCTGGCCTACGCGCTCGACTGCAAGAACATCCACCTGGTGAACGTGGAGTTCTACACCGGAGTGGGGACCACGCTGGAGATGCCGGTCATGCTGGCGCCCGTGCCCGAGGCGATCGACTTCACCGACAAGAAGGTCCTCATCGCCGATGACGTGGCCGACACGGGCAAGACGCTGAAGCTCGTCCACGACTTCTGCCTGGGCCACGTCGCCGAGGTGCGCTCCGCCGTCATCTACGAGAAGTCCCACTCGCTCGTGAAGTGCGAGTACGTGTGGAAGAAGACCGACGAGTGGATCAATTTCCCCTGGTCGGTCGAACCGCCCGTCGTGAAGCGTGAGGGTCAGGTCCTCGACGCCTGAGCCGAGTGAGCACGAGCACGAGGGCCCGCCGCGCAGAGACTGCGCGGCGGGCCCTCGTGCGTGCGCGGGCTAGATGGTGCCCAGTTTGATGATCGACAGGAGTGCGATCAGCTGGATCGCGGAGGCGCCCAGCGCCTTCGGCCACGGCAGGTCGTGCGACTTGCTGATCAGCGAGGTGAAGAGCGCTCCGGCCGCGACCCAGGTGGCCCAGCCGAGGATCTGCACGACCATGTTGTCGCCGCCGAGGAACACCGCGAACAGCAGGCGCGGCGCGTCCGTGATGGACATGATCAGCATCGACAGGCCGACCGTCGGCTGCCACGTGCCGTCGCCGCCCAGCTGACGGGCCAGCGTGTGGGTGACCGCGCCCAGGATCAGACCGCAGATGACGAAGGCCACGCCGGCGGAGAGGACGATCGGGACGGCCTTCGACAGGGTCGCGTTGATCACGTCCTCGCGGGCGTCGTCGAGGCCGAAGACCGCGAGGAGACCGTAGAGGAAGGTCACGATCAGCGCGGGACCCCAGACGGAGTAGTCGCGCATCTGCAGGAAGGTCTGGCCCGGCCGCGTCACGATGCCGAGCAGGAGCTCCTTCCACGGCAGCCGCGGCCCGGCCGGCACGGCCGCGGCCGCACCCGCCTGGTAGGTCGCGCCCTGGCCGTACGGGTCCTCCCCGACCGCGAAGACCTGGGTGTGACCCGGGTTGTCGTTGGTGTAGCCCCCGCCGCCACCGTGACCGCCGCCACCGGGGCCTCCGTGGCCGTACGGGGGCTGCTGCTGCGGGTGCGGCGGCTGCTGTCCGTACGGGTCGAAGTACTCCGGCTCGCCGTGTCCCCCGCCGCCCGGCTGCGGCCACTGCTGCTGCGGAGGTGGGCCTCCGGCGGGAGGGTAGGGCTGCTGGCCGTAGGGCGGCGGTTGCTGCCGGCCGTACGACTGCTGCTGCTGCGGGGGTTGTTGCGGAGTGCGGTTGTTGTCCCGGCCCCGTCCGATCCTGAATCCAGCCACGTGATCGAACGTACCTGGTCCCGCGGACTCCGGTGGACAGTCGCCCGGATAAGGCACCCTTTGCGGCTGACCTGTGACATCCCCTAGGGGTACCCCGAGGCCTTACCAAGTGTCCGGTTTACGTGGCTGCGTCGTAGCCTGCGGTTCTTCGTTACGTTGCCGATGGAATACCCACATATCGGGCCCGTAGCTTCGTGTTCGTCGCCGCCCCTCAGTACGAACGAGCACGAGGAAGAGACCACACCATGCGCAGCACCCGCCGGACCACCCTCCGTACCGCCGCCGTCGTCGTCACCGGCGCGGCCGCCGTCCTGGCCCTCCCGGTCGGATCCGCCTTCGCGGATGCGCCGGCCGTCCCGGAGCCGGAGGTGCTGCCGGGCATCGAGCAGCCGCCCGTGGTGCCGCCCGTCGAGCCCTCCGTCGACCCGTCCGTGCCGCCGGCGCCGCGGCCCACGTCCACGTCCACATCCACGCCCGCGCCCGTCAAGCCGAAGCCGGGAGTCCGGGCGTACGTCACCACCGTGAAGCTGGCGGACGGCTCCGTCGCCAAGGTCTACAAGATCGGCGACAAGCACTTCGAGGCGGACATGTTCGCCGGCTCGACCAAGCTGGACACGCTGGTCAGCAAGGGCGGCGCCGCGTCGTACGGGCAGAACAACGGCCTGCACGTCGTGCTCCAGCCGAACGGCACGGTGACCTCGTGGGTCGACGGCGCGCCGAAGCCGAAGCCCAAGCCGGACGTGCGCGTCACCCTGCCCGACGGGCGGATCGCGAAGCTGGTCGACGGACCGAACGGCAAGCGCGTCGAGATCTCCACGCCGAACGGCCGTGCCCTGGGCACGATCGACCTGAAGCGTCCGAGCACGCAGCACGACGGCTGGACGTACAAGCTCGTCCAGGACGGCAAGCGCGTGAAGTTCGTCGTCATCGACGGCAAGGACGGCGGCAACAGCTGGGTGTACGACTTCAGCGGCCGGCTGATCGAGAAGTACACGGTCGACCCGGCGAGGAATGACGTGCCGAAGGACGTGAAGCGGGACGTCAAGGTCGTTCCGAAGGGCGGCGTGAAGGCCGGTGCGGAGGAGGTCGCCCCGTCGGAGGACGGTGCGCCGGTGCTGGTCGCCGCGGGCGGCAGCATGGCCTCTGCGGGCGCGGCCGGGCTCGGCTTCGCGCTGCTGCGGCGCGGCCGTGCGGGGGGCGAGGGCTGAGCCCCGCCGCTCCGCCTGCCTGAACGCCGGAACGGCCGGCCCCTGGAGTGGGGACCGGCCGTTCCGTTCTGCGTTCCGTTCCGCTGACGCGGGCCTGCGCTACTTGGCGTCCTCGGGCTTCGAGCCCTCGGGCTTGGCCTCCGTGGCTGCCTCTGCCTCGGGCTCCGCAACGGGCTCCGCCTCGGCCTTGGCATCAGCCTCCGGCTCGGCCGCGGCCTCCGCCTCGGTCTCAGCCTCGGTCTCAGCCTTCGCGTCGGCCTCGGTCTCGGTCTCCGCCTCGGCCTTCGCTTCCGCCTCGGCCTTCGCTGCGGCTTCCGCCTCAGCCTCGGCCTTCGCCTTCGCGGCCGCCTCTGCCTCCGCCTTCGCAGCGGCCTCCGCCTTGGCCTTCGCCTCAGCCTCCGCCTTCGCGGCGGCAGCAGCGGCCTCGGCCTCCGCCGCGGCAGCCGCCTCGGCTTCCGCCTCCGCCGCCAGCGCGGCCAGCTCCGCCTCCGTCGGGCCCGGCGTCTTCACCGAGTCCAGCAGCAGCTGCGCCACGTCGACCACCTGGACGTGTTCCTTCGCCTGGCCGTCGTTCTTCTTGCCGTTCACCGAGTCGGTGAGCATGACGAGGCAGAAGGGGCAGGCGGTGGAGACGATGTCCGGGTTCAGGGACAGGGCCTCGTCGACGCGCTCGTTGTTGATGCGCTTGCCGATCCGCTCCTCCATCCACATCCGCGCGCCACCGGCGCCACAGCAGAAGCCCCGCTCCTTGTGGCGGTGCATCTCCTGCTGGCGCAGGCCCGGCACGGCCGACATGATCTCGCGCGGCGGCGTGTAGACCTTGTTGTGCCGGCCCAGGTAGCAGGGGTCGTGGTAGGTGATCAGGCCGTCCACCGGCGTGACCGGCGTGAGGCGGCCCTCGTCGATCAGGTGCTGCAGCAGCTGCGTGTGGTGGATGACCTCGTACTCGCCGCCCAGCTGCGGGTACTCGTTCGCGATGGTGTTGAAGCAGTGCGGGCAGGTCGAGACGATCCGCTTCGCCGACTTCGGCTTCTTCGTCGACGGGTCCTCGTCGTCCTCGCCGAACGCCATGTTCAGCATGGCCACGTTCTCCTGGCCCAGCTGCTGGAACAGCGGCTCGTTGCCCAGGCGGCGCGGCGAGTCACCGGTGCACTTCTCGTCGCCGCCCATGATCGCGAACTTGACGCCCGCGATGTTCAGCAGCTCCGCGAAGGCCTTCGTGGTCTTCTTGGCCCGGTCCTCCAGCGCGCCGGCGCAGCCGACCCAGTAGAGGTAGTCGAACTCGGAGAGGTCCTCCGCGTCCTTGCCGATGATCGGGACCTCGAAGTCCACCTCCTTGGTCCACTCGACGCGCTGCTTCTTCGCCAGGCCCCAGGGGTTGCCCTTCTTCTCCAGGTTCTTGAGCATCGTGCCCGCCTCGGACGGGAACGCGCTCTCGATCATCACCTGGTAGCGGCGCATGTCGACGATGTGGTCGATGTGCTCGATGTCGACCGGGCACTGCTCCACGCACGCACCGCAGGTCGTGCAGGACCACAGCACGTCCGGGTCGATGACGCCGTTCTCCTCGACGGTGCCGATCAGCGGGCGCTCGGCCTCCGCGATGGCCGCGGCCGGGACGTCCTTCAGCTGCTCCGCCGTGGCCTTCTCGTTGCCCTCCATGTCCTTGCCGCCGCCCGCGAGCAGGTACGGGGCCTTGGCGTGCGCGTGGTCGCGCAGCGACATGATGAGGAGCTTCGGGGACAGCGGCTTGCCCGTGTTCCAGGCCGGGCACTGCGACTGGCAGCGACCGCACTCCGTACACGTGGAGAAGTCGAGGATGCCCTTCCAGGAGAACTGCTCGACCTGGGAGACGCCGAAGACGTCGTCCTCGCCCGGGTCCTCGAAGTCGATGACCTTGCCGCCGCTGGTCATCGGCTGGAGCGCGCCGAGCGCGGTCGCGCCGTCCGCGTTCCGCTTGAACCAGATGTTCGGGAAGCCGAGGAAGCGGTGCCAGGCGACACCCATGTTGGTGTTGAGCGAGACGACGATCATCCAGATCAGCGAGGTGCCGATCTTGATCATCGCGGTGAAGTAGATGGCGTTCTGCAGCGCGCTCGCCGAGAGCCCGTCGAAGGCCAGGACCAGCGGGTACGAGACGAAGTACGCCGGCTCGTACGAGTCCACGTGGTGGATCGCGCCCTCGAGGCCGCGCAGGCACAGGATCGCGAGGCCGATGGTGAGGATGATGTACTCGACGAAGTACGCCTGCCAGGCCTTCGAGCCGGTGAAGCGCGACTTGCGGCCGGCCCGGGAGGGCAGGCTGAGCAGTCGGATCGCCATCAGGACGACGATGCCGACGACCGTCATCAGGCCGATGAACTCGATGTAGAGCTCGAACGGCAGGAAGCCGCCGACGATCGGCAGCGTCCAGTCGGCCTGGAACAGCTGGCCGTACGCCTGCGCGAGGGTGGGCGGCAGCGTCAGGAAGCCGATCGCGACGAACCAGTGCGCGAAGCCGACGATGCCCCAGCGGTTCATCCGGCTGTGGCCGAGGAACTCCCGGACGAGGGTGAGGGTTCGGGCCTTCGGGTCGTCCGTGCGGCTGCCGGCCGGCACGGCCTGGCCGAGCTTCACGAAACGGTAGATCTGCGCCACGGCTCGGGCGAGCAGCGCGACGCCGACCACGGTCAGGACCAGCGACACGATGATCGCGGCGAGTTGCATGGGAGGGCTCCTCGGGCGGCACTTACTAAGCGGTAACTTATGAAGTCAAGGCTTGAGGTTACCCATTCCCGACGCCGCAATGTAGCCGAGCGTGCGGTGATCTGTGTCGCTCAGGCGAGCCTTTGTCTGTAGGCCGCCCGCGGGGTCTGCGCAAGGATCGCGAGGTCCATCCCGAGCCAGTGGTTCTCCACATAATGCCGGTCCAGCAGAGCCATCTCCTCCCAGGGGAGGTCCGAGCGCGCGCTCACCTGCCACAAACCGGTCATTCCGGGGCGTACGAGCAGCCGGTCGGGGCGGTCCGTACGGGCTTCCGGGCGCGGCCCGACCAGTGACATCTCGCCGCGGAGCACGTTGATCAGCTGGGGGAGCCCGTCGAGGGCGCAGCGATCCAGGGCCGTGCCGAGCCGGCCCGTGCCGTCGGTGCGGAGCCGCCACGTGCGGAACGGCCTCCCGGCCAGGCCGGCGGCGGGCTCCCGTACGAAGGGGCGGCCGCGCCGGGTCGCGTACAGCAGTGCGGTGGCCGGGCCCAGGGCCGGCGCGAGCAGGATCAGCAGGATCGCCGCTCCGATGAGGTCGACCACCCTTTTCGCCGGCGGGGCCGTGGGTACGCGGACCCGTAGCCGGGGGGCGGTGAGTGTGAGCGGCATGCCAGCACGCTGCCGTATGCCTCCGGCGGTCTTGCGGTGCCGCGCGGCCACGGTGACCCGTTCGGCCCCGGCTTCGCCGCTGGGGGCCCTGCCCCCAGACCCCCGCGCCTCAAACGCCGGCGGGGCTGGATTTTCAGCCCCTCCGGCGTTTGAGGAGCGGGGTCTGGGGCGGAGCCCCAGGGGGCAGGGCCGCGCCCGGGCCCCAGGGTTGCGCGTAAGTGCCACTTAAAGGTTGAGTCGACCCGGCTCAGTTCTGTTGACGCAAGCGCAGCGATACGGCATGGTTGAGTCTGTTCCACTCAAGTCAGCTGGAGGAATTGAAATGGCACGTGCGGTCGGCATCGACCTGGGCACCACTAACTCCGTCGTCAGCGTTCTGGAAGGCGGCGAGCCCACCGTCATCACCAACGCCGAGGGCGCCAGGACCACGCCGTCCGTCGTCGCCTTCGCCAAGAACGGTGAGGTGCTCGTCGGCGAGGTGGCCAAGCGCCAGGCGGTCACAAACGTGGACCGGACCATCCGCTCCGTCAAGCGCCACATGGGCACTGACTGGAAGATCAACCTGGATGGCAAGGACTTCAACCCGCAGCAGATGAGCGCCTTCATCCTGCAGAAGCTGAAGCGCGACGCCGAGGCGTACCTGGGTGAGAAGGTCACGGACGCGGTCATCACCGTCCCGGCCTACTTCAACGACTCCGAGCGTCAGGCGACGAAGGAGGCCGGTGAGATCGCGGGCCTGAACGTCCTGCGCATCGTCAACGAGCCGACCGCCGCCGCCCTGGCCTACGGTCTCGACAAGGACGACCAGACCATTCTCGTCTTCGACCTCGGTGGCGGCACCTTCGACGTGTCGCTCCTGGAGATCGGCGACGGCGTCGTCGAGGTCAAGGCCACCAACGGTGACAACCACCTCGGTGGCGACGACTGGGACCAGCGCGTCGTCGACTACCTGGTGAAGCAGTTCGCCAACGGCCACGGCGTCGACCTGTCCAAGGACAAGATGGCGCTCCAGCGTCTGCGCGAGGCCGCCGAGAAGGCGAAGATCGAGCTGTCCTCCTCCACGGAGACCACGATCAACCTGCCCTACATCACGGCTTCCGCCGAGGGCCCGCTGCACCTGGACGAGAAGCTCACGCGCGCCCAGTTCCAGCAGCTGACCGCGGACCTGCTCGACCGTTGCAAGACCCCGTTCCACAACGTCATCAAGGACGCCGGCATCGCGCTGTCCGAGATCGACCACGTGGTCCTGGTCGGCGGCTCCACCCGCATGCCGGCCGTCGCCGAGCTCGTCAAGGAGCTCACCGGCGGTCAGGACGCCAACAAGGGCGTCAACCCGGACGAGGTCGTCGCCATCGGCGCCACCCTCCAGGCCGGTGTGCTCAAGGGTGAGGTCAAGGACGTCCTGCTCCTCGACGTGACCCCGCTGTCCCTCGGTATCGAGACCAAGGGCGGCATCATGACCAAGCTCATCGAGCGCAACACCACGATCCCGACCAAGCGGTCCGAGATCTTCACGACGGCCGAGGACAACCAGCCGTCCGTGCAGATCCAGGTCTACCAGGGCGAGCGCGAGATCGCGGCGTACAACAAGAAGCTCGGCATGTTCGAGCTGACCGGCCTGCCGCCGGCCCCGCGTGGCGTCCCGCAGATCGAGGTCTCCTTCGACATCGACGCGAACGGCATCATGCACGTCACGGCCAAGGACCTCGGCACGGGCAAGGAGCAGAAGATGACCGTCACCGGCGGCTCTTCGCTCGGCAAGGACGAGGTCGACCGCATGCGCCAGGAGGCGGAGCAGTACGCGGACGAGGACCTCCGTCGCAAGGAGGCGGCCGAGTCCCGCAACCAGGGCGAGCAGCTCGTCTACCAGACGGAGAAGTTCGTCAAGGACAACGAGGACAAGGTCCCGGCCGACGTCAAGACCGAGGTCGAGGCGGCCGTCTCCGAGCTGAAGGAGACCCTCAAGGGCGAGGACACGGCCGAGATCCGCACCGCGACCGAGAAGCTCGCCGCGGTCAGCCAGAAGCTCGGCCAGGCCATCTACGCCGATGCCCAGGCCGCTCAGGGCGCCGCCGGTGCCGCGGGCGCCGAGGGTGCCCAGCAGGCCAAGGCCGACGACGACGTCGTCGACGCCGAGATCGTCGACGACGAGAAGCCGAAGGGTGGCGCTGCCTGATGTCGGAGGAGACCCCGGGTTTCGACGAGAAGCCCGAAGTCCCCGACGCCGGTCAGAACGACGCCGAGCCGAAGGCCGCCGACTCCGCCCAGGAGGAGGCGGCGGCCCCGGCCGGGGACGCAGCACAGGACGTAGCGCTGCTGGCGCAGCTGGACCAGGCCCGTACGGCGCTCTCCGAGCGCACCGCGGACCTCCAGCGGCTGCAGGCGGAGTACCAGAACTACCGCCGCCGGGTGGAGCGGGACCGGATCACCGTCAAGGAGATCGCGGTCGCGTCCCTCCTGACGGAGCTCCTCCCGACCCTGGACGACATCGGCCGGGCGCGGGAGCATGGCGAGCTGGTCGGCGGCTTCAAGTCGGTGGCCGAATCGCTGGAGACGGTGGCCGCCAAGATGGGGCTGCAGCAGTTCGGCAAGGAGGGCGAGCCCTTCGACCCGACGATCCACGAGGCCCTGATGCACTCGTACGCGCCGGACATCACCGAGGACACCTGCGTGGCGATCCTTCAGCCGGGGTACCGGATCGGCGAGCGTACGATCCGTCCCGCACGGGTCGCGGTGGCCGAGCCCCAGCCGGGCGCGACCCCCAAGGCCTCCGGTTCCGACGCAGCGGTCGCGGAGGGCGAAGGGCCGTCGGACAAGGACGCGGATGCCCCCGACGAGGGCTGATGCACCACACGTAGAGGCACGAGAGGAGGGACACCGGGGATGAGCACGAAGGACTTCGTCGAGAAGGACTACTACAAGGTCCTCGGTGTCCCGAAGGACGCCACCGAGGCAGAGGTCAAGAAGGCGTACCGGAAGCTCGCGCGCGAGTTCCACCCGGACGCCAACAAGGGCGACGCCTCCGCCGAGGAGCGCTTCAAGGAGATCTCCGAGGCGAACGACATCCTCGGCGACCCGAAGAAGCGCAAGGAGTACGACGAGGCGCGCGCCCTGTTCGGCAACGGTGGCTTCCGCCCCGGGCCGGGCGGGGGCGGCGGCTCGTTCAACTTCGACCTGGGCGACCTCTTCGGCGGCACCCAGCAGGGCGCCGGCCAGGCCGGCGGCTTCGGCGGCGGCCTGGGTGACGTCTTCGGCGGCCTCTTCAACCGCGGCGCCGGCCCGGGTGCGGGCACCCGTACCCAGCCGCGCCGAGGCCAGGACATCGAGTCGGAGGTCACCCTCTCCTTCACGGAGGCGGTGGACGGGGCCACGGTCCCGCTCCGGATGTCCTCCCAGGCGCCCTGCAAGGCCTGTTCGGGCACCGGCGACAAGAACGGCACGCCCCGCGTGTGCCCGACCTGCGTCGGCACCGGCCAGGTCTCGCGGGGCAGCGGCGGCGGCTTCTCGCTGACCGACCCCTGCGCGGACTGCAAGGGCCGCGGCCTGATCGCGGAGACCCCCTGCGAGGTCTGCAAGGGCAGCGGCCGGGCCCGTTCCTCCCGCACCATGCAGGTCCGGATCCCGGCGGGCGTCTCCAACGGCCAGCGGATCCGGCTGCGCGGCAAGGGTGCGCCGGGCGAGCGCGGCGGTCCCGCCGGTGACCTCTACGTGGTCGTGCACGTCGATTCGCACCCCGTGTTCGGCCGTAAGGACGACAATCTGACGGTGACCGTGCCGGTGACGTTCGCGGAGGCGGCGCTGGGTGCCGACGTCAAGGTCCCGACCTTGAACGGCCCCTCGGTGACGCTGAAGCTGCCGCCGGGCACCCCCAACGGACGGACCATGCGGGCCCGCGGCAAGGGGGCGGTCCGCAAGGACGGCACCCGCGGCGACCTGCTGGTGACGGTGGAGGTCGCTGTTCCGACCGAGCTGTCGGACAAGGCCCGTGAGGCGCTGGAGATGTACCGCGAGGCGACGGAGTCCGAGGACCCGCGCTCCGCGCTGTTCGAGTCCGCGAAGGGAGCATGAGCATGGACGGCCGCCGACGACAGTCCTCCCGCTTGGGCGGGGGCTACCAACTCACCGACGAGACCCCGGTCTACGTGATCTCGGTGGCCGCCCGGCTCTCGGGTCTGCATCCGCAGACCCTGCGCCAGTACGACCGTCTCGGCCTGGTCTCCCCGGACCGTACGGCCGGCCGCGGCCGGCGCTACTCGGCCCGTGACATCGAACTGCTCCGCACGGTGCAGGCGCTGTCCCAGGACGAGGGCATCAACCTGGCGGGCATCAAGCGGATCATCGAACTGGAGAACCAGGTCGCCGCGCTCCAGCAGCGCGTGGCCGAGCTCTCCGCGGCGGTGGACGGCGCGGCCGCCACGCTGCAGGCCCGCGAGGCCCAGGTGCACGCCTCGTACCGGCGCGACCTGGTCAAGTACCAGCCCCCGCAGCCGGGCAGTGCCCTGGTCGTCTGGCGGCCCAGCCCCAAGCGGCCGATGGACTGACCCCGGTCCCGCTCTCGTACGTTCAGGCTCCGCCCCTCCAGGGCGGGGCCTGACGGCGTTCTAGAGGCCTTCCCGGTCCTCGTGGGGGTCCTGGTCCAGGTCCCCGTCGCAGTCCCGCTCCGGGGCGGAGGACCGGCCCAGGATGCCCGACTGGGCGATGAGGTAGCCGAGCTGGGCACGGCTGCCGCTGCCGAGGGTCGTGGCGAGCTTGGCGATGTGGGCCCGGCAGGTGCGCACGTTCATGCCGAGGCGGCGGGCGATGGCCTCGTCGACGTGGCCCTCGATGAGGAGCTGCGCGATGGTCCGCTGCACGCCCGATATCCCGCCGGGGGTCCTGCGGTAGGTCACTTCCTCCTGGAGGGGCACGGCGCGGTGCCACAGCTGCTCGAACACCTTGATGAGGTAGTCGACGAGGCCGGGGTGGCGCAGTTCCAGCGCGACCCGGCGGTCGTCGCTGACCGGGATGAAGGCGACCGTGCGGTCGAAGATGATGAGGCGCTCTATCAGCTCTTCGAGCGTGCGGATCTCCACCTTCCCCGTGGAGATGCGGTCCACGTAGGCGAGCGTGCCCTGGCTGTGCCGCGCGGTGTGCTGGTAGAGCGTCCGGATGCTGACCCCGCGGTCGATCAGCGGCTGATCGCGCTCCAGGGCCTGGGTGAGGGCCTCGGAGGGCCGGGCCCCGCCCGGCTGTACCGTCAGTACCTCGGTGTGGCATTCGGCCGTCGCGAGGTTGAGGGCGGCGTTGATCCGCTCGAAGCCCTCCAGCACGGTGATGGCGTGGGTGTTGGCCGGGCTCTGCGCGCTGATGGCCAGGAAAGGCTCGAAAGTGTCGGTGAGATCTACAGCGCTGCGCCGACGGTCCTGGATCTCGCGTTCAATCGGATGGAGCCGTTGAGCCAAAGCGACGGACGGGGGAACCGGGCGCAGTTGGTTCGCGTCATCCGGGTCGGGCTGCAGAAGAGCGAATTCAAGCAGGCAGGGGGCGTTCTGGATCTCGCCCCGGGCGATCCGGCCGGTGCTCAGTGCGGTCGCGTAGAGCCGCGTTCCCTCGGCGCACATGGACGTGACGGGGTGGGGATGTGTCGCCATTGTCCCGTTTCGCGTCAAATCTCCACCCCCCAGGGTCCTGAACATGCAAGAACATGATGCATCGTCCCTGTGGCATTGACGTGCCTGAATGAGCCATCGTCTGACACGCGGGGGAGAGGATTCCATCAAGTGAGGACGAAGCCGACCATGTTCAAGAGAATGCTTCGCTCGGTGCTTGCCATAGGTTTCTCCGCCGTTGCGGTTTTTGGGGCAGTCAGCGCCGTCGAAAGTGACGCGGGGAGCGCTAGGGGCGGTCAGGACACGAGCCTGACGAGCACGGAGTTCGACACCGGCTGGACCACGGCTCCCGTGGGTAAGTACGCCGACACCGGCTGGACCAGCGGCCGGCTGGGCGGAGGTGCCGATACAGGCTGGACCCAGGCTCCTGTGACGGTGTCCGCGTGACCCCCGACGATCGCGGTTTCCGCCGCGAGATGGCATCCGCCTACCGCTCGGGGTGGCAGTTCATCGATCTCGCCACGGCCATCCCCCACGCTGGCGATTCGCTGATGGTCACCCTGTTCGGCCAACCGATCGTCGTCGTGCGTGAGGAGGACGAGGACGTACGTGCCTACCGGTGCCTGCGCCGCCCGCGCGGCGCGCCGCAGCCCGTCCGCTGCGAGGTGCGCTACGGAATGGTCTTCGTCAATCTCGATCAGCGCGACCACCAGCTCTTCGAACCCGATATCACCACCGCCACCCCCCGCAGTGCCTGAAGCGATTCCCCCGTCGTTGCAGATCGCTCAGGCGCTACCCCCACACAACGGCGCCATCGTGGACCTGACCACGATGGCGCCGTTGTGATGCCCGCGTCCAGTGCCTGAACCGGACAAGATGAAGAATCAACGGCTCACGCGCGACCCATGGCCCGGTCCAGGGCGATCTCGATGACCACGCGGTCGGGATTGGGCGACGGCGTCCGGCCGTACCGCTGCGCGTAGCGGGCCACGGCGTCGGCGACCGACGCCTCGTCCGTACGGATCACCGCGCGCCCTTCGAGGGTGGCCCAGCGGCGCCCTTCCATCTGGCAGACCGCGACCCGGGCCCCGGCCGGAGCCCCCTGTGCCGCGAGGACGTTGCGCACCTTCTTGCTGTGCTTGTTGCTGATCACCCGTGCCACCCCGGCCTCCGGGTCGTACGTCACGCCCACCGGCACCACGTGGGGCGTGCCGTCGGGGCGCGGGGTGGTCAGCGTGCAGACGTGCCGCTCCCGCCAGAAGGCGAGGTACTCGGGCGTCGGGTTGAGTACGTCATGGGACATGGGCCGAAGGGTACGGGCCGATGGTGTCCTCACCTGCCTTGAGTGGAATAGACTCAACTTTGCATAGGTTGTCTCTGTCAGATTCGTCGGATTTACCCCTTGGGGAGAGGAGAAGACGCAGTGGACGCCGAGCTGACCAACAAGAGCCGGGACGCGCTGAACGCGGCCACCGGCAGGGCCGTCAAGGACGGCCACGCCGACCTGACCCCCGCGCACCTGCTGCTGGCCCTGCTCGCCGGCGAGGACAACGAGAACGTCACCGACCTGCTGGCCGCCACCGACGCCGACCAGGCCGAGGTGCGGGCCGGTGCGGAGCGGCTGCTGGCCGCCCTGCCCAGCGTCACCGGCTCCACGGTCGCGCCCCCGCAGCCCACCCGCGACCTGCTCGCCGTACTCGCCGAGGCCGACACCCGGGCGGGCAGGCTCGGCGACGAGTACCTCTCCACCGAACACCTGCTCATCGCCATCGCCGCCAAGGGCGGCGCGGCGGGCGAGGTCCTTTCCACCCAGGGCGCGAGCGCGAAGAAGCTGCTGGCCGCCTTCGAGAACGCACGAGGAGGACGGCGGGTGACCACCCCCGACCCCGAGGGCCAGTACAAGGCCCTGGAGAAGTTCGGCACGGACTTCACGGCGGCCGCGCGCGAGGGCAAGCTCGACCCGGTCATCGGCCGCGACCACGAGATCCGCCGCGTCGTGCAGGTGCTCTCGCGCCGTACGAAGAACAACCCGGTGCTCATCGGCGAGCCCGGCGTCGGCAAGACGGCCGTCGTCGAGGGCCTGGCCCAGCGCATCGTCAAGGGCGACGTCCCCGAGTCCCTCAAGAACAAGCGCCTGGTCTCCCTGGACCTCGGCGCGATGGTCGCCGGCGCCAAGTACCGCGGCGAGTTCGAGGAGCGCCTGAAGACCGTGCTCGCGGAGATCAAGTCCAGCGACGGGCAGATCATCACCTTCATCGACGAGCTGCACACGGTCGTCGGCGCGGGCGCCGGCGGCGACTCCGCCATGGACGCGGGCAACATGCTCAAGCCCATGCTGGCCCGCGGTGAACTGCGCATGGTCGGCGCGACCACCCTCGACGAGTACCGCGAGCGCATCGAGAAGGACCCGGCGCTGGAGCGGCGCTTCCAGCAGGTGCTGGTCGCCGAGCCGTCCGTCGAGGACACGATCGCGATCCTGCGCGGGCTCAAGGGCCGCTACGAGGCCCACCACAAGGTCGTCATCAACGACAGCGCCCTCGTGGCCGCCGCGACCCTCTCCGACCGGTACATCACCTCCCGCTTCCTCCCCGACAAGGCCATCGACCTCGTCGACGAGGCCGCGTCCCGGCTGCGCATGGAGATCGACTCCTCTCCCCTGGAGATCGACGAGCTCCAGCGCTCCGTGGACCGTCTGCGCATGGAGGAGCTGGCGCTGAAGAACGAGTCCGACCCGGCCTCGATGGAGCGCCTGGAGAAGATCCGCAAGGACCTCGCCGACAAGGAGGAGGACCTGCGGGGCCTGACCGCCCGCTGGGAGAAGGAGAAGCAGTCCCTCAACCGGGTCGGCGAGCTCAAGGAGCGCCTGGACGACCTGCGCGGCCAGGCCGAGCGCGCCCAGCGCGACGGGGACTTCGACACCGCCTCCAAGCTGCTCTACGGGGAGATCCCGACCCTGGAGCGCGAGCTGGCGGAGGCCACCGAGGCCGAGGCCGAGGCGTCCAAGGGGACGATGGTCAAGGACGAGGTCGGCCCCGACGACATCGCGGACGTGGTGGGCGCCTGGACGGGCATTCCGGCGGGCCGCCTGCTGGAGGGCGAGACCCAGAAGCTGCTCCGCATGGAGGACGAGCTGGGCCGCCGCCTGATCGGCCAGGGCGAGGCCGTACGGGCCGTCTCGGACGCCGTGCGCCGCACCCGCGCCGGCATCGCCGACCCCGACCGCCCGACCGGCTCCTTCCTCTTCCTCGGCCCGACGGGCGTCGGCAAGACGGAGCTGGCCAAGGCCCTCGCCGACTTCCTCTTCGACGACGAGCGGGCCATGATCCGCATCGACATGTCGGAGTACGGCGAGAAGCACAGCGTGGCCCGCCTGGTCGGCGCCCCGCCCGGCTACGTCGGCTACGAGGAGGGCGGCCAGCTCACGGAGGCCGTGCGCCGCCGCCCGTACAGCGTGGTGCTCCTGGACGAGGTGGAGAAGGCCCACCCCGAGGTCTTCGACATCCTGCTCCAGGTCCTGGACGACGGCCGCCTCACGGACGGCCAGGGCCGGACCGTGGACTTCCGCAACACCATCCTGATCCTGACCTCGAACCTGGGCAGTCAGTTCTTGATGGATCCGCTCACCCCGGCGGAGGAGAAGAAGCAGAAGGTCCTGGAGGTGGTCCGGGCGAGCTTCAAGCCCGAGTTCCTGAACCGCCTGGACGACCTGGTGGTCTTCTCCGCCCTGACCGGCGACGAGCTCGCGCACATCGCCGAGCTGCAGATCGGCCGCCTGGCCAAGCGCCTGGCCGACCGGCGCCTCACCCTGGACGTCACGCCCGAGGCCCTGGCCTGGCTGGCGGTCAAGGGCAACGACCCGGCGTACGGCGCCCGGCCGCTGCGCCGCCTGATCCAGACGGCGATCGGCGACCGGCTGGCCAAGGAGATCCTCTCGGGCGAGGTCCGCGACGGCGACACCGTACGGGTCGACGTGGCGGGCGAGGACCTGCTGGTCGGCAAGGCCCTCTAGCCGCACCGCCCGGCCCGGCTCCCGGCTCCTCGGCGCCGCCGCGCTGCTAACGCGCCGGCGCCGAGGCCAGGATCTCCACCCGGTCGGTCCCGTCCGCGAGCCGCACGACCCCGTACCTCACGTACCTCGCGGTCTCAGGAGAGTCCTGCGCCGGCCACCGATCCTCGCCGCAGTCGGACAGCGCGCACGTGTTGTTCGGCTGTGCCGTCAGGTACGTGGCCGTGAGCCAGTCGTGGGCAGCGGTGCGTTCCATCCGGAACGTGGCGACGACCCTGGTGTGCCCGGGGACGGGGCTGGTGCGGCAGTCCGCGTCGAGGCCCGCCGCGGGCAGCTGCGCGTGGGCGAAGGCCAGGGCGTCGGTGCAGTCCATGACGGCCAGCGACGACCTGTCGTCGGGGACGGACACGTCGTAGTTGTACGCGTACTTCTCGTCGCCGTACGGGTCCCCGAAGAAGAAGGCGAGGAACAGCCCGAAGGGTGAGCCCGGGACGAGGACGAGCCCCACCGCGACGCCCATCCCCACGCCGATCTTCGCAAGCCTGTTCATCCCGCCCCCTCCGCCCGGCGGATCCTCTGTCCGCTGCGAGCGGATCGTAGCCGCCCGGGCTGGACACAAGGTGGGCGCGATGGGGGAGGATGCATGTATCCGCACGAAGGGAAAAACACGGTGAGCATCGACCCGGCCTCGATTCCGAACTTCGGAGGGCAGCAGCCCGATCCGCAGGCCACAGGACCGGCGGGCCCCGTCGTCCCCGACCAGGATCTGGTCAAGCAGCTGCTGGAGCAGATGGAGCTCAAGTACGTCGTCGACGACGAGGGTGACCTCGCGGCGCCGTGGGAGGAGTTCCGCACGTACTTCATGTTCCGCGGCGAGGACGAGCAGCAGGTTTTCTCGGTGCGGACCTTCTACGACCGTCCGCACAAGATCGACGAGAAGCCCCAGCTTCTCGAGTCGATCGACGACTGGAACCGCCGCACCCTGTGGCCGAAGGTCTACAGCCACACGCACGACGACGGCTCGGTCCGCCTGATCGGTGAGGCGCAGATGCTGATCGGCACCGGCGTCAACCTGGAGCACTTCGTGTCCTCCACGGTCAGCTGGGTCCGCGCCTCCATCGAGTTCGACAAGTGGCTCGTCGAGCAGCTCGGCCTGGAGAACGACATCGACTCCACCGACGGCGAGAGCGACGGCGACGGCGACAGCGCTAACTGAGCTAGAGCGGTACGCGGGCCCCCAGCAGCAGGTACAGCCCGTGGCCGTAACCGAGCCCGGCCACCACCGCGGTCACCACGACCGCGGTGCGGGGCCGGGCTCGCGCCATGACGGCGGCCAGCGGCAGGAGCAGCGGGAAGGCCGGCAGCAGGAAGCGCGGCTTCGACTCGAAGAAGCCGGCCCCGCCGAAGGCCATCACCAGCAGGACCGCCGTGTACGCGAGCAGCGCGAGCGGGGTGCGGTCCAGGAGCAGCAGCACCGCCAGCAGCCCGGCCGCGGCCAGCAGGACCACCGTCACGGTGGTCGCGAAGGCCACGTGCCCGCCCGTCAGCACCCGTTCCGCCGAGCGCAGCGCCCCGGCGCCGAAGTCGAAGCGGGAGCCCCAGCTGCGCTGCACGGCGAAGTAGCCGCCGAAGGGGTCGCGCACCTGCACCCCGACGGCCAGGACGTACGCCGCCCAGCCCGCCGGCGCCACCAGCCCGGCCACCCACACCTCGGGCGCCCGGGATCTTCGGACGAGGATGGCGTGGAGGGCCACGGCCGACACGGCGGCCGCGACGGCGAGCCCGGTGGGCCGGGTCAGCCCGGCGAGCACGGCGAGGCCCGCGGCCCACAGCCAGCGGCCGCGCAGCAGGGCGTGGAGCGCCCAGGCGGCGAAGGCGGCCAGCAGGGCCTCGGTGTAGGCGAGGGTGAGGACCACGGAGTGCGGCAGGGCCGCCCACAGCCCCACGAGCAGCAGTCCGGCGCGCGGCCCGATGACCCGCTCCCCGACCCGGTAGATCCCGACGGCGGCGACGGCGGCGGCGGTCCAGGCGATGAGGAGCGCGGCGGGGACGGGCCCTCCGGGCAGGATGCCGGAGACGGCCCGTATCAGCGCGGGGTAGAGCGGGAAGAAGGCAAGGTCGCTCTGGATGGGGCCGGTGCCGGTGACGGCGTCGGGAAACATCAGGGTGCGTCCGTAGCCGTTGGTGGCTATCCGGAGGTACCAGTCCGCGTCCCAGGACCGGCCGAGCACCCGCAGCGGATCCCGTCCGGCCCACCAGGACCCGAGGGCGAGCAACAGCACCCCGGTCCCGCGCACGGCGGCGAACACGCCGAGCGCTATCACCGTGGCCGGCGCGGCCGACCGTACGGCCCGGACCGCGCGTATCTCCAGGGGCGACGCGGACACCGTCGCTCTGCCCGTTGCCATGTATCCCGACTTCCGTCTCTCGGTGAGGTCCGCTCACCGGGGGGTGAGGGCTTCGGGCGCTCGTGCGAGCGACAGCTTCACACCGCCCCCGGCCACCCCGCAAGCAGGCCTGGTGGTCAGAGCCGGCGCAGCCGCGAGACGGCCTCCCGCAGAACGTCCTCGCGCTTGCAGAAGGCCCAGCGGACCTGGGTGGCGCCGGCGGACTTGTCGTCGTAGAAGACCTGGTTCGGGATGGCGACCACGCCGCAGCGTTCGGGGAGGGCGCGGCAGAAGGCGAGGCCGTCCTTCTCGCCGAGGGGGGTGATGTCGGTGGTGATGAAGTACGTGCCCTGCGGGCGGAAGACCTCGAAGCCGGCCGCCGCGAGGCCGTCGGCGAGGATCTCGCGCTTGGCGGCCAGGTCGGCGCGGAAGGCGTCGTAGTACGTGTCGGGGAGGGCGAGGGCCTCGGCGATCGCGTACTGGAAGGGGCCCGAGGAGACGTAGGTGAGGAACTGCTTCGCCGAGCGGACCGCCGTGACCAGTTCCGGCGGGGCGGTGACCCAGCCGACCTTCCAGCCCGTGAAGGAGAAGGTCTTCCCGGCCGAGGAGATGGTGACCGTGCGCTCGCGCATGCCCGGCAGGCCCGCCAGGGGGACGTGGGCGCCCTCGAAGACCAGGTGCTCGTACACCTCGTCCGTGACGACCAGCAGGTCGCGCTCGACCGCCAGCTCGGCGATCGCGGCGAGCTCGGCCGCGGTGAGGACGGTGCCCGTCGGATTGTGCGGGGTGTTCAGCAGCAGCAGGCGGGTGCGCGGGGTGACGGCGGCGCGCAGTTCGTCCAGGTCGAGGGCGAAGGCTCCGGCGTGCGGGCGCAGGGTGACCGGGACGCGTACCGCGCCGGCCATCGCGATGCAGGCCGCGTACGAGTCGTAGTACGGCTCCAGGGCGATGACCTCGTCACCCGGTTCGAGGAGGGCGAGGAGGGAGGCCGCGATGGCCTCCGTGGCGCCCGCAGTGACCAGGACCTCGGTGTCGGGGTCGTAGGACAGGCCGTAGAAGCGCTGCTGGTGTGCGGCGACGGCCGTGCGCAGCTCCGGGACGCCGGGGCCGGGCGGGTACTGGTTGCCCCGGCCCGTGAGGACCGCGCGGGAGGCCGCCTCGGCGATCTCCGCCGGGCCGTCGGTGTCGGGGAAGCCCTGACCGAGGTTGATCGAACCGGTGCGGGCGGCCAGCGCCGACATCTCCGCGAAGATCGTCGTGCCGAAGGCCGCCAGCCGGCGGTTCAGGAAGGGGCGGTCGCTGCTCACGGGTGCGCTCATGGGCGTCATCCTGGGGTCAACCTCTGGACTTCCTCAAGTGTGCTTTGGGCCGTGCGGAGCGGGGGCATCCCCCCTTCACGCGGGACGCGGGGATCCCGCTCCCCGGGAAGACCGGGGTGAGAGAAGGGCGGACCGCATGTTCGTCTTCATCGTGATCGCCATCATGGTCGTCGCCTTCGTCGTGACGATCGCAGCCCGTTCGGCCAAGAGCGGGCACACCGGCGGCCGTCGCAAGCGCAGTGGAGGTTCGTGGGTGGACGGGGGCGGCGGCTCGGGCTGCGGCTCTTCCTCGTCCTGCGGCTCGTCGTCCTCGTGTGGCGGCGGGGGAGGGTGCGGCGGTTCCAGCTGACACGGGGCAGCCGGCACCGTGTGGAGGAGGGCGTTCGGCGGTCCCGTTTCCGTCGGGCGTCCTCGTCGTTCGCCCCTGCGTGACGCCTCGTCCGTCGATGCATGACGACGCGCGGGACGCAACTCGTTGAACACGTGAACTGTGGAGCCCCCGGGGGGATGTAAACCCCAGCAAGTTGGGTAAAAACGCTGTGAGTGCCGTGCCTTTCATGATTCCCTCGGTTGAGTAGACCAGTCCTCGGACCTCCCTGGACTTCCTGTGGACCCGTGCCGGTGTCCCCCCACCCGTTGACTACCGCTGGCGGGCCCCGGCCCATCTCCCTCGCGCGTTTGCGGAGCCGACTCATGCTCACGACCCTCCAGACCTCTTACACCGACACGCGTGCCGCCGATCTCGCCTGGGCCCTGGGTCGGGACCGGCTGCCCGCCCTGGCCGTACTGAACCTCGAACTGTCGGGCGCCAAGGTGGAGTTGCGCCTGCTCGGGGCCTCCCATCAGGTTCTTCTGGAGGAGGCCGAGGTGCTCTGCTCGGAGACGGTCGCCTGCATGCCCGGCAGTAGTACGCCGCTGCCGCTCGGCGTGGCCAAGCGGGTGGGTGACTGGGAGTACGAGTTCGCCGCGCGGGTCGAAACCCTCTCCCGCGGGTCCTTCGCGGGGCGGGCGCAGGAGCTGCTCGCACTGGTGGCTGATCACCCGAACGGGCTAGCGGGGACCTTTCCGGGAAGTCCGCACGCCTTCACCGCCCTGCTCGCGCAGCGCTACGAGGGCCAGGTGCGCTGGCGGACCTGGCACGCGTACCCGCAGGAGGGCCAGCTGGTGGCCACCCGGACCCGGGTGGGCGTACGGACGGGGGCCCCGGCCGCCGCGGCGCTGGAATCGCCCGCGCTGCTGTAGCGGCGGGCGGCGCCTCCGGGGCGCGGACGGCCCGTCGCCGTTACGCCAACCGGCTGGATCGATGCGCCACTTGCACCCATGTGGGTGACCGGATGTAGGTGGGTGGTGACGTACGGTTCGCTTCATGATCGACCGTTCCGTCCCGCGCCGGGTACTCCCGGCTCCGGAGCCGCGGGGCGCCGCGACCGTCCCGGCCGCCCTGCCCGTACGGCCCCGGACCGGCCGACTCCTCGTCCTGGCCACCGTGTTCGTCTGCGCCGCCTGCGGGCTCGTGTACGAACTGGAGCTGCTCGCCCTGGGCACCTACCTCATCGGCGACTCCGTCACCCAGGCGTCGGTCGTGCTGTCCGTCATGGTCTTCGCCATGGGCGTCGGCTCCCTGCTCGCCAAGCGCCTGCGCCACCGGCCCGCCTTCGGCTTCGGCGCCATCGAGGCCGGGCTCGCCCTCCTCGGCGGGCTCTCGGCCATGGCGCTCTACGCGAGCTTCGCCTGGCTGGGGGAGTCCCGCCCCGCCCTCGTCGGCTTCTCCTTCGTCATCGGGGTGCTCATCGGCGCGGAGATCCCGCTGCTGATGGTCCTCATCCAGCGCATCCGCAGACAGGACGCGGGCGGGGCCGTCGCCGACCTGTTCGCCGCCGACTACGTGGGCGCCCTCGTCGGCGGCCTCGCCTTCCCGTTCCTGCTGCTCCCGATGCTCGGCCAGCTCACCGGCGCCATGCTCACCGGCACCGTCAACGCGGCCGTCGGCGGCGGGCTGGTCCTGTGGCTGTTCCGCCGCGACCTGAGCCGCCGCTGCCGCTGGCTGCTGATCGCCGCGAACGTGACCGTGCTGGCCGTGCTCGCCTCGGCGACCGTCCTCGCCGACGACTTCGAGCGGGTCGCCCGGCGCGCCGTCTACGGCGGGGAGGTGCGGGTCGCCGTCCGGACCGGAGTGCAGGAACTGGTGCTCACCGGCCCCCCGACCGGCTCCCCGCGCTCCCTCGACCTGTACCTCGACGGGCGGCTGCGGGTCAGCGGCTACGACGAGTACCGCTACCACGAGGCCCTGGTCCACCCCGCGATGACCGGCCCGCACGCCCGCGTCCTGGTCCTCGGCGGCGGCGACGGGCTCGCCGCCCGCGAGGTGCTCCGCTACCGGGACGTAGCCTCCGTCACCGTCGTCGAGCTCGACCCCGGAGTGGTCGGGCTCGCCCGCACCGATCCGATGCTCTCCGCGCTCAACGCCCGGGCGTACGAGGACCCGCGCATGGCCGTCGTGACGCAGGACGCCTTCCGCTGGCTGCGGGGGCCGGCCGCCGCCGACGGGTTCGACGTCATCGTCTCCGACCTGCCGGACCCGGGCATCACCCCCAGCACGAAGCTGTACTCGCAGGAGTTCTACGGGCTGGCCGCGCGGGCCCTGCGCCCCGGGGGCCGGATCGCCGTGCACGCCGGGCCGCTGGCCAGCCGCCCGCGGACGTACTGGACCGTCGACTCCACCCTCCGCGCGGCCGGCCTGCTGACCTCCCCCTACAGCGCGGGCGGCCGCCTCTCCGGCTTCGCCGCCGGACCCGACCGCACCCCCCTCGGCGTCGCCGGCGCACCGCCGCAGGACTGGGGCTTCGTCCTGGCCGCCCGCGAGGGGGTTCCCCCGCTGCGCGTGGACCGCGACACGCCCGCCCTGCGCTCGCTGTCGACCGGCTCGCTGCAGGACTCCGCGCGCGACGCGGAACGCACCCGGGTGCCCGGGCTCCCGCCGTCGACCCTGCCGCACCCGCGGTATTCGTGACCCGGTGCGCTGCCGTCGGTAGGCTCGACCGCATGGAGCATCAGGTGTTCGTCCCGGTACCGGCAGACGATCTCCGCGCCGTGCTGCGCGACCCCGTCCGGGTGGCCCGGTGCGTACCGGGACTCCAGCAGGACGCCGACACCGAGGCGGGGCCGGTCTCCGGCCGGCTGAAGGTCCGCGTCGGCGGGAGCACCGTGACCTACCGGGGAGCCCTGGCCGTCATCGAGCGGGACCCCGGCCACTTCACCTTCGAGGGTGAGGGCACGGAGGTCCGCGGCAGCGGGACGGTGAAGTTCTCCGTGGACCTGCTGCTGACCCCGGCCGAGGACGGGACCCGGCTGGACTTCACCGCCCGGGCCACCGCCGACGGGCGCGCCGCCGCCTTCGCCCCCGAGGCCGCGGCCGCCGCCGTACAGCGGCTGCTCGACCGGGCCGCCGGCCAGCTGAGCATCGGGTCCGCCTTCGGTGACCCCGTGGCCGAGGCCGAGGAGGCGGAGGCGGAGGAGACCGACGACACCGACGGCACCGGCCCCGGGTTCGTCGAGGGCGACGTCACCGAGGTCACCGCCTCCCTCTTCGACACCGAGGTGCCGCCCCCCTCGTTGGATCCGTTCCTGGCCGGTGGTTTCGAGGAGCTCGACGGGGCCCCGCGGCCCCCGGCCGAGGCCGCCCACGCCCGCCGCACCATGATCGGCCGCAGTGCGGAGGAGGTGGACCACGCGCCTCCGCGCGGCCGGTACGCCCCGGTCCCCGCGCCCGCCGCCACCACCGCCGGCGACAGCCTGCGCTGGATCGCCCCGGCCGCCGCCCTCGCGCTGGCCTCGGCGGTCGTCATCGGCCGGGCCCTGCGCCGCCGCCGCTGACCTGCGGCCGCGGCCCGCATTAGGGTCGACCGCATGAGTACGCAACTGAGCGCCGGCGGCGCCGAGGTGACGGTCGACCAGGAGAACGGCTGCCGCATCAGCAGCCTGCGCATCGACGGGACGGAGCTGCTGCGCCAGGGCCCGCGGTACGGGTCGTTCCCGATGGTCCCGTGGTGCGGCCGGATCGAGGACGGCCGGTTCCGCGACGGCGGCACCGTCCACCAGATGCCGGTCAACCACCCGCCGCACGCGCTCCACGGCTTCGGCCGCGACGCCCCCTGGCGCCCCGCCGGAGCCACCGCCACCGAGGCGGCGTTCACCTTCGACCTCGCCGAACCGTGGCCGTACCCGGGCCGGGTGACCCAGGTGTTCACGCTCGCCGAGGACGCGCTGACCCTCACCATGGGCGTCGAGACGTACGGGAACTCCTTCCCGGCCCAGGCCGGCTGGCACCCCTGGTTCCGGCGCGACCTCGGGACCGGCGGCGGGGCGGCGGAGCTCTCCTTCGAGCCCGCCTGGCAGGAGGAGCGCGGCGCCGACCACCTCCCCACCGGCCACCGCATCGACCCGAAGCCCGGCCCCTGGGACGACTGCTTCGGCATGCCGCACGGGGTCGACGTCACCCTCACCTGGCCCGGCGCCCTGGAACTGCGGCTCACCAGCCGGGCCGAATGGGTGGTCGTCTACGACGAGGAGTCCGAGGCGATCTGCGTCGAGCCGCAGTCCGGTCCGCCGAACGGGCTGAACACCCTGCCGCGCCTGGTCACCCCCGTGGACCCGCTGGAGGTCTCCACGACGTGGACGTGGCGGCGGCTGCGCTAGGGCGCAATTAAGCTCAGGGCCATGAGTGACGTACGGGATGCGCTTCTGCAGCAGATCAAGGACAAGGCCGTCGTGCACGGCAAGGTGACCCTCTCCTCCGGCCGGGAGGCCGACTACTACATCGACCTCCGCCGGATCACCCTCGACGGCGAGGCGGCCCCGCTGGTCGGTCAGGTCATGCTCGACCTGACCGCCGAGCTCGACTTCGACTGCGTCGGCGGTCTGACCCTGGGCGCCGACCCGGTCGCCACCTCGATGCTGCACGCCTCCGCCGCGCGCGGCGGGCGCCTCGACGCCTTCGTCGTCCGCAAGGCGCAGAAGGCCCACGGCATGCAGCGCCGCATCGAGGGCACCGACGTGAAGGGCAAGCGCTGCCTGGTCGTCGAGGACACCTCGACCACCGGCGGTTCCCCGCTGACCGCCGTCGAGGCGGTCCGCGAGGCCGGCGGCGAGGTCGTCGCCGTCGCCACGATCGTCGACCGCGGTGCGGCCGACGCCATCGCCGAGGCCGGTCTCCCGTACCTCACCGGCTACCTCCTCGAGGACCTGGGCCTGTCCTAGGTCCGCTCTGCCGGCCCCGTCCGGCCACCGCGAGAACTGGCGACGAAGGTCCTCGGCCGCCCCGCCGGGCGGTCTGACCTGGCAAAACCCGGCGGCCCGGGATGTTCCACGTGAAACATCCCGGGCCGTTCGCCCACCACGTGAGACCGGCAGTCTGGACCCCCGCGCCGAGTCTGGAAAGATAGGCGCGACGATGACGTCGCCCCCAGGTCAGGGCCCGCAAGAAGCACACTCCCCGCACACCCAAGGAGCCGGCAGATGCCCATCGCAACCCCCGAGGTCTACAACGAGATGCTCGACCGGGCGAAGGCAGGCAAGTTCGCCTACCCGGCCATCAACGTGACCTCCTCCCAGACCCTGCACGCTGCCCTGCGCGGCTTCGCGGAGGCCGAGAGCGACGGCATCATCCAGATCTCCACCGGTGGTGCGGAGTTCCTGGGTGGCCAGCACAACAAGGACATGGTCACCGGTGCGGTCGCCCTGGCCGAGTTCGCGCACATCGTCGCCGCCAAGTACGACATCACGGTCGCCCTGCACACGGACCACTGCCCGAAGGACAAGCTGGACGGCTACGTACGTCCGCTGCTCGACATCTCCGCCGAGCGCGTGGCCCGCGGTCAGAACCCGCTCTTCCAGTCGCACATGTGGGACGGCTCCGCCGAGACCCTGGCCGACAACCTGGCCATCGGCCAGGAGCTGCTCGCCAAGGCCGTCGCCGCCAAGATCATCCTTGAGGTCGAGATCACCCCGACCGGCGGCGAGGAGGACGGCGTCAGCCACGAGATCAACGACGAGCTCTACACCACCGTCGACGACGCGATCCGCACCGCCGAGGCCCTCGGCCTGGGCGAGAAGGGCCGCTACCTGCTGGCCGCCTCCTTCGGCAACGTCCACGGCGTCTACAAGCCGGGCAACGTCGTCCTGCGCCCCGAGCTCCTCAAGGACCTCCAGGCCGGTGTCGCCGAGAAGTTCGGCAAGCCCTCGCCGTTCGACTTCGTCTTCCACGGCGGCTCGGGCTCCACGGCCGAGGAGATCGCCACCGCGCTGGAGAACGGCGTCGTGAAGATGAACCTCGACACCGACACCCAGTACGCCTTCACCCGCCCGGTCGTGGACCACATGTTCAGCAACTACGCCGGTGTGCTGAAGGTCGACGGCGAGGTCGGTACGAAGTCCAAGTACGACCCCCGCACCTGGGGCAAGGCCGCCGAGGCCGGCATGGCCGCGCGTGTCGCCGAGGCGTGCGCGAACCTGCGCTCCACCGGTACCAAGCTCAAGTAGCCGGCCGCAGCCGCAGCCGCAGCGGCAGCCGCGGCAGCAGTCGCACAGGAGGGCCCGGCCCCCGTCCCAGGACGGGGGCCGGGCCCTCCGGCTGTGTGAACGGCCTCCGTGTGCGGCCCGCCCCGGAGCACAACGGGCGGGTGCCGGACGGGCCGTCGGGGCGGTGGCGGCGGGGGGACGGCGGGTTTTGCGGATCACCGCACCCGGCAGACTGGGGGCATGTCCATTCACCAGAACCTGCTCGGGGGCCCCGCCCCCACCCACCTGCCCGACGAGCCGGGCCGCGAGGCCATCGCCGCCGGCACCCCCGCCGTAGAGGTGGCCGCCGCGCACCCGACGTCCTCCCTCGCCTGGGCGATCCTCGCCGACGAGGCCTTCGCCGCCGGCAGCACCGTCGAGTCGTACGCCTACGCCCGCACCGGCTACCACCGCGGCCTCGACGCCCTGCGCCGCGCCGGCTGGAAGGGCCACGGCCCGGTGCCGTGGGAGCACGAGCCGAACCGCGGTTTCCTGCGGGCCCTGCACGCCCTGGCCCGCGCGGCCGGGGCGATCGGCGAGAAGGAGGAGTACGAGCGCTGCTCGACCTTCCTGCGCGACTCGTCCCCGACGGCGGCGGACACGCTGAGCGCCTGATCCCGTACAGCGGGGAGTGACACGCACCGAATTGTGTGGTCTGTGTCACTCTCCGCTGGAGCGCCGGCGCGACGGTGTCCTATGCTGCGGGCAGGGGACCGGGGCTCCACTCACCTCACGGAAGGAGCGGACCGCTACCCGGAAGCACGTGTCGAGGAGACAGAAATGTCGAACACCCTTGATGCCTCCGGAGTCGGCGGGTCGGACACCCCGAACCTCGACTTCGACGGCACCACCCCGTACGAGGACTACGTCCAGGCGGACGTTCTCACCCACCTCCAGCACCTCCGCTCGGACGACCCGGGCGAGATGGTCTTCCTGGTCACGACCCAGGTCATGGAGCTGTGGTTCACGGTCATCGTCCACGAGTGGGAAACCGCCGCGAAGGCCCTGCGCGAGGACCGCATCCCGGTCGCGATGGATGCGCTGAAACGTTCCCTCCGCGAACTCGAAGCCCTCAACGCCTCCTGGCGCCCGCTCGCCCAGCTCACCCCGGGACAGTTCAACGCCTACCGCTCCGCGCTCGGCGAGGGTTCCGGTTTCCAGTCCGCGATGTACCGCCGGATGGAGTTCCTGCTCGGCGAGAAGTCCTCCTCCATGCTCGTCCCGCACCGGGGCGCGCCGCGCGTCCACGCGGAGCTGGAGAAGGCCCTCCACGAGCCGAGCCTCTACGACGAGGTCCTGCGCCTCCTCGCCCGCCGCGGCCTCGCGGTCCCGGCCGCCGTCCTCGACCGCGACCTCTCGCTGCGCTACGAGCCCTCGGCCGAGGTAGAGGCCGTCTGGACCGGCCTCTACGCCACTCCGGACGAGCACCTGGACCTGCACCGCCTCGGCGAGGTCCTCACCGACGTCGCCGAGCTCGTCTGGCGCTGGCGCAACGACCACCTGGTCGCCACCCGCCGGGCGATGGGCGCGAAGACGGGCACGGGCGGCTCGGCCGGCGTGACCTGGCTGGAGAAGCGCGCCACGAAGAACGTCTTCCCGGAGCTCTGGACGGCCCGCAGCCATGTCTGAGACCTCCGTCGCCGCCGGCCTGGCGGCCCGTGCGCAAGCCCTGGACACCGCCGACGAGCTGGCCAAGCTCCGCGGCCGCTTCACCCTCCCCGAGGGGGTCGTCTACCTGGACGGCAACTCCCTCGGTGCGCTCCCGGCCGGCGTCGCGGGCACCACCGCCGACGTCGTCTCCCGGCAGTGGGGCGAGCTCCTCATCCGTTCCTGGGAGGAGAGCGGCTGGTGGACCGCCCCCGAGCGGATCGGCGACAAGCTCGCCCCCCTCGTCGGCGCGGCCCCCGGCCAGGTCGTCGTGGGCGACTCCACCAGCGTCAACCTCTTCAAGGCCTTGGTCGGCGCCGCACGCCTCGCGGCCCCCGGCCGGACCCGGATGCTGGTCGACGCGGCCACCTTCCCGACCGACGGCTACATAGCCGAGTCGGCGGCCCGGATGACGGGCCTGACCGTCACCCCGGTGGACCCCTCGCACGCGGCGGAGGCGATGGACGCGGACACCGCCGTGGTCCTCCTCAACCACGTCGACTACCGCACCGGGCGGCTCCACGACCTGCCGGCCCTCACCACGGCGGCCCGCGCCGCCGGGGCGATCACGGTCTGGGACCTGTGCCACTCGGCCGGGGCCCTTCCGGTCGGCCTGGACGAGCACGGCGTCGACCTCGCGGTCGGCTGCACGTACAAGTACCTCAACGGCGGCCCGGGCTCGCCCGCGTACCTGTACATCGCCGCGCGCCACCAGGCCGGCTTCGACTCCCCGCTCCCCGGCTGGAACGGCCACGCGGATCCCTTCGCGATGACCCCGGCCTTCGAGGCGGCCCCGGGCGCGACCCGCGGCCGCGTCGGCACCCCGGACATCCTGTCCATGCTGGCGCTGGAGTCGGCGCTCGACGCCTGGGAGGGCGTCCCGGTCGAGGCCGTACGGGCCAAGTCGCTCGCCCTGACCGACTTCTTCCTCGAATGCGTGGCGGCGTACGTCCCGCAGGGCCGGGTCGAGTCGGTCACCCCGGACGAGCACGAGCACCGCGGCAGCCAGATCTCGCTGCGCACCGAGAACGCCCGCGAGGTCATGCGGGAACTCATCTCCCGGGGCGTCATCGGCGACTTCCGCGCACCCGACGTCCTGCGCTTCGGCTTCACCCCGCTCTACGTCGGTTTCGCCGACGCCGAGCGTGCCGCGCGCACACTGGGTCACATTTTCGGGTGACTCGCTAGCGAAACGTCACATCACCGGGCGGGCGGGGCTACGGCTCCGTCCGCCCGGTCTCATTCCGGACCCCGCACGGAAGCTCCCGTTCCAGACTGATACGGTCCCGCTCTGCCGGAACACCGGAACATCTGTCCCCGCTGTCCCACGCGTTACCGAGAGGTTGAGCCGATGACGGACCCCGCCGCCGTGGAACGGGACGCCGCCGAGGCCGCCTCGGCCTTCTCCCATCCGGCCGTGGCGCCGGACGCGACCGCCGCGTACGGGGAACACCCCGACCACGTCGTCGACTTCTACGCCCCGCGCGCCGAGACCCCGGGCGGACCGGTCCCGTTGGTGGTCGTCCTGCACGGCGGCGCGTGGCGGGCCCCGTACGACAGGCAGCACATCACCCCGTTCGCGGACTTCCTGGCCCGGCGGGGTTTCGCCGTCGCGAACGTCGAGTACCGGCGCGGGAGTTCCCTCCCGCACCAGAACGCCGACGCGCCGGTCGCGGGCCGCTGGCCGGAGACCTTCGACGACGTCGCCGCCGCGATGGACGCCCTCCCGGGGCTGGCCGCCGCGGCGCTCCCGCAGGCCGACCCCCGCCGCGTGGTCGTCACCGGCCACTCGGCGGGCGGACACCTCGCACTGTGGGCCGCGGCCCGGCACGTGCTCCCGCACGGCTCCCCGTGGCGGCTGCCCTCCCCGCCGATGCTGCGCGGCGTGGTGGCGCTGGCCCCCATCGCGGACTTCGCGGTGGCGGAGGAGCTGGGCGTGTGCGGCGGCGCGAGCGCGCAGCTGCTGGGCGGCGAGGAGCACTTCGCGGACCGCCTCCCGTACGCGGACCCGGCGGCCCTGCTGCCGACGGGGATCGCCACGGCGGTGGTGCAGGGACGGGACGACATCGTGGTCCCGCAGCAGGTGGCCGAGGCGTACGTGGCGGCGGCGGCGAAGGCGGGCGAGATGGTCGGGCTGACGCTCCTCGACGGGGTCGGCCACTTCCCGCTGATCGACCCGGCGGCGGACGCCTGCGCGGTGGTGTCGGAGGAGATCGCACAACTGGCCTGGTAGCGGCCGCGGTTCCGGCGGGGACCGGGGCGGGGCGGCCGTCCCGGCCGCTGCGGCGGTGTGCGAGGATCCGCGCACGGGCACGAGCCCCCGTGGATCCCGGGGTCTCATCGAGCGGTCGGCGGGAGAGCGGACATGGGCAGCGACACCCTGCGGTGGGGGTTGCTCGTCGAGCAGCACATAGGCACCGGCGAGGGCCGGGAGTGGTCCATCAAGGTCCTGGGGCACGTCGACGGGACGCGCGAGGAGGCGGTGGCCGCACTGCGGGAACACGCCGAACACCACAAGCCCCAGCATCCGTACAAGTCGAAGCGACGGGTCCTGTACCGGGACGGCGATTCCTTCCTGCTCGTCCTGGACGGGCGCTGGCAGACCTTCCACTGCCGGTTCACGGTGGCGGAGCAGCTCCACGACAGCGCGGGCTGACACCGGCGTCAGAATTCCGCCAACTCCCCCTCCCCGCGGGGATATCGGCTGATCGCGCGACGAAGATCTATGTACTGTGGCCCCGACAGTTCCTGAGCATGTTCAAAAAATGGGGGGAACGGTGCGCAGTCGCCGTCTCGTAATTTCCGTTGCCGTCATAGCGGCCACGGTCGGTCTCGTCCCGGGGATGGCCCACGCGGCCGATCCGGTGGCTCCCGTCGCTCCGGCCGCGCAGGGTGTGACCGCTCCCGCCGTGGACCTGGGGAAGGCCGCGGCGCCGAACTTCAAGACCTTCAAGAGCCCCGCCGAGCGCTCCGTCCGCAAGGGCCTGCCCGGCGGGAAGGCCGGGGCCAGTGCCTCGCAGGCCGCCGGCAACCCGGACCTGGCCCTCGTGCTGAACGCGGCGAGCACCTCCGCGCACGCGCTGGACCTGGAGACCACCGTCATCAGCGCGGACTCCACGCTGAAGGTCACCGTCGACTGGGGCGACGGGAACACCGACGGAATGGACGCCTACGGCTCGACCGTCCTCAAGAGCAGCCACACGTACGCCGAGCTCGGCGAGTACACGGTCAAGGTCACCGTGACGGACCCGGCGAACCAGGCCGAGGTCGTCAACGAGTTCCAGGCCATGACCGCGGGCTCGGACTTCGTCCCGTACGCCCCCACCCGCCTCCTGGACACCCGCGACGGGACCGGCGCGGTCAAGGGCAAGGTCGCCCCGTACAGCTCCACGCGCGTGAAGGTCGGCGGCAACGGGGCGATCCCGGCCGGGATCACCGCCGTGGTCCTCAACCTGACCGTCACCAACACCACCAGCGCCGGCCACATCACGGCCTTCGCCGAGGAGTCCGAGCGTCCGACCACGTCGAACGTCAACTTCGAGGCGGGGCAGACCGTCCCGAACCTGGTGATCGTGCCGGTCAAGAACGGCTACGTGGAGCTGGCCAACCGCGGCTCCGAGTCGGTCGACCTGATCGCGGACGTGACCGGCTACTTCACCCGGACCCGGGCGAGCGGCTACACGCCGATGACCCCGGCCCGTTTCGTCGACACCCGTGAGGGACTCGGCGCGAACCGGGGCCAGCTCGGCGGCCGCAAGACGTTCTCCACCCAGATCGGCGGCCTGCGCGGCGTGCCCGAGGGCATCACCGCCGTGGCGCTGAACGTGACGGTCACCAACCCGAAGGAGGCCGGCCACCTGTCGGTCTTCCCCGGCGGCGCCACCCCGACCGCGTCGAACATGAACTTCACCCCCGGTCAGACGATCGCCAACTCGGTGATCGTGCCCGTCGGCGCGGACGGCAGGATCAGCGTCTTCAACGGCGCCTGGGCGGGCACCGACGTGATCGTCGACGTCGTCGGCTACTACAGCACCGACAGCAAGGCGTCCTACATGCCGCTCAAGCCGGGCCGCATCATCGACACCCGTGACCCCGCCTGGCCCTACGGCCCGCTGCGCGCCCGGAACTACATCTACACCTACAACGGGAAGTCGCCCGGCGATGTGGGCGTCGACGGGTACGTGCTGAACACCACCGTGACCAACACGAGAGGCACCGGCTTCCTGTCGGTCGCACCGGACCCGAACACGATCCAGCAGTACAAGGACCAGACCGCGGTCTTCCCGGAGCGTCCCAGCGCCTCGACCCTGAACTGGACGGCCGGCAAGACCGTCCCGAACCTGGTCCAGGCGAGCTCCGGCAAGAACGGCGTCGTCGACTACTGGAACCAGGGCTGGGAGGACGTCGACCTCGTCGTCGACATCTTCGGTTACTACGAGTCCAAGTGATCCACCGCTGAGCGCCCGGGGACGATCCGCCGTCCCCGGGCGCTCAGCGTTCCGGTTTGCCCCGGGCGAGGTGCTCCACCAGTTCGGCCAGGTCCTCGCAGACCTGTTCGATCTTGATGCGGACGTTGTTCTGCTCGGTGACCATCGCCGACAGCAGCAGCCCGGTCAGGGCCGCCGCCCCGTTGAGGGCCTGCAGGTTGATCATGGTCCCCAGGAGGGTCTGCCCGTCGAACGGTCCGGTCCGGTCGCTCGCCGCCGAGATCGACAGGACGGACACGAACAGGATGCACGGGGCGCTCCCGGCGAGCTGGAAGCGTACGGCCGCCCAGATGATCAGCGGGAAGACCAGGAACAGCAGGGACAGGGAGCTCTGGGTGGCCACGACGGTGACGACGACGGACGTGAGCACCAGGGCCGTCACCTCGGGCACCCGGTAGCCGCCCTCCCCGGGGCGGCGGATCCGGCGCAGGACCAGCAGGACGGGCGTCACCACGAGCACGCCCATCGCGTCCCCGGCCCACCACGCCGACCACACCGGCCAGAACCGGTCCGCGGGCAGGTCGCCGCTGAGCACCAGCGTCCAGGTCCCGACGGTCGCGCTGATCAGCATCGGCAGCAGACCGCCCAGGAAGACCAGCGCCAGGGCGTCCCGCAGCCGGTCGATCTCGCTGCGGAAGCCCGCCTTGCGGAGCATCAGGTACGCGCACACGGGCGCGAGGGTGTTCCCGGCGACGATGCCGAGGCCGGAGAGGTTGAAGTCGCTGATCCGCTCGATGGCGAGGTACGTGCCGAGGGCGATCCCGGGCCAGGTCCGCAGCCCCAGCCAGAGCAGGGCGGCGAGGGCGATGCCGGTGGGCGGCCACAGGGGAGTGACCTCGGCGCCGTTGACGACCACGGACTGGTGCAGGCCGATCCGTCCGCCCGCGTAGTACGCGACGGCGACGGCGAGGATCAGCAGGACAGCTGCGGGCAGACGTCGCCATTCCTCGGTGCGCACCACAGCATCAGACAACAGCCCCGCGTCCGGGCGGGGCGTGACGCGCCGCGTCGTGGGTGAGGACGAGCACTGCGGCGTCATCGGCGTGGCCGGTGGAGTCGGCCACCTTCATCACCTCGGCGGCCAGTTCGTCGGGATCGGTGCCCGCCGCCTCCCTGACGACGCGGGCGACGCGCTCCAGACCCACCTCGATCGGGAACCTGGGGCCCTCGACCACCCCGTCGGTGAGCAGGACGATCGATCCGGCCGTCGTCAGCCGGCGCCGGGTCACGCCGTACCCCGATCCGGTCTGCAGGTTCAGCGGCAGCCCACCGTCGTCCTCGGTGATGCCGTACCGGCCGTCGACGGTCGCCCAGATCGAGGGCACGTGGCCGGCCCGGGCGCTCTCCAGCTCCCACGTCTGCGGATCGAAGCGGAGCAGGCTGCAGGTCGCGAAGAGATCGCGGTCCATGGAGAGCAGCACCTCGTTGGCCCGGCCGAGCACCTCGCCCGGATCGGCGACGACGGCCGAGATGGCGCGCAGGCAGATCCGGATCTGCCCCATGAAGGCGGCCGCGTCCACATCGTGGCCCTGGACGTCGCCGATGCAGAAGGCAAGGGCGCCCTCGGGCAGCTGGAAGCCGTCGTACCAGTCGCCGCCGATGTCCAGGCCGTGCCGGGCGGGCGCGTACCGGGCCGCGGCGCGCAGCCCCGGCATCACGGGCAGGGAGGTGGGCAGCATCTCGCGCTGCAGCGCCTCGGCCAGCTCGACCCGGGCCTGCTGCAGCTCGACCCCTTGCCGCGCCTGGGCGGTGAGCCGTCCGAGCATGCTGAGCAGGTCCTCGCTCGCCACGCGCGGGGGGCGGCGCGGGCTCATGGAACGCTCCGAGGTGCATCCATCCGTCCCTGCTTCCGCTCCGCTCACGAGCCCGTGCACATCATATTTCCGGGCACCCGGAACGCGCCCCCCGAGACGGGTCCCGGAGCTTCAGTCCCACTGCTCGTCGGCCAGCGAGGCGACCGGCTGGGGCTTGCCGATGACGGCCAGGGCGATGAAGAAGTTGATCTGGCCGATCGCGATGGTGAGGGTGGCCAGCGCCTTCTCGTCGTAGTGCTTCGCCACCTCGGCGTACAGCTCGTCCGAGACGCGCTCCCGGCCGTGCGGGGCGGGCTGGAGGGTGGCCTCCACCAGGGCGAGGGCGGCGCGCTCGGCCCCGGTGAAGTACGGGGCGTCCTGCCAGGAGGAGACGGCGGTGATGCGCTCCTCGGACTCCCCGGCCTTGCGCAGGAAACCGGTGTTCAGGATGGTCAGGTAGGTGTTGTGGACGATCTGCCCGGCGCGCAGGTGGACGAGGCTCATCGTGGTGCGCGGCACCGAGCGGTTGCCCGTGGCCCGGAAGAGGGCGGCGCTGATGTCGTTCAGCTCGGGCACGAACTCGGCCGGGTTCGCCATCCGCGAGATCGAGGCGGCGGTGGCGGTGGCGGTGGCGGTGGTGTTCGAGGTGTTCGTCATGGCTGCTCTCCTTCAGGCTGCGCCGGTGTCTGCACAGCACTGACGGACGGGCCCGCGCGGATGTGACCGGATGCGGAAAGATTCTTTTCCCGAAAACGCGGAGGGCCCCGCCCGGTCTCCCGACCGGACAGGACCCTCGCTCGCACCACCGGGACGTCAGGACGTGAAGTAGCCGTTCAGATCGGCGATCACATCGACGGAGCCCGAGTTGTTGAAGAACGTCACCCGTCCGTCCACGACCGGGACGACCACCAGGTTGGCGACGGTCTGCCCGGGGGTGTAGTTCAGGTTCGACACGTTGGGACGCGCGACCCCGTGGGGGTGGACGATCAGGTGGCTGGCCCCGGTCGGGTTGGTGACCGTGACGTTCAGGACGACGGCGGTCACCCCCTGCGCGGGCACGCCCGCGACCCCGGCCACCTGGAGGTTCACCAGGCCGCCCGGACCCACGGCGCCCGCGGGGGCACCGGTGCCGTCACGGGTGTCGAGCAGCCGGACCGGACCCGCCGCGGAGAAGGTCGAACCGGTGGCCGCGTAGTAGCCGGTGACGTCGGCGATGAGGTCCACCGATCCGGCGTTGTTGCGCAGGTCGACCTTGCCGTTGACGACCGGGACGGTCACCAGGTTGGGGACGATCTGCCCGGCCGTGAAGTTGAGGTTCGACACGTCCGGCGCCGCCTGCCCGTTGGGGTAGACGGTGACGTGCCCGGCCTGGGTCGGGTACACGGCGGTCACGTTCATGACGACCGCGGTCACCCCGGTGGCCGGGATCCCCTTGACGCCCGCGACCTGGACGGTGACGACCCCGCCCGGTCCGACCTGCTTCTTCGGCGCGCCGGTGCCGTCCCGCGTGTCCAGGAACCGCGACGGCGTGATCGAGTTCAGCGCGGAGCCGGCCCCGGCCTTGTCGGTGTAGTAGCCGGTGACGTCGGCGATGAGGTCCACCGATCCGGCGTTGTTGCGCAGGTCGACCTTGCCGTTGACGACCGGCACGGTCACCAGGTTGGGGACGATCTGCCCGGGCGCGAAGTTGAGGTTCGACACCTTGGGCGTGGCCTGCCCGTTCGGGTAGACCATCACGTGCCCGGCCTCGGTCGGGTACACGGCGGTCACGTTCATGACCACGGCCGTGACACCCGTCGCCGGAATGCCCTTCACACCGGCGACCTGGAGGGTGACGACCCCACCGGGACCGACGCGCTCCTTCTTCGCACCGGTGCCGTCCCGCGTGTCCAGGAACCGCGACGGCCCGTGCGGCACGAACCGGCTGCCCTTCTGGACGGGTGCGGGGGCCGTGACCGTGTAGGCCTTGGGCAGGTAGCCCGGGGACGGGACCCCGCCGGTGTACGCGGCGCCGTCGAGCAGCAGGTCGTACTGCCCGGGCTCCAGCCCGTTCGTATCGACGGTGACGTGCAGCTGCTTTCCGTCGGTGTTCGCCGTGATCGGCTCCAGCACCCGGTCCGGCGAGCCGCTGCGGATCAGCTTGAGCTTGGTGCCGAAGGTGAGACCGGTCCCGCTGACGACGGCGTCGGTACGCGTACCGACCTGGCTCGTCGACGGGCTGATGCCGGTCGGGTTCGGCGCCGGCGGCTCGACGCAGCCCTCCTGGCACTCTCCCCGCAGGGAGAAGTCGACGGGGGTGCGGGCCCGCTTGGGACTCAGCAACAGGACCGCCTGGCCGGGCGCCGCGCCGGCGCTCGTCATGCAGCTGAAGGCGAACCGATCACGGTCGGCCGTGCAGCCGTACCCGGCGGTCTGGGAGGTCCATTCCGGCCCGTTCATCAGGTCCAGGCCCGGCTTGTCGAACTCCGTGGTGCTGGTGGTGCCGGAGACGGCGATGGTCTGGCCGGGCCTCATGTCGATCACGGCGCAGTAGGCGGTGGAGGCTTCGGAGAGGGTCCCGGTCCGCGCGGGGAAATCGTTGACCCCCACACGGTTGGCGGTGCATTCCGGGGCCCAGCCCGATGCCGTGCCCACGCGCCAGGTGTCCAGCTTCGCGGCCACCGGGATGCTGCCGGACTTGTCCGGGCCGATGACCGCCAGGTACGAGGTCGAGCCGGCGACACGGCAGGAGCCGGTCTCCGTGCACACGGCGCGGCCGTCGCCGTCGACGACGGTCAGCGGGGCGCTGTCGGCGTACGGGACGTTCGGTGTCCGTGACGCGATCCAGAACTTGTCCGTGGCGGCGCCCTTCACCCGCACGCAGCGGGTGTCCAGGGGCGACGTCAGGTCGTAGGCGAGGGAAGGTCCGCCCGTCTTCGTCGAGGGCGCGTCCGTGCACTGCGCGGACGCGGACACGTCGCGCCGGACCAGCCGGTACGTCTCCGTTCCGCCCCAGGCGACGGCCCAGCTCTGGAGCAGGACCGTGTACGGCACACCGGAGGCGAGGGAGCACACGTTGGTCCTGGTGGAGGACGTGGTCTCACACCGGACGTTGCCCGCCGCGTCGACCACCTTGACGGTCGCCGTCACGTCCTTACGGGTGTCGGAGACGTGGTCCAGCAGCTCCGCGGTGGAGTGGGCGTTGCCCGGCACGCTCAGGCATGCCTGCGTCCGGTTGAAGGCCACCGCCACCTCGGCACCCCAGGTGCCGTTGCCGAACGTGGACTGCGGCCACGGCGTGCAGCCCTCGGCCTCGCCGGTCCGGTGGAACACCAGTCCGAAGGTCGTGGTGGGCGAACTCCTGAGCACCGCACGGAAGGGGGCGGTGCCGGTCAGCTTGCAGATGGCACCGTCGCCGCACTGCTGCAGGGTGCCGGACGCGTCGTAGATCTTGTGCGCGGTGTAGCCGCCTCCGGCCGGCGGCCGGTTCAGCACGTAGATGCCCTTGCCGCTGGCGGTGGGCAGGGTCAGACAGAGCACCTGCCCGGGACCTGCGAAGGTGCCGGTGGCCGGACCGGCCACCAGACCGTTGTCGTGGGTAGGGGTGCAGCCCCTGGTCTCCCTGGCGGAGTGGAAGGCGATGCCGAAGGCCTCGAAGCCGTCGCTCTGGGGGTTGGCCGACCAGGTGTAGTCACCCGGGGCCAGGTTGCAGACGCCGTTGTCGCAGCCGGGCACGACCTCACCGGACTCGGTCAGGAGCGGCGACGGGAGCGGGTGGACGCCGGAGGCGACGACATCGGCGTAGGTGTATTCGGCTGCCTGCGTGACCCGCAGGATGCGGCAGTGCTCCGTCGGGGTCAGATCCGGGAGGCTCCCGAAGGCCTGGGGCTCGACGATCGCGCAGCCCTCCGGCTTGGAGAGCCGGGCCACGGAGTAGTCGTAGCCGTCGACGGCCTTCCCCGAGGGCTGCAGTGCCGAGATCCGGAACGGTGCGGTGCCCGTGAGCCTGCAGTCCAGGGCGTACGCCCCGCGGCCCTTGGACGTGCAGACCTCTTTGCCCGAGGCGTCGTACACGCCGTGCAGGACCTCGGACCGGGAGCTGAACGCGCGCAGGGCGTCACCGGCGGCCAGGTCCAGGGTGTAGCAGTCGCCCGCCGAGCCGGCCGGCAGCGAGCCGTGCAGCTTGTTCGGCGCGCCGAGCCTGCGGTCGGTGGCGCCGACGGCCTTGCACGCGGTGGAGGAGAGGAGTGGGGCGTACGACACGGAGGTGCCGTTCGCCGTGCTGCTCTTGTCCGTGACCTGCAGCGTGTACGTCCCGGCCTGAGCGGTGGGGCACCGCAGTGCCGTGTACGCGGGGCTGTGGACGCTCTCGCAGGTGACGGCGGCGCCGCCGGGCGCGATCAGCTTGGTCGTGGCCCACTGGGTCGTGACGACCTGGAGCAGGACGAGGTCCTTCTGCTGCGGCAGGGCGAGCGAGAAGGACGCCGTCTGGGACGGGTCGACCGTGCAGGTGACGACCGTGTGCGGCGCGAGGGCCGCCGGGCACGGCTCGGAGAGGTCGCTCTTCTGGAGCGTGCGTACGGCCGCCTGGTGGTCGGCCGTGGGATCCGGCTCCGGCGTGGCCTGCGGGCCCGCGGCCTTCGGCTGGGCCGTGGTCGTGGCGGGCGGCGCCGTGGCCGCCGCGGCGGTGACGCTCTGGCCCGCGAGTGAGGCCAGCAGTGCGAGCAGCAGGGTGCCCGAGGCGGCGATCGCGCCGCCCCGCCCCCGTCTGCTCCGTTCTCTTCTGCCGATCGGCAGCAAACTCATGAACCCCCCAGTTCGGATGGGCCCGACTCCCGTGACCTGCTCAGGAGCTCTGGGCAGCCGGAGTGTAGCGCCTGCCCCGGACAGCCCGAAGGGCGGGACGCCGTAAGCGCGTCCCGCCCCTGCGGTGGGTAACCCTCCTGCTTACAGGAAGGAGTTGATCTCGATCGTCTCGGTGCGGCCGGGGCCGACGCCGATCGCGGAGATCGGGGCGCCCGACATCTCCTCCAGGGCCTTGACGTACGCCTGCGCGTTCGCCGGCAGGTCCTCGAAGGTCTTGGCCTTGGTGATGTCCTCGGACCAGCCGGGGAGGTATTCGTAGATCGGCTTCGCGTGGTGGAAGTCGGTCTGCGAGTAGGGGAGCTCCTCGACGCGCTTGCCGTCGATCTCGTACGCGACGCAGACCGGGATCTGCTCCCAGCCGGTCAGCACGTCCAGCTTGGTGAGGAAGAAGTCGGTGAGGCCGTTCACCCGGGTGGCGTACCGTGCGATCGGTGCGTCGAACCAGCCGCAGCGACGGTCACGGCCGGTGGTCACACCGCGCTCGCCGCCGATGCGGCGCAGGTCCTCGCCGTCCTGGTCGAACAGCTCGGTCGGGAACGGGCCCGCGCCGACGCGGGTCGTGTAGGCCTTGAGGATGCCGATGACGCGGCTGATCTTCGTCGGGCCCACGCCGGTGCCGGTGCAGGCGCCGCCCGCGGTCGGGTTCGACGAGGTGACGAAGGGGTAGGTGCCGTGGTCGACGTCGAGCAGGGTGCCCTGGCCGCCCTCGAAGAGCACGACCTTGTCCTCGTCCAGCGCGTTGTTGAGGATCAGGGTGGTGTCGGCGACGTACGGCTTGATCTGCTCCGCGTACTGGAGCATCTCCTCGACGATCTGCGCGGCGTCGATCGCGCGGCGGTTGTAGAGCTTCGCCAGGAGCTGGTTCTTGCCCTCCAGCGCCGCTTCGACCTTCTGGGTGAGGATCGACTCGTCGTAGAGGTCCTGGACGCGGATGCCGATGCGGTTGATCTTGTCCGCGTACGTCGGGCCGATGCCGCGACCGGTGGTACCGATCTTGCGCTTGCCGAGGAAGCGCTCGCCGACCTTGTCGAGGGTGACGTTGTACGGCGTGATCAGATGCGCGTTGCCGCTGATGAGCAGCTTGGAGGTGTCGATGCCGCGCTCGTTCAGACCGCGCAGCTCGGAGAGCAGGACGGCCGGGTCGACGACGACGCCGTTACCGATGACCGGGGTGCATCCGGGGGAGAGGATGCCGGAGGGGAGAAGGTGCAGCGCGTACTTCTGGTCGCCTACGACGACCGTGTGGCCGGCGTTGTTGCCACCCTGGTAGCGCACTACATAGTCAACGGATCCACCGAGCAGGTCGGTGGCCTTTCCCTTGCCCTCGTCACCCCACTGAGCTCCGAGCAGCACAAGAGCGGGCACAGGCGTACACCTCTTCCGGATGGGGCATGTCCAAGGTCAGGGGGGCGTACGACGATGTACGCAGGCTGAGCCGTCGGACCGGTACCCCGGAATAGACGAAGGCCCTGGCGCAATAGCGCAAGGGCCTCTTGCACAAAGATGCTACCCGAGGAAGGACCGAGGTGTCGGCTCCAGAGCCCACCATGAGCCATGCGGGCGCGCCGGTAGGCGGCCTGCTCGTGCTCGTCGACCCGGTCGCCCGCCGTCTTGACGGCGAGTCCGTGCGGATCGCGAAGGATGTGTTGTCAGCGGGCGCGGCGGCGAAAATCTGCCTCCCGGACTCGCAGGAGGAATTTGCGCGGGCTCTTGCCCGCCGGGGTCATCGGCAGCCGGTGATCGTGGGCGACGACCGGGCCCTGGTCCGGGCCGTGGGGCTGCTGTACCGGGAGCGCGCGCTGGGCGAGGGCGCCCTGGCGCTGGTCCCGGTGGGGCCCGTGGGATCCCTCGGGCTGGCGGGTTCCCTCGGGGTTCCGCTTTCGGCCGTTTCCGCGGCCCGGGCGGTGCTCGACGGGGCGGTGCGGGTGTGCGACCTGCTGGTCGACGACAGCGACGGGGTGGTGCTGGGTGCGCTGCGGATCCCGCCGGTGCGGGGGATCCCGCGGCCGGCCGGGCCGTCGGTGTGGAGCGCGTACCGCTCTCTGGTGCGGACGCTGGTGCGCCCGGTGGCGGCGGGCGCCGGCGCCGGGGGCGGCGGCGGTACGGGCGGGAGCGGAGGGCACCACCGGCTGCGGGTCGAGGCCGACGGGGTGCTGCTGGCGGACGTGGACCAGCCCGTGGAGGACGTCTCGGTGCGCACGTGCGACGACGGCGGTCCGGCCGAGGTCGTGGTCCGTACGGGAGGCGGCCCGGCGGGTTCGACGGTGACGGCCCGGGCCAAGACGGTGACGGTGTCGGGCGCGGACTTCCGCTACCGGGCCGACGCGGCGATGACCGGGCCGGTCCGCCGCCGTACGTGGACCCTGCGGCCCGGGGCATGGACGCTCACCCTCCCCCGGTGACGGAGGCGGTGGACGGTGCGCTGGGCGACTGGCGCCGGGACGGGCTGCTGCTCTGTCTGCTGCCGGTGTTCTGGTGGCCTGCGGTGGTCGCGGCCGTGCTCACCCGGCCGCTGGTGCTGGTGGTGCTGCTGAGTCCGGTGGCACTGGGGGTGCGGGAGCTCTACGCCGTCCGGCGGGCCCGGCGCGCGCTGCGGGACCCGGCGGTGCGCTGGACCCCGTACGAGGCGGCGGTGGTCCGCGCGCGATGGCGTCCGCCGGTGCTGGTCCTCGCGGACGGGCCGCACGCGCTGACCCTGGGCCTGCTGGGGCGGCGGGTGCTGCCGCCGCGCCCGTGGCCCCGTAAGGCGCCGGGCGCGGAGGCCTCGCCGGCTGTGACGGCCTCGTCGGGTTCGCCGCTCTCGCCGGCCGCGGCCGGGCATCGGGTGCAGGTGGTGCTGGTGGTGCAGCTCGCTGGGGACCCGGCCGTGGGCGGAGTGCTGTGGGCTCCGTACTCCGGTGGTCTGGGCCACGCCCGTCCGGTATGCCGTGCCGCGCCGGGGGCGGGCCGGCCGGGGCCGGGCTAGCCGAGGCCGAGCTTCTCCCTGTGGTTCCGCCAGTGGTCCATCATGGCCGGCATCTCGCCCTGCAGGAACTCGAAGAAGGCCGCGGTCTCCGCGACCCGCGCGCCGGCCGGCGAGCCGGCGCCGAGGGCGGCGGCGCCGTCGCGCAGGGTCTTCTCCCACAGGCTCAGGACCTGGTCGCGCCGGGTGAAGGCCTCGTGCGGGCGCGCGGAGCCGCTGCTCGCGAACGCGGTCGGCCGGGTGCGCTGGCCGGCGGCCACCTGGCCGTGGCCTTCGGCGGCTCGGCGCTGATCCTGCTACTGGCGGGGCCGGGCCTCGGCATCGGGCACGGCCGCGAGGTGGGGCCGGCGATCGGCGCCACGCTCGCACAGCTCCCGGCGGTGTGGCTGATCGGGGCGCTGGCGGCGCTGCTCTACGGGGCGGTCCTCGCGTACGCGACGGCCGCCTGGGCGGTGGCCGGGACCGCGCCGGCCCTGGGCCGGGTCGGCCCGGCGCTGAACCTCCCGCAGGCCGTCCTGGACCTCTCGCCCTTCGCCCACCTGCCCAAGCTCCCGGGCGCGCAGGCCCTGGCCTGGTCCCCGCTGCTGGTCCTGACCGCTCTGGCGGCGGCCCTGACCGCGGCCGGCCTCGCCGCCCTGCGCCGCCGCGACATGACCGCGTGAGCGGCGGTCTTCGGGGCTAGAACTCCACGAGCAGCTGCTCCAGCCCCCGGATGACGTACCCGTCCCGCCACCGCGGCTCCTCGACGAGCCGCAGGGGCGGGACTCCGTCCGCCAGCAGCGCCCCGAACGAGGCCTCCAGCTCCCGCCGCGCCAGCGGAGCCCCCAGGCAGTAGTGGATGCCCGCCCCGAAGCTCAGGTGCGGATTGTCGGCCCGTACGAGGTCCAGTGCGTCGGGCTCGTCGAAGCGCGCGGGATCCCGGTTCGCGGACCCGAACAGCAGCGCCACCTCGGCTCCGCGCGGGATCTCGGTTTCCCCGATCCGGATGTCGTCGAGCACCCAGCGCTCGAACATCTGCAGCGGAGTGTCGTACCGCATGAGTTCATCCACAGCTGTGGACAACTTTTCGGGATCGCGGCTCTCGCGGAGCGCGGCGAGCTCCGCGGGGTTGCGGAACAGCGCCCACCACCCGTTCACGGTGGTGTTGACGGTGGCCTCGTGTCCCGCATTCAGCAGGAGCACACAGGTGGAGATCATCTCCTGCTCGCTGAGCCGGCCCTCCTCGTCGTGGGCGGCGATCAGACCGGAGATCAGGTCCTCGCCGGGGCGCGTGCGGCGCTCGGCGATCAGCCCCCGCAGGTAGGCGCTGAACTCGACGCTCGCCCGCACCGCGCGCCGCGCCGTCTCCTCGTCCGGCCGGAGCTCGAACATCCCGCAGATGTCCGCCGACCACGGCCGCAGCAGCCCCCGGTCCGCCTCCGGCACGCCCAGCAGCTCCGCGATCACGGCCACCGGCAACGGCTCGGCGACGGTCGCGAGCAGATCCCCGCCCCCGTCCGCGAGCAGCCGCTCCACCAGCCCGTGGGCCAGCCGCTGCACGGCGGGCACGAGCCGCTCCACCGTGCGCGGGGTGAAGGCCTTCGCCACCAGCCTGCGCACCCGCGCGTGGGCGGGATCCTCCAGGTCCAGCAGGCCGTTGCCGTTGAGCACGTGGAAGGGCTCGTGCTCCGGCGGCGGCGCCTCGCGCCCGAACTCCTCGTGCGAGAAGCGGTGCAGGTAGGTCCGCCCCAGCCGCCGGTCCCGCAGCAGCGCGCTCACATCGGCGTAATGCGGCACCAGCCACTGGCCGGTCGCCTCCCACCACACGGCCCGCCCCTGCTCCCGCAACTCCCGGTACGCCGGATACGGATCGGCGACGAACGCGGCATCCCACGGATCAAAGCCCATCCCCGCACCCTAGGCCTTCCCCGCACCCCAGGGCCCGTCTTCCGGACCGGACCCTACGCCGGTGTCACCAGCCGGGTCTCGTAGGCGAACACCGCCGCCTGCGTGCGGTCGCGCAGGCCCAGCTTCACCAGGATCCGGCTCACATGGGTCTTGATCGTGGACTCCGCGACGATCAGGTGGGACGCGATCTCCGCATTGGACAGCCCCTGGGCGATCAGCACCAGCACCTCCGTCTCCCGCTCCGTCAGCTCGCCCACGCCCGCCGGATCCGCGAGCTTGCGCGTCTCGGAGATCTTCGAGAACTCCGCGATCAGCCGCTTGGTCACCGAAGGCGCCAGAAGGGCCTCCCCGGCCGCCACCACCCGGACCCCGTCCGCCAGCTGACGGGCCGACGCGTCCTTGAGTAGGAACCCCGAGGCCCCGGCCCGCAGCGCCTGGTACACGTACTCGTCGAGGTCGAAGGTCGTCAGGACCAGCACCTTCGCGTCCGTGTCCGCGGCGACGATCTCCCGCGTCGCCTCCAGCCCGTTCATCAGCGGCATCCGGATGTCCATCAGCACCACATCCGGCCTCAGCGCCGCCACCTGCGCGATGGCTTCCCGGCCGTCGACCGCCTCGCCCACCACCTCGATGCCGTCCATGGCGTTCAGCAGGACGGAGAACCCCTCCCGCACCATCATCTGGTCGTCGACGATCAACACTCTGATCGTCATGCGGTCCCCGCCTCCAGCACCGGCTCCGGCTCCGGCTCCTGACGACTGCGCACCGGTATGAACACCGCCACCTCGTACCCGCCGGCGGACGTCTCTCCGGCCGTCATCTCCCCCTCCAGCATGGCCACCCGCTCCCGCATCCCGGTGATCCCGTGCCCGGCTCCCGGCGAGGGCCGCACATCCGTGGTCGCCGCCTCATTGACGATCCGTATGCCCAGACCACCCAGCACGTACGAGACCTCCACCTCGGCCGCCGCTCCCGGCGCGTGCCGCAGCGTGTTGCTCAGGGCCTCCTGGATGATCCGGTACGCCGACAGCTCCACGCCCTGCGGCAGCTCCCGCACCGCGCCGGTGATCGTCTTCTCCACGCTCAGCCCGGTCTCCCGCACGTTGGCCAGCAGCCCGTCCAGCGAGGCCAGCGTCGGCTGCGGGGCGTCCGGAGCCTCGTAGTCGGCGGAGCGCACCACACCCAGCACCCGCCGCAGCTCCGTCAGGGCCGCCACCGCGTTCTCCCGGATGGTGACGAACGCCGCCTCCAGCTCCGGCGGCGGGTTCTTCACCCGGTACGGCGCGGCCTCCGCCTGGATCGCCACCACCGACATGTGGTGGGCCACCACGTCGTGCAGCTCCCGCGCGATCGTCGTCCGCTCCTCCAGCAGCGTCCGCTTGTCGCGCTCGACGGCCGTGACCTCCTGCTGCGCCGTGACCTCCTGCCGCGCCTCCTTGCGGGTGTTGCGGACGGTCACCGCGAGGAGGGAGACCGCGGACAGGAAGGCCATCGGTCCGGGCTCGAGGGGCTGGCCTATCAGTGAGGGCAGGAAGGACCCGGTCGCCACGGTGATCAGCCACAGCCAGCCGGCCACCCGCGGCCGGCTCCGCAACGCCACGATGGTGATCACGACGAGGTGGGCGAAGAAGGTGCCCGGAGACCACGGCCAGGTCATGCCCGTGCTCTCCACCATGGCCAGCGGCAGGGTCACGCCGAGCAGCACCCACACGGCGCCGACCGGCCGCACCAGCGTCATCAGCACCGGCGCCGCGGCCAGCAGCCCCAGCAGCAGCGACAGCCCGGAAGGGACCATCCTGTTGTTGACGATGGTGACGAACACCGTGATCACGGAGAGCAGGACCACCACGGCATGCGGCAGGAACGCCGTCCTCGGCCGCAGGGCCCGCGGAACCCAGCGGGCGAGCCGCCCGTCCGTGCGGATCGGCGGCAGCGGCCGATAGGCGAACGCATCGGTGATCAGGTCGTCGCGGAGGCTCTGGAAGAGCCCCGAAGCGAGTCGGAACTCAGGCGGCCGGGCTGTCCCCCCGGTGGTCGTCTCGGTCATAACCCCACCGTAGGGCGGCGGGCCCGTCGTCCGCGTCGCCGCTGAAGGGGATATCCCGGCATCCCTCTCAAGTACTACGAGGGCCGCGAGGACCGGCCCGGGCCGCCTCAGTATCCGGCCGGCCGGACCAGCCCCGTCTCGTACGCGAACACCGCCGCCTGCGTGCGGTCCCGCAGGCCCAGCTTCACCAGGATCCGTCCGACATGCGTCTTCACCGTCTGCTCCGCCACCGTCAGATGGGCCGCGATCTCCGCATTCGACAGGCCCTGCGCCACGAGCGACAGCACCTCGGTCTCCCGCTCGGTCAGTTCGTCGATACGGGCCCGCGACGGCGCCCGCGGCGCCCCCATCCGGGAGAACTCCGTGATCAGCCGCTTCGTGATGTTCGGCGACAGCAGCGCCTCGCCGGCCGCCACCACCCGCACCGCCTCGGCGAGCTGGTCGGCCGAGGCGTCCTTCAGCAGGAACCCGGAGGCCCCGGCCCGCAGCGCCTCGTACACGTACTCGTCGAGATCGAAGGTGGTCAGCACCAGCACCTTCACGGCGGCATCGGGCACCCCGGTGATGACGGACGTGGCCTCGATGCCGCCCATGCCCGGCATGCGGATGTCCATCAGCACCACGTCCGGGGCCAGCTCGGCGACCTTCGCCACCGCGTCGGCCCCGTCCACGGCCTGCCCCACGACCTCTATGTCGGGCTGCGCGTTGAGAAGCACGGTGAAGCCCTGCCGCACCATCATCTGGTCGTCGGCGATCATCACCTTGATCGGGGTGCTCATGGGGCCTTCTTCGTCTCGGGGGCGGTGCCGGCGGGCGGGTCCTGAGGGTCCATCGGCAGTACGGCGCTGACCTCGTACCCGCCGTCGGGGCGCGGGCCGGCGGCCAGTTCGCCTCCCAGCATGCCTGCCCGTTCGCGCATCCCCAGCAGCCCGTGTCCCGCCCCCTGGGAGGGCGGGGCGGTTCGGGTCGGCACGGTGTTGGCGATGCACAGGTGCAGCTCGTGCGGCCCGTACGCGATGCCGACCTCCACCTGCGAACCGGGCGCGTGGCGCAGACAGTTGCTCAGCGCCTCCTGCACGATCCGGTACGCGGTGAGCTCCACGCCCGGCGTCAGCGGCCGGCGTATCCCCGCGATCGCGGTGGTGACGTCCAGCCCGGCCCCCCGGACGTTGTCGACGAGGCCGTCCAGCTCGGCGAGGGTCGGCTGCGGATGGTGCGGGTTCGCCGGATCGTCGGGGTTCTCGGAGCGCAGCACCCCGAGGACGCGGCGCAGCTCGGTCAGCGCCTCCAACGCGTTCTCCCGGATGCCCGCCAGGTTCTCCTTGAGCTCCTCGGACGGGTTCTCCACAAGGTGCGGGGCGACCTGCGCCTGGATCGAGATCACCGACATGTGGTGCGCGACCACGTCGTGCAGCTCGCGGGCTATCCGGCTGCGCTCCTCCAGCAGCGTGCGCCGGGCCCGCTCCTCCTCGGTGAGCGACTCCTGCTCGACGAGCTTGCCGCGGGCCAGGCGCGTCGCGCGGAGCGCGTAGCCGAGGATTCCCACGAACCCGAAGAGGAGGGCCACGCCCGCGATGAGCGTCTGGCTGTACGGGGGGCTGAGGGCGGCCTCGGCCAGTCCGGACAGGGCGAGCGTGATGCCGATGACGCAGACGGTCACCCGGGGCGGCACCCGCAGGGCCACCATCAGGATGAGGGGCGCGATCGTGAACGGCCCCGCGGGCGTCCAGGGCCAGGACTGTCCCTGACCGACGTGGTCGTGGATGACCCAGGCGATGAGAGCGGCGGTGACGAGACCGAGCCACCAGGCGGCGATCGGCCGGAACATGCTGAGCAGGACGGACACGGACGACAGCAGCGACAGCCCCAGCACGGCTGCGCCCCGGATCCCGTAGTGGTCGTTCAGCAGCATCCCCGTCAGGACGCCGCAGGGAACGGCCGCGTAGCCGAGGACCACATGCGGCAGCCAGGCCAGCCAGCGCGGCCGGGACATCTTCGGGAGGGGATCCCGCTTCAGGGTGAACAGCTCCCGGGCCAGGCCGCGCAGTGCGGGACGGCCGCCGCGGCTCTGGCGGGCGTCGGGTGCCGGGGACTCGCTCGGATGGCTCACGGGCTTCAGCCTAGGCATGGGTGATCTCCTTGACGGGGGCCGTCGCCTGCTGGGGGCCGACGGCGATGCGGATGGTGCCCTCCGGCTTCCGGCGGCGGCCGCGCTCGTACGTGCGGAACGCGGCCCAACACACCGTCAGGGCGGCGGCGAACGCCGGCAGCCACAGCAGCCGGGCGGCTATCCAGCCCACCGAGTCGGGCACGGTGTGCAGACCGGGCAGGTCCGCCGACAGCAGCAGCCCGAGGGCGGTGACGGCCATCATGGCGGTCTGGTGCCACAGGAAGACCGTCATGGCGGAGAGGTTCACCAGGGCCACCTTCGCCCAGGCCGAAGGCCGCCGCATGGCCCGGGCCAGCGGCTCGCGCACCAGCAGGGCCAGCCCGCACTGGGCCAGTCCGAACGCGGCCGCGGCGAGCGTCGGCGGGTTCAGATTCGACACCGCGGCTCCGGGGACGCCCACCATGGACGCCGGGTACCCGCCCCACAGGACCAGTGCGGCCGTGGCCACGGTCCCCGCACCGAGCAGGAGCCACGCCGGCCGGCGCCGGGCGAGCGCCCCGCGGGACCAGGCGGCGCCCAGGGTGAAGGGGACGAGCCAGCCGGCGGCCACATTGACCCAGCCGATCCACTCGGGCCCACCGAGGCCGAAGCGCCACACGTCGACGCAGGCCACCACGGCCAGCGGCCACAGCGGGTTGAGCCGGGCCACGAGCGGGGTCGCGGCGGTCAGCGCGGCGAACACCAGCAGGAACCACAGAGGCGACAGCACCAGCTTGACCAGCGTCCGGACGGTGTCCAGCTCCGCCCCGCCGACCAGCATCCCGCCCGCCACGACGGTCCACAGGACGAGCACCGCGGCGACCGGCCGGAACAGCCGGCCCAGCCGCTGCCCGACCCACGTGCCGTACGAGACCTGCCGCTCGCGCGCCGCGACGTACCCGCGGGCGGCGACGTGGCCCCCGACGAGGAAGAAGACGGCCAGGGTCTGGAACACCCAGGAGACCGGGGCCAGCCACGGCAGGTGCGCCAGCGGGCTGGTGGTGCTCAGCCGGCCGTCGGTGGCGGTGAGGGCGGTGACCAGCCAGTGCCCGAGGACCACGCCGAGGATCGCGAAGGCGCGCAGCGCGTCCACGCTCCGGTCCCGGCCGGCCGGGGTGGCCGCGTCGATGTCCGTGGCGAGGGCGGACCAGCGGGCGCGGAGCTCATGCATGGGATGCCTCCGAGGCGGGGGTGGTGCCGAGGGCGATGGCCGCCAGGCTCTCCAGGGACTCGGTGCCCGGCTTGAGGTAGTCGCTGTGGCCGGCCGCGCCGGCGGTGAAGGCCCGTGCCCCGAAGGCGGGGTCGACGGGGTCGGTGCCGAAGCCGAGCCCGCCGAGCCGGACATGCGGGACGTTCGCCACCCAGTCGCCGCTGCCCCGCCCGGCCCAGACCCGGGCGCCGGTCGGCAGGTCCCGGGCGGCCGCGGCACCCGTGCCCGGGCTGCCGAAGAGAGCCATGTCGCCGACCGCGGGCCCGGTCGGGGTCCGGGCGCAGACCACGGAACCGTAGGAGTGGCAGAGCAGGGAGAGCCGGGCCCCCGGCGCGGCCATGCCGGCCAACCGGTCGAGGAAGGGCGTCAGTTCGGCGGCGGCCGCGTCGGCGCGGGCGGCGGTCAGGACGGTCGTGCTGACCGTGCCGGGGGTGTCGTACCCCAGCCAGGCGACCACGGCGGAGCGCGGATGCTCGGCCTGGAGGCGCTGCTGGAGGGCGACGGCCCCGGCACGGAACCTTTCGTACGTGTCGAGCGTGGTGTCGGAGCCGGGCACGAGGACGGCGACCCGGTCGGCGGTCTCCAGCTCGCCGAGCACCTCGACCGCCCGGCCCCTGCCGCGGCCGTCGAAGGCGAGGAACTGCGCGGCTCCGGCCGCCTCCATGGCGCGAAGCCTGGCGGCCCGCCCGGTGCGGTCGCCTTCCTGGGCCATACGGGCGGCCTCGGCGAGACCGGCGCGGTTGGCGGCGTACCGGACCTGGGGCGCGGCGTCCTCCGCGAACGAGGCGGGCGCGGGGGCGGGCACGTCGGCGGAGGCGGCCGCGGACACGGGGAACACCACGGCCGCCGCGACCAGGGCGGCCAGCGAGGTGCGGCGTATCCGGCCGCACCAGGCTCCAGCCCCCGAGGCCGTCCGGGTGGCGAGAGCCATCCCCGCCGCGCCGGTCGTGCCGGCCGTCCCCGCCGCGCCCGTCGCCCTCGCCGCGCCCGTCGTCCCCGCCGTTACCGCCGTCCCCGCCGCCATGATGTGCTCCCCCGGTCGTTCGGAAGAGCCGTCAGCGCTCTCCTCTGCTACCGAAGTTAGAAATCCGAGCCCGTGGTCGGCGTCCCGCCATAGAGCCGTGTCCGCGCGTAGCTCTCAGGTATGACAGGGGCTACTTGAGAGTCACGGCGAGCGGCGAACATCCGCGAAAGGGCGTGCAGTTAGGGTCCAGACGTGATCGACAACGACTGGCGGCACGACCGCATCGGCAGCGCGCACCGGGGGCAGAACCCCACCGTCCTGCGCCGCCTCGACTCCGGCTTCGCCGTCATCGGCGACCGGCAGTTCCTGCCCGGGTACTCGGTGCTCCTGACCGACGAACCGGCCGTGACCCGGCTCTCCGACCTGCCTCGGGCACGCAGGGCCGCGTACCTCGGCGATCTGGAGCGGCTCGCCGAGGCCGTCGAGCGGGCCTGCGCGCGGCTCGACCCGGCCTTCCGCCGCGTGAACATCGAGATCCTCGGCAACACCGACCCGTACCTCCACGCCCACATCTGGCCCCGCTACGACTGGGAGCCCGCCGACCGCGTCCGGCTGCCCGTGTGGCTGTACGAGGCGGAGTGCTGGCGCGGTGAGCGGCACGCGCTGGGTCCTCGCCACGACGCCCTGCGGGCCGCCATCGGCGCGGAGCTGGACCGGCTGGGAGAGGCCTGAGGGCTGCCAAGCCGCTCAGTCTGCGACCAGGTTCGACGTAGCCCGCCCGCCACCGGGGCGCGGGGTCCTGGCCGGGGCTGGTCCAGTACTCCCTCGCCTCCACGATCTCGCCGTCCCGCACGGTCCACAGGGTGCGTTCACCGCTCACGGGCCATTCGATGACAGCGTCCTCGGCGATGAGCCCGGCCACGCCGTCCCAGTCGCGTGCCCCGATCCGCTCCCGGAGTTGTGCCACTCCCGTCAACGGCTCCATGTGCCGCAGTGTCCGACAGCCCCGTTATACGTAACAAGCCTTGCTTTCAGGCTTATTGACCTCGACACGATCGGCTGTTCCGTCACTGCCTGCGGTAGCTGAGCGGCGGGTTGTCGCTGCCCGCCAGTTCCCGCTGCAGGGTCCCGTCGGGCATCAGCCGGAGCCGGCTCCAGCCGCCCGGGGTGCAGGTCGGCGGGGTGCCGGAGGTGACGGTGGAGGCGTCGAGCTCCACGGGGTCGTGGGCGTGGCGCAGGGGCGCGGTCCAGGCGCAGGCGAAGCCGGGGGCCTCGACGGCGAGGGACATCACCGGGTCGCCGACCGCGCCGCGGCCGAGGGTGAGCCGCCAGGCCTGGCTGCCGTGGGTGGCGTACCAGGTCCCGAGGTACGCGTCGGGCAGTCCGGCGGCCGAGGGGCCGGGGCCGGAAGTGGAAGCGGAGGGCGAATCGGAAGCGGATGCGGACCTGGAGGGGGACGCGGGCGATGGCGCAGCCGGGGTACGGGGACCACCGACGGGCGGCCGGGGATCCTCGGCCCCGCTCATCACCGCGTACACGGTGCCGGCGGACAGGACGGCGACGACCGTGGCCACCGCCAGGAGCAGGGCGGTCGAGGCGGTCCAGGGTCGGGGGGCCGGCCCGGCCTCCACCGGTGCGTGTGAGGAGTACGAGGAGTACGCGGACGGCACCGCCAGGGGCGTCGGCATTGAGGCGGGGGCGGCGGGCGGCCGGTCCGGACCGGCGTCCTCGCGGTCCAGCAGCTGTACGGCGTGCCGCCCGAGCCGGGCCACCAAGGGGGCCGGAAGCCAGGGCTCAAGTGCCCTTCCGTCGGCCACGGTGTCGCCCGCGCCGACCCGCGCGAGCACCTCGGCCGGCCCCGGCCGCGCGGCGGGATCCCGGTGCAGGCAGTCCCGTACGAGGTCGTGCAGCTCGGCCGGTACGCCGACCAGGTCCGGCTGCGCCTCCGTGCTGCGGAGCAGGAGCCCCGCCAGGCCGCCCGGCTGTTCCGCGTCGCCGAAGGGCAGCCGGCCGGTGGCCGCGTACACCAGGACCACGCCGAGGCAGAAGATGTCGCAGGCGGCGGTCACGGGCTCGCCGCGGATCTGCTCGGGCGCCATGAAACCGGGGGAGCCGATGACTTCGCCGACGCGGGTCAGGCCGCCGCCGGCCGCGTCGCCGGGCTCCGCCGGGGCGCGGGCGATGCCGAAGTCGATGACGCGCGGGCCGTCGAGGGTGATCAGGACGTTCGAGGGCTTCAGGTCGCGGTGGACGATGCCGGCGCGGTGGATGTCCTGGAGGGCGTACGCGAGGCCCGCGGCCAGGATCCGTACGGAACGGCCGGGCAGCGGGCCGAAGTCGCGGGCCACGACCTCGCGCAGGCTCGGCCCGGCGACGTAGCCGGTGGCGACCCAGGGGGTCGCGGCCTCGGTGTCGGCGTCGAGGACGGGGGCGGTCCATTCGCCGCCGACCCGCCTGGCGGCGGCGACCTCGTGGCGGAAGCGGATGCGGAACTCCTCGCGGGTGGCGAGGTCGTGGTGGACCAGCTTCACAGCGACGGTGCGGCCGCGGTCGGAGCGGGCGAGGTAGACCTGGCCCATGCCGCCGGCGCCCAGGCGGGAGAGCAGGCGGTAGGGGCCGATGTGGTGGGGATCGTGCGGATGCAGGTGTTCCATGCCGGGGTCCCTCCCGTGCCGAGCACTGGCCGAACGGCTCCGCAGGGAAGGACGGTTGGGCGTGCCGGGCGGTTGCTCCCGCCCGGGCCCGCCCCGCGCCTCGGGCCGGCGGGGCTCACAGATCGGGGCTCCGCCCCGGGCCCCGCGCCTCAAACGCCGGCGAGGCTGGATGTGCCCGTCGCACCGCTGGATGTGCCCGTCGCGCCGCTGGTTTGTGCGCCGGGGCTACAGATCGGGGCTCTGCCCCGGACCCCGCGCCTCAAACGCCGGCGGGGCTGGATCCGGGGACGCGGACAGGGTGTCCAGGGCTTGGGTCAGGCGTTCCAGGACGTGGACGGTTTCCGCGAAGGCGGTGTCGCCCAGTTCCGCCGCGAGGCGGGTGGCCAGGGAGGCGTGGCCGGGGCCGATGCGGGCCACCGCCGCGTGTCCCTCCTCCGTCGGGCGGAGCAGCTTCGCCCGGCGATGGGCGGGGTTCGGGGTGTATTCGGCCAGACCCTTGGCGACCAGCAGGTCCGCGATGCGCTGCACGCTCTGCCGGGTGATCCCCATGGTCCGGGCGATGCCCGCGACGGACTGCGGCTCCCGCAGCACCGCCCCCAGTACCTGCCACCAGGCGGCCGTCAGCCCGGCCGGACGGGCCAGCTCCTCCGAGACGGAGAGGAACTGGCCGTTCAGCCGGAACACCCCGAGCGCCGTGCGGCTCAGCAGGTCCTGGCGGGACCGGGTGGAGCCGGGCGGTCGCGACTCAGGCATCGCCGGCCTCCGCCGCCGCCATCAGGACCGGGAACGCGCTCGCGTCCGAGTCGTGGAAGAGCCGGTACCACGCGTCCAGGACGTCCGGCTTGTAGGCGTCGAGGCGGGCGAAGACCTCGCGGGCGAAGGCCACCGGTTCCGTCGGCCCCGCCGTGATCAGGTCGCCGTCGGTCACCGCGTCGGCCTCGACGTAGCTCGCGGCGCCCCCGTATCCCGGCTGCGAGGCCAGGTAGAAGGAGGCTGCGCTGGTGTGGGCCCGGCCGTCGAGCAGGCCGGCGCGGGCGAGACCCGCGGTGGCCCCGCAGATGGCCGCGACCGGCACGCCGGCCGCCAGGAACTCCTTCGCCTTCGCCGCGAACGGCGCCAGCTCCTCGCTCGTGTCCCACAGCGAGGCGCCGGTGAGGATCAGCAGCGAGGAGTCCTCCGGCCGCAGGTCGGCCAGGGCCTGGTCGGGCAGGATGCGGACGCCGCCCATGGTGGTGACCGGCTGGTCGGCGGCGAGGCCGACCGTGTGGACGACGTGGCCGCGCTGGGTGAGGTGCGCGGTGGTGTGTCCGGTCTCCCAGTCCGCGTACGTGTCGTAGACCGCGAGGTGGACGGGCTTGCGCGGGGTCTCGCTCATGGTGGTCGCCTCCAGCGTCGGTTCCGGCTGCTCCGGTCGGGCTCGTCCGGCGAGCCCTTATGACAAGAGACTGTCATATCGACAGGATGCTGTCAATCATTCCGCCTCGGTCGCCTCGGTCGCCCGGGCGGCGCACCCGCGGAGGCGGACGGGCCGACAGACTGCCGAGACCGGCCCCCCACCCGCATACAGTCCGCCGATATCCCTCCCCACCTGCGCACTTCTAGCGTGACGCCATGACCCCTCATGTCACCTCCCCCACCCTTGCCGCCGTGAAGGACGCAGACCGGAAGCACGTCTTCCATTCCTGGTCCGCCCAGGCCCTGATCGACCCGCTCGCCGTCGCGGGGGCCGAGGGGTCGTACTTCTGGGACTACGACGGCAAGCGCTTCCTCGACTTCTCCTCCCAGCTGGTCAACACCAACATCGGCCACCAGCACCCCAAGGTCGTCGCCGCGATCCAGGAGCAGGCCGGCCGGCTCTGCACCCTCGCCCCCGGCTTCGCCGTCGACGTCCGCTCCGAGGCCGCACGCCTCATCGCCGAGCGGACCCCCGGCGACCTGGACAAGATCTTCTTCACCAACGGCGGCGCCGAGGCCGTCGAGAACGCCGTCCGCATGGCCCGTCTGCACACGGGCCGGCAGAAGGTGCTGTCCACCTACCGCTCGTACCACGGAGCCACCGCCGCTGCGATCAACCTGACCGGCGACCCGCGCCGCTGGCCCTCCGACACCGCCGCCGCCGGCGTCGTGCACTTCTGGGGCCCGTACCTCTACCGCTCCGCCTTCCACGCCACCACCGAGGCCGAGGAGTGCGCCCGCGCCCTCGCCCACCTCGCCGACACCATCGCCTTCGAGGGGCCGCAGACCATCGCGGCGATCATCCTGGAGAGCGTGCCCGGCACCGCCGGGATCATGACCCCGCCGCCCGGCTACCTCGCCGGCGTGCGCGAGCTCTGCGACCGCCACGGCATCGTCTTCATCCTGGACGAGGTGATGGCGGGCTTCGGCCGCACCGGCAAGTGGTTCGCGGCCGAGCACTGGGACGTCACCCCCGACCTGATCACCTTCGCCAAGGGCGTGAACAGCGGGTACGTGCCGCTCGGCGGCGTGGCCATCTCTGCCGCCATCGCCGAGACCTTCGCCACACGCCCCTACCCGGGCGGACTGACGTACTCCGGCCACCCCCTGGCCTGCGCCGCGGCCGTCGCGACGATCAACGTCATGGAGGAGGAGGGCATCGTCGAGCACGCCGCCCACCTCGGCGAGAACGTGATCGGACCGGCGCTCGCGGAGATCGCCGAGCGGCACCCCTCGGTCGGCGAGGTTCGCGGCCTGGGCGCCTTCTGGGCCCTGGAACTCGTACGGGACAAGGAGACCCGCGAGCCGCTCGTGCCGTACAACGCGGCCGGTGCGGACAACGCGCCGATGGCCGAATTCGCCGCGGCCTGCAAGGCGTCCGGCCTGTGGCCGTTCGTCAACATGAACCGCACCCACGTCGTCCCCCCGTGCACCATCACGGAGGCGGAGGCGAAGGAGGGGCTGGCCCTGCTGGACGAGGCGCTGACGGTCGCCGACCGACACGCCGTATCACGCCACGCCGTATAACGAGTTGTGAATCCGCATACCGACCATCAACCGTTCGGTTTCGGCCGCGCTGTCTGGCCTATGGTGTCCGGAGTCCTACGACAGGAGACGGACCCCTATGCCAGGCAGCGGAGCTGTCACCCGCAACACACTTCGCCAGCAGATCGCGGACGCGCTGCGTGACGAGGTGCTCGCGGGACGCCTGCCTCCGGGGACCGAGTTCACCGTCAAGCAGATCGCCGAGCAGTACGAGGTCTCCGCGACCCCGGTGCGCGAGGCGCTCGTGGACCTCTCGGCCCAGGGGCTCCTCGAACTGGTCCAGCACCGGGGCTTCCGGGTCCGGATCCTCACCGTGGACGACTTCAGGGGAATGATCGAGGCCCGCTCGCTGGTCGTGGACGGCATCTTCCGCCGGCTCGCCGAGAGCGGTATCGCGCCAGGCTCCGGCGAGATGCTGGTGTCGGTACGCCGCCGCGCCGAAGAAGCGCGGCGGGCCGCGCAGAGCGGTTCGCTCGAAGTGCTGATCGGCTACGACCTGCGCTTCTGGCGGGAGCTCAGCGAGCTGGTCGCCAACACCTACATCTCCGAGTTCCTGCACCGCATCCGCGTGCAGTGCTGGGTCTTCGCCGTCCCCCACCTGCAGCGCGAGCCGAGGCTGCGGGAGGCGCTGTGGGACGGGCACGGCGATCTGGTGGACGCGGTGACGCTCGCGGACGCCGACGCCGTGCGCCGCATCGTGCAGGGCTACAACCAGCACGCGCTGGAGTGGGCCGACCGGATCTGAGGGCCGCCAGGCGCCCCCGCACGCTCACAGGTTCTGCGCACCCCTTCGCGGAGGGTGTTCGGCGCACTACGCTGGCCGGATCGGCGACAACGACTGATCGGAGGCCGTGTGGCCTGTGACCTGTGGCTGGTCCCCCTTGTCGACGTGCTGTGCCACAGCCCCGACAACCCCTTCGCAGAAGAGATCGCCTCGTACGACAAGGCGCTGGGCGAGGCCGGGCTGCCGTCCGTGCCCGTGTTCGCCTACATGCCGGGCCTGAGCGGGGACGTCGCCCCGGTCGCCGGCTTCGACTACGACGCCCTGCATTTCCTCAGGCGGGCGTACCTGCTCCAGCTCTGCGGGCTGCCGGTGACCCCGGTGGACGAGCTGGGCGGGGACTACGAGCAGCTGCTGGAGATGTTCGAGCCCACGGCGCAGCAGTCGCACCTGGTGTGGCACTACGACCACGCGGGGGCGTACGTGCCGGTGGACTTCGCGGCTCCGCTGGCGAACGAGGAGCTGCTGGCCGGGGGCGGTCCGCTGGGTTCCGCGCAGGGGCTGCTGCGGGAACTGGCGTTCGTGGCTCCCGCGATCGGGATAGACCCGGGGAACCCGCCCGCCGCGCCGGCTCCGCCGGGGCGGCCGACCTCGCTGGAGGAGCCGGCGGGTCCGATTCCGTACGACGACAGTCCCTTTGCGCGTGAGCGGCACGTGTGGCTCGGTCTGCACGCGGCGGCGACCCGCAGTCTGGGGCAGGGCTCGATGATCATCTTCAGCTGAGGCCGGGCGGGGCGGGTTCTGGGCGGGGTTCGGGGATCCGCCCCGAACCCTCCCCGGATTCCGTCCGGCGGGGCCCGATGGTGCGGCCTTCAGCGAGGTTGTTCCGGGGGGCGCTGTCGGGGCATGTTCGGGCGGGTGCCCGGGGGGAGCGGGAAGCGGGCCGGGGGGATGTTCGCGTCCGCACGGGCCCCGGAAGCGCCCAGGGACTGCATCACCAGGGGGGCGGGGCCGGAGCTGAACTCCACCATCCACTCCGCCGTCTCCGAGCGCACCAGCTCCGTCACGTCCTCCGAGAACCGCCTCAGCACGGTCAGGCACCGCTCGGCGGCCTCGCTGGCCGTGCCCTCGGTGGGCCCGAGCACCTCGCGCACGTTCTCCGACGCCCAGTCGAACTGAAGGGTCTGGAGCCGCCGCTGCACCGCCTGGGCCGTGGCCACGTCCCGCATCCAGCCGGACGTCAGCCCGAAGAACCGGTCGCAGGCCAGCGCGGCCGCGCCCAGCAGCAGCGCCAGGTACCCGTACGTCGAGGCGCCCGGCGCCGAGCCCGTCAGCTCCAGCAGCGGCATCGCGGCGCCCGTGACGGCGCCCACGGCCGCGCCGACGCGCAGCACCCGCGCGCCCCGGCGCTTCCACGCGCGGTCCGACAGGTACCACTCGGCGGTGCGCAGCGCATCGGCCTCGACCCGCCGGTAGAGCTCGTCGAGCCGCTCCGCGGGTTCGCCCCAGTCCCCGAGGGGGAACGGCCGGCCGGTCAGATCGCCCGCCGCCATCGGTCCGCCGCCTTCCTCCCGGGGATCCCGGGGTGGCCCCTCGGGCTGCATCTCCGGCTGGCTCACCCGGCACTCCCTCTGCCTGCGCTGACGTGTGGTGGTGCGCGTGTGCGCAATGATGCGCATGCTCTTCCTACCTTCGATTGACGGGCGATGGGCGCCGAATCCCGGGATTTCCGCCCGCAAGGAGGTCTCCATCAGGTACGCGTACGCCCCGTCTCTCACTCGAAAGAGTTGGTCCTCACGGCGTAGGGCGCAGCGCGCGGGGAGCACGTAGGCTCGGATTGACCAAGCGTTGCGAGGTCCCGACGGCCCGATGGCCCCGACGAACGGAGTGAGTGTCCTGTGATTCCCGGTGGTGGCCAGCCCAACATGCAGCAGCTGCTCCAGCAGGCCCAGAAGATGCAGCAGGACCTCGCGGCTGCCCAGGCGGAGCTCGCGCAGGCCGAGGTCGAGGGCCAGGCCGGCGGGGGCCTCGTGAAGGCGACCGTCACCGGTTCCGGTGAGCTGCGGGCCCTGGTGATCGACCCGAAGGCCGTGGATCCCGAGGACACGGAAACGCTCGCGGACCTGGTGGTGGCGGCGGTCCAGGCGGCCAACGAGAATGCCCAGGCGCTCCAGCAGCAGAAGCTGGGCCCCCTGGCCCAGGGACTGGGCGGCGGCAGCGGCATCCCCGGCCTTCCGTTCTAGTCCCGCACTACCCCCGCAGACACACACAGAGAGAGAAGGCAGTCCGTTGTACGAAGGCGTGGTTCAGGACCTGATCGACGAACTGGGCAGGCTGCCCGGCGTCGGGCCCAAGAGCGCGCAGCGGATCGCCTTCCACATCCTGCAGGCCGAGCCCACCGACGTCCGCCGCCTCGCGCACGCGCTGCTGGAGGTCAAGGACAAGGTCCGGTTCTGCGCGGTGTGCGGGAACGTGGCGCAGGAGGAGCGGTGCAACATCTGCCGCGATCCGCGCCGCGACCTCACGGTCATCTGTGTCGTCGAGGAGCCGAAGGACGTCGTCGCGATCGAGCGGACGCGTGAGTTCCGGGGCAAGTACCACGTCCTCGGCGGCGCGATCAGCCCGATCGAGGGCGTCGGCCCGGACGACCTGCGCATCCGCGAGCTGCTGGCGCGTCTGGCGGACGGCGAGGTGACCGAGCTGATCCTCGCCACCGACCCGAACCTGGAGGGCGAGGCGACCGCCACCTACCTCGCCCGCATGATCAAGCCCATGGGCCTCAAGGTCACCCGCCTGGCCAGCGGGCTCCCCGTCGGGGGAGATCTGGAGTACGCGGACGAGGTCACGCTCGGGCGGGCCTTTGAAGGAAGGCGACTTCTCGATGTCTGACGCAACGCTGCACGCCATCGGCCAGGATCCGGACGACTTCGCCGCCTCGATCGCGGACCAGATCGAGTCGTTCATCGTTGCGGTCACCGAGGTGGCCAAGGGGGAGGACCCGGACAGCGCGGTGCCCTTCCTCCTCCTGGAGGTGTCCCAGCTGCTGCTGGCGGGCGGCCGGCTGGGCGCGTACCAGGACGTGCTGCCGGACGAGCGTTACGAGCCCGACCTCGGCCCGGAGCCGGACGTGGACGACCTGCGCGAGCGGTTCGCGGTCATGCTCGAGCCGGTCGACGTCTACTCCGAGGTCTTCGACCCGTACGAGCCGCGCAAGGCCCCGGTGGCCCACCGGATCTCCGACGACCTGGCCGACGTGGTCGCCGACCTGCGGCACGGGCTCATCCACCACCAGTCGGGCCGCATCACGGAGGCGCTGTGGTGGTGGCAGTTCTCGTACTTCACCAACTGGGGCCCGACGGCCTCGGCCACCCTGCGCGCCCTCCAGTCGCTGATCTCGCACGTGCGGCTGAACCAGCCGCTGGAGGCCCTGGACGGCCTGGACACGGACGAGGACATGACCGAGGACGACCTCGCGGAGCAGGCGGGACGGGTGATGGCGGAGGAGCTCGGCGGCCTCGGCCGCAAATGAGCGCCCGGCGAGGTTGAGCGTCCGGCGAGGGAACCCATTCTTTGATCTTTTCGTCTCATGATGTGGTACGAAGCGGTCGGATCCCGGTCGCTCGTTACACTGCACCAGCAATGAGACGGACTGAGCGAGGAGCGCACGTGGGCCTTGTCGTGCAGAAGTACGGAGGCTCCTCCGTAGCCGATGCCGAAGGCATCAAGCGTGTCGCCAAGCGGATCGTGGATGCCAAGAAGAACGGCCACCAGGTGGTCGTCGTGGTTTCCGCGATGGGCGACACGACGGACGAGCTGATCGATCTCGCCGAGCAGGTTTCACCCATGCCTGCCGGGCGCGAATTCGACATGCTGCTGACCGCCGGAGAGCGGATCGCCATGGCCCTGCTGGCCATGGCGATCAAAAACCTGGGCCACGAGGCCCAGTCGTTCACCGGTAGCCAGGCAGGTGTGATCACCGACTCGGTCCACAACAAAGCGCGCATCATCGATGTCACGCCGGGCCGTATCCGCACCGCGCTGGACGAGGGCAACATCGCCATCGTCGCCGGCTTCCAGGGCGTGTCCGCGGACTCCAAGGACATCACCACCCTCGGCCGAGGCGGCTCGGACACCACGGCCGTCGCGCTCGCCGCGGCGCTGGACGCCGAGGTCTGCGAGATCTACACCGACGTCGACGGCGTCTTCACCGCGGACCCCCGCGTCGTGAAGAAGGCGAAGAAGATCGACTGGATCTCCTCCGAGGACATGCTGGAGCTCGCCGCTTCCGGTTCCAAGGTGCTGCTGCACCGCTGTGTCGAGTACGCACGCCGATACAACATCCCGATCCACGTCCGGTCGTCCTTCTCGGGACTGCCGGGCACCTGGGTCAGCAACGAGAATCCGCAAGGGGACGAGCAGGTGGAGCACGCCATCATCTCCGGAGTCGCTCACGACGTCTCCGAAGCCAAGATCACGGTCGTCGGCGTCCCGGACAAGCCGGGCGAGGCCGCGGCGATCTTCCGCGCCATCGCGGACGCCGAGATCAACATCGACATGATCGTGCAGAACGTATCGGCGGCCTCGACGGGCCTCACCGACATCTCCTTCACGCTCCCCAAGACCGAGGGCCACAAGGCCATCGACGCCCTGGAGAAGGCGAAGGGCGCGATCGGCTTCGACTCCCTGCGCTACGACGACCAGATCGGCAAGATCTCCCTGGTCGGCGCCGGCATGAAGACGAACCCGGGCGTCACCGCCTCCTTCTTCCAGGCGCTGTCCGACGCGGGCGTCAACATCGAGCTGATCTCCACCTCCGAGATCCGCATCTCGGTCGTCACCCGCCAGGACGACGTCAACGAGGCCGTCCGCGCCGTGCACACGGCCTTCGGCCTCGACTCCGACAGCGACGAAGCAGTCGTCTACGGAGGCACCGGACGATGACCGAGACCCGGTCCTCCGCCCCGGCGCTCGCCGTGGTCGGGGCGACCGGAGCGGTCGGTTCGGTCCTGCTCCAGATCCTGTCCCAGCGGGCGGACGTCTGGGGCGACATCCGCCTGATCGCCTCCGCGCGCTCGGCCGGCCGCACGCTGGCCGTCCGCGCGGAGGAGACCGAGGTGCTCGCCCTCACCGAGGACGCCTTCGACGGCTTCGGTCCCGGCGACGTCGCACTCTTCCTGACCCCGGCCGAAGTCTCGGCCCGGTGGGCGCCCGTCGTCACCGCGCGCGGTGCGGTCGTCGTCGACCAGTCCGCCGCCTTCCGGGCGGACCCCGAGGTCCCGCTCGTGGCGCCCGAGGTCAACGGGCACGCCGTACGGATCCGCCCGCGCGGGATCGTCGCCGCCCCGGACTGCGTGACGGCCGCCATGATCGCGGCCCTGGGCGCGCTGCACGCCGAGTACTCCCTCACCGGGCTGGTGGTCTCCTCGTACCAGGCGGCGAGCGCCGCGGGCCGGTCCGGCTCCGAGGCGTTGCGCCGCCAGCTCTCGCTGGTCGCCGGGACCTCCCTCGGGGAGCAGACCGGGGACGTCCGCCGTGCCGTGGGCGAGGACACCGGCCCCTTCGCCGGTCCCCTCGCCCTCAATGTCGTGCCCTGGTCCGGAGAGCTGCGCGAGGACGGCTGGTCCTCGCACGAGCTGGCGGTACGGGCGCAGACCCGCCGGATCCTGCAGCTGGAGCGGCTCCCGGTGTCGGTGACCTGCGTCCAGGTGCCGGTGCTCACCGGGCATTCGCTGACCGTGCTGGCCCGGTTCGAGAACGAGGTGGGGGCCCCGGACGCCCGGGTGGTCCTGGAGGCCGCGCCCGGCGTGGTGCTCGTGGACGATCCCGCGGCGGGGGAGTTCCCCACCCCCGCGGACGCCGCCGGGACGGATCCGGCCTGGGTGGGGCGGGTGCGGGCCTCGCTCGACGACCCCCGCGCCCTGGAGTTCTTCGTGTGCGCCGACAACCTCCGCAGGGGCGCCGCTCTGAACGCCACGCTGATCGCGGAACTGATCGCAGGTGAATTTGCGTAATTCGCTTTGTAGGATCGGTGCTGATCCCTTGATCAAGGTGATGGCCCGACTGCCGTCTCGATAAGACGGGGCAAATCGGGAAGATCGGGTACGCATGAGGGCAACGAGGATATGGCTGGTGAGGCTGCCTCGCGCGTACAACCCTGACGGGGGGACGCGTGTCCTACAGGCGTGGCAGAGGCACTGCTCGAATCGACCCTCCTCCCGGCGCCCCTCGGGATCATCCCGTCGCGCCGGGGTTTCCGTGCGTCCGGCGGCGGTCTCCCCGTGATCGTGCCCGTCCCGCCGGCGGGGCCCTCCGAGGCGCCCGTACTGACCGCCGCACCGATCCCGGGCGGTCTCGTGCCCCCGCCGCGCGACAGCGCTGAGGCGGCGGGGAGCAGCCGGAGCGAGCCGGCCGAGGCGACGGCCGAAGCGACGTCGGAGACGACGGACGAAGCGACCTCGGAGACGATGACCGAGGTGACGGCCGAGGCGACGGCCGAGGCGACGGCCGAGATGACGGTCGAAGTGGTGGCCGGGACCACCGTCGACCACCTCACGGCGACCTACCAGGCGCACTACCGCTCCCTGCTCGGCCTGGCCGCCCTGCTCCTCGACGACACCGCCTCCTGCGAGGACGTGGTCCAGGAGGCGTTCATCCGCGTGCACTCGGCGCGCAACCGGGTGCGCGACCGGGAGAAGACCCTGGCGTACCTGCGCCAGACCGTCGTGAACCTCTCGCGCTCCGCCCTGCGCCGGCGCATCCTCGGCCTCAAGCTGCTGTCGAAGCCGATGCCGGACATGGCGAGCGCCGAGGAGGGCGCGTACGACCAGCTGGAGCGGGACGATCTGATCAAGGCGATGCGCGGACTCCAGCGCCGTCAGCGCGAGGTGCTGGTGCTGCGCTACTTCGCGGACATGACGGAGGCCCAGGTCGCCGAGACGCTCGGGATATCGCTCGGCTCGGTCAAGGCGTACGGATCGCGGGGCATTGCCGCGCTGCGGGTGGCGATGGAGGCTGCGCAGTCATGATGGACGACCACACCCAGCCGGGCGGAGCGAGCGAGGAAGAGGCGCTGAGAGGCCTGTTCCACGGGGCCGTCGAGGGCCTGCAGCCCTCCGCGGACGCGCTGGAGCGGCTGCGGCACGCCGTCCCCGCGCGCCGGGCCCGCAAGCGCCAGGCCCTGGTCGGCGCGGCCGCGGTGGCCCTGCTCGCCGGTACGGCGATCCCGGCCCTCATGCACCTGGCGGGCCGCGAGGGCACGGCCACGGACCACGCGGCCATGGCCGGGCACGGCGAGCACACCGGCGACAAGCCGGGCGCGGTCGGGTCCGACCCGCACCAGAACGGATCCGGGAACCAGCCGAGGTCCAACCGGTCCTCCAGCGGCGCCCCGGCCGTGGGCGGCGCCACCGGGCAGCCGGACGCCACCCTGGGCGGTTCCCCCGTGGGCGGTCTGACGGCGGGCCCCTCGGGCACCGGCGGCGCGGGCGCGTCCGCCGGCACGTCCGGTTCGGCGGCGGGCTCGGGCCCGATGCCCCCGGTGGCCGCGCCGGGCGTGCCCGGGTGCGGTGCGGACCAGCTCGGGGTGGTGGGCTCGGCCCGCGCCCCGGAGACCGACGGCCGGGTGTACGGCAGCTTCCGGGTCACCAACGTCTCCGCGCAGGGCTGCGCCGTCACCGGCCAGGACGCCGTCTCGGCGGCCCCGGCGCCCGGTGCGCCGGCCGGCCAGGGCTCCTCGGTCGCGGTGGTCGGCCACACGGCGGGGGACCCGGCGAGCGGACTGCTGCCCGATCCGTCGGCGGAGGCCGCGGTGCTGGTGCTGCCGCCGAACACGGCGTACGAGGTCCGCTTCGCGTGGGTGCCGTCGGGGGAGGCCTGTACGCCGACGAACCCGGACGCGGGAGGGAAGCCGCCGCAGACCGGCTCCGCGGGCAGCTCGGGCGCCCCGGCGCAAGGGGCGGCCACCGAGCCGCAGACGGGAGCGCCCCCGGCGGCGTCGGGCGTCTCGGTCTCGCACACCCCGCAGCCGGGGTCCTCGGCCACGCGGACGACGCTTCCCGAGGCCTGCGGCGGAACGGTCTACCGGACGGGTGCGATCCCGGTCGCCAAGTAGCCCGGCCGGTGGCCGGGTGGGCCCGCCCTACGCGGCGGGTTCGAGCAGACCCGCCTCGGTGTCGCGGATGGTCTCCACCTCGCGGCGGTAGAGCCGGAACCACATGAAGAGCACGAAGGCGACGAAGACGAACCACTCGCCGGTGTAGCCGAGGTTCTGGAAGGCCTTCAGGTCGAGCCCGGTGTTGGTCGGCGCCTGCGCCGGCACCGGAACCATCCCGTCCGCCGGGGTCTGCACGGTCAGCCAGGCGTCGTACAGGTCGTACGGGACGATGTTGACGAGCGAGGCTGCCCCGATCACCCCGAGCTGCCCGGCCGGCAGGCCGCCCTGGGAGTGGACCCCCTTCGTGCCGGAGTTCTCCGAGGACTGCAGGGCGCCGGTGACCTCGACCCGGCCGGTCGGCGGGGCCGGGGCCTTCGCCGGGTCCGCCGCGCCCGGCAGCCAGCCCCGGACCACCGGGACGGCCATGCCGGAGTCGGTCTTCAGCAGGGTCAGCACGTAGAAACCGGACTCACCGTCGAGCCGCCGCTCCGGCACCAGCATCTGATCGGCGTACTCCCCGGCCGTGGAAGCCAGCCGTCCGGAGGTGTTCGTGTCCACCGGAAGCAGCGAGTCCAGGGGCTCGGCCACCTGGCCGGCGGGCCGCTCGGCCGTCGCCTCCCGGTGGCTGTCGACGCGGTCCTCGAACCGGCCGAGCTGCCAGGACCCCATGAACAGGCAGAAGGGGACGGCGAGCGCGACGAAGACGTTGATCCCCCACCAGCGCGGGGTCAGGAGAAACCGGTGCACCCCACCACCGTACGGGGGGTGCACCGGAGCGGGACTAGCGGGGCAGGTGCTTCAGCGCGAACTCCAGCTCCATCCGGACCTGCTTGATCCGCTCCTCCACGACCAGCGAGCCGTGCCCGGCGTCGTACCGGTACACCTCGTGCTCCGCGCCGCGTGCCACGAGCCGGTCCACGTAGTTGTCGATCTGCCGGATCGGGCAGCGCGGGTCGTTGACGCCCGCCGCGATGTGGACGGGAGCCTTCACCGCGTCGGCGTAGGTGAGCGGCGAGGAGACCTCGAAGCGGTCCGGGACCTCCTCCGGGGTACCGCCGAAGAGGGTGCGGTCCAGGGCCTTCAGCGCCTCCATCTCGTCGTGGTACGCCGTCACGTAGTCCGCGACCGGTACGGCGGCCAGGCCCACCGCCCAGGCGTCGGGCTGCGTGCCCAGGCCCAGCAGCGTCAGGTACCCGCCCCAGGAACCGCCCGAGAGCACGAGGCGCGCCGGGTCCGCGAGGCCGGAGGCCACCGCCCACTCCCGGACCGCCGCGATGTCCTCCAGCTCGATCAGGCCGACCCGGTGCTTGAGGGCGTCCGTCCACGCGCGGCCGTAGCCCGTCGAGCCGCGGTAGTTGACCCGCACGACCGCGAAGCCGTGGTCCAGCCAGGCCGCCGGGGTCGCCGCGAAGGCGTCGCTGTCGTGCCAGGTCGGCCCGCCGTGGATCTCGAAGATCGTCGGGAAGGGGCCCTCGCCGTGGCCGGCCGGCCGCTGCGCGAGCGCGTGGATCCGTCCGCCCGGGCCCTCCACCCAGACGTCCTCCACCGGCACCGACCCGGGGGCCTTGGAGCCGGGAGGGTCCAGGACGACCCCGCCCGCGGTGGACCGTACGGTCGAGGGCTCGGCGGCCGAGGACCACAGGTACTCCACGGTCCCGTCGGGCCGCGCGCCGGCCCCCGACACCGTCCCCGGCGGCGTGTCCACCCGTACGAGCTCCCGCGCGGCCAGGTCGTAGCGCCACAGCTCGCTGCGCGCCTCGAAGCCGTGCGCGACCAGCAGCGCGGACCCGTCCGGGTACCACTCGGCGCTGACGTCGCCCGGCAGGTCGATCGCGAGCTCCTGCTCGGCGCCGGTGGCCACGTCCCACACCATCGGCTCCCAGCGGCCGCGCCGCTGGTGGCCGACGAGGAGGCGGGTGTCGCCCGCGACCGGCGCGAAGCCGAGGACCTCAAGGCCGAGCTCCTGCGTGCCGCCGCGGGAGTCGTCCAGCTCGGCGACGGTGGACCCGTCGAGGGTCAGCACGCGCAGGGAGGAGTGCATCGCGTCGCCGTGCTCGGTGTGCTCGACGGCCACGAGCGTCCCGTCGTGGGACAGGTCGCCCACGCCGGCCGACTCCCGGTGCCGGTAGATCACGGTGGGCGCGGATCCGTCCGGGCGGACCACGTGGACCGTGGAGCCCTCCTCGTCCGTGGAGCGCCCGACGACCGCGGTGCCGTCGCGGCCGATGGCCAGACCGGCGGGGTAGGAGGGCTCCAGGCCGGGCGTGGCCGGCTCGTCCGGGCCGCCCCCGAAGGGCTGGCGCACCCAGGTGCCGAACTCGTCGCCGTCCGTGTCGGAGAACCACCAGATCCACTCGCCGTCGGGGGAGAGGGCGCCGTCGGTGGTTCCGTTCGGGCGGTCGGTGGCCTGCCGCTGGACGCCGGTGGCGCGGTCCCAGGCGTAGAGCTCGAAGGTTCCGGTCGCGTTGGAGACGAAGAGCGAACGGTCCGGGGCGTCCTCGGCCCAGTCGGGCAGCCCGACGCGCGGTGCCCGGAACCGCTTCTCCCAGTCGGGCGTCTCGGGGGTGATCTCGCTGTCGCTGGTCATGCGCCCATTGTGGCCGCAGTGGTCCCCGGGATGCCGACTGCTCCGAACGGGCGCAGAGTGGAACCCGTAGCCCAAGGAGGAACGATCATGGCCAAGAAGGCGCACACCGGCCACCACATCCACCAGGACTCCGAGCGCGCGCTGGCGAAGAACACGGCCGCCGAGGCCCGTGCCAAGGCCGCGGCCAGGGACATGCAGTCGTCCGCCGCGAAGACGCGCGGCATGCAGCAGAAGGCCCAGGCCAAGCGCGGCTGAGTCCGCGGCCCCGCGCGGGTCCGTAGGCTGGCGCCATGCGGATGATCGTCCGGGGCGCCCGGCTGCTGCACACCTCAGGCCTGTCCGACGTCGAGGTCGCGGAGGACGGCCGGATCGCGCGCGTGATCCCGCACGACGACCAGAAGGAACCGCCGGCCACCGGCATCCTCGTCGAGGCCCACGGCGCCCTGCTCAGCCCGCCCTTCGTCGAGCCGCACATCCACCTCGACACGGCGCTGACCGCCGGGGAGCCGCGCCCCAACGCCTCCGGCACCCTCTGGGAGGGCATCGCCTGCTGGAGCGAGCGCAAGCGGACCCTGACCCGTGAGGACGTGATCGCGCGGGCGACCGAGGTGCTGCGCTGGCAGGCGGCCCAGGGCGTGCTGCACGTGCGCACGCACTGCGACGTCACCGACCCGGCCCTCACCGCCCTCGATGCGCTGCTCGAAGTGCGCGACCGGGTGCGGGAGGTCATGACCCTGCAGATCGTCGCCTTCCCGCAGGAGGGCATCGCCTCCTTCCCGGACGGCGAGGCGCTGCTGCGGGAGGCGGTGGCCCGCGGGGCGGACGTGGTCGGAGCGATCCCGCACTTCGAGGACACCCGCGAGGACGGGGTGGCCTCCTTGAAGACGGCCTTCGCGCTGGCCGAGGAGCACGGGCTGCGGGTGGACGCGCACTGCGACGAGATCGACGACGAACAGTCCCGTTTCGTGGAGGTGCTGGCCACGCTGGCCCTGCGCTCGGGCCTGCGCGAACGCGCCACCGCCTCGCACACGACGGCCATGGGCTCCTACAACGGCGCGTACAGCTTCAAACTCCAGCGCCTGCTGTCCCGTTCGGGCATCAACCTGGTCGCCAACCCCTTCGCCAACCTCAACCTCCAGGGCCGCTTCGACGCCTACCCCAAGCGGCGCGGCCTGACCCAGGTCAAGGAGATGCTGGCCGCCGGGGTCAACGTGGCCTTCGGCCACGATGACGTGATGGACCCCTGGAACGCCCTCGGCACCGCCAACCCGCTGCAGACCGCCCTCGTCGGGCTGTACGCCGCCCAGCTCACCGGCGCGGACGAGATCCCCCTGGCCTTCTCGATGGTGACGGACCGTGCGGCGCGCGTCCTGGGCCTGTCGGACGCCGAGTACGGCATCACGGAGGGCGCCCCCGCCTCCTTCGTCCTGCTCCCGGCGCCGTCGCCCGAGGAGGCGATCCGCCGTCAGGTCCGGCCCCGGTACGTCGTCTCGCGCGGCTCCGTCCTCGCCGAGACCCCGCCCGCGCCGGCCCGGCTGAACTGGCCGGGGGAGGCCCCGTCCGAGGTGGACTTCAGCCGCCGCCTACGCTGACGCCCCATGACATGGATCCTTGACACCAACGCGGCCCGTACCGCCCTGCAGATCGCCTCGGAGTACGCGGACCCGGCGCTGCTGAACCACTCCGTACGCTCCTACGCCTTCGGCGCGCAGTACGCGCACCAGCACGGCCTCGCGTACGACGAGGAGCTCTTCTACGTGGCGGCCCTCCTCCACGACCTGGGCCTGACCGCGCCCTTCGACAGCCACACCCTCCCCTTCGAGGAGGCCGGCGGCCACGTCGCGCGCGTCCTGACGGCGGGCCTGGGCTGGCCGGCGGCCCGCCGGGCCCGCGCCGAAGAGGTGATCGTCCTGCACATGAGGGACGACGTCACCGCGGCCGAGGACGTCGAGAGCCACCTCCTGCAGGTCGGCACGAGCGCCGACGTCTCGGGCCTGCGCCTCTCCGAGTTCGACCCGGCCTTCACGGCCGCCCTGCTCGCCGCCCACCCCCGGGCCGGCTTCGGCGCCGCCTTCACCGCCCTGGTCGAGGACCAGGCGAAGCGCAAGCCCGACTGCGCGGCCGCCGCCTACGTCGCGAGCGGCGCGGCGGCCCGCATCGCGGCCAACCCTCTGGGGGCGTGAAGGCCGGGTGCGGGGTCGGGGCCGAGGTCACGCACATCCGCGACCGCGTCGGATAGCGTGCCCGCATGTCGTGGGACGAGGACGGAACACCGCACCCGCTCGCACTGCGCCGCACCGGCCGCAGCGAACTGGAGCCGGACCGGCTGCCCGAGATCCGGGAGCTGGAGGTGCTCGGCTGGGAGCCCGCGCCCGAGGACCTGCGCTGGGTGTTCCTCCCGTACGTATGGCCCCCGGCGGCCCGTACCTGGATCCCCGACCGTTCCACGCACTGGGCGGTGGACACCTCGCTCGACGGCCACGGCCACATCACCGGCGTGGAGTGCGCCCCGCTCGCCGAACCCGACCTGCACGACCTCGACCAGGAAGCCGACGCGGCCCTCAACGACCTCGGGCTCCCGCCCCGCCCCCGGGGCCGCCTCTGGCTGCTCCGCCCGGTCGGCCCCTTCACCAGCGTCGGCGCGGTACTGGACCACCTCGACGCACTGGCCGCGCAGCACGCCGTGGAGGCCGGCCCGTCCACGGCCTTCCTCACCCTGGCGCGCACCGAACTCTCCGCCCTCGACGCTCCCTAGCGCGCGGCCCCGCGCTCTCCCGGGCCGAGCCCGGCTCCGCTGGCTACCCTTGTCCATGAGGGGGTCCCGGCGGGAGGCGGTCTCATGAGGCGGCGCCATCACTTCCACATCGACCATGCCGGGCACTCGGTCAGTGCCACAGTCCAGACGGGCCACACCGCCGTCGTCGAGGTGCTCGTCGACGGCAAGGAGACGGGCCACGCCACGACGCGCGCCGACCACCCCGTGACCGTCCACGTCGAGCTGCCGACGGAACCGCCCACGCCCGTGTCGGTACGGGCGACCGCCGGCCCGGTGCCGGCATGCGTCTTCGAAAGCCCGCCCGCCGCCCCACAGCCCATGCAGCCCCGCCCGTTCTGACGCCGGTCCGCCGCGATCGCTCCGGGGCGCTCCGCTCCACGAGATCTCAGGACCGCACCGAAGGCGTATCACTCAGTTAGTCACCCACACGCAGAGAGAGCCGGTGCAGATTGCTCTGCACCGGCTCTCACCTGGTCTTACGAAGTCGGGGTGGCGGGATTTGAACCCACGACCTCTTCGTCCCGAATGAGGTCCACCCAAGATCCAAACATGGCCTTGGATGTGTATGCGCAGGTCAAGCCCTTGGGGTGCGTCGGTCTGGCCAGGGACGCGGAAGGCATCGGGAGAAGATTTTCTCCCAGCTTTCTCCCAGCAGCTTCGAGGCTCTGGTCACACGTTGGCCAGCGGTCGTCCGCGGCGGGCCTAAGGCGAGCTCAGCTCGTCAGCCATGGTGGACATCGCGGTGATGATCACGTCTGCGCCTGCATCGCTCAACGCGCTCGCCTTGCCCGGCTTGTTTGCGAAGCCGATGGAGGGGCCGCCGGCGGCCTTCGCGGCCTCCACGTCCGTCACTGAGTCGCCGATGAGGGTGCAGTGATGAGGGTGCGTTTGTAGCTGGCTGGCTGCCAGCAACAATGAGTGGGGATCGGGCTTCATCGCGTCCGGCCAGTACGGTGCGCGCCCCACAACCGCGTCCACGAGATGACGAAGCCCGTGCAGTATGAGGAAGGCACGCACACATGCCGTCGAGTTGTTGCTGACGATGGCGACTTTCCGGCCCGAGGAGCGGGCCGCTTCGAGAGCGGCCACGGCGCCTGGGACGGGCGGCCCTGCCAGCTTGACGGCTGTCACCTCGGCCTTGGTCAGTTCCTCCTCGATCGCTCGCAGGGCGGGCTCTCCACCTTGCGGGGAGAGGCGGAGGATCTCCATCGGGTCGTCAGTGTCGCGAGCCTTGCTGCCTAGAGCCGCGTCGTACCCTGCCAGGGTCTCAGCAAGATGGCGTGCGACATCAGGGGCCGGACTCCCCGCGAATACGTCGCAGATAGGCCCGTCAAAGTCGAACAGGACTGCTCGGGTGACTCCGAGGACTTCCGCGAGGGTGCTACTTCCCATCCGGGTCAAAGTCCCTTCCGATGGTGTCCCAGACGCTGTCGAACCACATGCGCGCCTGATTCACCTGCTGAGCGCCACTGGACGACTCGCCCTCGTTCAGCGAGTAGTGGAACAGGGTGGCGTCGGCCCCCACCAGGTCGTAAATCTCTATGGGTTCGCCCTGGGTGACGACCTTGTTCGGCCGGATCGGGTAGTACCCGAAGAAGGCGTCTTCCTGGTTGATTACGTAGAGCTTGAAGAACTGCGTCCCGCTGTGAACGCGAACGCTGACCTTCGCCTCACTGACCAGCCCTAGCACGCTGAGCTCATGCATCGTGTTGGCGATGCTTCTGGTGAAGCTGACCATCATGTCGTGCATACGGGCTCGGAGACGCGGGTCGTCGGCGCCATCCTCGCGCCTGACAGGTGCAGCCTGGGGGACTGACATGTCCGGCACCAGGATGCGGATGTTGATGCTTGACGGGGTCAGACGCCCGATGCGGATCTTGTCGATCGGTTCCTGAAGCGCCCCGTGCAGCGTTTCACTGGAGAACCCTGCGAAGTCGATCGACACGGTCTGGCTGGCGAAAGCCTGCTCCACGTATGGGCGGAGGCCCGCCGGCCGTTCGGTGCGGTTCCGGACGTACACGCCGCTGCCCTTGCGGGAGACGATCAGCCCCTCGTCTTCCAGCTCGCGGAGGGCGCGCTGGATCGTGGCTCGGGCGAATCCGTACGCCTCCGTCAGCTCCTTCTGCGAGGGGATCTTGTCTCCGGGCCCCAACTTTCGGGTCCGAATCGCTGCGCCGAGACTGCTCGCTACCTGCTCGTACGGCGGCCGATCGTCGTCCGGGTCCAGGGGTTCAGGCGTGAACGTCATGCCGTCGATGCTACGGCCTCCTCTGCGGATTAGGACAGCCAAGACAGTCAGGTGTTGACGTGGCTAGCCAGGATGGCTACGTTATTCCCATCCGAACCGGGCTAGCCAGGTTGGTCAGGTCGCTTCGGGGAGCTCTGCCATGAACCGCGCCTATCAGCACTTGGTGAGTCCCGTCTCGACGGGAGCCCGATCAGGGTTGCCGCGCTCATCGAATAGTTGCCGGTCCTTGAAATCTGAACAGTGTGGTTACCGCCTCCTGTAGCTGAAAAGGCGGTCAGCGCGGCTGAGGTTCGCGCACTCGACCATCCGCGGCTTGTGCTGCGGCCGGTTGCCTCCTCCGCCCGTCCGGCCCTTGGCCGTACGGGCGGAGTCGAGGGGAGCCGGAGTTCTTCCGCTTCATCCCAACGCAGTGCAGCCCCCGGCGCGGGAACGCCGGGGGCTGCTGTTGGGTCCCGTTCCTCTACCGAAGGAGCAAGACCCGTGAAGACCATCGCTGCACTTCAGAACCTCGTTACCCCGTGGTCGGACGGCTTGGAGCCGTCGGCTGCGGAGCTGGACGCGATCGAGTGGGAGATGCCGCTGATCCTGGCGGACGTCGACCTGCTCGACGCGGAGATTGCCGTGCTGGACCGGACGCCGTCCGAGCTGGACGAGCGGCGGATCCGCCGGGCCCGGCGCAAGAAGCTGGCGGTCCGCCGGGTGCTGCTGAACCAGGCCGCCGCCGCGGCGGCCGCGGCGAGCATGTCGGGTGGTGCCGCATGACCACTCCGATCCCTCTCTCGGCCCTGGGCGCTCCGTTGATGGCGCTGCGCATCTTCGCCGACGTATACCGGCACCTGCCGGCGCCGTCCGTGTCGGTGTCCACGGTCTACCCCAACGTTTTGGAGCTCGCCTTCCACGACGACCTCGAAGGGTTCGAGACGTGGTGTGAGGCCCTGGGGATCTCGCTCGGGAAGGTGTCGCACGGTGTTCAGAGCGGTGGCCGCACCCGCGTCCTGAAGGCCGAGACCAGCTACTCCGGCGGGATCGTGAAGCTGGTCGGTTACGCCACGATCCCCACCGTCGATGAGGCGCGTTCACGGGCGGAGGTCGGACCGTGAACCGTGTTCAGATCCGTTCATCCGAGCGGGCTCTGTCGGTCGGGACGTGGTTGATCGTCGGCGGGGCGATGCTCTACTCCGTCCTCACCGTCACCCCGCTCATGGCCGACCACACGCCCGCCGAGTGGCGCTGGACGGCCCCGATCCTGCCGCTCGTTGTCGACGCCGCGGTGGTGATCGTGGTCCGCCTCGACTCCGTCCTGGCCCGCCTCGGCGGGCACGGCGGTCCCTGGCCGGTGGCGCTGCGGTGGATGACCGGCACCATGACCCTCGCCCTCAACATCGGCGTATCCGCGCTGGCCGGAGACCTCGTCGGGGTCGCCGTGCACTCTGTCGCACCCCTGCTCCTCATCGTCACCGCGGAAGCGGGCCTCGCCTACCGGCGGGCCCTGACCGCGGCTGTCCTGGCCGTGGAGGCCCGCAAGCGCGCCGAGCAGGACGCCCGGGAACGGGCGGCGGCGGAGCGGGAGGAGAACCGGCTCCGGGCCGCTCGTGAACAGCGCGAGCATGAGGCGGCCATCGCCTGTGAACAGCGTGAACACGAGGAGCGGTTGGCCCGCGAGGAAGCCGACCGGCAGGACCGCATCCGCCGCGAAGAAGCGGAGCGGGCCGAGGCTTCCGAGAGGGCGGAGCGGGAAGCGGCTGAACGCCGTGAACAGATCCGTGAACAGCAGCAGGCCGAGCGTGAACGCCTTGAACGCCAGGCCGCCCAGCAGCGCGAGTTGGAGGTTCAGCAGCGGGCCGAGCGTGAACGCCGTGCACAGGAGCGGATCGAGCGTGAACGCGCCGCGCTGCTGGCCGCCGGGCCGCCGCCGGTGAAGCTGCCGGAGGAGCAGGCCCGCGCCACCGTGGCCGCCGCGTTCGCCGCCGGGGTCCCGGTGCGGGTCGCGGCTGAGCTGTCCGGCTGGTCTGTCGGCTGGGCTTCCGCCCGCTACCAGGAACACCGCGACAACGGCACCGCTGCCGCACCGGCCCTCACCCGATGAGCACCCTTCCCGCCTACCGCTGGCGCCTGGCCCCCGATGGGCTGGCCACCCGCCGGCAGCTCCGCGCCCTGGGGCTCCGCCCCGGCGGCCAGGACGTGGCCGCGCAGGTGGAGCGGCCCCGCCGCCGGCGGGGCCCGCTCGTCGCCTACCTCTACCGGATCGACCTCGCGCGGCCGGTGCGTCCGATGACCCCGGCCCGCCGGGCCGCCTTGGCCAAGGCGAACACCGCCCGCCGGACCTGTCCGACCTGCCGCCTCGATGCGGGGTACGTCATCCCGTCCTCGCTCGGCATGTGCGTCCCGTGTACGTACCCCGATGAACAGCGCGTCGCCTGAACCACTCAGCAAGGGCCCGGCCGCCAGCCTCCTACAGCGTCGGCCGGGCCCTCTTCTCCCGTGAAGGAGCACGTTCAGCATGACCGACACCGTCACCGAACCGCAGGCTCCACCCCAAGAATCCACCCCGACCCCTGCCCCGCCCGAGGCCGGTACGACCGCATTGGCCAAGGGCGTTGAGCACACCGCCGGGGGCTTCCCCGTGGTGCCGCTGTCCCTGTCCGGCACGAACACCGCCGCGGGCCTGTTGGCCACGGCCGCCCTGGCCGGTGGCCCGGTCGCCGCGGCCGTGGCGATGACCGGGGCCGCCGTCCTCGGCGTCGCCGCCGCCCGCCAACGCACCACGAAAGCCAAGAAGAAGACCCCGAACGGCAAGCCAGCCCCGGCCACCGGCCGGACGGCGAGCGGGAGCGGGGGGCGTGGCCTCTTGGGCCGGATCCCTTCCCAGCCGCAGAGCGGATCCCGCTCGGGCGGCCGGGGCGGCGCCGGATCCCGCAAGACATCCGGCGGGCAGGCCCGGCACCGCACGGCCGGGAGTCCTGCAGGACACCGGTCCGGCTCGGCCGGGAAGGCCAACAGGCTGTCGGCCCGGCAGCGCGCGGCACACGCCGCGGGCGCTCTGGCCGGTGGCCGCGCCGGACAGGTGCAGGCGCTGCGTCAGCAGGCCAAGGCGCAGACGCCGACCCGCGCCGCTGCCCGTACGGCCGCGGTGCAGGCCCGCCGGCAGGTCGCAGACACACGGCGGGCCGCGAAGGCCGCCACCCGCAACCCCGCCCCCACCAAGCCCCGCACCGGTGCCAGCCGCGGAGCAGGCGGCGGCGGGGGCGGGAAGGCGCGCGGTGCGGCCGCCCGCACGCTGGCCAAGGCGATGGGCACCGCGGCCGCGGTACGCGACAGGGCTGTCGCCGCCGGGCGCAAGGCCCGGGACCGCAGCGCGAGCCGGTCAGTCGCCGCAGGGCAACTGGGGGTGCGGGAGACGGCGCACCGCAAGCGGACCGCGCAGCTCAAAGCCCCCGCCCGGAAAGCCGCGCGGAAGGCCCTGCGCCGCTCCGCCGCACGCTTCCAGGCCCGCCGCGCGGTCGCCGCCGTTCTCGGCGGACTGCTGGGCGCTCTCGGGATGGTCACCACGCGGCTCGGGCGGAAGCTCGGGTGGGCCTGGCTGATGAATCCCGGCCGGCGCCTCTACCGGTTCCTCCTCGGGCGGGCCCGCGCAGAGCGTGAGGACCGGGACGCGGACATCCGCCAGCAGCTCGAAGACGACGAGCGGGCCGCTGTGGAGCAGGCGGACGCCGAACGCGACCAGGACACCGACAGCGACACGGTCGGGGACCGGGCCGCCCGTCCCACCACGCATGTTCCCGCACCTCCCACCCGTCAAGGAGTAGCCGTGAGCAACGTTTCCGGGTTCCGGTTTGAGGAGCTGGCCGCCGAGATGGAGCAGGCCGCGCAGTCCTACGAGCCGGAGAGCGCCATGGAGATCCTCGCCATGGTCGAAGGCCTGCCCGAGGCCCTCGCCTCGATCGCGAACATCATGCAGATCCTCGCGGAGCGCTCCGACTCCGAGTTCCCGCTGGAGAAGTCCATCGCGGACGGCTTCTCCGACATCTACGGCGCCCTCAACTCCGCCACGGCCGTTGCCGAGGACCTGGGGCCCGCGTTCCGGCAGGCCCACGAGCAGGACATCGCCCGCCACGAGGACCCCCGCAACGGCCCCGACGCCGAGAAGGGCTGGAACGTCTGATGACCGCCTCCCACACCGTCAAGCACGAGGGCCTGGCGCTGGACTGGGCGGCCGGACACGGACCCATCACCGGCGCCCTGTCCGCCACCACCGGCGCCTATGCGGTCGCCACTGTCGGCACCATCGCCCACATGCCGCCCACCTGGGCGCTCGCCGTCGGCACGGTCGGCGCGATCGGCCACACCGCCACCGGCCTGCGGCAGAAGCTCGCAGCCCGCACCATTAGCGCCCGGGCCGCGTCCTGGCTCCTCGGCTCCGGCTGGACCACCTGGGCCCTCGCCACCAACCCCCTCACCTGGACCGCGCTGGGCTCCCTCGCCGTGATCGGCGTCGGCATGGGCGCCGCGGCCCGCTCCGTCGGCCTGTATGAGGAGGCCCGCGAGCTGGAGGCCATCGCGGCCGCAGAGCGTCAGGTGGCCCGGGAACTGTCCGCCGGGCGGAGGGCGATCGCCGCGGAGTGGGTGGACCGGGTCCAGCGGGTCTGCGGAATCACGCTGCGGGTGGTCGCGGTCGAGATGTGGCCCACGAACACCGGCTTCACCATCGACGCCGAACTCCCCGAGGGCGGCACCACCTACGACCGGATCGCCCGCGAGAACGCCCGCCTGTCGGCGGATGCCAGGCTGCCGCACGGCTGCACCGCCGCCGCCTCCCCGGGCATCGACCAGGGCCGCGTCCTGATCGACGTGACCACGGTCAACGTGCTGGCCGCCGAAGTCCCGTACCCCTCCGAGTACAGCGCCCTGTCGATCCACACCGGGATCCCCTGGGGGTACCGCACCAACGCCGAAGAGATCTGCGCGTACCTGCGCGAGCAGTGCGCGCTCGTGGTCGGGCCGACCGGATCCGGGAAGACGAACATGGTCCACGTGATCCTGGCCGGGTTCGCCCGCGCCGAGGACATCCTGACCTGGGTCATCGACCTCAACGCCGGATCGGCCGGCCTGCCGTGGCTCCGGCCCGCTATGGAGCCGGCCGACGGCCAGAAGGTGGTGCGGCCGGGAATCGACTGGCTCGCCTCCACCCACGAGGAAGCCCTGAAGATGCTCGATGCCGCCCTGCGGATCGGGGACTACCGCAAGCGCGCCTACCAGGACCTCATGGCCAAGGCGAACACCGACCTGCTGCCCATCAGCCACGACCTCCCGCAGATCATGCTCCTGATCGACGAGGGCGCCGAGATCCTGATCAGCCGGGACATGAAGACCCGCGAGCTGGCCAAGAAGATCCTCGAAGTGATCCGGATGCTCCGCGCGATGGGCATCCGCACCGTCCTGACCGCCCTCGGCGCGACCAGCTCCATCCTGGGTGACCTGATGATCCGCCGCGAGGCCAAAACCCGCGTCGCCCTCACCGGCGGGGCAACGGAGGGCATGGACCTGGCCAAGCTGTTCCCCGGCGCGCAGGGCCTGCGGATCGAGCAGGCCCCCTACAAGGGCAGCGGGTTCATGGGCACGCCCGAGTCCCCCGCCGCGCTGTTCGGGACGTGGCGGATCCTGCCGAACCAGATCCGCGACATCGTCCACGCGACCTCGGACCGGCACCCGTACCTCGACGCCGTCTCCGCCAAGGCCGCCGGCCCCGACTACGCCCGCCGCTGGGATGCCACCCGCACCGCCTGGATCACCGAACACCAGCACACCGACCCCGACGAGGTCACCCCGGCCCCGGCCGGGACCGCGCCGGCGGGCAGGGGACTGAACCTCTCCGCCCACCGCACCGGTCAGGCGGCACCGGCCGCTGTGGATGAGGACGCGCTCGCCGAGCAGTTCCGGCGGGAGATCGACGCCCAGTTCGCCACCACCCCCGAACCCGGAGACCCGGAGACGCAGGCGCCGGTGCGGCCGGGGCTGAACCTGTCCGCGCACCGCGCCGAGGACAACGACGCCCAGCAGGCCGCCCTGACTCTCCTGATCGCCGCGGGTCCCGCCGGTACCGGCGCCTCCGCGATCGCCCGGGACCTCGACCGGTACGGGACCACCCGCCAGACCGTCGCCGGATGGCTCAAGGCCTGGGCCGAGGAAGGCGAAGCCGTACGGATCGGGACCGGCACCAAGACCCGCTACGTCCACCGCCGCCACGCCCCCGAGGCACCCGCCGAGGACTGACCTTGTCGCTTGCGCCCGCCCCGACAGAAACCCGCTCCGGGCCCTCCCGAGGGCTTGGAAAGGGTGTCTGACCTGGGAGGCGACAAGCGACAAGACAAGACAAGCGACAAGCCACACGACAAGCAGGCGACAAGCGACGCGACAAGCCAGACGACAAGCCCCGCGGAGACCACACCTTGACGTTTAGGTGTGGTCCCCCGCGCTCACGAGGGAGCCCCGTCGTGCATGAACCCAGCCGCACGAGCACCACCCCCGCAAGCCGCTACGGCGACCCGATCCTCTACCCGACCGCGATCCAGCAGCCGGTGATGCTGCCCGCCGAACTGCCGCCCGGAGTCGAGATGGTGACCCTCCCCGGCGGCTATCGCACCCTCGCCTACACCCACCCCACCGCCGCCCCCGCGTCCGCACCCGTGGCCGCGCTGCCGGTGCCGGTGTGGGCCAAGACCACAGCTCTCCTCGCCCCGACCGTGGGCGGCGGGATCGCCGCGGCCGGGTTCGGGATCTCCTACGCCGCCCCGGGACTGATCGCCATGACCGAAGCCCTCTGGGCTGCCGTCGCCCTCATTGCCGCCGGCGCCCTCGCACCCCTCCTCCTGCGCACCGGCAGCAGCCGCACGCACCGTCGCGGGCCGGTGCAGCACGTCACGCAGAACATCACCGCGACCGGCCTGTTCGGAAAGGCCAGCGGCACCCTCAACAACCGCTGAAGGAGAACCGTGCGACTCCGCATCCGACACACCACCTGGCCCCGTCCGGCCTTGATCCTGACCGACACTCCTCGCCCCGCCTGCACCGACTGCCGGGGCGAGGGCGGCCAGAACCGCGACTACGGCGACTACGAGACCGGCGAGTACGCGGGCACCGAGTGGGACCCCTGCCACTGCTGGGACGAAACCCGCCGCAGGGTCCTGCTTCCGCTCCCGCGCCTTCCCCGGCGCCGCCACGACAGCACGGACCCCTGGGGCGCCGCGTACACCGACGAACCCCCGTTCTGACCACACGAAAAGGGCGGCCCCCGTCTCGGCAAAGTCCGGGGCCGCCCTCATCCCAGCACGCTGACAGCAACTGGAGGCCTCCAGCATGACCCAACCCACCCCCATCCGGCGAGACAGCCGTGCCCAACTCCTGGCCGACGCGCTCGCCTTAGCCTCCCGCGGCTGGCCCGTCTTCCCGCTCCGCCCTGGCTCGAAGGCCCCCGCGCTGCACCGCCAGGAGCGCTGCCCCCTCACTGGTGCCTGCGGCGACGGGCACGTGAAGTGGGAGCAGCGCGCCACCACCGACCAGACCGCCATCACCCGGTGCTGGAACCACAAGCCGTACAACATCGGCCTCGCCACCGGCCCCGCCGGGCTGGTCGTGGTCGACCTCGACATGCCCAAGCCCGACAGCAGCGAGGAGGCGCCTGGCGGCGCGGACAACCTGTTGGCGCTCTGCGAGCGCGCCGGGCAACCCGTCCCGGCCACCCTCACCGTGCGAACTCCCTCCGGCGGAACCCACCTGTACTTCACCGCACCAGATGGCATCCGGCTCGGGAACACGGCGGGCAAACTGGCCCCGCTCATCGACACCCGCGCCCACGGCGGATACGTCGTCGCCCCCGGCAGCACCACAGCAGCTGGTACCTACAAGGTCACCGACAACTCGCCTGTTGCGGAACTCCCCACATGGCTGATGGCGCTCCTCCAGCCCCCGGCGCCACGCCCGCTCTGCATCCGGATGCCGGGAGCGGTCCGCACCGGCACCGCGGCCCGCGCAGCACTGGCCGCCGAGTGCGACGTCGTCCGGCAGGCGCCGGCGAAGCAGGCGAACAACACGCTCAACCGCAGCGCCTTCAAGGTGGGGCGCTTCGTTGCGTGGGGCGACCTCCCCCGCGAGGAGGTTGAGGAGGCCTTCCAAGCGGCGGGGGAGGACCGCGGACTCACCGTGGCCGAGTGCCGCGCCACGATCCGCAGCGCCCTCGACAGCTCCGCCCGCACCGTCCGCACCCGGGAAACGGCATGACCACCCACCCCCATCCCCCCTTGGAAGGCTCCACATCCCGCCCCGCCAGGCCTAGCCCCGCCGAACCGACCCTGCCCCGCGACGGCAGTGGAGCGCTGAAGGTCGTCGCCGAAGGCGTCCATTCATCTGTTCGCCCTGACCCGCGCGCCGACGACGGGCGCCGGCCGGTCGCCTGGCTCCACATCGTCGCCCCCGGTCGCGGCGTCACGCCGTCCGTCCGGTCGTGGTGCGCGTGCGGACGGGACCTGTTCGCTGCAGGCCAGACGCGCGCGCTCGCCCTGATCGACGACCACGTCCAGCACCGCACCCTCTGCCCGCTGCTCAACACGAACCTGGAAGGGAGGGAGGCCGCATGAGCGCCGCTGAGAGTGATCTGTGGGAGGGTTTCGAGGCCCTCGACCCGCAGGACATCACCGGGCCCGCCTGGGACGAACCCGTCCCCGTCCGCGCCCGGCCCGTCCTGCCCATCTTCCCCGCCCATGCCCTGCCCGCCTGGCTGCGCGACATGGCCAAGGGCGTGGCTGAGGAGACGCAGACGCCCGTTGACCTCGCCGGATGCCTGGCCTTGGCGGTCATGTCCACCGCGGCCGGCGGTCGGGTGCAGGTGTGCGTGCGCGGGAACTGGAGCGAGCCGGTGAACATCTTCACCGCGATCGCCCTGGACCCCGGCAACCGCAAGTCCGCCGTGTTCGGCCTCATGGTCCGCCCCCTGCTGGCCGCGGAGGGGGTGCTCGTGGAGGCGGCCGGACCAGTGATGGCGGAGGCGGAGACCAGGGCAGCCCTCGCCAAGTCCGCGGCCGAGCGAGCCACCCAGAAGGCTGCTGCAGCCGAGCCTGGCAAGAGGGACGAGCTCACCGCTGAAGCCGTGGCCCTTGCGCAGGAGGCGGCGAAGATGCGCGTCCCGGCTGTCCCGCAGCTCGTTGCGGACGACGCGACCCCCGAGACGATCGGGACGCTCCTGGACGAGCAGAACGGCCGCATCGCCTGCCTGTCCGCGGAGGGTGAGCTGTTCGACATCATCGCCGGCCGCTACAGCGGCAAGCCCAACATGGGCATGTTCCTCAAGGGCCACGCCGGAGACATGCTCCGCGTCAACCGGCAGAGCCGCGGCGCCCAGCACGTCGACGACCCCGCCGTCACCGTCGGCCTGGCCATCCAGCCCGAAGTCCTCGACTCCCTCGCCCGGATCGACGGTGCCGACGGCCGCGGCCTCCTCGCCCGCTTCCTGTACTCCAAGCCCCTGTCCCTGGTCGGCAGCAGGGACCTGTCACCCGCCCTGCTGGACGAGGAGACGGCCGCGGAGTACGCGCGCCGCCTCGGCGGGATCACGCTCGCCCTCGCTGGATGGACCGAGCCCGCGATTCTGACCCTCACCCCGGAAGCCGACCGGGTCATGCTCGCCTACCAGGCGGTGACCGAGTCCCGGCTCGGCAAGGGCGGCACGTACGCGTCCATCGTGAAGTGGGCCTCCAAAAGGGACGGGGCCGTCGCCCGGATCGCCGCCCTCCTCCACCTGGCCACCCATCCCGAGGACGGCTGGCACCGGCCGATCGAGGCCGCGACCCTGGCCGCGGCCACGGAGATCGGCGACTACTTCACCGCCCACGCCCTCGACGTCTTCGACGCCATGAGCGCCGACCCCGCCCACCACGCCGCCCACACCGTCCTGACCCACCTCCAGACCACCGCCCCCGGCACGTTCTCCAAACGCGACCTGTTCCGGGCCCTGCCCCGCGCGGACTTCCCCGCCATCGCCGACCTCGACCCCGCTCTGACCCTCCTGGAGGAACACGGCTGGGTCCGCCAGCAGCCCCCGCCCCCGCGCAACGGCCGCGGCGGCCGGCCGCCCTCCCCCCGCTACGAGACCCACCCCCGCATCACCCGCCGGACCTGACAGAACCCCCAACCCGCTGACAGAACTGACAGAACTCCCCGGCAGGCCACCTGACCTGCGCAAATACCCGTGATCGCGATCGTGACAGAACCTGGTTTTAACTCGACAGAACTCCCCGTACCCGCGGAGTGGGTTGTGACAGAACCTCCGCCCGGGAGGTTCTGTCGAGTTTTAATTCAGTTCTGTCAGAGATCACGAAACCCGCGAAATGCCAGGTCAGGGGCGGTCCGGGGAGGTTCTGTCAGTTCTGTCAGCGCTTCAGGGCCTTGCGGCGGCGGGGGACCGCCGCTGCGGCACCGGACGTTCACAGCCGACAGGAGTGATTCTGACCATGAAGCGAGACGGGCTTCCGCACCTGTACTACCCGTCGGACATCGCCAAGGCGCTCGGCATGTCCGAGTGGTGGGTGAAGGAACAAGCCCGGAGGCGTCGGATCCCGTTCACGAAGCCTGGACGGGCCTACCGCTTCACGGGTGAGCAGTTCGCGGAAATCCTCCGCCTCTTCGAAGCGCGCCCGGCCATCAGCGCTGCGGCACAGCCGACCAGGACCGTTCGACCCGCCGAGCGGCAGCCCGCCGTGATCAAGCCTGCACGGCAGACGGAGGCGCCTCTCAGGCTCCGAGCCCGGCCCCCGCGCCGGACCGTCCTCCTGGACCAGCAGCGCGACGCCGCCTGACAACTGCCCCGCCCGGCCTGCCCGGGCGGGGCTCTCACCTGTAGAGAGAGAACTTTGGGATTCGCAGAGAACCGCGGGGACTACTGGCGTGGGCGGTACAAGACCGCCCCCGGCAAGTACGGCACCGTCGCCGACGACAACGGCAAGACCATCCGCTTCAGGACGAAGCGCGCCGCCGAGAAGGCGGCGGCAGTCGAGGAGGAGAAGGCCCTCTCCGCCAGCCAGGCGGCACCAGCGCAAGAGGCCGAGAGGATCACGTTCGGCGAGTACGCGAGCAGGTGGTACGGGGAGCAAGACCTTGCCGCGTCGACCATGCAGAACTACCGGCGGCACGTCGAGGAGCACCTGCTCCCCGAGTTCGAGGACTCCATCGTCGACGAGATCACTAAGGCGGAGATCGATGCCTGGGAGCGGGGTGAGCGCGCCCGCGGCTACGCGGCCAGCAGCATCAAGACATGGCGCGGGACCTTGCACCTCATCCTGGCCGATGCGGTCGACGAGGGACTCCGCGACGCCAACCCGGCGACCCGTCGCCGCGGTCGGGGTAAGCGCGCCGGCCGCTCCCGGAACCGCGGTCCCGAGAAGGTCGTGACGTCGGCTCTGGGCGTGCTGCTAGTCGCCGAGCGAGCCGCTCTGCTCTCGGGCCGCGATGACGAGTTCGTCGCCATCGTGCTCAAGGGCTACACCGGGATGCGCTGGGGCGAGATCGTTGGCCTGGAGACGAAGTTCCTCCGGCCTGCGTCCGTGCGCGTCGAGTCGCAGCTCTACGAACTGGACTCCGGCGAGATGCACCGCTGCCCGCCCAAGGACGACTCCTACCGCACGCTCGACCTGCCTGACTGGCTCTCAGGCCTGTTGGCCGGGCAGGCAGTACGGGCGGGGGAACAGCCGTGCGCGTGCCACGGGCTGCGATACCTGTTCAGCGGGCACTCCGCCGCCAACGGAGCGGCCCGCCGGCCCGGCGCCAAGCTGGCCGACGTGGCGCGCGTAGCCGGCGTCTCCACCGGCACGGTCTCGAACGTGCTGAACCGCCCCGCCGCGGTCGCCGACGGAACGCGGGCCGCGGTCGAGAAGGCCATCGCCGATCTCGGCTTCATCCGGTTCTGGCCCGCCGGTGGGAACGCGGCCCACTGGCGCCGCAACGGCTTCGCCACGTGGCTCTTCCAGCCTGCGGCGACGGGCTGGTACCCGAAGAAGGCCCCGCAGGAGGCCCGCCCGGTGCCGCTGCTGGCAGATCCCTGGCCCGGCGTCCCCGCTCGTGGCCGGGGCGCCGCCGCCCGCGCGGAGGCCTCGTGGGTTCCGATTGCGCGTGGGCTCACACCGCACGGGCTGCGGCACAGCCACAAGACGATGATGGACGAGCTGCGGACCCCGCCCAAGCTCAAGGATGAGCGGATGGGGCACGAGGACGGTTCGGTGCAGGCCCGCTACTCCCACATCACGCCGGACATGAGGAAGGAGCTTTTGGCTGGCCTCACCGGCATGTGGGAGCAGTCCCTCGCCGCGCGTCGTCGGATGTCGCCGGGGTCGCCCGTGGCGGTCCTCGACGAGCTGCTGAGGGTGAGCCGGTAGGGGTGTCCCCGGGATCAGGCCCGTCGCCCGGTCGGCTCCTGTCGCCGTGCGGGGCGTTGGGCGGACTGCTCGACTGGGGGAGTTCCCCACCCCCGACCTCACGGGAGCAGCACCGTGGCCATCATCGCCATCATCGAGTTGCCGGGCGTCGGCAAGGATCAGTACCAGGCCAACCACGCGAGCATCTTCGCGGCGCCTTGGTGGCCGGCAGCGGGCTTCATCTCCCACGCAGGAGCACCGGCGAACGGTGGCTGGCTCGTGGTCGACCTGTGGGAGTCGAAAGAGGCCCTCGGGGCGTTCATGGAGCAGGCGGCACCGATCTTCCAGGCGAACGGCATGCCGAGGGCCGAGCCGAAGATCTACGAAGCGACGAACGTGGACATCGGCTAGGCGGGCGCGGGGGAGCCGCTTCGACGGAGATTCTCCCAGAATTCTCCCGAGAGCCCAGGGAGAAGCAGTCAGAGCCGGTGTCCTTGGAAGGACACCGGCTCTGAGCTGGTCTTACTCTGTCGGGGTGGCGGGATTTGAACCCACGACCTCTTCGTCCCGAACGAAGCGCGCTGCCAAGCTGCGCTACACCCCGATCGTCGCCTTGCAGCACTTGCTGTCCTGGCGACATCGATTACTTTAGCGGACCTCTCGCCGGAGACGAAATCCGGTTTTCGCGGAGCGGTCGCGCAGGCGCTACGCCTGCGGGGTCAGCGTCAGGAGGGTCGCCTCCGGCGGGCACGCGAAGCGGACCGGGGTGAAGCGGTTGGTGCCGCAGCCCGCCGATACGTGCAGGTACGCCCGCTGCCCCGCCGCCTCGTGCGTGGACAGGCCCTTCACCCGCTTGGTGTCGAGGTCGCAGTTGGTGACGAGCGCCCCGTAGAAGGGGATGCACAGCTGCCCGCCGTGGGTGTGCCCCGCGAGGATCAGCGGGTACCGGTCGGCGGTGAAGGACTCCAGGACGCGCAGGTACGGGGCGTGCACCACGGCCATCGAGAAGTCCGCGTCCTGCTCCGGGCCGCCGGCGACCATCTCGTAGCGGTCCCGCTTGATGTGCGGGTCGTCGAGCCCGGTGAAGGCCAGCTCCAGGCCTTCCAGCTTCAGCCGCCCCCGGGTGTTGGTGAGGTTCAGCCAGCCCGCCGCGTCGAAGGCGTCCCGCATCTCCTCCCACGGGTTGTGGACGGCGCCGACGACCGGCTTGTTGCCGTTCAGCCCGTGCCGGCCCTGGGCCTTCTCCAGCAGGTAGCGCCCGGGGTTGCGCAGCCGCGGCCCGTAGTAGTCGTTCGACCCGAAGACGTACACGCCCGGGAAGGACATCAGGGGGCCCAGCGCGTCGAGCACCTCGGGGATGCCCTCGGTGTCGGAGAGGTTGTCGCCCGTGTTGACGACGAAGTCGGGGCGCAGGCCGGCCAGGGACTGCAGCCAGGCGCGTTTCTTGCGCTGCCCGCCCACCATGTGGATGTCGGACACCTGGAGCACGCGCAGCGGGCGCATCCCCCGGGGAAGGACCGGCACCGTGACCCGGCGCAGGCGGAAGGACCTCGCCTCGAAACCGGCGGCATAGGCCACACCCGCGGCCCCCACCGCAGCGATTCCGGCAGCCGCTTTCAGGGGTACTCCGTAACGCGCACGCATGGCCCCATCGTCTCAGACCCGGAAAACCAGTGAGCGCCACTGCCCCCGCACCTGGCAGACTCACATCCATGACCACGCTCAAGGCCAAGCTCCAGGAAGACCTCACGACCGCCATCAAGGCGCGTGACGAGCTGCACTCGTCCACGCTGCGCCTGACCCTCTCCGCCATCACCAAGGAGGAGGTCGCCGGCAAGGAGGCACGTGTGCTCTCCGACGAGGAAGTCCTCAAGGTGATCGCCAAGGAGGCGAAGAAGCGCCGCGAGGCGGCGGAGGCCTTCGCCCAGGGCGGCCGTGCCGAGCAGGCCGCGCGGGAGACCGCGGAGGGCGAGTTCCTCGACACGTACCTGCCCAAGCAGCTCACCGATGACGAGCTCGTCGCGATCGTGGCGCAGGCGGTCGAGGAGGCCAAGGCCGCGGGTGCCGAGGGGCCGCGGGCCATGGGCGCCGTCATGAAGATCGTGAACCCGAAGGTCGCCGGGCTGGCGGAGGGCGGGCGCGTCGCCGCCGTCGTCAAGCAGCAGCTTTCGTAGATTCGGAGATGACACAAGGGAGGGCCCCAGCCGGTTCCGGCTGGGGCCCTCCCTTGTGTGCCGTGCCGACCGCTCCTAGTGGTCGTCGCGGCCGCCGATCACGCCGCCCGGGTCGAGCGTGATCCCGGGGAAGGGGGGCTGCGGATTGACGCCGCCCGTGGCCCCGCCGGTCGCCCCGCCCGTGGCGCCCCCGGTGGCTCCGGCGGTCTGACCGCCGGGCCGCCCGCCGGGCTTTCCGTCGCCGCCCGGCTTGCCGGGCCTGGTCGGGGTGGTGGGCGGCTTGTTGCCGCGGGGGCCGCCGGACGGGACGTTCGATTCCGGGATGCTGACGTTGACGAACCGCAGGGCCTCGCGGCCCTCCAGCGCGCCCGTCACCGCGTCCTTCCAGATCGGGCCGGGCAGACCGCCGCCGAAGACCTTCTGGTAGGGCCTGCCGCCGATCACGATGTTCTCCATCGTGATCTTCTTCGCCCCGCCCGAGCCGACCCACACCGCGCCGGAGATGTTCGGGGTGTAGCCCACGAACCAGGCGTTGTAGCGGTTGTCCGTCGTACCCGTCTTGCCCGCGCTGTCGCGGTCGGTCAGACCGGCCCGCTCACCGGTGCCGGAGTCGATCACTCCGCCCAGCAGGGTGTTGATGGTGTCGGCGGTCGTCTCCGACATCGCCCGCTCGCACTTGCTCTTCGGCACCGAGAGGGCCTTGTTGTGCGCGTCGGTGATCGACTCGATGGCGACGGGGGTGCAGTAGACGCCGCGGTTGGCGAAGGCCGCGTACGCGTTGGCCATCGTCAGCGGGGACATCTCCTCCGAGCCGAGCGCGATGGCGGGGCCGTCGGCCAGCTTCGCCCCGCTCGCCGGGACCACGCCGAGCTTCTGCGCCATCTCCGACACCGGGCACAGGCCGATCTCGGAGATCATCTCGACGAAGTAGGTGTTGATCGACTTCTCCATCGCCGTCCGCAGCGCGTAGGGGCCGACCTCGTCCTCGGTCTCGTTCTCCGCCGATTCCTTGCTGACGTTGACGTACTGGGACCCGTCGCAGCGGGAGATCCCGCTCGGGTAGTCCATCTTGTTCGGCGCCCCGTAGACCTTCGTCGGCGGCAGGCCCCGCTCCAGCGCGGCGGCCGCGATGAACGGCTTGAAGGTCGAGCCGACCTGGAAGCCGAAGTTCGAGCCGCCCATCCGCTTGTCCACGGAGTAGTTGATCTGCGTCTCGTTCTTCCCGAAGCCGTACGGCTTGGACTGACCCATCGCCAGCACCCGGCCGGTGCCCGGCTGGACCATGGTCACGGCCGTCGCGATCGAGTCGTCCTGGTAGACGTGGTCCTTGATCGACTCGTTGGCCGCGTCCTGCGACTGCGGGTCCAGGGTCGTGCGGACGGTCAGACCGCCCTGGTTCCAGACCTTCGCCCGCTCCTCGCGCGTCTTGCCGAAGACGGCGTCGGTCAGGAAGGTGTTGCGCACGTAGTCGCAGAAGAAGCCCGCGCCCTTGACCGCGGTGATGCAGCCGTTCTTCGGCTTGGTCACCTTCAGGGTGACCGGCTTCGCCTTCGCCGCGTCCGCCTCGGCCTGCGAGACGTCCTTGGTGTCGGCCATCCGCTGCAGGACGATGTTGCGGCGCTTCGTCGCCTCCTGGGTGTCGTTCACCGGGTCGTACCGGCTCGGCGACTGCACGACGCCCGCCAGCAGCGCGGACTCCTCCAGGGTCAGGTCCTTGGCCGGCTTGCTGAAGTAGCGCTGGGCCGCGGATTCGATTCCGTACGCCTGCTGGCCGAAGTACGTGATGTTGAGGTAGTTCTCGAGGATCTTCTTCTTCCCGAGTTCCTCCTCGACCTGGATCGCGTACTTCAGCTCGCGGATCTTGCGGCCGAGGCTCTTCTCCTGGGCCTCGCGCACCTTGGTCTCGTCGTCGCCGGCCTCTTCGACGAACACGTTCTTCACGTACTGCTGGGTGAGCGTGGAGGCGCCCTGTGCGGCGCCGCCCTCCTGCGCGTTGCGGTTGACCGCGCGCAGGATGCCCTTGAGGTCGACGGCTCCGTGTTCGTAGAAACGGGAGTCCTCGATGGCGACGATCGCCTTCTGCATGTACGGGGAGATCGCCGTGAGCGGGACCACCTGCCGGTCGCGTGAATAGACGGTGGCGATCAAGCCACCCTCGGCGTCCAGAATCGTGGTCCGCTGGCTCAGCGGCGGAGTCTTGAGATTGGCCGGGATCTCATCGAATCCCTCGACCGTGCCCTTGGCCGCCAGCCCCAGGGCGCCTGCAGCCGGAATCGCCATGCCGGCCAGCACAACTCCGGAGAGAACGGACACCCCGAGGAACTTGGCGGCCTGCTGGCTCCCCGTGAGCCCGCCGCCCGAGCGCTTCTTTCCCATAGAGGGCAGCCTACGTTCTGATTCGCCGGACACACGCGAATGCCTTGGCCTAAGCTGTCCCCAACTGTCACAGCAGTGTGGTGCGACATCAACCCCTCGGCTTGATTTTCACCCTTCCCGAATGGGGTGGACGCATGTCCGAATCCCGCCCCTCTGCTGACGCTGATCCGCCGATTCCACCCGAATTGCCGGAATGGCCGGGCATGTCGCCGGATCACTCCGTCGGGTGATCTGCCGCTTACCCATAGTCCGTTCGGACCATTCAAGATTGGGCCCGTCGGGGGTGTTGCACTGTGCCCGCCTTCCGTAACGTCCTCAACTGGCAGCGGTGAATATGCCGCTACCGCCGTGGGGGAGCCTCGATTCGGGAGAGGACGGCGCCGGGATGGGCTGGGTTACCGACTGGAGTGCGCAGGCAGCCTGCCGCACTACCGATCCGGATGAACTGTTCGTTCAAGGAGCGGCACAGAACAGGGCCAAGGCGGTGTGCACCGGATGTCCGGTGCGGACCGAATGCCTGGCCGATGCGCTCGACAACCGCGTCGAGTTCGGCGTGTGGGGCGGAATGACCGAGCGGGAACGACGTGCGCTGCTGCGCCGGCGTCCCACCGTCACCTCGTGGCGACGGCTGCTCGAAACCGCCCGTACGGAGTACGAGCGCAGTACGGGCATCCTCACCATGGATGCAGACACGGAGATCGACGTTCCGTACGAGACATACGCGGCAGCCGGGTAGACCACACGGCCGCCACGACGTACGAACGCCTACGCTCCGGCCGGAACCCCGGCCGCGAGTCGCTCTCCGATGGCCCGCAGCCCGGCGAGGTCGTGCACATCGCCGGGCAGGGCGGCCACTTCGGCCACCGCCACCTCGGGGTGGAGTGAGGTGAAGCGATCGCGTGTGCGCTGTTCACGCGCGATCACCTGCATCCGTTCGGCATGCAGGCGCAGCAGTCCTGCCGTGATCCGGTCGACGACCGCGGTATCGCCTTCGGTGCCGGGGGAGCCTGTCTCGGGAGGGTTCGCGGTCTTTGCGGTCCGTGCCGTCTCTGTCGTCGGTGCGGTCGCCGTCCGTGCGGTCGTCGTCCGTGTGGTTGCCGTCCGTGCGGTCGCCGTTTGTGTGGTCCCGGCCGTCTCGGTCGGTCCCGCGGCCGTGTCACGAAGTCCAGCTTTCCCGGACTCCTGATCGACAATGCCGCCTTCTTCAAGATTCTCTGCGGCGGCCAACGCCCGTTCGGCGGACAGCTGGTCGGCGCCGCTGCCGTGCACCCGGTTCAGTACCAGCCCGGCCAGCGGCATGCTCTCCGCGGCCAGCCGCTCCACGAAGTACGCCGCCTCGCGCAGGGCGTCCGCCTCGGGCGCCGCGACCACCAGGAAGGCCGTGCCGGGAGCCTGGAGCAGCCGGAAGGTCGCGTCGGCGCGCGTGCGGAAACCGCCGAACATCGTGTCCATCGCGGCCACGAAGGTCTGCACGTCCTTCAGCAGCGAGGCCCCCATCAGCTTGCTGAGGGTGCCCGTCATCATCGACATGCCGACATTGAGGAACTTCATCCCCGCCCGGCCGCCCACCTTCGCCGGAGCCATCAGCACCCGGATGAACTTCCCGTCCAGGAAGGACCCGAGGCGCTTCGGCGCGTCCAGGAAGTCCAGCGCGGACCGGCTCGGCGGGGTGTCCACGATGATCAGGTCCCAGTCGTCCCGGGCCCGCAGCTGCCCCAGCTTCTCCATCGCCATGTACTCCTGCGTGCCCGCGAAGCCGGCCGACAGCGACTGGTAGAAGGGGTTGGCGAGGATGGCCCGGGCCCGCTCGCCGTCCGCGTGCGCCTCGACGATCTCGTCGAAGGTCCGCTTCATGTCCAGCATCATGGCGTGCAGTTCACCGCCGTCGGCGCCCACTCCCACGACCTTGCGCGGGGTGTTGTCCAGCGAGTCGATGCCCATCGACTGCGCGAGCCGGCGCGCCGGGTCGATGGTGAGCACGACCGCCTTCCGCCCGCGCCCGGCCGCCCGTACGCCCAGTGCCGCGGCCGTGGTGGTCTTGCCGACCCCGCCCGCCCCGCAGCACACGACGATCCGGGTCTCCGGGTCGTCCAGCAGCCGGTCGACCGCCAGCCGCGGCGGAGTGTCCAGCCCCACGATGTCCACCCCCTCGCTCATTCGGCCACCGTCTGCTTCCGCAGGTCCTTGGCCAGCTCGTACAACCCGGCGAGATCCACCCCCGCGCCCAGCAGCGGCAGTTCGTACGTCGGCAGGTCCAGCCCCGCCAGTACGGTGCGCTGCGCGCGCTCCAGCTCCACCCGGCCCGCGTGCTCGGCGGCCTGCGTGAGCAGCGGTTCCACCAGCCGCTCGGCCAGCCCGCCGCGGCGCGCGCCGCCGAGGCCCGCCCGGGACAGCGCCCGGGCCACCTCGGCGCGGTGGTCGCCGGCCGCGGTGCGCAGGGTGTCCTCGTCCAGATGGTGCGGCCGCACCATGTTGACGACGACCCGGCCGACGGGCAGCCCGGCCTCGCGCAGTTCCTCGATGCCGTCGGCGGTCTCCTGGACGGGCATCTCCTCCAGGAGGGTGACCAGGTGGACGGCCGTCTCGGGGGACTTGAGCACCTTCATGACGGCCTGCGCCTGGTTGTGGATCGGCCCGAACCGGGCCAGCCCGGCCACCTCGTCGTTGACGTTCAGGAACCGGGTGATCCGCCCGGTCGGCGGCGCGTCCATGATCACGTGGTCGTAGACGTACCGGCCCGCCTTGTCCTTGCGCCGCACCGCCTCGCACGCCTTGCCGGTCAGCAGGACGTCCCGCAGTCCGGGGGCGATGGTCGTCGCGAAGTCGATGGCGCCGAGCTTCTTGAGCGCGCGGCCGGCCGAGCCGAGCTTGTAGAACATCTGGAGGTAGTCCAGCAGCGCCCGTTCGGCGTCGATGGCGAGCGCGAAGACCTCACCCCCGGCCTCACCGCCCCCGCCGGGCGCGACGGCGATCTTCCGCTCCTCGTACGGGAGCGCCTCGGCACCGAAGAGCTGCGCGAGCCCCTGCCTGCCCTCGACCTCCACCAGAAGAGTCCGCTTGCCCTCGCGTGCGAGGGCAAGCGCGAGTGCCGCGGCGACCGTGGTCTTGCCGGTGCCGCCCTTGCCGCTGACCACCTGGAGCCTGCTCACAGCGTCCGAGCCTAACCACTCGCCTTCCGGAACACGCATGAGCCTCCCCCGGACCCGGTGCGGGGGAGGCTCGGCACCACAGGCACTACCCTCGCTCCCATGACCAAGAAGTTCGAATACGCGACGGTCCCGCTGCTGGTCCACGCCACCAAGCAGATCCTGGACACCTGGGGCGAGGACGGCTGGGAGCTCGTCCAGGTCGTGCCCGGCCCGAACAACCCCGAGCAGCTCGTGGCCTACCTCAAGCGGGAGAAGGCATGAGCGGGGTTGTCGACGCGAAGCTGGCCGAGCTCGGCCTGACCCTGCCCGAGGTCGTCCCGCCGCTGGCCACGTACCAGCCGGCCGTGCGCTCGGGCGTGTACGTCTACACCGCGGGCCAGCTCCCGATGGTGAAGGGCAACCTGCCGGTCACCGGCAAGGTCGGCGCGGAGGTCTCGCCGGAGCAGGCCAAGGAGCTGGCCGCCACGTGCGCGCTGAACGCCCTGGCCGCCGTCAAGTCGGTCGTCGGCGACCTCGACAAGATCGCGCGTGTCGTGAAGGTCGTCGGCTTCATCGCCTCGGCCCCCGACTTCACGGCCCAGCCGGGCGTGCTGAACGGCGCGAGCGAGCTCCTGGGTGCCGTCCTCGGCGACAAGGGCGTCCACGCCCGCAGCGCGGTCGGCGTGGCGGTCCTGCCGCTGGACGCCCCGGTCGAGGTCGAGATCCAGGTGGAACTGGTTCCCGGAGCCTGACTCGTTCTTCGGAGGGGCTGGATTGCCGCAGGGCAAGGTCAGCCCCTCCGGCGATTGAGGAGCGGGGTACGGGGCGGAGCCCCGTGAAGCCTGCCGCAGGCCGGGACGGGGCGTCGGCGACGGGTGACCCTCGAACATCGGGCCGGATGGCCGTAGCATCCGGCCATGCCGAATGGTCAGCATGGTCAGCAGCAGCCCCCCGCCGGAGGCCAGTGGTACCCGCCGGAGTGGCCCGACCGCATCCGCGCGCTCGCGGACGGCTCCCTCGTCCCGGTGCCACCGCGCCGCGCCGCCACCGTGATGCTCCTGCGCGACACCCCGGCCGGTCCCGCCGTGCACATGCTGCGCAGACGGGCCTCCATGGCCTTCGCCGGGGGCGCGTACGCCTATCCGGGCGGCGGGGTCGATCCCCGCGACGAGGAGCACCAGGTGGGCTGGGCGGGGCCCTCGCAGCAGGACTGGGCCGCCAGGCTCGGTACGGACGTCCGGACCGCCCAGGCCATCGTCTGCGGCGCCGTACGGGAGACCTTCGAGGAGGCGGGCGTCCTGCTCGCCGGGGAGGGCCCGGACACCGTCGTCGGTGACACCACGGGTGACGACTGGGAGGCCGACCGGCAGGCCCTGGTCGCCCGCGAGCTGTCCTTCGCGGAGTTCCTCGACCGCCGCGGCCTGCGGCTGCGCTCCGACCTGCTCGGGGCGTGGGCCCGCTGGATCACCCCCGAGTTCGAGCCGCGCCGCTACGACACCTGGTTCTTCGTCGCCGCCCTCCCCGAGGGCCAGCGCACCCGCAACGCCTCCACCGAGGCCGACCGGACCGTCTGGATCCGCCCGGCCGACGCGGCCGCCGGCTACGACAAGGGCGAGCTGCTGATGATGCCGCCGACCATCTCCACCCTGCGCTCCCTGGAGCCGTACGGGAGCGCCGTCGACGCCCTCACCGCGGCCGCGGCCCAGGACCTCACCCCGGTGCTGGCCGAGGCCGTGCTGGAGGACGACGAGGTGGTGCTCAGCTGGCCGGGCCACGACGAGTTCACCAAGCGGGTCCGCCTCGGCCGTCCGGGAGGCACCGCATGAGCGACGCCGCCGCACTGCCCGGGCAGCCCCGCGGAGTGGTCACCTCCGGGCCGGCGACCGCCCGCGCCGTGAACGTCCTGGCCCCCAACGCCTCCGCGATGACCCTGGACGGCACCAACACCTGGCTCCTCTCCGAGCCCGGCTCCGACCTGGCCGTCGTGATCGATCCCGGCCCGCTGGACGACGCGCACCTGCGGGCGGTCATCGCCACCGCGGAGCAGGCGGGCAAGCGGATCGCCCTCACCCTGCTCACCCACGGCCACCCCGACCACGCCGAGGGCGCGGGCCGCTTCGCCGAGCTCACCCGCACCAAGGTCCGCGCCCTGGACCCGGCCCTGCGCCTCGGCGACGAGGGCCTGGCCGCCGGGGACGTCATCCGGACCGGCGGGCTGGAGCTGCGCGTGGTCCCGACCCCGGGCCACACCAGCGACTCCCTCTGCTTCCACCTGCCGGCCGACCGGGCCGTGCTGACCGGCGACACCATCCTCGGCCGCGGCACCACGGTCGTCGCCCACCCCGACGGCCGCCTCGGCGACTACCTGGACTCCCTGCGCCGCCTGCGCTCGCTCACCGTGGACGACGGGGTGCACACCGTCCTCCCGGGCCACGGGCCGGTCCTGGAGGACGCACAGGGAGCCGTCGAGTACTACCTGGCCCACCGCGCGCACCGGCTCGCCCAGGTGGAGACCGCGGTCGAGAACGGGTTCGTCACCCCCGAGGCGGTCGTGGCCCAGGTCTACGCGGACGTGGACCGCTCCCTGTGGCCGGCGGCGGAATGGTCCGTCCGGGCGCAGCTCGAGTACCTTCAAGATCACGGACTGATCCCTGGAGGGCCCGAATGAACACCGTGTTCCTGCTCGTCATGCTGATCGGCACCGCCGGATGGATCACCTCGACGGTGTCGCTGCGCGTGAAGGCCCTCCAGCTCAAGGCGGACCGGACGGAGCGCCGCCTGGCCCTCGTGCTGGACCACTTCGGCATAGAGGAGCCGGAGCCGGCCGGCATGGACGAGGTGCGCGCCCACATCGCTGCCGACCGGCAGATCTCGGCGATCAAGACCTACCGCCAGATCACCGGCGCGGGCCTGGCCGAGGCCAAGCTCGCCGTCGAGGCCCTCGCCGCCGAGAAGTCCTAGCCGGCGCCCCGCGGGGTCTTCGTGCCGTGCCGGGCCGTGTACTCGTCTGCCAGCCACGGCCCGAGGTCCTCGACGTACGCGCGCAGCACGGCCGGGTCCGCGACCGGATCCAGTGCCGCGACGGCGGCGGCGCGCATCTGGTCCGCGCGCTCCGGGTAGTACCCGCCGAAGATCTCCGCGGACTCGCCGAGGTCGCTGGTCCAGCCGCCCCACCGGGGCATCACCAGCGTGAACCCGGTGCGCACCAGGCGCCGTGAGAAGAGCCGGCACAGCCTCCGGTACTCGTCCTCGGTCGACGCCTCCCGCACCCGCCTGCGCCATCCGGGCAGTGCCTCGGCCAGGTCGCCGTTGGTCTCGCGGGCGAGCAGGCTGTCCGGACGGTAGCGCGGCAGGTGCTCGGCCAGGTCCGCGCCGAGCAGTGGCGTGCACAGGCAGGCGAGGAACCAGCCCAGGTCGAATCGTTCCGCCTCGCTCAGCAGGGTGTCCTTGCCGTGCAGCAGGATGCCGACGCCGTCGATCTCCGGGAAGTCCTCGTCGAGCCCGCGCGCCAGCACCTCCGCGGCGTCGCGGTCCTCGTCGGCGGGCTCGTGGTGCAGGGCCAGCAGGAGGTCGAGGTCGGACCGCCCGGGCCGGGCCGTCCCGCGCGGCACGGACCCGTACAGGTACGCGCTGTGCAGCCGCCGCCCGTACGCGTCGCGGATCCGCCCGCGGGCGGCCGCGACGACGCCCGCGAACTCGCCCTGGACCTGTCCGAGGGAGCCCTCGCGCTCGAAGTACCCGTACGTGTCCAGCCCTCTGTGCTCCATGGACCCACTGTGCACGGAGCGGCCGCTGAGGCGTTCGAGGCGCGGGGGCCTCGTCCTGGACGTGCGAAAGGGCCCCGCCCCCTCGGGCAGGACCCTCTCGGACAAGCGGGGCCGGGCGTCAGCGCGAGCGCTTCGCCAGTCGCTCCACGTCCAGCAGGATGACCGCACGCGCCTCCAGGCGGAGCCAGCCGCGGCCCGCGAAGTCGGCCAGGGCCTTGTTCACGGTCTCGCGGGAGGCGCCGACGAGCTGCGCGAGCTCCTCCTGCGTGAGGTCGTGCACCACGTGGATGCCCTCCTCCGACTGCACGCCGAAGCGGCGCGACAGGTCGAGGAGCGCCCGCGCCACACGGCCGGGAACGTCGGAGAAGACCAGGTCGGACATCTGGTCGTTGGTCTTGCGCAGGCGCCGGGCTACGGCGCGCAGCAGCGCGGTCGCGACCTCGGGCCGGGCGTTGAGCCAGGGCTGGAGGTCGCCGTGGCCGAGGCCGAGCAGCTTGACCTCGGTCAGGGCGGTGGCGGTGGCGGTGCGCGGGCCCGGGTCGAAGAGCGACAGCTCGCCGATCAGCTCGCCGGGGCCGAGGACGGCCAGCATGTTCTCGCGGCCGTCGGGGGAGGTGCGGTGGAGCTTCACCTTGCCCTCGGTCACGACATACAGCCGGTCGCCGGGGTCGCCCTCGTGGAACAGGGCGTCACCGCGTGCGAGGGTCACCTCGCCCATGGAGGCGCGGAGCTCCGCGGCCTGCTCGTCATCGAGCGCCGCGAAGAGCGGGGCGCGCCGCAGAACGTCGTCCACGAGTCTCTCTCCTATGTCGACCAGCTCAGGGGACCGTGCTCCCCATTTTGCCGGACGGCTCAAACAGTGCGATCAATCACAAGGATGCCGGACGGACGGGCGTGCTGTGCGGCGAGAGGCCAATCGGAGTGGTGTTACCTGAGGTCCGGGCGGGTGTCAGCGGCCGGCCTTAGGCTGGCCGGGTGTCCAATAAGCCGGTGAGAGCACAGGCCAAGGGGTCCGCAGGAGTGACGGCGCCCCAAAATTCAGCCGTGGGCGAACAAGCCCCAGTGAACGCGTCCGCGAAGGCCGCTGCCACCCCCCAGGGCAAAGTTTCGGCCAAGAAAACGAAGGCGGCCAAGCCGGAATCGCGCCTGGCCATGGTGCGCAGGGCGCGGCGCATCAACCGCGAGCTGGCCGAGATCTATCCGTACGCCCATCCGGAACTCGACTTCCGCAATCCCTTCGAACTGCTCGTCGCGACGGTGCTCTCCGCGCAGACGACCGACCTGCGGGTGAACCAGACGACCCCCGCCCTCTTCGCCGCCTACCCGACCCCCGAGGACATGGCCGCGGCCGCTCCCGAGCACCTGGAGGAGCTGATCCGGCCGACCGGGTTCTTCCGGATGAAGGCCAAGTCCCTGCTCGGCCTCTCGAAGGCCCTGCGGGACGACTTCGGCGGGGAGGTGCCGGGCCGGCTCGAAGACCTGGTGACCCTGCCCGGAGTGGGCCGCAAGACCGCGAACGTAGTCCTCGGCAACGCGTTCGGCGTCCCCGGGATCACCGTCGACACCCACTTCGGCCGTCTGGTGCGCCGCTGGAAGTGGACCGAGCAGCAGGACCCGGAGAAGGTCGAGGCGGAGATCTGCGCGATCTTCCCGAAGAGCGAGTGGACGATGCTCTCGCACCGCGTCGTCTTCCACGGCCGCCGGATCTGCCACTCGCAGCGGCCGGCCTGCGGGGCCTGCCCGATCGCCCCGCTCTGCCCCGCGTACGGGGAGGGCGAGACGGACCCGGACAAGGCGGCGAAGCTGCTGAAGTACGAGAAGGGCGGCCAGCCGGGCCAGCGGCTGACCCCGCCCCCGGACTACCCGGGCCTGCCCGCGCAGCCGCTGGGGGGTGCTCCGGCGCCGTCCTGAGCGGTCCCGGGCGGACCCGGCAGTGGTGCTGCACCTGAGGAACCAATCGGTACCCGCACGGCGTTTGGCGGTGTGGGAGATCACGGACGGGGATGCCTATGACGCGCGGTAGCGGGAGCGGGACACGGGACGAGGCCGAGGCAGGGGCCCGCGAGGGCGACGGCATCGCGCTCAGCACGCACGGCCTGCCCGCGTGGCTCGACCCCGTCGTCGAGGCCGCCGGGAGCGTGCAGCCGCGGCAGCTGAGCCGGTTCCTGCCGCCCGAGGACGGCCGCGGGCGGCAGTCCGCCGTGCTCGTCCTCTTCGGGGAGGGCCCCCGAGGCCCCGAGCTGCTCCTCATGGAGCGCGCCGGCACCCTGCGCTCGCACGCGGGGCAGCCGTCCTTCCCCGGGGGTGCACTGGACCCGGAGGACGGCGATCCGCACACCACCGGCCCGCTGCGCGCGGCGCTGCGCGAGGCCGAGGAGGAAACCGGACTCGATCCTTCCGGCGTTCAGCTCTTCGGCGTGCTGCCCCGGCTCTACATCCCGGTCAGCGAGTTCGTCGTGACCCCGGTCCTCGGCTGGTGGCGCACCCCCAGCCCGGTCGGCGCGGTGGACCCGGCCGAGACGGCCCGGGTCTTCACGGTTCCCGTGGCCGATCTCACGGATCCGGAACACCGGGTCATGGCCGTCCACCCGGCCGGCCACCAGGGACCGGGATTCACCGTCGAATCGGCTCTGGTCTGGGGTTTCACCGCCGGAGTGATCGACAGGATCCTGCATTTCGCAGGCTGGGAGCGCCCCTGGGACCGCACGCGCCAGGTCCCGCTCGACTGGCGCGCATGAGACGGTGGCCCACGTGAACGTGCTGGACATCCTGTTGCTGCTCGCCGCCGTGTGGTTCGCGATCGTCGGCTACCGCCAGGGGTTCGTCGTCGGCATCCTGTCGGTGATCGGATTCCTCGGCGGTGGCCTCATCGCCGTGTCCCTGATCCCCCTGATCTGGGACCAGGTGACCGACAACGGCACCCAGGTGTCCACCACCGTCGTCGTCATCGCCGTCGTCGTGATCATCGTCTGCGCCTCGATCGGCCAGGCCCTGACCACCCACCTCGGCAACCGGGTCCGCCGCCAGATCACCTGGTCACCGGCGCGCGCCCTCGACGCGACCGGCGGCGCCCTGGTCAACGTGGTCGCGATGCTGCTGGTGGCCTGGCTGATCGGACTGCTGCTCGCCGGGACCGCGATACCCACCCTGGGCAAGGAGGTCCGCAACTCCAAGGTGCTCCTCGGCGTGTCGCGGGTGCTCCCCGACCAGGCGAACACCTGGTTCATGGACTTCAGCTCCACCCTCGCGCGCAACGGCTTCCCGCAGGTGTTCTCCCCGTTCTCCAACGAGCCGATCACCGAGGTCCAGGCGCCCGACCCGGCGCTCGCGATCAGCCCGATCGCCGAGCAGGCCAAGCGCTCGATCGTGAAGGTCGTCGGCACGGCGCCCAGCTGCAGCAAGGTGCTGGAGGGCACGGGCTTCGTCTTCGCGCCCGGCAAGGTGATGACCAACGCGCACGTCGTCGGCGGGGTCGGCGAGCCGACCGTCCAGATCGGCGGCGAGGGCAAGCTCTACGACGCCAAGGTCGTGCTCTACGACTGGGAGCGCGACATCGCCGTACTGGACGTGCCCAAGTTGAAGGCGCCGGCGCTGGAGTTCACCGACAAGGACGCGACGAGCGGCAGCGACGCGATCGTCGCCGGCTTCCCGGAGAACGGCGCGTACGACGTCCGCGCCGCCCGCGTCCGCGGCCGGATCAATGCCAACGGACCGGACATCTACCACCGCGGTACTGTCCGACGGGACGTGTACTCGCTGTTCGCGACCGTCCGCCAGGGCAACTCCGGCGGCCCGCTGCTGACCCCCGAAGGCAAGGTGTACGGGGTCGTCTTCGCGAAGTCCCTCGACGACCCGAACACCGGCTACGCGCTGACGGTGGACGAGATCCGCGACGACATCCAGACCGGCAAGGTCGCCGACCGGCGGGTCCACAGCCAGGGCTGCGCCCTCTGAGGCAAGGCGCCCGCCGGGCTCCTACGTCCGTGGATGGCGCAGGCGTGCCGAGACCCAGCGGGCCCGGCGGCGCAGGATGCGCGGAATCCCGAGGTGGAGGTCGTGGCCGTGGCGGCCGGCCCTCTCGTGGGTGCCCGGCGTAGCCGCCGAGCGGTGTTCGTGCGCGGTGTCACCGTAGTCGTGCGTCCAGCTCATACTCCGAGCTGTGCCCGTGGCCCAAGGTCGGTAACCCCGTCAGGGGCGGCCAATTGGCCTATGCGCCAGGCAATTGAATGCTCGTAAGACGAGCGTACGAGCGAACTGTCCGACTTTCACAGGGCGATCGGGTTCGGCCGGAGGGCCTGACGGGGGGCCTGGCGGGAGCCTGACGGGGGGGCGGGCTCAGCGGTCCGGTTCGGGATCCTTGAGCCAGTTCACCAGCTCCGTCGAGAAGGCCACGGGGTCCTCCTCGTGCGGGAAGTGCCCGAGCCCGTCGAACAGCCGCCACCGGTACGGGGCTTCGACGTACTCCCCGGACCCGGCCGCACTGCGCGTGCGCATCACCGGGTCGAGCGAGCCGTGCAGGTGCAGCGTCGGCACGCGCACCGGCCGCTTCATCCGCCGGTTGAACTGCAGCCCGTCGGGCCGTGCCATCGACCGCATCATCCAGCGGTACGGCTCGATCGAGCAGTGCGCGGTGGACGGGATGCACATGGCCCGCCGGTAGACGGCGAGGTCCTCCTCCTCGGGCGGCCGGGGCCCCGACCAGTCCCGGATCAGGTCCCCTACGAGCGCTCCGCCGTCGGCGACGAGTTGACGCTCGGGCACGAACGGCCGCTGGAAGCCCCAGATGTGCGAACTGGCGCGCGTCTGCCCGAAGTCCGACAGCATCGCCGAGCGCCAGCGGCGCGGGTGCGGCATGGAGGAGACGACGAGCCGGCGCACCAGCTTGGGCCGCATCACGGCCGCCGTCCAGGCGAGGTACCCGCCCAGGTCGTGGCCGACGAGGGCGGCGTCCGGCTCGCCGAGGGACCGTACGACCCCGGTGATGTCGAGGGCCAGATTGGCCGGGTCGTAGCCGCGCGGGGTGCGGTCGCTGCCGCCCACCCCGCGCAGGTCCATCGCGACCGCCCGGTACCCGGCGTCGGCGAGCGCGGTCAGCTGGTGCCGCCAGGTCCACCAGAACTGCGGGAAGCCGTGGAGCAGCAGCACCAGCGGCCCGTCACCGACCTCGGCGACGTGGAAGCGGGCGCCGTTCGCGGCGACGTCCCGGTGCGTCACCGCCTGCCCGCCGGGAAGGTCGAGCCGTACTGCCGTGGCAGCTGTGGGGGGAACGCTGGAATCCGGGGTGGGCGCTGTCATGAGGACGAGCGTGCCACACCCACAGCCTTGTCACTCACCGGCCGCGGGTGCGGCTTGACGGTCCCGACCAGTGCGGCGGTCTGCTTGACGGAGGCGATGGACTTCTCCGGCGGCTTGATCTTCTTGAACTTCCGCACCGCGATCAGCACGAGCACACCCGCGATGAGCAGGAACGCACTCCCGACGATGAGGAAGGACCAGGCGAGCCCGAGCCCGAGGTTGTGGATCCCGTAGGCGGCGGCGAAGGTCAGCACCGGAAGCGAGAAGACCGCGAGCACACCTGCGACGGCGAGGGAGGCGGAGCCGCTGCCCACGCGCTTGACGTCCTCGCGGATCTCCGCCTTGGCGAGGGCGATCTCGTCGTGAACCAGGGCGGACATCTCGGCGGTGGCCGAGGCGACCAGCTGGCCGAGTGTGCGCTCGGCTCCCTGCGCCTCTTGGTCCACTGCGCTCATCGCTCTCTCCCTCTGTCGTCTGCTGCCGTGCGGCTGTCCTGCGTCGTCAGTCAGATCATGCCGGACGGTCGCCCTCGGTGGTGGACCCGGCCGCGCTTTGGAGCGCCGCGGCAGCCGCGGCCTCGGCCTTGCGACGGTGTTCCGCCGCCCGGTCCTCGTAGATCCTGGCCATCCTCAGGTGGTACTCGGGGTTGTGCTCCTCGTAGATGTCCGGGATGCCGTCGAGGTCCTCGTCCCGCTCCTCGGCGTCGGTGAGCGCCTTGTACGTGCGGTTGCGGAGCTTGAGCATGATGCCCGCGATCACGGCGGCGATGAGCGAGCCGATCAGTACGGCGGCCTTGATCTCGTCGGTGAGGGCCGGGTCGCCGGCGAAGGCGAGCTCGCCGATCAGGAGGGAGACGGTGAAGCCGATGCCGGCGAGCGAGGCCACGGCGAGCACGTCGGGCCAGGCCAGGTCCTCGTTCAGCTCCGCCTTGGTGAAGCGGGCGGCCAGGTAGGTGCCGCCGAAGATGCCCACGGCCTTGCCGACGACGAGGCCGAGGACCACGCCGAGGGGCTCGGGCCGGGTGAAGACCTGCGCGATGGCCTCGTCGGAGAGCGAGACCCCGGCGGACATCAGCGCGAAGAGGGGCACGGCGAGACCGGCCGAGATGGGCCGGACCAGGTGCTCGATGTGCTCGCCGGGGGAGTGCTCCTCGCCTTCCCTGCGGGTGCAGCGGAGCATCAGGCCCATGGCGACGCCGGCGATGGTGGCGTGGACGCCGCTGTTGTACATCAGGCCCCAGATGACCAGCGCGAGCGGGACGTAGACGTACCAGCCGCGGACGCCCCGGCGCAGCAGGAACCAGAAGAGCGCCAGGCCCACGAGCGCGCCGCCGAGCGCCAGGAAGTCGATCTCGTTGGTGAAGAACACCGCGATGATCATGATGGCGAAGAGGTCGTCGACGACCGCGAGCGTCAGCAGGAAGGCGCGCAGGGCCGACGGCAGGGAAGTGCCGAGGACGGCGAGGACGGCGAGCGCGAAGGCGATGTCGGTGGCGGTCGGAACCGCCCAGCCGTCCATCGCGCCGTTGCCGAGGACGTTGACCAGTACGTAGACCAGCGCGGGCACGGCCATGCCGCAGACGGCGGCGATCACCGGGAGGGCGGCCGCCTTGGAGTCGCGCAGGTCGCCCGCGACGAGCTCGCGCTTGAGCTCGATGCCCGCGACGAAGAAGAAGATCGCGAGGAGCCCGTCGGCCGCCCAGTGCTGGAGGGAGAGGTCCAGGCCGAGGGAGCCGGGGCCTATGTGGAAGTCCTGGACCGCCTGGTAGCTGGCGGCCAGGGGCGGGGTGTTCGCCCAGATCAGGGCAGCGACGGCGGCCGCGAGCAGGAGCACGCCGCCGACGGTCTCGGTGCGCAGGGCATCGGCGACGAAGCGGCGCTCGGGCAGCGAGAGCCGGCCGAGCAGCTTGCGGCTCTGGCGGTCGGTGGGGCTGGGCGCTGCCACGAGGGAAAACCTCCGGGGTCGGTTGGACGGCATGGCGAAGCTCATTGCCGACCAGACTTCCCGGCACACCCTGTGGTCTTTCTTTACGCTTTCAATATTTTACAGGGTGTACGCAGGGATGTATCCGGCGATCTTCACTTTATGTGCGAAAGGGACACCCGGCGCGTCGCGCGCCGGATGCCCCCTTCGGTGTGCCCTGGTGCCGTGGCGTTCTGGCGCCTCGGTGTCAGTCCTCGCTGCCGGCGGCGGCCGGGAGCTTGCTCTGGATCAGGTCCATGACCGAGGAGTCGGCGAGCGTGGTGACGTCACCGACCGCGCGGTTCTCCGCGACGTCGCGCAGCAGACGGCGCATGATCTTGCCCGAGCGGGTCTTCGGCAGCTCCTGGACCGGCAGGATCCGCTTCGGCTTGGCGATCGGGCCGAGCGTGGTGCCCACGTGGTTGCGCAGGTCCGCGACCAGGGTCTCGGTCTCGGACGCGCTGCCGCGCAGGATGACGAAGGCCACGATGGCCTGGCCGGTGGTCTCGTCGTTGGCGCCGACCACGGCTGCCTCGGCGACCGAGGGGTGCGAGACGAGCGCCGACTCGACCTCGGTGGTCGAGATGTTGTGGCCGGACACCAGCATCACGTCGTCCACCCGGCCGAGCAGCCAGATGTCCCCGTCGTCGTCCTTCTTCGCGCCGTCGCCCGCGAAGTACTTGCCCTCGAAGCGCGACCAGTAGGTGTCGATGAACCGCTGGTCGTCACCCCAGATGGTGCGCAGCATCGACGGCCACGGCTCGGTGAGGACCAGGTAGCCGCCTCCGCCGTTCGGGACCTCGTGCGCCTCGTCGTCCACGACGGTGGCGGAGATTCCGGGCAGGGCGCGCTGTGCGGAGCCCGGCTTGGTGGCCGTGACGCCCGGCAGCGGGGAGATCATCATCGCGCCGGTCTCGGTCTGCCACCAGGTGTCCACGATCGGGCAGCGGTCGCCGCCGATGTGCTTGCGGTACCAGATCCAGGCCTCGGGGTTGATCGGCTCGCCGACCGAGCCGAGCACGCGCAGGCTCGACAGGTCGAACTTCGCGGGGATGTCGTCGCCCCACTTCATGAACGTGCGGATGGCCGTGGGCGCCGTGTAGAGGATGGTGACGCCGTACTTCTGCACGACCTCCCAGAACCGGCCCTGGTGCGGGGTGTCCGGGGTGCCCTCGTACATCACCTGGGTGGCGCCGTTCGCGAGCGGCCCGTAGACGATGTAGGAGTGCCCGGTCACCCAGCCGATGTCGGCGGTGCACCAGTAGACGTCGGTCTCCGGCTTCAGGTCGAAGACCGCGTGGTGGGTGTACGCGGCCTGCGTGAGGTAGCCGCCCGAGGTGTGCAGGATGCCCTTCGGCTTACCCGTGGTCCCCGAGGTGTACAGGATGAAGAGCGGGTGCTCGGCGTCGAACGGCTGCGGGGTGTGCTCGGCGGACTGGCGGCCGACCACGTCGTGCCACCACACGTCGCGGCCCTCGGTGAAGGCGGTGTCCTGGCCGGTGCGGCGCACGACGAGCACGTGCTCGACCTGCGGGCACTTGGCGACGGCCTCGTCGATGGCGGGCTTCAGGGCGCTGGGCTTGCCGCGGCGGTAGCCGCCGTCGGCGGTGATGACCAGCTTGGCGTCTGCGTCCTGGATGCGGGAGGCGACGGCGTCGGCGGAGAAGCCGCCGAAGACGACGGAGTGCGCGGCGCCGACGCGGGCGCACGCGAGCATCGCGACGACCGCCTCGGGGATCATCGGCAGGTAGACGGCGACGCGGTCGCCCGCCTCGACACCGAGCTCGGTCAGGGCGTTGGCGGCCTTGGAGACCTCGTCCTTGAGCTCGGCGTAGGTGATCGCGCGGCTGTCGCCGGGCTCGCCCTCGAAGTGGATGGCGACGCGGTCGCCGTTGCCGGCCTCGACGTGGCGGTCCACGCAGTTGTAGGCGACGTTCAGCTTGCCGTCCGCGAACCACTTCGCGAAGGGCGGATTCGTCCAGTCGAGCGTCTCGGTCGGCTCGGTGGCCCAGGTCAGCCGCCGGGCCTGCTCGGCCCAGAAGCCCAGCCGGTCCGCGTCGGCCTGTGCGTACGCAGCCTCTGTCACATTGGCGGCGGCGGCCAGATCGGCAGGCGGTGCGAACCGCCGCTCCTCCTTGAGCAGATTGGCCAGGCTCTCATTGCTCACGACATCTCCCTTTCCCAGGGTGTCCGTTGTGTCCCCGGGCATAGCTCATCAGTCAGCGGCCCAGGTGACAAGGGGTAGCCGAGAATTGGTTTAGACCTATATCACGATCGGTCCGCACGAGAACGACGTGCGAAGGCCTCTTCCCGCTGCAGGGGGCGGGAAGAGGCCACACGATTGCACGGATACGGGAGGCTATCGGTTCACGGGCACCGGGGTTCAGGCGCGCCTCGGTGAGGTGCGCCGCGGGTCAGGCGTGCTGGCCCACGGTGTCGAAGACGCGGCAGTCGAAGAAGTCCTCGCCCTCGGACAGCAGGTAGGCCTGCGCCTCGCCCACGTGGAAGTACATCCCGTGCAGCTCCAGGGTGCCCTCGGCGAGCCGCCTGGCCACCGATTCGTGCGCCCGCAGGTGCTCCAGCTGCTGGACCACATTGGTCAGGCACAGCTGCTCCACCGCGTCCGCGGGGAGCCGGCCCGAGATCCGGGCCCAGGCGTGGTGGCGGCTGGCCATCCGCTCCAGGCTGGGCAGCCCGTGCCGCAGCCAGCGGCGCAGGGGGGTCATCGGAACCCCGGGCGCGGAGCTGAGCAGGGCCTGCATGGCCCCGCAGCCCGAGTGCCCGCACACGGTGATGCTGTCCACCTTCAGCACGTCCACGGCGTACTCGATCGCCGCCGCCACGGAGTCGTCCGTGGACTCCGCGCCGGGCAGCGGGACCAGATTGCCGACATTGCGGACCGTGAACAGGTCTCCCGGGCCGCTGGCCGTGATCATGCTGGTCACCAGGCGGGAGTCCGCGCAGGTGAGGAAGAGCTGGGAGGGCCGCTGCCCCTCGCGGGCCAGCCGGGCCAGCTCGTCCCGCACGTGGGGGGCGGTGTCCCGCTGGAAGGCGCTGATCCCGCTGGCCAGTTGGCCCGCGCCGCGCCGCCGGGGTGCCGGGGTGGGCGCTACGGCCGCGGAGGTCTCGGCTGCCGCTGCCGCCCTGGCCGCGGCCGTCGGCGTACGGGTCCCCGTGGGGCGGTGGTCGCAGTGGTTCTGCCAGGGGGTCCAGGGCCGGCAGCACTGGTGCACCCCGCGCTGGGCCGAACGCCGGGAGCGGTCGCCGCCGTGGGCCGCGAGGATCCCGTCCGCGGTCACCTGGTGGGCCCCGTCGGAGCCGTCGGAGCCGTTGGCCGGATCGGAGCCGTCGGCCGGGTCGCCGTCGTCGGAGGTCAGGATCGCCGAGCCGGAGCGGCCGGTGACCTCCAGTGAGCCGCCGTGCGCCAGGTGGGACTCCTGCCAGTCGTGCAGGGTCTCGTAGGCCGCGTGGTCCATGAAGGAGCCGTCCAGCTCGATCACCGCGTGCCCGTCGTGCGGAATCTGGTTCAGCACCCGGCTCAGCCGTGGCACCGCGAGGAAGGTCAACTGCCCGCGCGCCCGCACCCGGTGGATCCCGCTGTCCAGCCGCTCCATGGTGATCCGGGTCCGGGCGAGCCGGTGCAGGGCCAGGGCGACGGCCACCGCGATGCCGATGGCCACCCCCTCCAGGACCCCGCCGAGCACCACGGCCACGATGGTCGTGCCGTAGACGAGGGCCTCCCGGTGCCGGGTGACACTGCGCAGGTGGGTGATGCTGACCATCTGCACGCCCACGGCCATCACCAGCGCGGCCAGTGCGGCCAGCGGGATCAGGTCGAGGACCGGGACCAGCAGCCCGGCCGCGAGGAGCACCCAGAGCCCGTGCATCATGGCCGATTTCCGGCTGACCGCACCGGACTTGACGTTGGCCACGCTGCGGACGGCGACGCCCGTGATGGGCAGTCCGCCCAGGGCCCCGGAGACGATGTTCGCCGCGCCCTGCCCCCGCAGCTCCCGGTTGAGGTCGGCGCGCGGCGGGCGGTTGCCCGTACGCCGCTCGGAGGCGATCAGCTTGTCGGTCGCGACCGCGGAGAGCAGGGACTCCACGCTGCCGACCAGGGTGATGGTCAGTACGGCGGCGATGATCCCGAGGACCGGCCCCTCGGGCAGCTCGGGCAGGGCGTGGCTGCTCCAGGACGGCAGGTCCACCCGGGGCAGGCTGAGGCCGGCCAGCGCGGCGAACACGGTGGCCGTGCCGACGGCGGCGAGCGCCGCCGGCACCTTGCGCAGGGCGCGGCCCGCCCGCCCGGGCAGCCGCGGCCAGCCGAGCAGGACGATCAGGGTCAGCACGCTGACCCCGAGGGCGACCGGATGCAGGTCGGCCAACTGGCCGGGCAGCCCCTGGACGTTGGCCACGGCGGAGCTCTGCGGTGTGCCGCCGAGCACGATGTGCAGCTGGGCCAGGGCGATGGTCACGCCGATGCCGGCGAGCATGCCGTGCACGATGGCCGGGCTGACCATGAGCGCCGACCGGGCGGTGCGCAGCGCGGCGAGGCCGAGCTGGCAGAGGCCGGCGAGCACGGTGATGGCACACGTGGTGCGCCACCCGTAGCGCTGGATCAACTCGGCCGTGACCACGGTGAGTCCGGCGGCGGGGCCGCTGACCTGGAGTGGGGCGCCGCCGAGCCGCCCGGCGACGATCCCGCCGGCCGCTGCGGCGACCAGCCCCGCCTGGAGTGGGGCGCCGGTGGCCAGAGCGATGCCGAGCGAGAGGGGCAGGGCGATCAGGAAGACGGCGATGGAGGCGGAGAGGTCCGCGGGGAAGTCTTTGCGGAGCTGTTCGGTCGTGCGTGTGGGGGAGGTGGCTGTCATAGGTTCCCGTCTCCTCTGGGGGAGGGGTGAAGCGGCGGGAGTCTCAACACTCGGTAAATGGATGGTAATGGAGAGTAAAGGCAAGCGGTGAATAATACGGGCAAATGGCTCACTAATTAGCACTCAAGAGTGATTAAGCATTTTGTCCGGCTTGTCATACCTTCCTCAAAGTTGACCGCGTGGGACGTTGCGGCACGGAAGTCCTGCGATGGAACTGCGAGGGAGAGGTGGGGCGGATGATCGCCGCCACGAAGAAGATCGCCGGGGGCCTGGTCGCCACGGCGCTGGTCCTGGGAGTCGCCGGGTGCAGTGCCTCGGGACCCGCCAAGTCCCCGAGTCAAGGGGCCCCGAACGCACGGAAGGGCAACGCCCCCGAAGCACCCGGCAGCGTCAACCGGCCCATCGGCGACGGCTCGACCGCGTACACCGGCCCCCAGCCGAACGTGCAGAAGGCGCAGAAGCTGAAGCCCGGCGAAAAGCCGCCGCAGTTCGTGGTGTTCTCCTGGGACGGGGCCGGTGAGGACAGCCAGAAGCTCTTCTCGCACTTCCGCGAGGTTGGCAAGCAGTACAACGCCCGCATGACCTATTTCCTCAGCGGCGTCTACCTGCTCCCCGAGGAGAAACGTTCCCTCTACACCGCGCCGCAGCACTTGCCCGGCCGCTCCGACATCGGCTTCGGCGACCTCCAGGGCATCAAGGACACCGCCACCCAGGTCCGCGGCGCCTGGCTCGAGGGCAACGAGATCGGCACCCACTTCAACGGGCACTTCTGCGGGCCGGACGGCGGCGTCGGCACCTGGTCCGTGGACGAGTGGAAGAGCGAGATCAACCAGGCCAAGTCCTTCGTCAAGAACTGGAAGACCAACGCGGGCCTGAAGACCATGGAGGCGCTCCCCTTCGACTACGAGAAGGAGCTCATCGGCGCCCGCACCCCCTGCCTCGAAGGCCAGAAGAACTTCATGCTGGCGGCGAAGGACATGGGCTTCCGCTACGACTCCAGCGGCATCAGCAAGCAGATCTGGCCCAAGAAGACGGACGGACTCTGGGACATCCCGCTCCAGTTGGTGCCCATGCCGGGCCGGGCCTTCGACACCCTGAGCATGGACTACAACTACATGGTCAACCAGTCCGGGACGACCTCGCAGGGAGACCCCTCGCAGCACGCGTACTGGGGCGACCAGATGCGCGACGGCCTGCGGGAGGCCTTCGACCGCGTCTACCAGGGCAACCGCGCGCCGCTGATCATCGGCAACCACTTCGAGTCCTGGAACGGCGGCACCTACATGCGCGCCATCGAGGAGTCCATCAAGACGATGTGCACCAAGCCGGAGGTCCGCTGCGTGCCGTTCCGCGAGCTGGCGGACTGGCTCGACGCCCAGGACCCCAAGGCCCTGGAATGGATGCGCACCCTTGACGTCGGCGAGGCGCCGAAGCAGGGCTGGGCGAAGTTCCTGACCGCGGGGCCGCCGGCGGCGCCGGCCGCCCCCGCGGGCGTCAAGCCGGCTGAGGAGCCGGCTGATGAGAGTGCGGACGAGGGCTGACGAAGGACTCGCCTCCGGCGGTGTTCGCGACGCCCTCGCGCAGGGTGAAGCCGGGGTCGACCTGGTCCGCCAGGTCGACCCCGGTCTTGGCGTTGCCCCAGCTCTCCGCGTTCTTGAGGTGGAACCGCACCATCTGCTCGGTGTACCGGTCCCAGTCGCGGCGCGCGTACGAGTCGTCGGCGGCGTCCTGGAGCGCCTGGAGGGCGAAGCGGTTGGTCGCCTCCAGTAGCTCGAAGGCGGCCGGACGGCCCTTCTCCATCGCCCGTACCCAGTCGGAGTGTCCGACGGTGACCAGCAGGTCCTCGCCCACCTCGTCCTGGAGGAACTCGATGTCCTCGGGGCCCTGCACCTTGTTGCCGACGACCTTCAGTGCGACGCCGAAGTCCCGGGCGTACTCCTTGTACTGGCGGTAGACGGAGACGCCCTTGCGGGTCGGTTCGGCCACCAGGAAGGTCATGTCGAAGCGGGTGAACATGCCCGAGGCGAAGGAGTCGGAGCCTGCCGTCATGTCGACGACCACGTACTCGTCCGGGCCGTCGACCAGGTGGTTGAGGCACAGCTCGACCGCCCCGACCTTGGAGTGGTAGCAGGCCACGCCCAGGTCGGCCTCGGTGAACGGCCCGGTGGCCATGAGCCGTACGGGCTCTCCGTCCAGCAGCAGCGTGCGCGCGCAGGCCTCGTACACCGGGTTGTCCTCGGTGACCCGCAGCAGGCGCGATCCCCGGCCGGGCGGGGTGGTCTTGATCATCGTGTCGGCGGACGCGATGCGCGGGTTGGAGCCGCGCAGGTACTCCTTGATCAGGGGCAGGTGCGCGCCCAGGGCGGGCAGTTCGGCGGCCTCGTCCTCGCCGAGTCCGAGCGCGGCGCCCAGGTGCTGGTTGATGTCGGCGTCCACCGCGACGACGGGGGCTTCATTGGCGGCGAGGTGGCGGATGAAGAGGGAGGACAGCGTCGTTTTGCCGCTGCCGCCCTTTCCCACGAAAGCGATCTTCATGTTCACCAAGCGTAGTGGGTCGGTAGCGCGGTGTTGTCGAGGTGAGTGAAGAAGACCACTCCAAGGAGGGGTCGGTGCTACGGGTGCGCAGTGCGTAGGCTCCCTACTTATGAGTAGCGCTTCTGACCCGTTGGTCGCCCTGACCGGGCTTCCGGGTGTCGCCGAGTCCGTGGATTCCGTACGCAAGGCCGTGGACCGGGTCTACGGGCACCGGGTGATGCGCCGCCGCAGCGGCGAGATCACCTCGGAGGCCGCCCTGCGCGGCGCCCGCGGGAGCGCGGCGCTGTCCGGTGCGGACTGGGCGCTGGAGGAGGTGCGCCGCCGCACCGACTTCGGGTCGGAGCCGGAAGCGCTGACGGTGGGCGCGGCCCTGCGGCTCACCGCGGAGGCCGGCCAGCTGCTGAGCATCTGGCGCCAGTCGCCGCTACGGGTCCTCGCGCGGCTGCACCTGGTCGCGTCGGGCTCGACGGCGGAGGGGGACGTGGTCGGCCGCCCCCGCCTGGCGGGCGAGCAGGTGGTGGAGCCCTTCGTGGACCTCCCGCTGCCCAGCGCCGAGGAGGTCGCGGGCCGGCTGGACGGCCTGTCCCGCCTGATCATCGCGGGCGGATCCGCCCCGGCCCTGGTCACGGCAGCGGTGGTGCACGGTGAACTGCTGGCCCTGCGCCCCTTCGCCACGTACAACGGGCTGGTCGCGCGGGCGGCCGAGCGCATCGTCCTGATCAACAGCGGTCTGGACCCGAAGGCGATCTGTCCGGCGGAGGTGGGTCATGCGGAGCAGGGGCGCGAGGCGTACCTGGCCGCCTTCGAGGGCTACGTCTCCGGAACCGCGGAGGGGATGTCCGCCTGGATCGCGCACTGCGGGCGGGCGATCGAGCTCGGGGTGCGCGAGTCGACGGCGGTCTGCGAGGCCCTGCAGCGCGGCGCGGCCTGACCGGGCCGGAAGGTCCCGGACATGGGTTGCGGCGACACCGTACTGCTTTGGTGTCGCCGCTGGCATTTACGCCCAGTTACCAAGCGTCCTCGATAGTTGCCCATCAGGTCGGGGACTTTGCCCGTTACCTGGTGCGGCTGGCCCGTAATCGACGGGTCGACGTCGCGTGGGTGCTCGGCGTTCATGCTTCGGTCCGTGGGCCTTACTGCGTTTTAAAGATGATCCTCTCGGATGTTCTTTGGTCTCGCGGGCCGTTGCTTTATTTGTACTCCGCTTCGGTGCCATGCGAAACCCCTGGCTCCACTTTTTACTTTCCGGGACGACTTCGGGTGAACCGGACAGCACGTATCCGCGCAGGTCAGGACAATCAGCGGGGCGAGGCGGCGGCCAGAGCATGGGCCCGGCGGCGGCTCGCGTACCAGACCAGCCCGGCCGTGGCGGCCGCGGCGCCCACGGCGGCGGCTGCGACGAGGGCCGGGCGCGTCGGCATCGACAGCCCGGGGAGCCGCTGCTTGAGCCGCACGGGCCGGTTGAACACCAGGACCGGCCACTCGCGGGCCACCGCCTCCCGCCGCAGCGCCCGGTCGGGGTTGACCGCGTGCGGGTGTCCCACGGCCTCCAGCATCGGGATGTCGGTGGCCGAGTCGCTGTAGGCGTAGCAGCGGGCGAGGTCGTACCCCTCGGACTCCGCGAGCTCGCGGACCGCTTCCGCCTTGGTGGGCCCGTAGGCGTAGTACTCGATCTCGCCGGTGAAGCAGCCGTCCTCGCCCACGACCATGCGCGTGGCGACGACCCGGTCCGCGCCGAGCATCTCCCCGATGGGCTCGACGACTTCCGCGCCGGAGGTCGACACGATCACCACGTCGCGTCCGGCGGTGTGGTGGGCCTCGATCAGTGAGGCGGCCTCGTCGTAGATGATCGGGTCGATGAGGTCGTGCAGGGTCTCGGCGACGATCTCCCGCACCTGCTGCACGTTCCAGCCCTTGCAGAGGCCGGACAGGTACTCCCGCATCCGTTCCATCTGATCGTGGTCGGCGCCGCCGGCCAGGAAGATGAACTGCGTATACGCGGTGCGCAACACGGCTCGCCGGTTGATCAGGCCGCCTTGGTAGAAGGACTTGCTGAACGTCAGGGTGCTCGACTTCGCAATGACCGTCTTGTCCAGGTCGAAGAAGGCGGCGGTGCGAGGCGAGGAGTGCGGCAAGGGCTGATTTTCCACGCCTCGAGCATATGCGCCCACCATTCGGCGTAAGGTGTGGCGCGTGGGTTTGCCTGAGAAGGCTCTCGGGTACACCATGGAAGTCACGGATCGTTCGCGACCGTGCTAACCCGGTCTGGCTCCTCCCCCCCCGAGTCGGACCGTGGGGACGACCCCCGCTCTCCCCCCCGGCGGGGGTCGTCGCATGTCCGGACGCGGTTCGCGTCCCAGCCTTCGGCCCCAAGTGACCATCCCTCCGGCCCTCCTCTTGTGCGGGGCCGACGCGGCGAAGGCCCTCACCACATCAGACTCGTGACGGTGCGTAGTGGTTCCGCCGCGCTCCGGAACTCACCTGTGCGGGTGACCGGGTTATTCACAATCGTTGGGTTGTCCACAGTTATCGAGCAAGATCCACTTGTTTTTCCTGATCGCTGCACGGTGATTCCAGCCGCGAAGTCCGCGGTGCTGGATTTGCAGTGAGAAGGGGGCGGAGATCGTGGCTCGATCGAAGTCGTGTGAAACGCCGGAACCCGTGGTGGCGGGTGCGGGAGCAGGGGCCGGAGCGGGGGCCGGGGCCGCGTCCGGCGGCGGGCGGCCGCTGATCATCACCGAGGATCCCGTGCTCCTCGACGACCTGCTGAGGCTGTGCGCCGCCGCCGGCGCCGAACCGCATGTCCACCACGCGGTGCCCGAGCAGACGGGTGCGGGCGGAGGGTCCGGCGCAAGTGACGGTAGCGCCGGAGGCGTTGGATGGGATTCCGCGCCGCTCGTGCTCGTCGGGGACGACGCCGCGCGACGGGTGCGAGGGGCGCCCCGCAGGACCGGGGTGTTCCTCGTCGGCCGGGACCTGGACGACCCCCTCGTGTGGCAGCGCGCCGTGGAGATCGGCGCCGAGGAGGTGCTGCGCCTCCCCGACGCCGAGAGCCTGCTCGTCGACCGCATCGCCGACGTCGTGGAGGGGGCCGGGCGGCCCGCCCTCGCGGTCGGGGTGATCGGAGGCGCCGGCGGGGCCGGAGCCTCCACCCTCGCCTGCGCGCTCGCCGTCCGGGCGGCCCGCGCCGGGGAGCGGACCATCCTCATCGACGGCGATCCGCTGGGCGGCGGCATGGACGTGCTGCTCGGCGGCGAGAACGCCGAAGGGCTGCGCTGGCCGGACTTCGCCGCGTCGCGGGGGCGGGTCGGCGCCGGAGCGCTGGAGGAGTCCCTGCCCGAGCTGCACGCCCTGCGGGTGCTCAGCTGGGACCGCGGGGACCGGGTGGTGGTGCCGCCCGCCGCGATGCGGTCGGTGGTGGCCGCCGCGCGCCGCCGGGGAGGGGTGGTGGTGGTCGACCTCCCGCGGCGGGTGGACGAAGCCGTGGCCGAGGTGCTGGCCCAGCTCGACCTGGTGCTGATGGTGGTGCCGGGCGAGCTGCGGTCGGTGGCAGCCGCGGGCCGGGTGGCGGCCGGGGTGCGAATGGTGGCCCGGGACGTGCGCGTCGTCGTACGGGGCCGCTGCCCGGGCGGTCTGGACCCGGAGGCCGTGGCGGGGCTGCTGGGGGCGCCGCTGGCCGGCGAGGTGCCGGTCGAGGTGGGACTGCCGGGGCGGGTGGCTGAGGGAGAAGCACCGGGGGCGCAGGGCCGGGGCGCACTGGCTCGCTTCTGCGACGGCTTCTGGCAGCGGGCGCTCGGCCCGTCCCAGGGGGTGCCGGCATGAGCGCGGTGCTGCTGGACGCGGTGCGCCGTCGGCTCGCCGAGAGCGGGGCGGAGCCGACCCCGGCGCGGGTGGCGGCGGCCCTGCGGGCCCAGGGCCGGCTGCTCGGGGATGCCGAAGTGTTGGGTGTGGCCGCAGAGTTACGGTCCGAACTGGTCGGTGCCGGCCCGCTGGAGCCGCTGCTGGCCGATCCCGAGGTCACCGATGTGCTGGTGGCGGCCCCCGACCGGGTGTGGGTGGACCGCGGTGGCGGGCTGGAGCTGACCGGGGTGACCTTCGCCGACCCGGCGGCCGTGCGCAGGCTTGCCCAGCGGCTGGCCGCCGTGGCGGGGCGGCGTCTCGACGACGCCCGGCCCTGGGTGGACGCCCGGATGCCGGACGGCACCCGGCTGCATGCCGTTCTGCCGCCGGTGGCCGTCGGCTCGGCCTGCCTCTCGCTGCGGGTGGTGCGGCCGCGGGCGTTCACGCTGGAGGAGCTCGTCGCGGCGGGGACGCTGCCGCCCGGCGGGCACCGGCTGCTGCGGGACATGGTCGAGGCCCGGCTGTCGTTCCTCGTCTCCGGTGGCACGGGAACCGGCAAGACCACGCTGCTCAGCGCCCTGTTGGGGCTGGTCGGGCCCGGCGAGCGGATTGTGCTGGCCGAGGATTCGGCCGAGCTGCGCCCCGACCATCCGCACGTGGTGCGGCTGGAGACCCGGCCGGCCAATCAGGAGGGGGCGGGCCTGGTCACGCTGGCGGACCTGGTCCGGCAGGCCCTGCGGATGCGGCCCGACCGGCTGGTGGTCGGCGAGGTGCGGGGCGCCGAGGTGGCGGATCTGCTCGCCGCCCTGAACACCGGCCACGAGGGCGGGTGCGGCACCGTCCACGCCAATGCCGCCGCCCATGTCCCGGCCCGGCTGGAGGCGCTCGGGACGGCCGCCGGGCTCGATCGGGCCGCCCTGCACAGCCAGTTGGCCGCCGCGCTGACCCTGGTGCTCCACCTGGTCCGGGACCGCGAGGGACGGCGCCGGCTGGCCGAGGTGCACGTGCTGGAGCGGGACGCCGCCGGCCTGGTGGTCACCGTACCGGCGCTGCGCTGGGCCGCCCGGGGCTTCGTACGGGAGCCGGGCTGGGACCGGCTGCGTCCGCTGCTGCGAGGTGTCCGGTGAGCGCCGCGGCGGGGCTGCCGGTGCCGGTGTTCGCCGGGGTGCTGTGCGCCGGGGCGGCCGCCTGGGGGCTCTCCGGGGGCGACCGAGTGGTCCGGCGGGCCCGGGTGGTGCTGGCCGCGGGCGCTCCGGCGGTTCCCCACGGACCGCTGCACCGGGAACGGCTGCTGATCGCCGTACGGGTGCGGGCCGCGCAGTGGCGGGAGTGGGCCTGCGTCGGGGCCGGTCTCCTGGTCGCGGTGCTCGGTGGGTCGGTGATCCCGCTGCTGGTGGGCGCTGCGGCGCTGCCGCTGCTGCGGCGGTGGCTGCGGGTAAGGACGCGGGAGCGGGCCCGGGCGGCGCGGGCCGCCGAAGTGGTGGCCCTGTGCGGGGCGGTGGTGGGCGAACTGCGCGCGGGGGCTCAGCCGGGCCAGGCGCTGACGGCGGCGATGCGGCGCACCGCTGCGGGCCCCGGCGGGCCGGGTGCGGCGGAGGCGGGAGTGCTGGCCGCCGCGGCGTTCGGCGGGGATGTGCCGGGGGCGCTGCGCCAGGCGTCGAAGGAGCCCGGCGCGGAGGGGCTGGCCGGGATGGCCGCCTGCTGGCGGGTGTCGGTGGACGGCGGCGCGGGACTGGCCGCCGGGCTGGACCGGCTGGAAGGGGCCCTGCGGGCGGAGCGGGACCGGCAGGAGTCGCTGCGGGCCCAGTTGGCGGGGGCGCGCTCGACGGTGCTGGTGCTCGCCCTGCTGCCGCTGGTGGGCCTGCTGATCGGCACCGGGCTGGGGGCGGATCCGCTGCGGGTGCTGCTGCACACCCCGATGGGGTGGGGCTGCCTGCTGGCGGGAGCGCTGCTGGAGGCGCTGGGGCTGCTGTGGTGCCGGCGGATCGTACGGGCGGGGGAGCGGTGATGAGCGGCTTCTTCGTCCACAGGCTGGGGATGGTGCTGTGCCTCGCCGTCGCGGCCCTCTGGGCGGGGGCGGTGGTGGTGGCACGGCTCCGGGAGCGGAAGGCCCGGCGCAGGATCACGGCCCTGCTCGGGGTGGAACAGGGTCTTCGCGGGCCGGTGTTCGCTTCCGCGGCGCGGGGTGTGGTGGCGGCGTGGGCCGGGCCGGCCGGGGCGCTGCTGGCGGGCTGGGTGCTCGTCGGCGGCCTGACGGGTGTGGTGGTCGGCGTGCTGGCCGCGCTCGGGGTGTGGCGGTGGCGGGCGAGGGCCCGGCCGGCCGCCGGGGTGGATCCGAGGGAGGCGGAGCGTCAGCTGCCGTTCGCCGCCGACCTGTTGGCGGCCTGCCTGGCGGCCGGGGCAGGCCCGGTGGAGGCCGCGGAGGTGGTCGGGGAGTCCCTGGGCGGTCCGGTGGGCGAGCGGCTGGCGCGGGCCGGGGCGGAGTTGCGGCTCGGCGGCGAACCGGGCGCCGGGTGGGGGAGGTTGGCGGAGATGCCGGGTGCCCGGGCGCTCGCGGAATGCCTGGAACGGGCCGCCCGGACGGGGGCGCCCGCAGCGGAGCCGGTCTCCCGGCTCGCGACGGGCCTGCGGGAGGACCGGGCGCGGCTGGCGGGAGCCAGGGCGCAGCGGGCGGCGGTGCTCGTCACCGCGCCGGTGGGGCTGTGTTTCCTGCCCGCTTTTCTCGCGATCGGGGTGGCGCCGGTGGTGATCGGAATGGCCTCGGGACTTCTCTCGAACACCTGACGTCGCATTGACCACACACATCAACAACGGAAATCCACAGGAGGTTTGCCATGAGGATCATCTGGTTTCGGGTGCGGACGGCGCTGAGCGGTCGCGGGGGCGACGCGGGGATGTCCACCTCGGAATACGCCATGGGCACGATCGCGGCCTGCGCATTCGCCGCGGTCCTCTACAAGGTGGTGACGAGTGAAGTCGTCGCGACGGCCCTTCAGTCGACCATCGGGAAGGCGCTCGATGTGCCGTTCTGAGGGGAAGTCCGCCGCGCGCCGGGGAATGGCGGACCGGGGATATGTGACGGCGGAGGCGGCCCTGGTGATCCCCGCACTGGTGCTGTTCGCGGCGCTGCTGGTGTGGGCGCTGATGGCGGCGGCCGCGCAGATCCGGTGTGTGGACGCGGCCCGGGCCGGCGCCAGGGCGGCGGCCCGGTCGGAGCCGGCCGAGGTGGCCGTCGCGGCGGCGCGGGCGGCCGCGCCGCCGGGGGCGCGGGTGGAGCTGGAGCGGGTGGGCGACCTCTGGCGGGTCAGGGTGGCGGCGCCCGCGCCGGGGCCGGGCGGGCTGCCCGTACGGCTGGGGGCGCAGGCGGTGGCCCTGGCGGAGGACAGCGTGGGGCCGCCGCCGTGAGCCGGGACCGGGGGTCCGCCACGGTCTGGGCGACGCTGGTGGCCACGGTGCTGGGGGCGGTGTTCGGCGGGGTGCTGCTGCTCGGCCAGGCCGTCGTAGCCCGGCACAGGGCGGCTTCGGCCGCCGATCTGGCGGCGCTCGCGGCGGCGGCCACCTGGGCCCACGGACCGGAGACCGCCTGCGCCACGGCACTGAGGGTGGCCCGGGCGCAGGGAGCGGCGCTCGCCGGGTGCCGTCTGCACGGCGAGGTCGCGGAGGTGACGGCCCGGGGCGCGGCCGGTCCCTTCACGCCCGCCGTCGCGGCCCGTGCGGGCCCGCCTCGGGCGTCGCCGCACTGACCCGGGCACAAGGGCCCGGGAGAGGGCTCAGCGGCCGTCAGGGCCCTGGTCAGAGCCGGAGGGCGGGGTCGGTGGGGATTCGGCGAGGAGGCGGGTGAGAAGGCGGATGGCGCCGCGTTTGTGGAGGGGGTCGTTGCCGTTGCCGCACTTGGGGGACTGGATGCAGGAAGGGCAGCCGGCCTCGCACTCGCAGGCGGCGATCGCGTCGCGGGTCGCCGTCAGCCAGGCGGCGGCGGTGTGGAAGGCGCGCTCCGCGAAGCCGGCGCCGCCGGGGTGGCCGTCGTAGACGAAGACCGTGGGGAGGAGGGTGTCGGGATGCAGCGGCACGGAGACGCCGCCGATGTCCCAGCGGTCGCAGGTGGCGAACAGCGGGAGCATGCCGATGGAGGCGTGTTCGGCGGCGTGCAGGGCTCCGCCGAGGATCTCCGGGTTGATCCGGGCCTCGTCGAGCTGGTCCTCGGTCACCGTCCACCACACGGCCCGGGTGCGCAGGGTGCGGGGCGGCAGGTCGAGTTTGGTCTCGCCCAGGACCTCGCCGGTGATCAGTTTGCGGCGCAGGTAGGAGACGACCTGGTTGGTGACCTCGACGGAGCCGAAGCAGAGCCGGGCCGAGCCCCACGGGATCTCGGTCTCGGTCTCCAGGACGGAGATGGAGGTGGTGTCGCGGGCGGTGGTGGAGAAGGGCGGGCTGGCCTCCTCCACGAGGGCCGCCGAATCCTCCAGGTCCAGGTGTTTCACGAGATACGTGCGGCCCTGGTGGAGGTGGACGGCCCCCTCGTGGACGGCGGTGTGGGCGGCCGACTCGTCGACCGTCCCCAGCAGCCGGCCGGTGGACGCCTCGACGATCTGCACCGGGCGGCCGCCGCCGCCCCGGATGTCGGTCAGGTCCGAGGCCCGTTCCCGGCGGGTCCAGTGCCAGGCGGTCGCCCGGCGGCGCAGCAGCTTCGCCGCTTCGAGCTGGGGGAGGAGGTCCTTGGTCGCCGGGCCGAAGAGCTCCAGGTCGGAGTCGGTCAGCGGCAGCTCGGCCGCCGCGGCGCACAGGTGGGGGGCGAGGACATACGGGTTGTCGGGGTCCAGGACGGTGGCCTCCACCGGACGGCGGAACAGCGCCTCGGGGTGGTGGACGAGGTACGTGTCCAGCGGGTCGTCCCGGGCGATCAGCACGGCCAGGGCGCCCTGGCCGGCGCGCCCGGCGCGGCCGGCCTGCTGCCACAGGGAGGCCCTCGTGCCCGGGTAGCCGGTGATGAGTACGGCGTCCAGCCCGGAGACGTCCACGCCCAGCTCCAGGGCGGTCGTGGCGGCCAGTCCCAGCAGCTCGCCGGAGTGCAGGGCCCGCTCCAGGGCCCGGCGCTCCTCGGGCAGGTATCCGCCCCGGTAGGCCGCGACCCGCCGGGCCAGTGAGCGGTCCACCTCGGCGAGCCGCTCCTGGGCGATCACCGAGATCAGTTCGGCGCCGCGCCGGGAGCGGACGAAGGCGACCGTGCGGACCCCCTGGACGACCAGGTCGGTCAGCAGGTCGGCGGTCTCGGCGGTGGCCGTACGGCGTACGGGGGCACCCTTCTCGCCCCGTAGCTCGGTGAGCAGCGGCGGCTCCCACAGGGCGAAGACGACCTCGCCGCGCGGGGAGGCGTCGTCGGTGATCTCGATCACCGGTACGCCGGTCAGCCGGGACGCGGCGGCCGCGGGGTCGCTGGCCGTGGCGGAGGCCAGCAGGAAGACCGGTTCGGAGCCGTAGCGGGCGCACAGCCGCCGCAGCCGGCGCAGGACCTGTGCCACGTGGGAGCCGAATACCCCGCGGTAGGTGTGGCACTCGTCGATCACGACGTAGCGCAGGGCCCGCAGGAAGGAGGACCAGCGCGGGTGGGCCGGGAGGATCCCGCGGTGCAGCATGTCGGGGTTGGTCAGGACGTGGTTCGCGTACTGGCGCACCCATTCGCGTTCCTCGACGGGTGTGTCCCCGTCGTAGACGGCGGGGCGGACGGCGTTGCCCAGCGGGGCGGCCAGTTCCCGTACGGCGCGCCGCTGATCGGCCGCCAGGGCCTTGGTGGGGGCCAGGTACAGGGCGGTGGCGCCCCTGCCGTTCGGGGCCTCGGCGCCGTCCGCGAGGGCGGAGAGCACGGGCGCGAGGTAGGCCAGGGACTTGCCCGAGGCGGTGCCGGTGGCGACGACCACCGACTCGCCGTCCAGGGCGTGCTCGGCCGCCGCGGCCTGGTGTTCCCACGGATGGTCGATGCCGGCCGCCTGGATCGCGGCTACGACGTCCGTTCGGATGCGAGCGGGCCAGACTGCATGACGGCCCGCCCGAGGGGGCAAGTGCTCCGTATGGGTGATGCGCGCAGCTCGGGAAGGCCCCCGTGACAGGCGGTCCAGGACCGTGCCGGGAGTGGGTTTTGGGTCCACGGGTGGCTTGGGCCGTCCGGGACCGTGAGTATTGGCCATTGGAACCGAGTGTGTCACCGGCGTGCGGGACAATGGTCCGAAGGCGTCGTGCGCGCCTGCCGGTAAGTGATTGAATGCCATCGCGGCAGCCAATCCCTCGCCTACCTTCGGGTGGGGAGGCCCCTAGGGGGCGCCGCTCGATAGCAAGGTGCTGGAGGATCCGTGGACCTGTCCCTGTCGACTCGCACTGTCGGCGACCGTACGGTCGTGGAGGTCGGTGGCGAGATTGATGTGTATACCGCGCCCAAGCTGCGCGAGCAGTTGGTCGAGTTGGTGAACGACGGCAGCTACCACCTGGTTGTCGACATGGAGCGAGTGGACTTCCTCGACTCCACCGGACTTGGTGTGCTCGTGGGAGGTCTCAAGCGCGTCCGTGCGCACGAGGGTTCGCTGCGCCTGGTGTGCAATCAGGAGCGCATCCTGAAGATCTTCCGCATCACCGGTCTGACCAAGGTCTTCCCGATCCACACCACGGTGGAAGACGCCGTCAACGCCACCGACTGACGGCTCCAGGCGGCCCCCGGCAGCCTTCGGGCGGCCGGGAGCCGGCAAGGAGAGCGGGGGTACCGGGCCATGGATGGCCAGGGCCCCTGTCAAGGCACGCCCGTAGTCCGAGGGGGACGCGCATGGCCACCGTTGAACTGCGCTTCAGCGCCCAGCCCGAACACGTCCGGACGGCCCGCCTCGTCGCGGCCGCCGTGGCGCGCCGGGCCGGTGTCGAGGAAGCCGTCCTCGACGAGGTCCGCCTCGCCGTGGGCGAGGCCTGCTCGCGTGCCGTCGGACTCCATCGCAGCAACGGGCTGACCGCGCCCGTCCGGGTGGTCCTGACCGAGGAGGACAAGACGTTCTCCATCGAGGTCGGCGACGAGGTTCCGGGACCGGCCGGCGGCGCCGACGCCGTGCCCGGCCTCGAGGCCGCCCTGGACCCCGACGCCGACACCGAGGACGAGATGGGGCTCGCCGTGATCAGCGGGCTCGTCGACGACGTCGAGGTGACCAGTGGCGAATCGGGCGGGACCATCCGGATGAGCTGGCCCGTCTCCGGGTCCTCCGACCTTCCCTGAGATCCACCGGGCACCCCGCCCTTCATATCTTCCGATCTTTATCAAGGCCCTGCTGAGCAGGGCCTTTTTCATTTCCCTAGATCAATGACCGGGCGTCAATGCCTTTGCCCCATTACCACTTTCGAGGGTAATGGAGTGACGCGATCTATTGCTGAGGAGCAAGAGCACGCCAATTGCGTTTCCTGCGCACTGTTTTGATCGGGGCGCGCTCCCTACAATCCGTCCACATCTTGAGCTCATCACGTCAAGGAGGACGAATGACGGGGCTCTTCACCCCTATCGCGCCGGATCGCACCACAGATCTGGCATCCGCAGTACTCACCGATGACAATCGGCTCATCGTGATCGTCATTGCGGCCGTGGCACTCGCCGCACTCGTCGTCGCGCAGATCCTGGTCCGCCAGGTCCTCGCCGCCGACGAGGGAACCGACAGCATGAAGAAGATCGCCGCGGCCGTCCAGGAAGGCGCCAACGCCTACCTCGGCCGGCAGCTGCGCACCCTCGGCATCTTCGCCGTCGTGGTCTTCTTCCTGCTCTTCCTGCTCCCCGCCGACGACTGGAACCAGCGGGCGGGACGTTCCGCCTTCTTCCTCGTCGGCGCCATCTTCTCGGCGGCCACCGGCTACATCGGCATGCGCCTCGCGGTCCGCGCCAACGTCCGCGTCGCCGCCGCCGCACGCGAGGCCACCCCCGCCGAGGGGGAGCCCGCCAAGGACCTGACCGAGGTCTCCCACAAGGCGATGAAGATCGCCTTCCGCACGGGCGGCGTGGTCGGCATGTTCACCGTCGGCCTCGGCCTCCTCGGCGCCTCCTGCGTCGTGCTGGTCTACGCCGCCGACGCTCCCAAGGTCCTGGAGGGCTTCGGCCTCGGAGCCGCCCTGATCGCGATGTTCATGCGCGTGGGCGGCGGCATCTTCACCAAGGCCGCCGACGTCGGCGCCGACCTGGTCGGCAAGGTCGAGCAGGGCATTCCGGAGGACGACCCGCGCAATGCCGCGACCATCGCCGACAACGTGGGCGACAACGTCGGAGACTGCGCCGGAATGGCGGCGGACCTCTTCGAGTCCTACGCCGTCACCCTGGTGGCCGCGCTCATCCTCGGCAAGGCCGCCTTCGGCGACCTGGGCCTCGCCTTCCCGCTGATCGTCCCCGCGATCGGCGTCGTCACCGCGATGATCGGCATCTTCGCGGTCTCGCCGCGGCGCACCGACCGCAGCGGCATGACCGCCATCAACCGCGGCTTCTTCATCTCCGCCGTGATCTCCCTGGTGCTGGTCGCGATCGCCGTCTACGCCTACCTGCCGGCCACCTACAAGGAGCTCGTCGGCGTCGAGAACCCGGCGATCACCAACCACTCCGGTGACCCGCGCATCCTGGCCGTCGTCGCCGTCGCCATCGGCATCGTGCTGGCGGCCCTGATCCAGCAGCTGACCGGCTACTTCACCGAGACCAACCGCCGTCCTGTCCGGGACATCGGCAAGTCTTCCCTGACCGGCGCGGCCACCGTCGTCCTCGCCGGCATCTCGGTCGGCCTGGAGTCCGCCGTCTACACGGCGCTGCTCATCGGTCTCGGCGTCTACGGCGCGTTCCTGCTCGGCGGTACGTCGATCATGCTCGCGCTCTTCGCGGTGGCCCTGGCCGGCACCGGCCTGCTCACCACCGTCGGCGTCATCGTCGCCATGGACACCTTCGGGCCCGTCTCCGACAACGCCCAGGGCATCGCCGAGATGTCCGGCGACGTCGAGGGCGCCGGTGCGCAGGTCCTGACCGACCTGGACGCCGTGGGCAACACCACCAAGGCCATCACCAAGGGCATCGCGATCGCCACGGCCGTGCTCGCCGCGGCCGCGCTGTTCGGCTCGTACAACGACGCGATCGCCACCGCGGTCAGGGAAGTCGGGGCCAAGGCCGGGGAGATGAACCTCAGCCTGGACATCGCCCAGCCGAACAACCTGGTCGGGCTGATCCTGGGCGCGGCGGTCGTGTTCCTGTTCTCCGGCCTCGCCATCAACGCGGTCTCCCGCTCCGCGGGCGCCGTGGTCTACGAGGTGCGCCGCCAGTTCCGCGAGCACCCCGGGATCATGGACTACACCGAGAAGCCCGAGTACGGGCGCGTCGTCGACATCTGCACCAAGGACGCGCTGCGCGAGCTCGCCACGCCCGGCCTGCTCGCCGTCCTCACCCCGATCGCCGTCGGCTTCTCCCTCGGCGTGGGCGCGCTCGGCTCCTTCCTCGCCGGAGCCATCGGCACGGGCACGCTGATGGCGGTCTTCCTCGCCAACTCCGGTGGCGCGTGGGACAACGCGAAGAAGCTCGTCGAGGACGGCCACCACGGCGGCAAGGGCAGTGAGGCCCACGCCGCGGTCGTCATCGGCGACACGGTCGGCGACCCGTTCAAGGACACCGCCGGTCCCGCGATCAACCCGCTGCTCAAGGTCATGAACCTGGTGGCGCTGCTGATCGCACCCGCCGTCGTGCAGTTCAGCTACGGCCCGGACACCAACCCGACGGTGCGGGCGATCGTCGCGGTCCTCGCGATCGCCGTCATCATCGGCGCGGTGTACGTCTCCAAGCGCCGCGGCATCGCCGTCGGCGACGAGACCGAGGGCGGAGCCGCCGAGCGGGTGGCCCAGCCGGCCGACCCCGCGACGGTCTCCTGACCCGAGGTCCCGGCAGCAGGACGGGCAGAGCCGGGCAGGGCCGGCCGTACGCCCGAAGGGCGGACAGGCAGCGCGGACTGACGCGCCGTCTGTCCGCCTTTGTGCGTGCCCGGAGGGGAGGCGTGTATCTTCCGGGCCGAGAGCCTTCGAAGGGACCAATCCGGTGAACAAGAACCTTGCGGCCGCGTTGTCGGGCGGTGCGGTGCTGATGCTCGTCCTGTCCGGCTGCGGCGGGGACGACGGCGACGCGAAGGCCAACGCGTGGGCCAAGAAGGTCTGCGACCAGTGGCAGCCCGAACTCAAGAAGATCGAGACCGCCAACGCGGACATCAAGCGTGTGGCGACGGAGAGCAGTAAGCCCGACGAGGTCAAGCAGACGGACTCTGCGGCGTTCGCGGCCATGTCGGAGTCGTACAAGACCATGGGCGCAGCCCTGCAGTCGGCGGGAGTTCCGCCGGTCAAGGACGGCGCGGCGACGCAGGAGGCGGCCGCCAAGGGCTTCGAGGCGACGGCCAAGGGCTACGCCGACCTGAAGGCGAAGATGGACGCCCTCGACCCGCAGGACCAGACGAAGTTCGCCGACGGCCTCAAGGAGGTCGCGGGCGGTCTCCAGGAGGCGACGAAGGGCGGTCAGGACGCGCTCGCCACGCTCAACGCGGGAGGCCTGGACAAGGCGATCAACGGCCAGAAGGGCTGCCAGGTCGCGGCGGCGTCGGCCTCGCCCAAGTAGCACGCCCAAGCGGCACGCCCGAGCAGCTCGCCCGGGTGGCTCGCCCAATGAGGGCGTCCGATCAGGGCGGCCGGGGTCCCGGAAGGGGCCGCGGCCGCCCTTTCGTGCATACGGGCCCGGGCTGATCGGCAGGACGGGCCCCAGCGGACACAATGGGCGCGTGAGTAACACCAGCCTTCCCACGTCCGACCACGCCGCCGAACTCCGCAGCGCCCTGCTGGCCGCCGGCTTCACCGCCGACGGGCTGCTCGACCTGCTCGGCGCCCCCGCCTACGCCGCACTGGCCCGCAGCGAGACGGTCCCCGCCCTGCGCGCCACCCGTGGCCGCGGCGACGGCCCGCTCGCGAGCCTGGTCCGGCTGTTCCTCCTCCAGCAGCCCGAGGCGTACGTGCACGCCGCGGCCGCGCTGCCCGTCGACGTGGCGCTCGCCGACGGCTGGCTCCGGATGGAGGGCGATGAGGTGCACGCCACCGTCGACGTGCGTCCGTACGGCGGCCCGGACGGCGAGGACTGGTTCATCGTGTCCGACCTCGGCTGCGCCGTCGGCGGGGCCGGCGGGATCGGCAGCCGCGAGGAGGGTGTGGTCCTCGGCGTCGGCGGTGCCTCCACCACCCTGGCCGGGATCACCGTGCGCACCCCGGTCGGCTCCGCCCTCGACGTCGGCACCGGATCGGGCATCCAGGCGCTGCACGCCTCCCGGCACGCCACCCGGGTCACCGCCACCGACGTCAACCCCCGGGCCCTGGACTTCACCCGTCTGACGCTGGCCCTGTCCGGAGCCCCGGAGGCCGAGCTGCTCACCGGGTCCCTCTTCGAACCGGTGGGCGAGGCGACGTACGACCTGATCGTGTCGAACCCGCCGTTCGTGATCTCCCCCGGCGCCCGGCTGACGTACCGGGACGGCGGCATGGGAGGCGACGACCTGTGCCGGACCCTGGTCCAGGAGGCCGGAGCACGGCTCAACCCGGGCGGGTACGCGCAGTTCCTCGGCAACTGGCAGCACGTCGAGGGCGAGGACTGGCGCGACCGGCTGCGCTCCTGGGTGCCGCGCGGCTGCGACGCCTGGATCGTGCAGCGTGACGTGCAGGACGTGACGCAGTACGCGGAGCTGTGGCTGCGCGACGCGGGCGACCACCGGACCGACCCCGGGGAGTACGCGCGGCGCTACGAGGACTGGCTGGACGAGTTCGAGGCCCGCAAGACCAGGTCCGTCGGCTTCGGCTGGATCACCTTGCGCCGGTCGGACGCCGCCGAGCCCTCGATCGTGGTCGAGGAGTGGCCGCACACGGTGGAGCAGCCGCTCGGCGAGGCGGTGCTCGCCCACTTCGCGCGCCAGGACTACCTGCGCCAGCACGACGACGCCGCCCTGCTGGAGGCCTACTTCGTGCTGGCCGAGGAGGTCGTGCAGGAGCAGGTCGGCGCGCCCGGCGCGGAGGACCCGGAGCACGTCGTGCTCCGGCAGAACCGCGGGATGCGGCGCGCCACCAAGGTCGACACGGTCGGCGCGGGCTTCGCCGGAGTGTGTGACGGCTCACTCACCGCGGGCCGGATCCTGGACGCGATCGCGCAGCTGGTGCAGGAGGACCCGGTGGTGCTGCGGGACCGGACTCCGGAGGCGATCCGGTTGCTGGTAGAGCAGGGCTTCCTGGAGCCGGCGCAGGGCCCCGCGCGGTAGCGGCACCCGGATGTAACCCGGGGTTCGCCCGGTGTACCCCAGGGGCTGGCAGTCTCCTGCGCAGCGGGTTCCGGGGGGAATCCCGAGAGTGGCCCGGGGGTAAGGGGAGCGGCGTGGAAAACGGTCCGGCGATCTTTGCGGCGGCCGTGTTCCTGCTGTTCGGGGCCGCTCTGCTGGCCTGGACGGGGGCGCGCGCACTGCACCGCGAGCCGGTGGCCGAGGGCGTGCGCCCCGTCGTGGCGGTACCTCTGCTCCTGTTCGCCGGCGGGGGCTCGCTGGCCCTCGGGGCGTGGTGCCTCGCCCGGCTCTGACGCCGGAGTGCGAGGGTCCCGTACGAGGGCCCGGCCGGGCCCCGATCAGGCCGCGAAAGCCGACGTGGGACGGGGTGCGGGAGCGGGGCCAGACGGCCCCGCGGCCACCCTGCCCGGTGATCGGGAACGCTCCGGCGCGGCATCCGGGCGGCAGAAACGGCACTTGTCGGGTTACCGTTCGAGTGGCCGTTGCGGGCTTCTGCCGTTTGACACGGGGGCGGGTTGTACCGTCACACTCCGCAGCGTCGCCGTACTGCGACCGAGTGCCGACCGGAGAGAAGAGCCAAGTTGTCCCCGACTAGCGAGACCGCAAAGGGCGGCCGCCGACTCGTCATCGTCGAGTCCCCAGCCAAGGCGAAGACGATCAAGGGCTACCTCGGCCCGGGATACGTCGTCGAGGCGAGCGTCGGGCACATCCGCGACCTCCCGAACGGCGCGGCCGAGGTTCCCGACAAGTACACCGGCGAGGTCCGCCGTCTCGGCGTGGACGTCGAGCACGACTTCGCGCCCATCTACGTCGTCAATGCCGACAAGAAGGCGCAGGTCAGGAAGCTCAAGGAGCTGCTGGCCGAGTCCGACGAACTCTTCCTCGCCACCGATGAGGACCGCGAGGGCGAAGCCATCGCGTGGCACCTGCAGGAAGTCCTCAAGCCCAAGGTCCCCGTCCACCGGATGGTCTTCCACGAGATCACCAAGGACGCGATCCGCGACGCCGTCGCCAACCCGCGCGAGCTGAACCAGCGCATGGTCGACGCCCAGGAGACCCGCCGCATCCTCGACCGCCTCTACGGCTACGAGGTCTCGCCGGTCCTGTGGAAGAAGGTCATGCCGCGGCTGTCGGCCGGCCGCGTCCAGTCGGTGGCCACCCGCCTCGTCGTCGAGCGGGAGCGCGAGCGCATCGCCTTCCGCTCCGCCGAGTACTGGGACCTGACCGGAACCTTCGCCACCGGGCGCACCGGTGACGCCTCCGACCCGTCGACGCTGGTCGCCCGCCTGAACACGGTGGACGGCAAGCGCGTGGCGCAGGGCCGCGACTTCGGCTCGAACGGGCAGCTCAAGAGCGAGGTGCTGCACCTCGACGAGGCGAACGCCCGGGCGCTCGCCGCCGCGCTGGCGGACACCTCGTTCGCCGTCCGGTCGGTCGAGTCCAAGCCGTACCGCCGTTCCCCGTACGCCCCCTTCCGTACGACGACGCTCCAGCAGGAGGCCTCGCGCAAGCTGGGCTTCGGTGCGAAGGCGACGATGCAGGTGGCGCAGAAGCTGTACGAGAACGGCTTCATCACCTACATGCGTACCGACTCCACCACGCTGTCCGACACCGCGGTGTCGGCGGCGCGGGCGCAGGTCACGCAGCTCTACGGGGCCGACTACCTGCCGGAGAAGCCGCGCGTCTACGCCGGCAAGGTCAAGAACGCGCAGGAGGCGCACGAGGCGATCCGTCCTTCGGGTGATCGTTTCCGCACTCCGGCCGAGACGGGTCTGACCGGCGACCAGTTCCGCCTGTACGAGCTGATCTGGAAGCGGACCGTCGCCTCCCAGATGAAGGACGCGGTCGGCAACAGCGTCACCGTGAAGATCGGCGGCCGCGCCTCGGACGGGCGCGACGCCGAGTTCACCGCCTCCGGCAAGACGATCACCTTCCACGGCTTCATGAAGGCGTACGTCGAGGGCGCGGACGACCCGAACGCCGAGCTCGACGACCGCGAGAAGCGGCTGCCGCAGGTCGCGGAGGGCGACGCGCTCGCCGCCGAGGAGATCACGGCGGACGGGCACTCGACCAAGCCGCCGGCCCGCTACACCGAGGCCTCGCTGGTCAAGGAGCTCGAAGAGCGCGAGATCGGCCGTCCGTCGACGTACGCGTCGATCATCGGCACGATCCTCGACCGCGGCTACGTCTTCAAGAAGGGCACGGCGCTCGTCCCGTCCTTCCTGTCGTTCGCCGTGGTGAACCTGCTGGAGACGCACTTCGGCAGGCTCGTCGACTACGACTTCACCGCGAAGATGGAGGACGACCTCGACCGCATCGCGCGGGGCGAGGCCCAGTCCGTGCCGTGGCTGAAGCGGTTCTACTTCGGCTCGGAGGACGCGACCGAGGTCGTGCCGGCCGACGGGGACCACCTCGGCGGTCTGAAGGAGCTGGTCACGGACCTCGGCGCGATCGACGCCCGGGAGATCTCCTCCTTCCCGGTCGGCGAGGGCATCGTGCTGCGCGTCGGCCGCTACGGGCCGTACGTGGAGCGGGGCGAGAAGGACGCGGAGGGCCACCAGCGGGCCGACGTACCGGACGACATGGCTCCGGACGAGCTGACGGTCGCGTACGCGGAGGAGCTGTTCGCGAAGCCGAGCGGCGAGTTCGAGCTCGGCAAGGACCCGGTCAGCGGGAACCAGATCGTCGCCAAGGACGGCCGCTACGGGCCGTACGTGACGGAGATCCTGCCCGAGGGCACGCCGAAGACGGGCAAGAACGCGGTCAAGCCGCGCACGGCCTCGCTCTTCAAGTCGATGTTCCTGGACACGGTGACCCTGGACGACGCGCTGAAGCTGATGTCGCTGCCGCGCGTGGTCGGCGCGGACGCGGAGGGCGTGGAGATCACGGCCCAGAACGGCCGCTACGGCCCGTACCTGAAGAAGGGCACGGACTCGCGGTCCCTGGAGACCGAGGACCAGCTCTTCTCGATCACGCTGGACGAGGCGCTCGCGATCTACGCGCAGCCGAAGCAGCGGGGCCGCGCCGCGGCCAAGCCGCCGCTGAAGGAACTGGGCACGGACCCGGTGAGCGAGAAGCCGGTGGTCGTCAAGGACGGCCGCTTCGGTCCGTACGTGACGGACGGCGAGACGAACGCGACGCTGCGGCGGGACGACGACGTCGAGACGATCACGCCGGAGCGGGGCTACGAGCTGCTCGCGGAGAAGCGCGCGAAGGGCCCGGCCAAGAAGACGGCGAAGAAGGCCCCCGCCAAGAAGGCCCCGGCGAAGAAGGCGACGGCGACGAAGGCCGCTGCCGCGAAGAAGACGACGGCGGCCAAGAAGACCACCACGGCCGCGAAGAAGACCACGGCCAAGAAGGCGACGGCGAAGAAGACGGCCGCCGCCCCGGCCGCGGACGAGTAGTCGAGTAGTCGCGACAAGAGCCCCACGCGAAGCGTGGGGCTCTTGTGCGTCCGCCCCGCCACATTCAGCCCCGCCTGGGGGCACCTCCCAGCGGTAGCTGGGGGAGTTTGAGGCGCCGGGTCCGGGGCAGAGCCCCGCAACGGCGCCGGGCTGATCACCGCAAGGTGGGTCCGGCGTCACACCCGGCCTCGTCCACAGGCTTCCGCACCCGCATAGCGCAGCGGATAGGCTGGGCGGATGACGCGAGCCGAGCAGCCAACGGTCGTGACCGCCCCGGCGAACCCCACCTACGACGAAGCCCTAGCAGCGGATTCCCGCGAGCGTGCGGTGCGCGCACTGCTGCGCACCCCCAGGTTGCGCCGGCTGTGGAGCGCCCAGCTGGTGAGCGGCATCGGAGATGCCCTCGCCCTGCTGGTGCTGGTGCTGCTGGCCCTTCAGGCCGCGGTGTCGGAAGGGGCCTTCGGCGGCGGATACCGCGGTGCGGCCCTCGCCGTCGCCGCCGTCTTCGGGGTCCGGATCCTCGCCACCCTGCTCTTCGGCGCGGTCCTCCTCGGCCCGCTCGCCGGGCTCGTCGGCTCGGGCGGCAAGCTGGACCGCCGCTGGACGATGATCGGCGCCGACGGGATCCGCCTCGGGCTCTTCGTCGTCGCCCCGCTCTGGCTGGACTGGATCCCGGCCCACGCACTCACCGCGCTGCTGGCCACCGTCTTCGTCGCCGGCGCCGCCGAGCGGCTGTGGACCCTGGCCAAGGAGAGCGCGGCGCCCGCGCTGCTGCCCGCGCCGCTGCCGGAGGGGGCGACCGTACGGCCGCTCCCGGACCACCTGGACGCGCTGCGCCGGCTGACCCTGCGTACGGCCTTCGCCGCGCTCCCCATTGCCGCGGCCGCGCTGCTCGCCGCGACCCTGGTCGGCAAGGCGCTCGGCCTCGGCGTGGACTGGTTCGCCGCCAACCAGGCCGCCCTCGGCTCGTACGTGGCCTCCGGCCTCTTCGCCGCGTCGGTCTCGCTGCTGCTCCCGCTGGTGCTGCCCGGCGGGGCGACCCCGCGTCCGCGTTCGCCGCTGGAGGGCCTGCGCGCCCCCAAGGCGGGCGACCGGCCCGACAAGGGCCGTACGGGCGCCATCCCCCTGCTGGTCCTGAGCTGCGCCGCGGTCGCCGGAGCGGTGTCCTGCGCCGTCGCCGTGGCCGTCCTGCACGCCTTCGACCTCGGCGGCGGCCCGGCCGCCTTCGCACTGCTCGTCCTCGCGCTGGTCGGCGGCACCGCCGCCGGCATCCGCGCCACCCAGGCCGGCAAGGTGCTGCCCGGCCTGTCCCGGCGCCGGCTGCTGGCCCTCGCCATAGCGGTGACCGGGCTGGCGCTGCTGCTGACCGGCCTCGTCCCGGACATGGCGACCGTGCTGTTCCTCTCGCTGCTTGCCGGCGTCAGCGCGGGCGTCGCCGCCAACGCCGGACACACGCTGCTGGACCAGGAGACCGAGGAGTTCCGCCGGGCCCGGGTCACCGAGCACCTCCAGGCGGTCGTACGGGTGGCCGTGGCCATCGGCGCCGTCGCCGCCCCGGTGCTGGCCGCGGCGATCGGCCCGCACCGGCTGACCGGCGCCGAGGCCGTCTTCGCGCACGGCGGCGCCGCCTTCACCCTGATGCTCGTCGGCGCCCTGCTGCTGCCGGTCGCCGTCGTGGTGCTCACCAAGGCCGACGACCGCAGCGGCGTACCCCTGCGGCGCGACCTGCGCGAGGCGCTGCGCGGCGGGGAACCGGTGCAGGCCGCGTCCGCCACCGGATTCTTCATCGCCCTGGAGGGCGGCGACGGAGCCGGCAAGTCCACCCAGGTCGAGGCGCTGGCCTCCTGGATACGGGGCAAGGGCCACGAGGTCGTCGTGACCCGCGAACCGGGGGCGACCCCCGTGGGCAAGCGGCTCCGCTCGATCCTGCTCGACGTGTCCTCCGCCGGACTCTCGAACCGCGCCGAGGCACTGCTGTACGCCGCCGACCGGGCGGAACACGTGGACACCGTGGTGCGCCCGGCCCTGGAGCGCGGCGCGGTCGTCATCTCGGACCGTTACATCGACTCCTCGGTGGCCTACCAGGGCGCCGGCCGCGACCTCTCCCCGACGGAGATCGCCCGGATCTCGCGCTGGGCGACCGACGGGCTCGTCCCGAACCTGACCGTGCTGCTCGACGTGTCGCCGGAGGCGGCCCGCGAGCGGTTCACGGAGGCGCCTGACCGGCTGGAGTCGGAGCCGGCGGAGTTCCACCAGCGGGTGCGGTCCGGGTTCCTGACGCTCGCCGCGGCCGACCCCGGGCGCTACCTCGTGGTCGACGCGGGCCAGGACCCGGACTCGGTGACCACCGTCGTACGGCACCGCCTGGACCGGATGCTCCCGCTCTCCGAGGCCGAGGTGGCCGCCCAGGTGGAGGCCCGGCGCCTCGCCGAGGAGGAGGCACGGCGCAAGGCCGAGGAAGAGGCGGCCCGCAAGGCGGAGGAAGCGCGGCTCCGGGCCGAGGAAGAGGCCCGGCTGGCCCGCGAGGCCGAGGAAGCACGGATCAAGGCCGAGGCGGAGGCCGCGCGCCTGGCCGCCGAGGAGCGCCGGCGCGCCGAGGAGGAGGCCCGGGCCAGGGCCGAGGCCGAGCGGCTGCGCGTGGAGGCCGAGGAGAAGGCGCGTGCGGCGGAGGCAGAGCGGCTGCGTCGGCAGGCCGAGGAGGAGGCCCGGCTGCGGGCCGAGGCCGAGGAGCGCCGGCTGGAGAAGCAGCGGCGGGCCGAGGAGGCCCTGCTGAAGGCCGAGGAGGCGCGCCGGCTGGTGGAGGCCGCGTCGGCCGAGGCGGCGGCGAAGGCCGCTGCCGCTGCTGCCGCGGCGGAGGCCGCTGCGGCTTCGGCGGCTGCTCCGCCCGCCCCGGCGGCGCCCGCTCCCGCTCCTGCGCCCGCCCCCGCTCCCGCTCCCGCTCCTGCTCCTGCTCCCAAGGTGGGCATGACGAAGGAGCCGCACCCGGACGACGCCGTGACGGTCGAGACCCCGGTGGTCAAGCGGGTCGTCCAGCCGGACGACGTGACCCAGACCGTCCCGGTGCCGAAGGCCGACCCGGCGTCCGCCGCGGAGACGGCGGTACTGCCGCCGGTCCGCCCGGTCGACGAGACGGCCGTGCTGCCGCCGGTCCGCCCGGGGGCCGCCCCGCAGGGCTCCGGCTCCGGTACCGGCCGGGCACGGTCCGCTTCGCGGCCGACCGCCCAGCGCCCCGAGGAGAACCCGGCCGACCGGGTGCCGTCGGGCATCTTCCGGGACTCGGCCAACGACCGGACGCGGGAGCTCCCCCTGGTCGGCGAGGACGGCCGGCAGCAGCGGCCGCGCCCGGACTGGGCCGAGGAGACCCCGCTGGACGATCTGCCGACGCTGGCGGACGAACTGCTGGGCCGCCACCGGGACGACGAGGACGGCGACGAGGGCGAACGAGGACCGCGCCGCCGCCGCTGACTCCGGCGGGGGCGGGATGGCCGGGACGGGATTGTCGGTGGCGCCCGCCACAATGGGTGCACGGAGAGTGAAAGGCGGTGGGCGGGATGCCCGTATGGGACAACCTGGTGGGCCAGGAGCGGGTCCAGACGCAGCTGGCCGCCGCCGCCCGCGACGCCGACGCCCTGGTCACGGCCATCACGAACGGGACCGCCCCGCCCGCGGCGTCCAAGATGACCCACGCCTGGCTGTTCACCGGCCCGCCCGGATCCGGGCGGGCCACCGCCGCCCGGGCCTTCGCGGCCGCCCTGCAGTGCACCAGCCCTGACCGCGCCCTCGGCGGTGAGCCGGGCTGCGGGTTCTGCGACGGCTGCCACACCACCATGGTCGGCACGCACGCGGACGTCTCCACCGTCGTCGCGGACGGCAGCCAGATCCTCGTCGCCGACATGCGGGACACCGTCCGCAAGTCCTACACGTCCCCCGCCACGGGCCGCTGGCAGATCATCCTGGTCGAGGACGCCGAGCGGCTGAACGAGAAGTCCGCCAACGCGGTCCTCAAGGCCGTGGAGGAGCCTGCTCCCCGCACGGTCTGGCTGCTGTGCTCGCCCTCCGTGGAGGACGTGCTGCCCACCATCCGCTCCCGCTGCCGCCACCTCAACCTCAGCACCCCCTCGGTCGAGGCCGTCGCCGACATGCTGGTGCGGCGGGACGGCATCGAGCCGTCGGTGGCCATGGCCGCCGCCAGGGCCACCCAGGGGCACGTCGACCGCGCCCGCCGGCTGGCCACCGACGAGGCGGCCCGGGAGCGCAGGGCGACGGTCCTGAAGCTCCCGCTCCGGGTGGACGACATCGGAGCCTGCCTCAAGGCCGCCCAGGAGCTGGTGGACGCGGCCAACGAGGACGCCAAGCAGGTGGCCGAAGAGGTCGACACCAAGGAGACCGAGGAGCTGCGGGCCGCGCTCGGCGCCGGAGCGGGCGCCGGCAGCCGGATGCCGCGCGGCACGGCGGGCTTGATGAAGGAGCTGGAGGACCGGCAGAAGCGCCGGCGCACCAGGACCCAGCGCGACACCCTCGCCCTGGCGCTGACCGACCTCACCGGCTTCTACCGGGACGTCCTGGCCCTGCAGCTCGGCTCGTCCGTGGCCATCGCCAACGAGGAGATACGGCAGGACCTCGACCGGATCGCGCGGGCCTCGGGCCCCGAGCGGACCCTGCGCCGGATCGAGGCGATCATCGCCTGCGGGGAGGCCATCGACCGCAACGTGGCCCCCCTCCTGGCGGTCGAGGCGATGACGATGTCGCTGCGCGCGGGCTGACCACCGCCGGGCTGCCGCCGGTCCGGTGCACCGCCGCCGCCCGGGTCCACACCCGGTTGACGGGCTCACCCGTACGGGCGGACCGGCCGCCGAGGCCGGGACGGGCCCGGTCCGTGCCCCGTCCGGCGCGGGCCACGGAAGGCCCGCGGCCGTCCGCCGCAGAAGATCCCCCCGGTCTCCTCCGGCAGTCGTACGCTCCGGGGATGGACACCAGCCGCCTCCTCCGTACGACCGGGACCGTGATCGCCGCCGCCGGGCTGCTGCTCTCCGGGTGCACCTCGGGAGGTCTGGACGCCCCCCGCGCCGCCGCGGGCGGATCGGACGCCCCGCGCGCCGCGGAGTCCTCCGGGGCGGAGTCCGCCACGGCGTCGGCCCGCCCGTCACCCGAAGCCGCCGCGCTGCGCCCGTACTACGAGCAGAAGCTGACCTGGCGCGAGTGCGGAGTCCCCGGATTCCAGTGCTCCACCATGAAGGCCCCCCTGGACTACGCGAACCCCCGCTCCGGCCAGGACGTCGACATCGCGGTGGCGCGCCGGGTGGCCACCGGTCCCGGCAAGCGGCTCGGCTCGCTCGTGGTCAATCCGGGTGGCCCGGGCGGCTCCGGCATCGGCTACCTGCAGGCGTACGCGGGCATCGGCTACCCCGCGCCGGTCCGCGCCCGGTACGACATGGTCTCCTTCGACCCGCGCGGGGTGGACCGCAGCAGCCCCGTCGAGTGCCTGACCGGCCCGGCCATGGACGCGTACACACAGGTGGACCAGACCCCGGACGACCAGGCCGAGCGGGCCGAGCTGGTAGCCGCGTTCAAGAAGTTCGCGGCCGGCTGCGAGGAGCGCTCGCAGCGGGTCCTGCCGCACGTCTCCACCGTCGACGCCGCACGCGACATGGACCTGCTGCGCGCCGTGCTCGGCGACGAGAAGCTCACGTACGTCGGGGCCTCGTACGGCACCCTCCTCGGAGCCACGTACGCGGACCTCTTCCCCGACCGGGTCGGCCGGCTGGTCCTGGACGGTGCGATGGACCCCACGCGGTCCGCGATCGATCTGAACCGGGATCAGACGGCGGGCTTCGAGACGGCCTTCACCTCCTTCGCCGTGGACTGCGCGAAGCAGCCCGACTGCCCGCTGGGCAAGGGCGGACCGGATGCGGTGGGGGCGCGCCTGAAGGAGTTCTTCCGCAAGGTCGACGCCCAGCCCGTGCCCACCGGGGAGGCGGACCGCCCGCTGGGCGAGGCCCTCGCCACGACCGGGGTGATTGCGGCGCTGTACGACGAGAGCGCCTGGCCGCAGCTGCGCGAGGCGCTCACGTCGGCGATGAACGGCGACGGAGCGGGCCTGCTGAGCCTGGCCGACAGCTACTACGAGCGCGGGGAGGACGGCAAGTACGCCAACCTGATGTTCGCGAACGCCGCCGTCAACTGCCTCGACCAGCCCCCTGCCTTCAAGGACCCGGCAGCGGTCGATGCCGCCCTGCCCTCCTTCCAGAAGGCCTCCCCGGTCTTCGGCGCGGGTCTGGCCTGGGCCGCGCTGAACTGCGCGTACTGGCCGGTGGAGGCCACGGGCCAGGCGGAGAAGCTGACCGCGAAGGGCGCCCCGCCGATCGTGGTGGTGGGCACCACGCGGGACCCGGCGACCCCGTACAAGTGGGCGCAGGCGCTGGCGGGCCAGCTCGATTCGGGCACCCTCCTCACCTACGACGGCGACGGCCACACGGCGTACGGGCGCGGCAGCGACTGCATCGACACCGCGATCAACCGCTACCTGCTGGAGGGCAAGGCGCCGGAGGACGGCAAGAAGTGCTGAGGCCGCCGGCGCGCTGAGCCGCCGGCGGGGGGAAACGGCTTGCCCGGGGGCGTGCGCGCTTGATGACGTGCGGGCATGAGCAGAATGGCGCAGATCATCGCGCTGGCGCGGTACGAGGACGACGACTGCTTCGGCCTGTGGATGTTCCGGGACGGGGCGCTGGTGGAGGTGGGCATCCCGGGTACGGGACGCTTCCACGGGCCGCCGCCGTCGTGGCGAACGAGCCCGCATCCGGGCACCCTGGTCCGGACCGACCTGGGCCGCGCCGAGCTGGAGCACTCGCCCGAGTACGTGCAGGACCCGCGGCTGTCCTGGTAGCGGGGTGTCGAAACGATACTGCTGCGGGCATTGGAGTGAACTGCCGTTCCCGTCGCCGCCTCCGGGCGGTTGGACCGGCCGACGCGTACTTCGACCAGCGCGTCCTTCCGTACATCCCTAGGGGAGTCATGCGTATTCGCTCTGCTGTCACCGCATCCGTCCTGGCCGCCGGCATCCTGCTGGGCGGGGCCGGCGCCGCCCTGGCCAACGACGGGGTCGACATCGACTACTTCTCCGGCGGTCGCGCGGGCTACTCGTCGAACTGCTCGACGTTCGCCGCGGTGCCCAGCAACCGCCCGGCGTTCGCCGGCCCCGTCTACCACTCGAACTGCACCACGGACGGCGAGAAGGAGTGGGCGAAGGGGCACCACCTGGGCGCCTGACCCGGGTGGCTCGCGCCCGCGGGGGCGGACCGGCGGCGACGTCGGCCGCCCCTGCGGCGTTTCTGCCACTGCGGCGGTTCCGCTCCCGGCCTAGTGCGCGGACCCGGTGGTCCTGAAGGAGCCGGGCACCATCCACACCACGAGCACCAGCACGGCGGCCGTGATGCCGATCGAGACGTACGAGGTCGTGGCCAGGGCGCTGTCGAACGCGTCGCGGGAGCGCTCCAGCAGCCCGGTGGCCTCGGCGGCCCGCGCGGCGGTCGGCAGGCTCTCGGCGTACTCCTTCGCCCCGCCGATCGACTCGGCCGCCCGGGCCGGCGCACCGGCCATGTGCGCGGCGTACGCCGCGGCGTGGACGGAGCCGAGGAGCGCGACGCCGAGGCCCACGCCGAGCTCGTACGAGGTCTCGGAGACGGCGCCGGCCTGCCCGGCCCGTTCCGCGGGGACCGCCGAGACGAGCACGGCGGCGGCGGTGGTGACGGCCAGGCCGTCGCTGAAGCCGAGGGTGACCAGGAAGACGGCGATGTAGGCGTACGAGGTCGGCTGCGGGGCCAGGGCCAGCAGGGTGAACCCGGCCACCAGCCCGGCCAGGCCGATCGCCATGCAGGCCCGTACGCCGATCCGGTGCATCAGCGTCGGCGTGAGGAGCGAGCTGCCGAGCATGGCGAGGGCGGTGGGGAGGGTGCGCAGGCCGGCTTCGAAGGGGGAGTAGCCGTGGACGTACTGCAGCCACAGGGAGACCAGGAAGAGCGCGGCGCCGGCGGCGAGCATGGCCATGAGGGTGACGAGCGCGGCGGCGGTGAAGGGGCGGTTCCGGAAGAGCCGTACGTCGAGGAGCGGATCCGCCAGCCGCAGCTGGCGGCGGGCGAACCAGGCGAGCAGCCCGATCCCGGCCGCCAGGACCAGCAGGTCCGCCGCCGTGGGGCGGCCCTTCGCCACGTGCTTGATGCCCCAGGCGAGGGCGATGATGCCGGCGACGGAGAGCACGGCGCTGAGCACGTCGAGGGCGTGCTCGCCGGCGTCCTTGAACTCGGGCAGCAGCCACAGGCCGGCGACGACCGTCACGACCACCACCGGGACGTTGACCCAGAAGGCGGCGGACCACCCGTACCGCTCGACCAGCAGCCCGCCGACGAGCGGCCCGATCGCCGCGCCGGCGCCGGCGACGGCGGCCCAGATCCCGATGGCGAGGGCCTGCTCGTGGGCGTCGGTGAAGATGTTCCGGATCAGCGAGAGCGTGGACGGCATGACCATCGCCCCGCCGACGCCGAGCAGCACCCGCCCGGCGATGAGCTGCGCCGAGGTCCCGGCGGTCGCGGCGACCACGGAGGCCACGCCGAAGAGCACGAAGCCGATGAGGAACAGCTTGCGCCGCCCGAACCGGTCGCCGACGGCGGCGGTGGTGACGAGCAGCCCGCCGAGGACCAGCCCGTAGATGTCGATGATCCACAGCTGCTGCACGGCGCTGGGCTGCAGGTCGTCGATGAGGGAGGGGAGCGCGACGTTCAGGATGGTGGCGTCCATCGCGACGAGCAGCAGGCTGGCACACAGCACGGCGAGCATCGCCCAACGCCCGGACGTTCCCGTTACGGCTCGGGCCACGGGACCTCTCATCCCTTCGGGGGGACGCACGGCAGAACGATGCACCGAATACGACGCATCTGCCCCAGTATGTGACCTCTGTCTCACCCCCGCAGAACCCGGTTCAGGGCACCCGTCCACACCCTGTAGACTTGGCGCCGCTGCTGATGAGCGCCCCTCTCCGAGGGAATACTTGTCTGACCAGCGGTGCCGCCTTAGCTCAGTTGGCCAGAGCAACGCACTCGTAATGCGTAGGTCTCGGGTTCGAATCCCGAAGGCGGCTCTGTAGAAGCCCCAGGACTCACTCGCCGTGACCTGGGGCTTTTGCTATTCACCGGATCTTGCGCCGCCGCCGCGCACGGGCGGCGCGGGTGCTCTCGGTCTCAGTCCTGGTCTCAGACACCGGATTGGGGCCAGGCATGAACGCCTCACCCATCCGGCGCATCGCCTCCCGCGAGAGCTCCGATCGCCCCTTCACGTACCGCCTCGTCTGGCTGATCTGCGTGTGCCGAAGGATCTCCATGATGGTCGGCATGTCCACCCCCAACTCGTTGAGGATGGTGCCGGCCGTGTGACGGCTCCCGTCGTGCTGACGGCGGTCACTGATCCCCGCCTCGTCGAGCAGCTCCTTGAACTCCTCCCAGTCAGCCCGCGGATCGAGCGGCCGGCCGTCAGGTCGGGTGAACATGGCGCCGCACTCCTCCCACAGCTCACCGGCGGCCTGCCGCTGCTCGTCCTGCTTGGCCTTGTGCTCCAGGAGGTAGGGCAGGAAGGGCGGTGGGATCGGCACGGGCTGCTGGCTCTTCTTCGTCTTCGGCCGGGTGAACGCCAGCCCGCCGCCCTTCCTCTCGGGGCAGGTGCTGGCGTGCCGGCGGCACGTCTTCGCGCACGGCTTCGGGCAGCCGCGCTTGTAGCCCTTGTGGGTGGAGCACTCAGCGGGGCAGGGCTCGAACCGGTGCAACCGGGCACCGCAGGCGTGCGCGTTCTTGCAGCCGTGCCTCCAGGTGAGGCGCTGGAGCTGCCAGGCGGGGTGGAACAGCCCCTGCTCCAGGTCGACGTACTGCCAGCGCAGACCCAGGGCTTCGCCCTGCCGGAAGCCCATGCCGACGCCGATGGCCCATCGCATGAAGGTGGGTCGCTGCGCGGCGGCCGCGAGGAACGCCTTGGACTCGTCCCGCGAGAACGGGTTCGCCTCGGTCTCGTCGACCGAGGGCGGGTCAACGAGCGTAGCGACGTTCTCGTTGATGAGCCTGCGGCGGTGGGCGATCTTCAGGGCTCGGGACAGGATCCGGTGCACCTTGACCACGTGTGACGGCGCGTGCCCCTCCTCCATCATGGCCGCGTACATCACCTCCAGGTGCTCCGGCGCGAGCTTGTCGAGGCGGTGCTTACCGACACCGGGGATGATGTCGTTGCGGGTCTTCGACCAGTAGTCGTCGAGGGACCGCGGCTTGAGCTTCAGGCTCGCGATGGTGCTCAGATACGTGTCCATCCACTCTGCGACGGTCGGCTTTCGCCCGGCCTTCGTGGCGCGGCCCTCGTCGCGCAACTTCTCCAGGTCGCGGACCTTCTTGCTGACCTCGGTCTCGGTCCTGGCGCGGCGGTGACGTCGGTCCGGACCACCGTCCGGCTTCACGCCCATCGTGACGCGGCCGTGCCACCACCCGTCGCTGCCCAGGTAGATGGACGACTCCATGTTCGGCTTGCGGGGACTCATGTGCTCCTCCATGCGGAAGGCGGCCCCCGGGTGTCCGGGGGCCGCCTGTGTTTGCGCTGAGATCAGACGGACTGCGGCGGGAGTTGGGCGACGAACGCGTCGATGTCCGCCCGCTTGATGCGGCGGGCCCGGCCGAGCTTGATGAAGGGCAGGTCGCCGGAGGCCATCAGCTCGTAGACGGTGGAGCGGCCGAGCCGGAGCAGTACGACGGCGTCCTTCACGGTGCAGAGGACGGGGGAGGAGGACTGTGCGGCGGTGGTCACTGCTCATATCTCCTTGTTGATCGAGTGCGGGCCGTACTCCGGCCCCCTTCCGGGGATCCGCAACAGCCGCCACGCCGCAACAGCGCTGGTTAGGGGCGCGGGTTTGTGGCGGATCCGGATTTTGTGGCGGATCGGAGCCGCCACACGCGGCTTGTGGCGGCACCGATCCGGGGTGGTTCAGGCGATGCCGGCGGGCTGTCGTGTGGCGGTCTGGTGGGGCGTGTGGCGGATGCCGGGGAGGGGTTCCGCCACAGATTCACCCCCGCTGACCTGCGGTGTGGCGGCTGTGGCGGCTGTTGCGGACTTCTGGGGGTGGGGGGTGCAGTAGCGGGCCCAGGCGTCGGCCAGGTCTTCGGCGTAGTAGCCCTTGGGGGTGGCGGAGCCGACGCGGATCCCTCGGGGCTTGATGGGCTTATTGGCCGAGGTGACGTACTGGCCGAGCATCTGGGACAGGACGCGGGAGGTGAGGGGCTTGCCGTCCAGGTCGGCCCAGGGGGCGTCGTCCATGCGGAGGAGGCATTCGAGGATGGTCGCGGTCGGCATCCGCTCCTGGCCGCGGAAGACGTGGTCGCGCAGGTCGGTCAGCAGGCGGATACCGAGGGAGGAGGCGTCGTTCTCCTTGGCGGCGGTGACCAGTTCCAGGCAGGCGTCGCGGGCCCGCTCGGGCCAGTCGCCCCCTGCGGCCTCGGCGACAGAGAGGAGCGGTTCCCACACGTCCGCCGGCCGGTCGGTGATCCCGTCGGGCATGGTGGGCCAGGAGCCGGTGACCTGCTTTCGGACGGACTCGGCCCAGGCGAAGAGCCGGTCGCGCAGGGCGTGTCCCTGCTTCTTGTGGATGCGCTCCCGCCAAGGCTCGCACTTCTCGTTGGGGGCCTTCTTGCGCATGCGGATGATGACGGAGCGGGTGAAGACGGTGTCGGGCAGAGAGCCGAGTCCCGCGAGCGCGACGGCGCAGTAGGCCGGGAAGCCCTCCACGGTCTGGTTGGCGCCGTCCCCGACGCACCGGTACATCTTCCGGCCCCGGGTGTGACCGGCGTTGAGAAACTTGCGCAGGTTCTCATCGCCCGCGGCCTTGGGGCCGAAGATCGTGTCGATCTCGTCGAAGAGGATCGTGGGCCGTTCCCCTTCGACGCCGGCGACGGACCGGAACAGCGCGGACTGCGAAGCGTCCACCGCCGGCATGGAGTTCGGCACGAGGGTCTCGATCACGTCCAGAGCACGGCTCTTGCCTGACCCCGGCTCCGGGGAGAGGAACGCGATGCGGGGGGTGGCGTCGAAGGCGTCGAGCAGGTGCGCGTGCGCGTCCCACAGCGTCACAGCGACGTAGGCGGCCTCGCGCGGGAAGATGTTGAACCGTCGGTGGAAGGCCTCCACCTCGTCGAGCAGGGCGGCGCCGTCGATGGGCTCGGGCATGGGTGTTTCCCTCCGGGCGGGAACGGACGGGGTGCGGGACGGGTCGACGGGGTGCGGGTCAGAGCCAGAAGGGACGCCTTCGGCGACGCCCTCCAGGGCGCCTACCACCGGCTGTGGCGACGGCTGCTCGGCGTCCTCGGCGACTCGGTGGTCGAGAGGGCTCTTAGAGGCGGCAGGGAGGCGGGCGTTCATGCCGCGCTCCGGCCGCCGGCGGGGTTGTTGGCGATCGACCAATCCAGACCCCGGGCGATGACGTCGTCGTAGTAGCGCTCCGACTCGGTGGCGTTGCCCGCCACCGCGCTACTAAGAGCCCGCTCAACCTCCACGCGGCTCAGGTCGCCCGACGCGACGAACCGCCCCAAAGCCCTTGCGGCCCTGAGCAGCGTGTCGTTGCGGGTTCCGTCTCCTGCGTGGGCGACGTTCTGTACTTCGTTGTCCAGGGCCGCTGTCGCGTACCGGAACCCCTTCACTGTCAGGGGCGCAGGTACGTCCCTAACGGGCTTGGGCCTGGCTGTCAGGGCGTTGGCGAGCCATCGGGGCAGGGGGATGGGGCTGATGCTGTCCAGCACTGTGTAGGAGCCGTCCGGGGTGCTGCTGCCGGGAGCGACGACGTACCCACCCCAGCCCCGGGTGTCGACGTGCTTCCCCAGACGCCCGGCGGTGTTGCCGAGCCGGACTCCGGCGGGCTGGGTGAAGTACAGGTGCTGCCCGCCGCGCGCGGTCCGGACCCGGTAGGTGGCGGGGACGGCCTGTCCGGCGCGCTCGCAGAGCGCCTCAAAGGTAGTCACGCCGTCAGGCGTTCCTTCTCCGTCTGTCGGCTTGAGCGTGTCGAGGTCGACGACGAGCAGCCCGGACGGGCCAGTCGCGATCCCGATGTTGTAAGGAGCGTGCGTCCACGCGGCCGCGAGCAGATCCGGAGCAGTGGTTGCACGCTGTTCCGGCGTGCGGTGACCGGTCGCGCACCGGCCGGTGCGCGGACAGTGGGCCTGTGCGTGACCGGCGGGCCGCTTGTCGCGGGGGCGGAGCGGGAAGACGTGCCAGCCACGTTCGGCCGCCGCGACGGCGTGGGCGAGCAGGTCCAGGCCGGGAAGGTCGATGCTGGGCAGCTCGTTCATGCCGCCGCCTCCAGCCGGGCATGGATGCGCGGCCGGTGGTCTCGCCGGATGTCGGTGGGGTGGGTCATGCTGGAGTCCTCCAGTTCGATGCAACGTGCTGGTTGACGAGGGCGGCCCCGCTTCATTGGCGTGAGAGGGGGCCGCCCTCGGCGTAGCTAGCGCCCGTGGGGGTGCCGGATGTCGAGGAGCGCGAAGGTGAGCGCGGACTCGGCGATCTGGCCGTACAGGAACGCGGCGTCGGGGAAGGCTTCGAGGGCTTCGAGGGTGTCGGCGATGTTGAATCCGTCGGGGAAGTCGGGCTCGTCGAGGTCGACGCAGGCCCAGAGGTCACCCAGGCGTTCCAGCTCACCGCGTGCCTGCTCGAAGCGCTGGTTTCCGTCCCAGCGGTCCAGCCCCTTGAAAGCGGGCGGGACGGGGAACAGTTCGTCGGGGATGGCGTTGCGGCCGTCGGGCTTGCGGCCCAGCTCAACGAGCGGGGGCCGGTGGCCTTCGAGCACGCGGAGGATGGCCCAGGCGGCGCCGTAGGCGAATCCGGCTGCCGCGTCGTCGTAGAGCTCGGTCATGCGGCGCTCGTGCTCGCGGTGAGAGGCCCCGATCTCGAACAGCGCCCGGTCGTGCGGCCGGTCCGGGACTCCGGACTGCCAGCCGGGGACCGTGACCGCGCCGTCGACGTGCCGGAGCCGATCGAGGTTGTACTGCGCGCCGGCGGCTTGCGCGGCCCGGTGGGCGATGCGGGCCTCGCGGGCCGCGGCGCCGAGTGCGGACACGCTGTCAGTCAGCGTCTCGAACCACGGGATCACGGTGCGGGTCATGGGGCTACTCCTCAGCGGTTGTTGATAGTTCCGGTGGCGCGGCCGAACAGGCCGGACGCGGTGACGTTCTGGGTGATGTGCTGGACCGGTCCCGCACCCCGGCTGCCGCGCCCGCGGGTGCGGAGGGCGAGGGGTGCGAGGGCGCCGGCGGCGATGAGGGCGACGGTGGCCCAGAGGGCTTCGGTCATGGCGATCAGTCCCGGGGCGGCGTAGGAGATCCCGAACCCGGCTGCGGCGATCCCGCCGCCGAGCGTCGGGGCGAGGAGCGCGGTCGTCTTGGCCCATCGCGGAATCGACTCCCGGACCGGTTCCGGTTCGGAGGGCGGGCCGGGGCGGGGGTGGGTGTAGGCGAGGGTGCGGATCCCGTTGGGGAGGGTCACCCAGTCCACACCGGGCGGGACCTCCGTCGGCAGCAGGACGGTGTGCGGCTCGATGGGCCGGGGACGGTGGACAGGGTCGCCGTAGCGGGTGGCGGGGGTGAGCGGCTGGTGGGGTTCGGTGTGCACAACGCGGTCCCTTCAACGGGACGGGGTCACCTACCAGAACTGGTAGGTGACCCCGTGCGGCTTGTCGTGTGGCTTGTCGTCCCGCTTGTCGCGTGCCTTGTCTTGTCGCTTGTCTTGTCGCTTGTCGCCTCCGAGGTCAAAGCCCATTTCCGCCCCTCCAGAGGGCCGGGTAGGGGTTTCTTCATGGCGGGGCGACAAGCGACAAGGAGTCACGCGTCGGGGTCGTGGGTGTGGTGGACGTAGCGGGTCTTGGTGCCCGTCCCGATCCGTACCGCGAGCCCCTCGTCGACCCATTCCTGGAGCCATCCGCTGATGGTCTGCCGGTTGGTTCCGTGGGCGTCGGCGAGGGCTCGGGCGATCGCCGACGCCCCGGTGCCTTCGGGCCCGGCCGCCTTCAGGAGGGTGAGGGCGGCCTGGCGGGCGGCGTTGTCCTGCTCCCCGCGCAGCGCGGACAGGTTCAGTCCGCCTGGAACCGGCTTCAGCCTCGGTGTGGGTTCCGCTTCGGGGTCGGGGGCGGTGGCGAACTCGGCGTCGATCTGCCGCCGGAACTGCTCGGCGAGTGCGTCCTCATCGGGCACGCCCGACGCCGTCGCGGTGTGCTGGGTGTTGCGGTGGGCGGAGAGGTTCAGGCCCCCCTCTGCTGGCGCACCCCCGGGCGGGGCCGGGGTGGCCTCGTCGGTTTCGGGTTCGGTGTGCTGGTGGTCGGTGATCCAGGCGGTGCGGTTGTAGTCCCAGCGGCGGGCGTAGTCGGGGCCGGCGGCCTTGGCGGAGATCGCGTCGAGGTAGGGGTGTCGGTCGCTGGTGGCGTGGACGATGTCGCGGATCTGGTTGGGCAGGATCCGCCAGGTCCCGAAGAGCGCGACGGGGGATTCGGGGGTGCCCATGAAGCCGGTGCCCTTGTGGGGGGCCTGCTCGACGCGCAGGCCGCGGGCGCCGGGGAACAGCTTGGACAGGTCCATGCCCTCCGTTTCCCCGCCGGTCAGCGCGACCCGGGTCTTGGCCTCGCGGCGGATCATCAGGTTCCCGAGGACGGATCCGGTGGCGCCGAGGGCGGTCAGGACGGTGCGGATGCCCATGGCGCGGAGCATCCGGATCACTTCGAGGATCTTCTTCGCGAGCTTGCGCTTCTCGGGCTCGTTGCTGACGAGGATCTCGGCGCCCTCGTCGATCACGAGCATGATCTGCGGGATCTCGCGGCTGACCGGCAGCAGGTCGGTGTTGGCCTTGGCCATGAGGTCCTGGTAGGCGCGCTTGCGCTGGAGACCGATGCGCAGGGCCGCATCGAGCATCAGCTCGGCTTCCTCGTAGGTGGCGGCGAGCCAGTCGATCCCGGGCCGCACCACCCGCTCCGTCCCGCCCTCCATCGCGGGCCTGACCCAGGGCAGGCCCGCGCTGCCGGCGTTGAGGTCGATGACCCAGGTCAACATGTCATCCGCGCGGGCGAACCCGGCCAGGATCACGTGGACCATGTTCGTCTTGCCCGATCCCGTCGGCCCGACGACGAGCGCGCACTGCTCACGGAGGTAGGTGAGGATCACCTCCGCGTTGGTGCGGTAGCCCCACGGGATCCCGGTGTGGATCGACAAGGGGCTGTAGTCGCTCGGGTAGGGAACCTCGCCGGCGAGGACGTTGACGGTGGTCACGTCGATCAGGACGCGACCCTGGTCGATGCCCGGGGAGGCGGCGGCGGTGCAGCCGTGCGGCAGCCGCGCATCAGCGGACAGGCGGCCGTTCTCGCGGGCGATGCGGTCGTAAGTGGCGCCTCCCTGCGGGAGTTCGGCGTCGATCGTGAACCCGGTGTTCGTGGGCCACATCTCCACCGCCAGCACCCGCACGGTGATCCCGCAGACCCGCTGGATCCGGTCCACCCACTCCGCGGCGATGGCCCGCCGCGGGGCGGACAGTTCGCGGGCGACCTGCCGTTCGGCGGCGGCAATGGCCTCCAGCTCCCGAGCTTCCTCGTACAGGCCGACGGAGCGGGCGGCGGCGCCCATGCCGACGCCGATCACGGCGAGGGAACCGAGTGCGGTCCAGGTGAGGGGCCCGGTGGTGAGGGCCCAGGTGGTCCAGCCGGATCCGAGGAGCCAGGACGCGGCCCGCGCGCTGATGGTGCGGGCGGCGAGTTTCTGGCGAAGGCCGGTGGCGGTGTGCCCGATCGCGCCGGCCGTGCCGATGGCGAGGGCCCAGGTGGGCGGCATGTGGGCGAGGGTGCCGACGGTGGCGACGGCGTAGGCGCCGGTGGTGGCGGAGAGGGCGCCGGTGATGGGTCCGTGGCCGGCGGCCCAGTCCAGCGCGAGTCCGTTGTGGGTGACGGTCTTGGTGGCGGTCATCAGACGTTCCAGCCCTTCTCGGCGTCGAGGCCGTTGCGGGGGTCCTCGAACCGGGCGATGTCCGCTTCGTGGGCCTGGCGGAAGGTGGGGCCCAGCTCCTCGGAGAAGGACACGGAGTTGGAGAAGGTGGAGTAGAGGTCGGAGAGCATGTCGGCGACGACCTTCTCCAGCGGGAACTCGCTGTCGGAGCGCTCGGAGAGGATCTTCAGGATGTTCGCGATGGCCTGCAGGGCCTCGGGGAGGTTCTCCAGCATGGCGAGGATCTCCATGCAGTTCTCCGGCTCGTAGGACTGCGCGGCCTGCTCCAGCTCGGCGGCCAGCTCCTCGAACCTGAACCCGGATGCGTTGCTCACGTGTGCTCCTTCGGGGGTGGGCGGTACGGGAACGTGCGGGGTGGGACGCGCGGCCAAGTCGCCGATCTCGTCGGTGTCCTGCTCCTCGGCGTCGACCTGGGCCTCGGCAGCTTCCTCATCGGCGTCGAGCTGGGCGCGAATCTCGGCGTCGCGGGCTTCGCGCTCGGCCCGGGCCCGGCCGACGAGGAACCGGTACAGGCGGCGGCCAGGGTTCATCAGCCAGGCCCAGCCGAGTTTCCGGCCGAGCGGCGTGGCGATCAGCCCGGCCAGTCCGGCGGCGGCGCCGAGGACGGCGGCGAGGGCCCGGCGGGCGTGGAAGCGGGCCGCCGATCGCAGCAGTGCCTTGCGCGCCGTCCGCTGGGCTGGGGCCTTCGCGGCGGCCAGCCGCTTGCGGTAGGCGGCCTGCTGGACCTGCTCGCGGCCCTTGCCCACCGTGCGTCCGGTACTGCGGTCCCGGGCGGAGCGGGCGGCGCCGACGGCCTTGTCGCGGATGGCAGCCGCCTTGCCCAGGCCCTTCGCCAGGGTCCGTGCTGCCGCACCCCGCGGCTTCGCCGTCGTCGGGGCGGTGCCGACGCGCTCGGCTGCCTTGGCTGCGCGCCGGGTGTCGGCGACCTGGCGGCGGGCCTGAGCCGTTGCGGTGCGTGCGGCGGACCGGGTTGGGGACTGGGTACGGGCCTGAGATCGCAGGGCCTGCACCTGCCCGGCCCGGCCACCAGCCAGACCAGCAGCCACACGGGCGACCCGCTGACGGGCCGACGGCGCACTCGTCCTGCCCGCGGTCGATCCCGACCGGCTGCCAGCAGGACGGCCCCCACGGTTGCGGGCCTGCCCGCCGGCAGTCTTTCGAGCTCCGGCTCCACTGCCGGCAGTGGAGCCGGTACGCGGCGCGGTGCGGGGCTGGGCGGGGATCCGCCCCAGGAGACCACGGCCCCCGCTCCCGGCCGGGGTCCGGGTGGAGGCCGGGGTCGACTTCCCGGCGGGGGTGTTCTTGCGGGTTTTGGAGCGGCGGTGGGCGGCGGCGGTGCCCAGGACGGCGGCGCCCGTCATCGCCACGGCGAGAGCAACCGGGCCGCCGGCCAGTGCGGCGGTGGCCAGGAGTCCAGCGGTCGCGTTCGTCCCAGAGAAGGAGAGCGGGACGACGGGGAAGCCCCCGGCGGTGTGGTCAACGGCCTTGGCCGAAGCGGCCGGGCCGGTGGCCGCGACGGGCGGGGTGGGGGTGGTTTCTTCGGGGGGAGCCTGCGGTTCGGTGACGGTCTCGGTCATGCTGAACGTGCTCCTTCACGGGAGAAGGGGCCCGGCCGTAGGCCTCCTACAGCAACGGCCGGGCCCTGCCGTACAGGCAGGTCAGAGCTGGTTCGCCTCCAGGGCGAAGAACACGACGGTGGCGTTGGCCAGCTCGGGGTACCCCTCGACGACGTACTGCCGGATGTGCAGGAAGGTGTCGTACCGGGTCGCGCCGGGGACCGGGGTGAGGGTGCCGTACTGCGTGGCGGCCGCCCGGCCGGGCAGGTCCAGCGTGATGACCCAGTGGTGCGAACCCTGCTCGGCCCGATCCGGGGCGGGGGTGGTGGTCTGTGTGTTCTGCGTGGTCACGTGAATCTCCTGATCAGGTCGGGTAGTCAGGCAGCGCACTGTTCTTCGGGGTAGGCGCACGGGGTGCACATGCCGAGCGAGGGCGGGATCACGTACCCGGCGTCCATGCGGCAGGCCGGACACCGGCGGCGGGCAGCGTTCGCCTTGGCGAGTGCGGCGGCCCTCTTGGGCGTCATCGGCCGGACCGGCTTCGCCAGGTCGACGAGGTAGAGGTAGGCGACGAGCGGTCCGCGCCGGCCGCGGGGACGTTCAAGCTGGGCGACGACGTCCTGTCCGCCGGGCCGAAGGCCGACGGCGCGGAGCTGACGCCGGGTGGCGAGCCCGTCGGGGGCCAGACGCCACCGGTAGACCGGCAGCCCAGTCACGGCGTGGACTCTTCCTGGGACATGAGTGCGCCCCAGGCCTTCCGGACGCGCTGCTCGCCGCCAACGAACCCATCGTCGCGGAAGGCTGTGACGGCCTGCCGGTAGGACAGGGGCGGGTCGGCGGAGTAGCGCAGGTACCGCAGCACGACCAGGAGCTGTTCGTCGGTGAGGGGCTCGGCCGGATGGGGACGGGGCACCCCGGCGACGGCCGCGACGTCTTCCAGCGTCACGACCGTCACGGGGGGTGTGACGCTCCCCGTGACGCGGTCCCCGCCCGGGGTCCCCGGGCCGGGGCTGGCCTGCGTGTCTTCGCCGTCACGCACCCCCGTGACGGCCCCGGACCCGGCGGCAGGGAGAGCCGGGGTGACCGGAGGTTCGGGGACCGGCGGGAGGGCGGGTGTGACGGGTGCCGTCACGGCGTCACGCTCGGGCGTGACGAACATGTCCGCCAGGGCCGCGTCCGCGCCGGAGGCGATGCGCTCGCCCTGCACGGCGAGGAGTCGTCCGGCCAGCGTCGTGTCGCCGCTGCCGACTTTCCGGGCCAGCTTCCAGGATGTGCGCTCGGAGCGGGCCCGGATCTTCTTGTCGGGGTGGTTGACCGCGCGGGCCCGCTGGTAGGCCAGGGCCTGCACGATCGCCGCGGAGCGGGCCTCTGCCTCGGCGTCCCGGCCGTCGGTGTGGACCACGATCCGCCTGGCGAGGAAGGCCATGCCCTCCGCCGAGACGGACATGCCCAGCGGGGTGATCGCGTAAATGACCGTACGCGGCCCGTCCGGCGCCGAGGCCGCCGCCATCGCGGCCGCGGCGGCGGGCAACAGCCACAGCCCGGCCCGGATCACCGGCGGGGAGGACTGGCCGAGCATGGTCAGCCCGAGCAGTACGAGTGCGAGGACGGCGGTGGCGCCCTCGCCCGCCGCGACCGCGCCGAGCGCGGTGCCGGAGCCGTAGGCGCCCTTGATGTTGGAGAACGTGCCTGCGCCCCCGGCCGCGCCGGTGGCGAGCATGGGGACGAACGCGGTGGCGAGCACGACCTTCTGCGGCCGGTTCAGGAGCCGGCCGGTGCTCACGCCGCCTCCAACGGCACCCGGTTGGCCAGGTCTCGGCGGGCTACGAGCACGCGGTTGTGGGCCCGCCGGATTCGGCGGGCGTCGAACTCGGACGCCGGCCGCTCCAGGAGCGCAATTAGCGCGTCCAGCAACTCGACCTCGGCCAGGACCACGTCCATCTCGGCCTCGATCGCGGCCAGCTCCGCGTCCGACGGCTCCAGATCCGCCGGCAGGACGGTAACGGGCTTCTGACGTGCAACGATGTGGTTCATGAGTCGTGTTCTCCCTAGCAGGTGGACGGCTCGAAGCGGCCCCGGTGCTCTAACACCGGGGCCGCACTACGTTGGTGTGGAGGGTCAGGCGGGGCGCGGGTAGTGGCTGACGCTCGGCCGGGTGTGAGCCGGGTCGGCATCGCAGTCCGCGGCCCAGCCCTGGTGCGTCCAGCAGGTCTTGCGGTCGTCGCCGTGCATGCCGGCGTCCTCCAGCTCGTTGTCACGCCGGATCGCCGCGGCGAGCTTCTTGTTCATCTCGAACCCCTTCCGGGGCCGGAACATCCGGCTCCCCTCGCTCCGCCCGTACGAGACGGGCGGAGGAGGCAACCGGCCGCCGCCTGATGAGGCGGCGAGGCTGGCGTGGCGCTATTCCGTACACGGGGACAGAACCCGCGTCCGCCGTCCTCTCAGAGGGGGACGGATACCTCGGTCCACTGTTCAGTTCTCAACGGACAATCGCTTCCTTCGAGCCGTCTCACGGGCTCTCCGGGCGCCGAGAGCAGCCCAAAGAAGAGCCCTCTCCGGTTCGCTGTCCTAGGACTGCGAACTTCTGTGGATGACTATGGACTCGCAGTCCCAGGACTGTCAACAGTCCTGGGACTGTGTTTGACTGGACCCATCGAGAGGAGCTCGCGTGGCACCCAAGTGGCGAGAGCTGGCTGACAAGCTGGCCGGACAGATCAGGCGGGGCGACTACGCCCCTGGCCAGCAGCTACCGCATATCCGCGACCTCGTGGATGCGGGTGAGGGTTCGAAGTCCACGGTCCACGCGGCGTACAAAGCGCTCGAAGCCGAGGGCCTTGTGACCTCGTCGCGGGGACACGGCACGGTCGTGCGGCAGCAGACCCCGTTGAAGCGTCTGGGCATCGCCCGGTACGACAAGGCGAAGTGGCGGGACGGCGATGAGGTGGCGTTCATCGCCGACCGCGTGGCATCAGGCCGTGCGTACAAGCGCGGCGAGCAGACGCAGAGCGTCAGCCGGGTGCCGGCGCCGCCGCTGGTGGCAGCGGCGCATGGGCTTCCCGAGGGTGCCGAGGTGTACGCGCGAGCCAGGCTCGTGAAGGAAGGCGACCAGCCGACCCACACCCTGACCAGCTACTACCGACCCGAACACGTCGAGGGAACGCGCATCGTCGACCCGGCCCCGGGGCCCGCCGGCCGGGGCGGCGGCTTCCGCGTCCTCTACGACGCGGGCTACGAGATCGACCACATGCGTGAGGAGCTGTTCGCGAGGGTCGCGGCACCGGAGGAGGCGACGCTGCTCCAGCTGGCGCCCGGCGAGTGGGTCGTTGAACTGCACCGGACCACCTACACGGCGGACGGAACTGTCGTCGAGTACGCCATCGGCCTGCACGCGGCCACCCGGTTCGCGTGGGCCTACGACTTCCAGGTGCCCGACTCGGCGCGGGAGGCAACACCGTGATCTCCGCGCAGAACTGGGCCGACGCCGAACAGCTCTGGGACTTTCAGCAGATGCACCACGAGCCGCGGCGCTGCTCTGTGGCCATCGGGCTTGGTAGCCATGACCTCGGAGTCGCTGAAGTCGCGGTTGACCTGTACCAGCGAGGCATGGCGCCGCTGATCGTCTTCACCGGCGCCACAAGCCGAACGACCCGCGAGCGGATGCCCCGTGGTGAGGCGGAGCACTACCGCGAGCGGGCCCTAGAGCTGGGCGTTCCCGACTCCGCCATCCTCGTAGAGCCGCAGGCTCGGAACACAGGCGAGAACATCCGCTTCTCCCGGTCACTGCTTGCGGACCAGGGCGTTCTCGTCGAGTCGGTGCTGCTGGTCAGCAAGCCCTACGAGGAGCGGCGGGCCTACGCGACGGCCCGCAAGCTGTGGCCAGAGGTAGAGATCGTCAGCGCGTCCGCGCCGATGACGCTCGCGGAGTACGTGGAATCGATTCAGGATCCCCGGCTGGTCTTCGACATGCTCGTCGGCGCGCAGCAGAGGCTGCTCGTCTACCCCCAGCAAGGGTTCCTGATCCATCAGGATGTCCCCTTTGCGGTTTCTGTGGCCTACGAACGTCTCTGTGTCGACGGTTTTACTAGTCGCCTTGTGGCATAGGAATAACCGGCCAAGTAGTGCATTTCTCAAGGCTGGGTTGGTGGTGAGGCGTCGGCTCTAACCTCGCTGTGGAATCTCAAAAATTTCAGCTAGTTCGGAGGCGAGTCGGCCGCTGTCCAATTTCCCACTCCATTTAATCCAATGAAAATTAGGATTGCCCTCTAGTTGGAGTAGCCTCTTCGCCGCGCTGGAGAGGTCGACGTTGCTGAATAGGGCGACGGGGGAGAATGAATCCTGAGCGAGGCCTAGTGCTTTCTCCAACGATTTTGGAGGGATGGCGCGTGTTGCATGCTTCGCGACTCCTCGTAGGTGCACCTCGTTGCCCTCGTATTCGAGATACAGCTCGAAGTCGTAACCTCTGTCTACTTGCGACTCGGAGATGTGCGCCCTTGCGTCTGGCGCGAGCTGGGAGATTACCCTGATGATTTCTGCGGTGAGGTTGCGCTCGTATGCGTAGGCGTGAGCCCAGTCTCCCGGTCGCGGGCCGGAGCCCTCCTCCCACGGCTGGACTGAGTCGGCGGGCAGGGTTACGGATACTTCCTCGATGTTTGAGCCATGCAGGTCGGGAACCTCGACGTTCACGACGACCTTCAGTCCACGGCCTGTGTCGTAGGTGCGCAGCACTACTCCCTTCAGGAGGTCGAGCCCCCAGGGGACCTGAACCACTTGCCCGGGCTCCAGCTCACTCATCTCTCTCCTCACCATGGCCGATTACCCCCCGCGAATTCACCCAAGTAATCCCCTACAACATCATCCATCGTGATGGCCAGCCCGTCGACGGCTCGCCGCCATGTACGGACTGTGGTCAACGTTATCGGAAATTTCCCCTTATTTTTTAGCTTTAGGAACTCGGCCTGATCGTCGTGGGCGATGGCATTGCGGGCCGTATTGAGGGTTTCGAGCTCGTCCTGCCATTTCTCGGCCCGCTTGTCGGCCGTCTTTAGTGCGGGCCATAGACTCAATCCTAGACTGGCGAAGTCGCTACCGAGGGCGGCCGGTTGTGCATTTCCTCGGTCGAGTTTCCGTCCCCTGGAAAGCCCACTTCGCAGAATCGCCTGGAGAGGGGGGGAAGTGATGGGATCGCAGAGAATGTCTGATGCCTCATCGTGCAAATCTCTTGAGAATCCTTGAAATTCTCCAGCAAGTCTCAATGTGATCGACCAGTTCACTTGCGTAGTACGCCATCGGCGTCCACGCCCCTGGCCGCCGACGCTCGCATGTGCATCGAATAGCTCTTTGAGCTTCGAGTTTCTCTCCGTCGCCCAACGCCTATATGCAGTCGATGGCACCCTTCCCCCTCGGCAGAGTCGCGCATGTCAGCCCATCCGCTGCATCCTAGACGCGCAGAGGGCTCTGCTGGTCATGGTGTTGGGGCAGTTGGCGGGAGGCCGTGGAAGGGATCGTTGTAGGCGCGGTCCGACGTGCTGCTCAGGCCCGGGTCCCGGGAGGGCTCTGCGGGCGCAAGGGGGCTCAGTTGTGGGCTCATTCGAGGCTTCATTCGTGATCGTACGCCGGTGTCCACACGTGTACGAGAACCCTGCTGAGCAGCCGCGGAGGAAGGGCCACATGCGCCTACGGACGCCATCGGAACGGGATCGGACAACTCGTAATGCGTAGGTCTCGGGTTCGAATCCCGAAGGCGGCTCTGTAGAAGCCCCAGGACTCACTCGCCGTGACCTGGGGCTTTTGCTATTTCTGGCGAACGCCACGGGATCGGATCGGACCCATCTCCTGCTTCAGGGCCTGAGGTTCGTCCGGTGAGTGCCGCCCCTCCGGACGGGAGCCCGATCGGGAACGGCCGCGGCTGGCACGTGTTCAGTGCCCCGGGCCTTCCCGCGCGATCAGTGGGTCTTACCTGAGAGCGGTGTGCTTCCGCGTCATGTGGGCCTGCCATGCCCAGCGGGCGAGCCCGCCGACGGCCAGGGAGGTGATGGTGGCGCCCCAGTCGATGACGTGGGGGAGGCCGGGGAAGAAGGCGAAGAAGGCGAAGGATGCGGCGGCGCCGATGAGGAAGGCGGCGAGGCCGGCGCGTCGGCGTTTGGCTTCCCAGGCGGGGTCATCGGGGGTGGGTTGGTTGGTCATGCGCGGCTCACTTCGTGATGTGGTGGCACTGGCTGACCCGGCGCACGCCGTTGATGTTGAGGTGTGCGCATGCCTTGCCGTAGCGGGGCAGTGTTTGAGGCTTGTTGTCGCGCATCGGGTGGATCTCGCACTCGGTGTGCGTCTTGCCGGGGGAAGTGCGGTAGGTCTTGTTGTTGGTGTCCGCGTAGGTGAAGTCGATGCGCCAGTTGCAGAAGCCTGCGTTGAGGGCTCCGACGAATCCGCAGTCGACGCCGGCGTTCTGGTAGGTGATCTTCTTGCCGTCGCCGCGGATGATGTGGGTGAACATGCAGCCGGTCGGAACGGTCATGGTGATGCCGCCGACCTGGTACTCGAAGCTGGCGACGGGCGTTGAGCCGATGGCGCCTGCGTGCGCCTCGGCGGGAGGTAAGACGGCCAGTGCGGCCGTCGTGGCGAGAACGGCAAGGATCCGGGTTGTGAAGAGCGTGCCCATCCGTGTCCCCTTCAGGAGGAGTGTGTCTGTGGAAGGGAACTCCTGTCGTCGGCTCGGGGTTCTGTCCCAGGAGGCGGTCCACTACGAAGAGTGATCAGCAGATATGTATGCTGACCACCCGTAACCGTCGCCCCGAATGTGATCTCACCTTGTGGTGCATCCGGACCAACTTTGCCTTCTGTCCGCTCGAAGGTGACGAGGCGGTGTGGGGTGCCGATCTGGCGGCTCTGGGGGGCCCTGCGGCTGGGGTTTCCCGGGCCTGGGATCGCGTACAGCGTTTCGGGGGGTCACGGCATGCGGGTCCTCGACTTCGAACGGCAGCCATGCCCACGGCCAACGGGGAGCAGGAGCCGTGGCCGCTGCCGGCAGAAGGCGGTGACGAAGAGATCGTCACCGCACTGAGGCGACACCTCGACGTGTAGTGGCCTTGGGGTGGTGGCTGGCCGGGGTCATGGGGTGGGTGTGGGGGTGGGGGAGGTGGGGGTGAGGCGGACTGTGGTCAGGATGCGCATGATCAGGGAGTCGGGGATGGCTCCGGGGACGCCGGTGCGGCCGTAGAAGTTCCAGGCCACGAAGGCGCCCTGGGCGTTCTTGAAGCCGAAGACGATCGACTGGCCGTCGCCGGCGCAGCGGTTGGGTTGTGCGGCGCCCTGGGAGCGGGCTTTGACGTAGGTGCCCTCCACGCCGTACTTCGTCGTGTACGCCACGGGCTTGTCCCACTTCACGACGCTCTTGTCCGGCTGGGTGTAGGCGGCGTAGACCCAGGTCGGGGCGTTCTTCTCGGCGACCTCGGCGGTGTCCTTGGCGCCTTCGGCGCCCTTGGTGCCGACGCTGCCGAGGGGGAAGTCGGAGACCGTGCCGTCGCCGTTGGAGTCGATGCTGCACCACTCGGACTTGTAGCGGGCGGGCGCCGTGTGTCCGATGAGGATCTTGTCCGGGTCCTTGTCGTCCGCGTGGCCGCTGAAGACGTCGGGCGAGAGGACCTCCCAGTCCGGCGGGACGTCGAACGAGGTGCCGTGCTTGGGGTTGACCACGGTCTTCCAGCCCGCGATGAGCGGTTTGGAGGGGTCCGGGGGGCCGTCCGGCTCGTCCCTGGCCATGATGACGGCGGTCACGGCGGCGGTGGCCGCCACGGCCAGCAGTGTCGTCAGCGTCCTCAGTGCCGTGATGGGCCTTCTGCGGGGCTGCCGCGGAGGCTTCGGCGGTTGCTGGAAGGGTGGCGGCTGGTACAAGCCGTCCGGCCGGGCCGGCTGTTGGTACGGGTTCTGCACGTGCCCTCCTGGGGTGCGGGACTGCGCGACGCTACTTGCCGAACGAGAGGATCGCGCGGCTCTTCTTCTTGGGCTCCGGGCCGTAGACCCGGCCGTTGAGCAGGAAAAGCCGTCCGCCCGCCCAGGTGGTGCGGACACCGTGGGAGTAGAAGACGCTCGCGGCTCCGGCGGACACGGCCGGGCTCTGCAGGACGGGCTGCGAGGCGCCGTCCGCCGGCGCGAGCGAGACGACCGAGCCCGCCGCGCCGCTGCCGGGGGAGACGTACACGAGGACCCGGCCCTCCTCGATTGCCAGCGGCCACACGGTGCGGCCCTTGGGCTGCTCCGCGGTGCGCCACCGCTCCTTGCCCGTGTTCAGGTCGACGGCGACGACCTGGTTGGTGTCCTCGGTGTCGAGGGTGGCGGCGGGCTTGCCCGCGCCGATGTAGAGGGTGTCGGCGTCGGCCACGGCGGCGTAGCACTCCTGGAACCCGCCCGCGTTGCCGAAGCCGTTGCACCGGCCGCTGACCCCGAACGCGGAGGCCCCCTGCGAGCGGACCTTGCCGTCGGCCGCGAACGCCGTGATGTTCCAGGTCTTGCGGTCCTGGTGGTGCGCGGCGACCACCAGCGGGTCCACGGAGAGCACCCGGCCGAGGGTCCAGCCCTTCTCGTACTTGTAGCTCCACTTGGAGGTGCCCGTGGCCGGATCCAGCTCCTCGACCATCGACTGCCCGCGCGCGGTGGGGTCGCTGGGGTCGAAGCAGTTGCGTAGGCCGATCAGCCGGGAACCCCCGGCGAACCCGGACGGAGTGCAGCCGTCCGTCTTCGAGGTGCCGAAGAGCTTCCTGCCGTCGGTGACCGAGAAGCCGCTCATGACCGCCGACCGGGCGAGGGCCACGGTGTCACCGCTGATCGCGATCTCGAACTCCATCGAGGAGTCGTACGCGTTCTCCGCCGGCACCGGTACCTTCCATCCGGCCTTGCCCGTGGCGAGGTCGATCAACTGGAGGTGCGTGCAGTGCGAGGTCTCCGAGGCGCTCTCCTTCAGCCCGACGACCAGTTTGCCGTCCGCGGTCGGGGCCGGCGGAACCGCGCACAGCCGGGTCTGGAGCGGGAGCTGCCACTTGTCCTGGCCGTCGGTCGCCCCGTAACCGGTGAACTCGGTGGCGATCGCCTTGACCACCACGTCGCCCACCCGCCACGGGCCGTACTGGGAGGTGCCCGAGCCGGGGAGCTCGGTCTGGTTGTCGCGCAGCCAGACCCGGGCTTCACCTGGGCGGATGCCGGCGTTGGGGTCGTAGGTGTCGGGGCCGACGCCGGGGCCCTTGCCGTCGCCCTTGTCGATCGAGGGGGAGGCGGAGGGCCGGGCCTCGGACGGTTCGCCGCGGTCGCCGCCGACCGCGAGGTACACCCCGCCGCCGACGGTGAGCAGGACGGCCACGGCCAGTGCCGTCAGGACGGCCGGCCGGCCCTTGAACCGGCCGCCTCCCGCGGGGCCGCCCCGCGTGGGGCCGAAGCCGGGCGCCGGGACCGGTTGTGGCTGTGACGGCGCCGGCGGCCCTGCCTCCGCAGGCGGCTGCGGCTGCGGCCCCGACTGCGGTTCGAACGGTTCGGGCGGGGGGCCGAAGCCGCCGCGCCACTGCTCATCGCTCATGGGGAGAGTGTGGCCGGTACAGGACCCTTTCTAGAATAGATTTTTAGACTACTTCGCCGGGTCCCTTCGGGTCGCCGGGCCGCGGGCGCAGGGCTACGTTGGTACATGTGGGTGCTTGTCCCGCCGTACGAGGAGGCCGGGCATGACTGCACATCGACGCAGGTCGGCGGCCATGGCGGCAGCCGCGGCCGGCCTTCTGGCGCTCCCCGTCACGGCCGGTGCGGGAGCGGGGACGGCCCACGCCCGGGACCCGGCCGCCGTGTCCGCGGTGTCCGCCGCGTCCGCCGCGTCCGTGGTGTCCACCGTGTCCGCACCGGTTCCGGCCCCGGTTCCGGCCCCGACGCCCGCCCCGACCCCCGCCTCCGACGAGTTCCCGCGGCTGACGCCCGCCGTGGCCCGGCAGTTGGACGACGCGATCCGGAAGGTCCAGACCGAGGCGAAGGTGCCCGGGGTGATCGTGGCCCTGTCGGCGCCGGGCAAGGGCGAGTACGTACGGTCCTTCGGCATCGCCGACAAGGCGACCGGCGCGCCGATGGCCCCCGGCCTGAACATGCGAATCGGCAGCGAGACGAAGACCTTCACTGTGACCGCCCTGCTGCAGCTGGTCGACGAGGGCAAGGTCGGGCTGGACGACCCGATCGGCAAGTACATCGCGGGGGTCCCGAACGGCGACCTGATCACCCTGCGCCAGCTGGCCGAGATGCGGAGCGGGCTGTTCAACTACTCCGAGGACGAAGGCTTCTTCAAGGCGCTGACCAGCGATCCCCGACGGCCCTTCACCCCGCAGGAACTGCTCGCGTACTCCTTCAAGCACCCGGTCCTCTTCGCACCGGGCGCGCAGTTCTACTACTGCAACACCAACCTGATCCTGCTCGGGCTGGTGGTGGAGAAGGTCAGCGGGATCCCCCTCGCCGACTACATCGACCGGGAGGTCGTCCGACCGGCCGGGCTGCGGCACACGCTGTTCCCCACCGGCGCGGAGTTCCCCAGTCCGCACGCCCACGGCTACACGGACCAGACGGCCACCGGCAAGACCGAGGACGCCACCGACTGGAACCCCTCCTGGGGCTGGGCGGCCGGCGCGATGATCTCCGACCTCACCGACCTGCGGAGCTGGGCGAAGACCCTGGCGACCGGAACCCTGCTGACCCCCGCCACCCAGGCCGAGCGGCTGAAGGTGATCGACGCGCTCCCGGGCACGGGCTACGGCCTGGGCATCTTCAACGTCCAGGGCTGGATCGGGCACAACGGCTCACTGCCCGGCTACCAGTCGCTGACCGTCTACCTGCCGCAGGCGCAGGCCACGCTGGTCGTGATGCTCAACACGGACATCGCCTATCAGGGCAGCGAGCCGAGCACCCTGTTCGGCCGGGCGATCACCGAGATCGTGACCCCCGAGCACGTCTTCACCCTGCCGGCCCAGCCCGTCACCGGGCACTGAACAGGCCCTCCCACGACCGCTGGTGCGGATCCGCGCCGCCCGTGCACCATGGGTGCGGCGCGCGAGACACCCTCCAGGGAGATGTGAGACGTACATGAGCGGTCAGGCAGCAGCACAGCAGGACAGCCGGCCCCCGCACGGGGAGGGCGCGGGCGCGGTGGCGGTCCGGGCCGCGGGCGAGGCGGACGTCGACACGGCGGCCGCGCTGTTCCGGGGCTACCTCGACTTCTACGAGGTGGACCTCGAAGACCCGGACGGCCCGCGGGCCTTCCTCGCGGAGCGGATCGCGAAGGACGAGTCGCTCGTCCTGCTCGCCGAGGTCCCGGACCTCGGGACGGTCGGCTTCGCGCAGGTCTACCGCGCCTTCTCGTCCCTCTCCCTGAGCACCGCCTGGGTGCTCAACGACCTCTACGTCGCCCCCGCCGGCCGCCGCACCGGCGCCGGTCGGGCGCTGCTGCGCGAGGTGCTGCGCCGGGCCCGCGAGGCCGGGGTGTCCGGCGTACAGCTGGAGACCGCGTACGACAACACGGTCGCGCAGGGGCTGTACGAGGCCGAGGGCTTCGTCCGGGAGGAGTTCCACGTGTACTTCCACGACCTAGGCTGACCAACTCCGGCCGGGGGATCGCCGGGTGATGAAACATTTCCGCACCGCCGTCGCGTCAATGGGGTGAGACGGACGCGAGGGAGAGCACATGGGGCAGGGCCGCAGAGACGGGTTCCGTGAGTTCGCGGCGGGCCGGTCGGGCCACCTGTACCGGTCGGCATGTCTGCTGGCGAGCGGGGACACCCACCTCGCGGAGGACCTGGTGCAGGAGACCCTGGGCCGGATGTACCTGCGCTGGGGGCGGATCTCCCGCATCGACAATCCGGCGGCCTACGCGCAGACGGTGCTGGTACGGGCCTTCCTCACGCACCAGCGCCGCCGGTCGGCGGGGGAGCGCCCGGTCGGGGAGTTCCCCGACGCGGGCGTGCCGGCCACGGCCGGCGGAGCCGACCCGGAGTTGCGGCTGACGCTGCTGCAGGCGCTGGGGAAGCTGGCGCCCAAGGACCGGGCGGTGCTGGTGCTGCGCTACTGGGAGGACCGGAGCGTCGAGGAGACCGCCGACGCGATGAACTCCAGCTCGGCGGCGGTCCGTACCCGGACTTCGCGGGCGCTGGCCCGGCTGAGGGAGCAACTGGGCGGGAGCCTCGCCGCGTTCGCCGATCTCTGAGGGCTCCGGCGGTTCCTCGCGTTCCCTTCTCTTTCCTCACCCCACCCTTGAAACGGAAGGCTTGGTTCCCCATGCCCTTTGAAGACGACCTCGGCGTAGCCCTCCGGCGTGCGGGAGAGGGTTTCACGGCCGACCGGGACGCCCTGGCGGACGCCGGCGAGCAGCGCGGCCGACGGCTGGTGGCGCGTCGCCGCCACGCCGCCGCGGCCGGCGGATCCGTGCTGGCCCTGGCCCTGATCGCCACGGCGGGCGCCTACGCCGGAGGCCTGCTCGACGGCGCGGGAAGGGCCGGCGTGGTCAACGTCGCGGCGCCGCCGACCACGCCCGGCGGGGACGACAAGGGACCGCTGGCCGGCTCCGGCGCAGTCACCGCGGCGCAGATGATCGCGAACCTCCGGGAGCTCCTGCCCGGCGGGCAGCTGACCGAGCCCGACGGGCGGGGTTCGGAGGACCAGGTGCCGATGGCCTCCGGCGTGTACGACGACGGGAAGGGCAAGGCGGCCGTCAGCCTCGCCCTCAGCCGGGTGGACCCGGCCGGCAGCAACGCCCGCGCGATGACCGAGTGCGGGGACAAGAACGTGCAGGAGTACGACGACTGCCGGACCGAGCAGCTGGCGGACGGTTCCAGGCTGCTGCTCTACAAGGGGTACGAGTACCCGGACCGGCGGGTGGACACCAAGCTCTGGCGGGCCGTGCTGGCCACCCCGAAGGGCTTCATGGTCGAGCTGTCCGAGTGGAACTCCCCCGCCGAGAAGGGCGCCCCCGTCTCGCGGAGCAACCCGCCGCTGACGCCGGACCAGTTGAAGACCGTGGTCACCTCGCCCCTCTGGCAGCCGGCGCTGAACGACCTGCCGGCGCCCGCGCCCGATCCGGCGCCGTCGGCCCGGCCGGGGTCGTCGGCCGCCCTGCGGGACCGGGAGGCCGCGGTGGCACTGGAAGAGCTGGTGACCGGGATCGGGATCAAGATCCCGATCCTCTCCTGGGGCGGGGAGGGCGGACACGGCTACATCGTGTTCGACGACGGCAAGGGCAAGTCCCTGGTCTCGCTGACCGTGGGCCGGAGCGAGGGCGTCTCGGGCTTCCCGGGCCTCAACCAGCCCCCGCTGCCCGACGGCACCCTGGTCAACGTCAAGCAGGGCCCCGCAGAGAAGGGCAAGGGCGTGATCGAATGGCAGGTGGACACGCTGCGCACGGACGGGCTGCGCGTGGTGGTCTCCGCCTACAACACCGCCAACCAGAGCGGCACGGCCACCCGCGAGCAGCCCGCACTGACGCTGGACCAGCTGAAGGAGATCGCGCTCGCCCCGGGGTGGAACCGGACCCGGAACTAGCCCGCCCCTTTCGGATCCTGCTTCCCCGGCTACGTCTGGGAGGTACCCCCAGACCCGCTCCGACCAGCCTCTACTTGGCGTCGGCGTAGCACTCCACGACCGCCGTGGTGAACGGGAAGCGGACCGGGGTGTCGCCGAAGGCGATCCGGCCGGCCCGGTCTCCGGCGGCGCGGATCGCCTCCGCGACGGCCTCGGCCTCCTCGGCGGGGCAGTGCACGATCACCTCGTCGTGCTGGAAGAACACCAGCTCGGCCCGCATCCCGGCGGTCGCCTGCCGCAGGGCCGCGAGCAGCAGCAGGGCCCAGTCGGCGGCGCTGCCCTGCACCACGAAGTTACGGGTGAACCGGCCGCGGGCCCGGGTGTTGCTGGAGGCGTGGCTCGGGGTCCAGGCGTCGCCGTCGCCGTCCTGCGGGATCCCGGCCTCGCCCTCGCCCGGGTCGCCGTCCCCGTCCGCGTCGCGGGCGGATGCGGGCGGCGGGCAGGTGCGGCCGAGCCAGGTCCGTACGAGCCGGCCCTCCTCGCCGGCCTTCGCCGCGTCGTCCACGTACGCCACGGCCCGGGGGAAGCGGCGGCGGAGCGCGGCCAGGTTCTTCAGGCCGTCCCCGGAGGTCTGGCCGTAGACGGCGCCGAGGACGGCGATCTTGGCCTTGTCCCGGTCGCCGGAGAAGCCCTGGCGGGAGACGGCGGTGTAGAGGTCCTCCGGCCGGCCGGCCACCTCCATGAAGGCGGGGTCGCGGGAGATCGCGGCGAGCACGCGCGGTTCCATCTGGTCGGCGTCGGCCACGACGAGCCGCCAGCCGGGGTCGGCGACCACGGCCCGCCGGATCACCTTGGGGATCTGCAGGGCGCCGCCGCCGTTGGTGACCCAGCGGCCGGTCAGGGTGCCGCCGGGGATGAACTCGGGGCGGAAGCGGCCGTCGCGGACCCAGTCCGCGAGCCAGCTCCAGCCGTGGGCGGTGTAGATCCGGTACAGCTTCTTGTACGCGAGCAACGGCTCCACGGCCGGGTGGTCCAGCTCCTGGATCTCCCAGCGGCGGGTGGACTTGAGCTTGATCCCGGCCTCGGCGAAGGCCTTGACGACATCGGCCGGCAGGTCGGGGCGCACCCGCCTGCCGAAGGCGGCCGAGACGCGGTCGGCCAGCTCGGCGAGGCGCCGGGGCTCCCCGCCGCCCGCGTACCGCTCGCCGAGCAGCTCGGTCAGCAGCGCGCGGTGCACGTCGGCCCGCCAGGGCAGGCCTGCGCGGTTCATCTCGGCGGCGACGAGGAAGGCCGCGGACTCGGCGGCGGTGAGCAGCCGCATCCGGTCGGGGTGGGCGGTGGCCCCGAGCCGTTTCGCCTGGTCGGCGTGGACGGCGAGGAGGGCGTCCAGGGGGACCGGGGTCGGCTGCGGGTCGAAGAGGGAGTCCTGGGCGCGGGGCTCCGCGGCGCGCGGCCGCGGATCGGGCGGTACGGGGGCGTTCGTGAGCCGGGCCCAGGCGGCGGCCGCCGAGCGGGGCTCGCCGAAGCGGCCCTCGTGGCCGAGGAGCAGCAGCTCGGCGTCCTCGATGTCGTGGCACCGCTCGACGCGGGCGCCGGCCGCGAGGAGGCGGGGGTACACGGCGGCGGTGGACCGCCAGACCCAGCGGGTGCCGGGCGGGGCGGAGCGGATCGCGTCGGCGGGGTCGCGGACGCGGAGCCGTTCGCCTTCCGCGGGGGGTACCGGGGTGGCGTGCCACCAGCCGTCGGCGTCCTCGGCGAGGGCCCAGCGGGGGGTGGGGTCGCTCATGGGTGCGAGTGTCCCACCGGGGTCTGACAGGGGTGGGGCGCCGGGCCGGGGGTGCCGGGCCGGGCGTGGCGCCGCTGCCCCCGGGCTCCCGCCGGGCGCTGCCCGGGCCCGCGCCTCAATCGCCGGCGGGGCTCAAAGATCGGGGCTCCGCCCCGGACCCCGCGCCTCAAGCGCCGGCGGGGCTGGATTTTGTGCCGGCCGGGCTGGATGGTGCGGCGCGGTGAAAGATCGGGGCTCCGCCCCGGGCCCCGCGCCTCAAGCGCCGGCGGGGCTGGATTTTGTGCCGGCCGGGCTGGATGGTGCGGCGCGGTGAAAGATCGGGGCTCCGCCCCGGGCCCTCCCCCAGACTCCGTCCGGGGGGACCCCCACCCCTCAAGCGCCTGCGGGGCTGGAAATGGGGCGTGCCAAGCTGGGAGGTGTGACTGACCTTGCCGTGATCGTTGACCGGGCCTTTGCCGCTGCCCTCTATGCCCAGGACGATGCCGGGCTGGACACCGGGGCCTCGTTGCTCGTCGCCGATCAGGGGCGGTGGGGCGGGGTCGGGCGGGAGTTGTTGGCGCGCGGGGAGGCGTTCGTACGGCAGGGGTGGGAGCGGGGGTGGCGGCCGGCCGATGTGCTGCGGCTGGTCCGGCGGGACCTCGACGAGCGGCACCTGCGGATCACCGGGGACCTGATCGCCGCCGAGGCGCGCCGCTACGCCCGGCTTCCCGAGCGGTGGACCGACGCCGAGGTGTGGTGGACGGGCGACGACACGTACGCCGAACGGCTCGCGCAGCGGGAACGGGCGGACCGGTTCACACTGGCCACCGCCTTCCTGGAGGTGCTGCGGCTGCTGATCCGGCTGCCCTCCATCGAACCGGTGGGTCCGGTTCCCGGAGACCCGGCCGCCGACGCCCTGGAGCACGCGCACATCGAGCCGCGCATGCTGGGACGGATCCGGGCGCTGCTCGCCAAGGCCGAGGCGACCACCTTCCCGGAGGAGGCGGAGGCGCTCAGTGCCAAGGCCCAGGAGCTGATGGCCCGGCACACCGTGGACGAGGCGCTGCTGGCGGCGAGCGGCAAGGGACCGGCTCAGGTGCCGGGGGCCTGCCGGATCGGCGTCGAGCCGCCGTACGAGGAGGCGAAGGCGGTGCTCCTCGACGCGGTGGCCACCGCCAACCGGTGCCGGGCGGTGTGGAACAGCGGCTTCGAGTTCTCCACGGTGGTCGGCTTCGAGAGCGACCTGGAGGCGGTCGAGCTGCTCTACACCTCGCTGCTCGTCCAGGGCACGGCGGCGATGACCCGCGCCGAGGCCGCGCAGCGTTCGGGCGGGCGCAAGCGGACGAAGACCTTCAGGCAGTCCTTCCTGCTCGCCTACGCCAGCCGGCTCGGCCACCGGCTCGCCGAGACGGCCGAGCACACCGCCACGGAGGCCCCCGACAACCTCCCCGCGCTCGTGGCGCGCGACGTCGCCGTCACCTCGCGGGCGGACGAGATGTTCCCCCGCACCACGACCACCCGGCTGCGCGGCGCCACCGACCACGCGGGCTGGGAGGACGGCACGGCCGCCGCCGACCGCGCCCACATGGGCGGCAAGCGCAGGCCCCTGCCCCGGTAGGTCCGGTCCGTCAGGGCTTCGGGTCGTCCTCCGCGCGCAGGGCCCGCGCCTCCGACTTCAGGATCCGCACCGATCTGCCCAGCGAGCGGGCCGTGTCGGGCAGCCTCTTGGAACCGAACACCAGCAGGCAGACCACCAGGACGATGAGCAGGTGCCAGGGCTGGACGGCGTTCCGGAACACGGGCGTTCCCCTTTCGGACGACCGGCCCATGGAACAGGCAGGGTGACGGTCCGGACAAATCTGAAGAAGTCCTGAAAGCGGTAACCCTCGGCGCCATGAGCTGGTTCCGGGCACTGAAGGACGCCGCCCGGTCGGGCATGGCCGTCGAGCGGACCCGCCTCGAACCGCTCGTCGCACTGCGCGCCGCCGCCGGCCTCGCGATCGTCATCGGCGCCGGGCTCGCGCTCCTCGGGCCGGGCGCGGCGGCCAGTTCCGCCTTCGGCGCCTTCATGGCCGCCATCGCCACCTTCCAGCAGAGCTGGCGTCCGCGCCCCGCGCTCGCCCTCGCCTCGGGCCTGACCCTGGCCGTCTCCACCTTCGTCGGCTACCTCGTCGGCTCCTCGAACCTCGGGCTCTTCCTCGTCCTGCTCGCGGTGTGGACCTTCGCCGCGAGCATGCTGTGGGCGGCCGGCCCCACGGCCGGGATCATCGCCTCCGGCAACGTCGCGGTCATGCTGGTCACTGTCACCCTGCCCACGTCCGTCCCGCAGGCCGCCGGGCACGCCGCGATGATCGCCGCCGGCGGGGTGGTCCAGGCCCTGCTGATCGTGCTCTTCCCCGTCCGCCGCTGGGGCGCCCAGCGCGACGCCCTGGCCGACGCTCTCGCAGCCGAGGCCGACTACGCCCGCCGGCTGCGCCAGGACCCCGTCGCCCCCTTCGACCCGGAGCCCCTGATGCGGGCGCGGGCGGCCGCCACGGTCACCTCGCGCCAGGCCCGCCGGCGGCCCGCCGAGCTGCACGGGGCGCGGGGGCTCGCGGAGAGGATCCGTCCGGTGCTGGCCTCTCCCCCAGCTACCGCTGGGAGGTGCCCCCAGCCGATCCGGCGGTCGGGGCGCCCGCCGAGGGTCCCGGCCGGGACCGCGTACGGGAACTGCTCGCCGCCGCCGGGGCCGTCCTGGACGCCGCCGCGCACGCGATCCGGCACGGGGAACCGGTGAGCCTTCCCGCGCCGTCGCCGGCGATCCTCAAGTCCCCCGACACGGCCGACCTCCTCACCGGTGCGCCCCGGCGGGCCGCACGCCGGCTCGCCGCCCTGCTGGACGACGTACTGGAGACGGCCGAGCCGGGATCCGGGTGTACGGCCGAGCCCGGGGAGTCGATGCTGCGGCCCACGATGTGGGGGCTGGTGCCGCTGGTCCTGGGCGCCGTACGGGCCGAACTGCGGCCCGGGTCACCGGTCCTGCGGCACGCCGTGCGGGTGACGGCGGTGGCCTGCGCGGGCCTGGCGATCGGTCACGCGCTGCCGTTCGGGCACGCCTACTGGGCCCCGATGGCCTCCGTGATGGTCATGCGGCCGGACTTCAGCCAGACGTACGCGCGGGCCGTCGCCCGCTTCGGCGGCACCCTGGTCGGGGTCGCCGTCGCCACCGGGGTGGTGCAGCTGTTCCAGCCCGGCATGTACCTGTCCGGGTTCCTCGCCGTGCTCAGCGCCGGGCTGATGTACGCCCTGATGCGCACCGGGTACGCCGTCACAAAGCTCTTCGTCTCCGCCTACGTGGTCTTCCTGCTCGGCATGGGAGGGGTCCTCCCCCAGACTCCGTCCGGGGGGACCCCCAGACCAGACCGTGCCCGACCGGGTCGCCCTCACACTGGTCGGCGGCGTGCTCGCGATGATCGGCTACGCGCTCTACCCGGCCTGGGAGACCCCGCGGCTGCGGACCCGCCTCGCCGACTGGATGGCCGCCGACGGGCGGTACGCGGCCGCCGTGCTCGGCCAGTACGCCGACCCGGCCGGGGCCCGGCGCGCCGACGTGCGCGAGGCCCTGCTGGCCGCCCGCGACGCCCGGATCGCCTGGCACGAGGCGGTGGACCGGGCCGCGGGGGAGCCGGTGCGCCACCGGGGGGCTGTCCCGCGCCGCCGCCGAGCAGGCGGGCGACGCCCTGGCCGCCGTGGGCCGGGGCGCGATGCTCCTGGAGCCCACCTCCCGGACCGCGGGCACGCTCCGGTGCCGGGCGCGGCCGCCCTGGCCGGGGCGCTGAGCAGGGCGACCGAGGCGGGCGCCAAGGCGGTGCGGGAGCGCCGCGTACCGCAGTGGGACGAGGTCAGGGCGGTGCTGGCGGACTGGGAGGCCCCGGAACCGGGCGTGCTGCGGGGGGCCGCCGAACAGCTGCTGGACTCGCTGGACGAGGTGTCCGAGGCCCTCCGGCCGTGAGGGCGGACCTGTCTGTGATCAAGGGACCACCCCGCGTGCACGTGCATCTGCCCGTGCAGCCGCTTATGAACACAGCTATGATCCGGAGGAGTTGACATCTGCACTATCGGGGGCTTCCTGTGGACCACGCGTACAACGGGATGGCAGCTGCAGAACTCGCTTCCTTGTTTGAGCTGACGTGGCAGAAGAGCAGACACAGCAACTCGCAGGGTTCCTGCGTGGAGTTCGCGAAGCTGCCCGGCGGCGACGTCGCCATGCGCAATTCGCGCTTTCCGGACGGACCGGCACTCGTCTACACGCCGGCCGAGATAGAGGCCCTGCTCCTGGGCGTCAAGGACGGCGAGTTCGATCACCTGATCGGCTGACGGAACGGCGCACCCATCAAGCCATGCACGTGCACTGGCCGGGACCGATCGCAGTGATCGGTCCCGGCCAGTTGTCTTGACCGTCGCTCTTGTGCCGGTCCGCCGGTCCGTCAGTCCTGGAGCAGGAACAGCGCCCAGACCACTTTGCCGGTCAGCCGCCCCGCGAGCGGGTGCCAGCCCCAGCTGTCGCTGTACGAGTCCACCAGGAACAGTCCGCGCCCGGACTCCAGGTCGAAGTTCTCCTCCGTGCGCTCCGGTGAGAAGGCCCCGCCGGGCCGGTCCTCGCTGGGGTCGCGCACCGCGCACACCAGCCGGGTGCTCCACCGCATCAGGTGCAGTCGTACCGGCGGCTCCGGCTCGGCGTCCGGGCCCCGCGAATCCTCGGGCAGGGCATGGCGCAACGCGTTGGTGACGAGCTCGGAGACGACCAGGGCCACATCGTCGAAGCGGTCGTCGAGGCCCCACTGGGACAGGGTCGACCGGGTGAAAGTGCGCGCGCCCCGCACCGCGTCGAACCGCGCGGGCAGAGCACAGGAGGCGGAGCCGGAGACAGCCGTGGGGTCGACCGGGGGAAGCCCCTGCCGTAACGGCTCGAGCATGGTCGATCCATTCGTCCCCATGCGAGGCACTCCCGGGATTCGCGGACGAAGCGGCGGCTTTGTCCAAAGAGAACTGCGGGGTGGGTCCGGCGCCGGCGCGAAGAGCACGCAGGTGCGCGGGGACCATCGTTCCGAATGCGCGAGCCGGATGCAAGGGCAGATGCACGTGCACGCGCCGGACCTGTCCACTCACGTGACGGTTCTTGCTCATTTCTTCCTACGCATACTTACGGACTTCTTTTCCCGGAGGCGGGATTCCGTTACAGAACGAGTACGGCCCGATGCGTTTTGGTGGCAGACTTCGGGCCCTGGGGTACGGGGGCCCCGCGACGCACGCGCACACCACGCGCACGCCAATGCGATGGGGAGGGCAGTACTAGTGACCGCAGAAGCAAGCGGTTCTGTGGTGCGCCGCATCCTCCTGGGCTCCCAGCTCAGGCGACTCCGAGAATCCCGCGGCATCACCCGTGAGGCGGCCGGCTACTCGATCCGCGCATCCGAATCGAAGATCAGCCGCTTGGAGTTGGGAAGGGTGAGCTTCAAGGCAAGGGACGTAGAGGACCTCCTGACGCTCTACGGGGTCACGGACACCTCCGAGCGCGAGTCCCTCCTGGGGCTGGTGCGCGAGGCCAACGCGACCGGCTGGTGGCACAGTTACGGCGACGTGCTGCCCGGGTGGTTCCAGACCTACATCGGCCTGGAGGGCGCCGCCTCGCTCATCCGGATCTACGAAGTCCAGTTCGTCCACGGCCTGTTGCAGACCGAGGCCTACGCCCACGCCGTCGTCAGCCGCGGCATGCCCGGCGCCACCACCGCCGAGATCGACCGCCGCGTCGCCCTGCGCCTGGAACGGCAGAAGGTCCTCGTCTCCGAGAGCGCCCCGGTCTTCCACGCCGTCCTCGACGAGGCCGCGCTGCGCCGCCCGTACGGGGACCGCAACGTCATGCGCGGCCAGCTGGAGCACCTCATCGAGGTCTCCCAGCGGCCCAACGTGCAGCTCCAGGTGATGCCCTTCTCCTTCGGCGGCCACGCGGGAGAGAGCGGAGCCTTCACCCTGCTGCGCTTCCCCGAGTCGGACCTCCAGGACATCGTCTATCTGGAACAGCTCACCAGTGCCCTCTACCTCGACAAAGACGAGGAAGTGGGGCAGTACGAGCGGGCGATGGAGCGGCTCCAGGCCGACTGCCCCGACCCCGACCGGACCAGGGATCTTCTTCGTGGCCTGCTTCAACTGTCTTGATTCGCACGTAGTATGACGTCTGATCAGTGCATGATGACCGATCGGTCTCCGGTGCAGCGCACGGGTGCGCGCTCGCAGTAAGGGATGGCATGTCCATATTCAGCGACCTGGCTCACCAGTACATCGACGGCGAATGGCTGGCCGGCACCGGTTCGTGGGACATCATCGACGTCAACCCGTACAACGGGGAGAAGCTCGCGGCCATCACCGTGGCCACCGTCGAGCAGGTGGACCAGGCCTACCGCGGCGCCGAACGCGCCCAGCGGGAGTGGGCGGCCACGAGCCCCTACGTCAGACGCGCGGTCCTGGAGCGCGCCCTGCGGATCACCGAGGAGCGCGAGAAGGAGATCGTCGAGGCGATGATCGACGAGCTCGGCGGGACCCGTCCCAAGGCCGAGTACGAGGTGTACCTCGCCAAGGAGTTCATCCGCGAGTCGATCCAGCTGGCCGTCCGCCCCGAGGGGAAGATCCTCGCCTCGCCGGTCGAGGGCAAGGAGAACCGGGTCCAGCGGCTCCCCGTCGGCGTCGTCACCGTGATCAGCCCCTTCAACTTCCCCTTCCTGGTCACCCTGAAGTCGATCGGACCGGCCCTGGCGCTGGGCAACGCGGTCGTCATCAAGCCCAACCAGAACGCTCCGGTCGTGGGCGGCGGGCTGATCGCCAAGATCTTCGAGGACGCGGGACTGCCGGCCGGCCTGCTGAACGTCCTGGTCACCGACATAGCCGAGATAGGCGACGCGCTCCTGACCCACCCCGTCCCCAAGGTCATTTCCTTCGCGGGATCGGACCGGGTCGGCCGGCACGTCGGGGCGGTCGCCGCCCGCCACTTCAAGCGCACCGTCCTGGAGCTCAGCGGTAACAGCGCGCTCGTCGTCCTCGACGACGCCGACCTCGACTACGCGGTGGACGCGGCCGTCTTCAGCCGCTTCGTCTACCAGGGCCAGGTCTGCATGGCCGCCAACCGGATCCTCGTCGACGCGGCCGTCGCGCAGGAGTTCACCGAGAAGTTCACCGCCCGCGTGCGGGGACTGAAGACCGGCGACCCGCACGAAGCCGACACCCACATCGGCCCGCTGATCAACTCCTTCCAGGCCGACGCCCTGACCGCGCTGGTGGACCAGGCAGTGGAAGCGGGCGCCCAGGCACTCGTACGGGGGTCTACGCGCGGCAACCTCGTCGAACCGACGGTGCTCGCCGGGCTCCCCGAGGACTCCCCGCTGCTCGGCCAGGAGATCTTCGGCCCGGTGGCCCTGCTGGTGGTCTTCGACGGCGAGGACGAGGCGGTACGGCTGACCAACGCGACCCCGTACGGACTGAGCGGCGCCGTGCACACCCGGGACGTGGAGCGCGGGGTCCGCTTCGCGCAGCGCATCGAGACGGGCATGATGCACGTCAACGATTCCACGATCGGGGACGAACCGCTGGCCGCCTTCGGCGGCGAGAAGGCCTCTGGCCTGGGCCGACTGAACGGCGAGGCAACCGTCGAGGCCTTCACCACCCAAAAGTGGATCTCGGTGCAGCACGGGCGGAGCCGCTTCCCGTTCTAGACTCGGCCGGGCGTACGGCATGCGTCCGGGGGAGATCAGCGTTGAGCAACATACCGGAGACCGGACGGACCCCTCGGGTCCAGAACCGTCTCGTCGTCATCCAGATCGTGGTCTTTTCGCTGCTGCTCACCCTGGGCGGACGGCTCTGGTACCTCCAGATACGCAATGGCCAGGAGTACACGGACGAGGCGAAGAACAACCACGTCCAGCAGGTGGTCCAGCCCGCCGTGCGCGGCTCGATCCTCGACTCGCGCGGGGTTCCGCTCGCCGACAACGCCACCCACCTCGTGGTCTCCGCCAGCCGCACCGAGCTGCTGACCATGAAGGACAAGGGCAGGTCCGTGCTGACCCGGCTCGCCGGGGTGCTGGGCGTGGACGCCCAGGAGGTCATCGACAAGGTCCGGCTCTGCGACGCCAAGACCAAGCAGCCCTGCTGGAACGGATCCCCGTACCAGCCGATCCCGGTCAGCAACGCGGCGACCACCGAGCAGGCCCTGCAGATCCGTGAGCACCCCGAGGACTTCCCGGGCATCACGGCCGAGGCGACGGCCCTGCGGCGCTACGCGGCCCCCGACGAGGCCAACACCTCCCAGGTGCTGGGCTACCTCTCGCCGGTCACCGACGAGGAGATCGCGAAGGCGAAGAAGTCGGACTCCCCGTACCTGCGCTCCGACCAGGTGGGCCGCTCCGGCCTGGAGCGCACGTACGACAAGGAGCTGCGCGGGAAGGCGGGCATCACCCGCTACGAGGTGGACAACCTCGGCCGGGTCATCGGGCAGGGCGAGACCGACCCGGCGCAGCCCGGCTCGAACATCGTGACCTCGATCGACTCGCGCGTGCAGGCGGTGGCCGAGCGCGAGCTGAACGAGGCGATGATCGAGGCCCGCAAGGTCAACGACAAGAACACCGGCAGGAACTACGAGGCCGACTCGGGCGCCGTCGTGGTGATGGAGACCAAGACCGGCCGCATCGTCGCGATGGCCTCGAACCCGACCTACGACCCGAACGCCTGGGTGGGCGGGATCTCCGCCAAGGACTACGCCGGGCTCACCGACAAGGAGTCCAACTACCCGCTGCTGAACCGGGCCATCCAGGGCCAGGCGGCGCCGGGCTCCATCTTCAAGGTGGTCACCTCGACCGCCGCGGTCAATGCCGGGTACCCGTTCAACAACCGCTACCCCTGCCCCAGCTCGTACTCGGTCGGCAGCCAGACCTTCACGAACTTCGAGTCGCAGGGCCACGGCGACATCACCATCGGCCGGGCGCTGGAGGTCTCCTGCGACACGGTCTACTACGCCATCGCGGACCAGGAGTGGAAGAAGGACGGCGGCATCAAGCCGAAGAAGGACCCGAACGACTGGTTCCTCAAGACCGCGCACGAGTTCGGGCTGGGCAAGCGCACCGGCATCGACCTGCCGAACGAGGTCCCCGGCCGGATCCCCGACCGGAAGTGGAAGCAGGACTTCTTCGACGCGAACAAAGACGCCTGGTGCCGGGACGGCAAGAAGAACGGCAGCTTCGCCGAGAAGATCGCCTACGAGAACTGCCGCCAGGGCAACCAGCTGCGCGAGGGTGACGCCATCAACTACTCGATCGGGCAGGGCGACACGCTCGTCACCCCGCTCCAAATGGCCTCCGTCTACGCGGCCATCGCCAACGGCGGCACCCTGCACCAGCCCAGCGTCGGCAAGGCGGTCGTCAGCGCCGACGGGAAGTCGGTCCAGGAGATCGCGCCGAAGGAGCAGGGCAGGCTGCCGATGGACCGCAAGACCCGGGACAACATCGACGAGGCCCTCGCCGGCGTGGCCACCAACGGCAGCGCCGCCTGGCGCTTCGGCGGCTGGCCGCAGAAGCAGATCCCGATGCACGCCAAGACGGGCACGGCCGAGGTCCAGGGCAAGCAGACCACCTCGTGGTTCGCCTCCTACACCGAGGACTACGCGATCGTCATGACGATCTCCCAGGGCGGCACCGGCTCCGGCGCGTCGGGACCGGCGGTCCGCAAGATCTACGAGGCGATGTACGGGCTGGACCCGACGGGCAAGCAGGACCTCACCAAGGCCCTGCTCCCGCAGCCGGCCACCGCGCTGCCGGCGATTCGGCCGGACGGTGAGATCTCCCCGAACTGAGGCGGGATCTAGGACACGATCTGACCGCAAGGCTCCGTAGCGTATGAGGTGTCGGGGGGAGGGCCCCCGGCACCCCACACGAAGAGGCGGTCCGGTCATGGCGCAGATTTCCACCGAGGTCCCCGGCGACGAGCGCGGCACGCTCCTCGCTTTCGTCGAGGCCCAGCGGGTCGCGCTGCGCGAGGCGGCGCAGGGGCTGACCGAGGAGCAGGCGGCGAGCCGCCCCAGCGTCAGCGAGCTCTCCCTGTCGGGGCTGCTCAAGCATGCGGCGGACTGCGAGCTGTCCTGGCTGCGGATGGCCCAGCAGGCCCCGGCCCAGGAGCAGCGCAGCGAGGAGAGCTGGGGCGAGGCGTTCCGGCTGGTCGAGGGCGAGACCATCCCGGGCGTACTGGCCATCTGGGACGGGGTGGTGAAGGAGACGGAGGCCTTCATCGCGGCCGTGCCCAGCCTCGACGACACCTTCCCGCTCCCGCCGGCGCCCTGGTTCCCCAAGGACGGCAAGGTCTCGATGCGCTGGATGCTCCTGCACCTGGTGGAGGAGTTCGCCCGGCACGCGGGTCACGCGGACATCATCCGGGAGTCCCTGGACGGCACCCGCGCCATGGGCTGAGGGCCCGGCCACTAGCCTGGCCGCATGTCAGCGATCAGGCTTCTCGTCCTCGGCGCGGTCCGCCAGCACGGGCGGGCGCACGGGTACCAGGTGCGCAACGACCTGGAGTACTGGGGCGCCCACGAGTGGTCCAACACCAAGCCCGGCTCGATCTACCACGCGCTCAAGCAGATGGCGAAGCAGGGCGTCCTGCTCGCCCACGAGGTGGCGCCGAGCGCGGCGGGCGGTCCGCCGCGCACGGAGTACGAGGTGACGGACGCGGGCCGCGAGGAGTACTTCAAGCTGCTCCGCGAGGCCCTGGCGGCGTTCGACCAGAAGACGGACCTCCTCTCGGCGGCGATCGGCTTCATGGTCGACCTGCCCCGGTCGGAGGTCCTGGCCCTGCTGGGGGAGCGGCTGGCGAAGCTGGCGGCCTGGCGGACGTCGGTGACGGACTACTACACGCCCGAGGAGGGCCCGCAGGCGCTGGGTCACATCGGCGAGATCATGCACCGCTGGGTCCATTCCGCGGACGCCGAGGCCGAGTGGACCCGCGGTCTGATCGCCCGGATCGAGGAGGGCGCCTACTCCTTCGCGGGCGAGGGCGGTGACCCCTTCGTGGGGGTCCTGGCGGACGGCCAGGAGAACCCGTACGCCTAATCAAGTTTGACTAGCCCGACTCCGGGCAGTACCTTGGCGCCCCCTGCTACTCAAATTTGACTAATGAGCTGAACGTGAGGAGTTGGAAGCGCGTTGGCGATCTCCGTCGAAGGCGTCCACAAGCGGTACGGCGACAAGCCGGCCCTGGCCGGACTGGACCTGGAGGTGACGGGCGGGACGGTGCACGCCGTGCTCGGCCCCAACGGAGCCGGGAAGACCACGGCGGTCCGCATCATGAGCACCCTGCTGCGGCACGACGAGGGCGTGGTCCGGGTGGCGGGCCACGACGTACGGAAGGACCCGGCGGCCGTCCGGGCCCGGATCGGGCTGCTCGGCCAGCACGCGGCGCTCGACGAGGAACTGTCCGGGCGGCAGAACCTGGAGATGTTCGGCCGCCTCCACCACCTGGGCGCGCGGCGGGCCGGGCTGCGGGCCGACGCGCTGCTGGACCGGTTCGGCCTCGCGGACACCGGCCGCAAGTCCGTGAAGCAGTACAGCGGCGGCATGCGGCGCCGGCTCGACCTCGCGGCGTCCCTGATCACCGAGCCCGAGGTGCTCTTCCTCGACGAGCCGACCACCGGGCTCGACCCGCGCGGCCGCGCCGAGGTGTGGAGCGCGGTCCGCTCGCTGGTCGGCGGCGGCACGACCGTCCTGCTGACCACGCAGTACCTGGAGGAGGCGGACCAACTGGCCGACCGCATCGCACTGATCGACGCCGGCCGGGTGGCGGCCGAAGGCACCGCCGACGAGCTGAAGTCCCGCGTCGGGCCGGACCGGATCGTCGTCGTCCTGCGGGACGCGGCCCGGCTCGCCCAGGCGGCGGCGCTGCTGCCGGACCCGACCGTGGACGCGGACACCCTCACCCTGGGCTTCCCGGTGGAGGACCGCATGGCCGGCCTGGCCCTGACCCTGCGCGCGCTGGAGGGGGCGGGCATCGAGGCGGCGGACCTCTCGGTCCGGCGGCCCACGCTCGACGAGGTCTTCCTGCACCTGACCGACCGTACGGCCACCGACCGCACGCCCACCGACCGCACGGACGCCACGGAGGTGGCCGCATGACACCGCACACGATGTCCGCGGCGGGCTGGGTGGCCGTGGACTCCTGGACGATGACCCGGCGCGAGCTCGCCCACTGGGCGCGGCAGCCGGTGCAGGTGGTCGTCGGCCTGGTCTTCCCCGTGATGATGCTGCTGATGTTCGGCTTCCTCGTCGGCGGCGGGCGCGGGATCGACGGCGAGTACGTCGAGTTCCTCGTGCCCGGCATGCTCGCGCTGACCATGGCCTTCGGGCTGGAGGCGACCATGACGGCGGTCACCCAGGACCTGGGCAAGGGGGTGATCGACCGGTTCCGCGCCATGCCGATGTCCTCCTCGGCGGTCCTGGTCGGCCGCAGCGCGGCGGACATGCTCCAGTCGGCCGTGGGGCTGGCGGTCCTGGCGGGCGTCGGCCTGCTGCTCGGCTGGCGCTGGCACGGCTCGCCGGCGGCCGCGCTGCTGGCCTTCGTCCTCCTCCTGCTGCTGCGCTTCGCGATGCTGTGGATCGGGATCTTCCTGGGCATGGCCGCGGGCCGGCCCGAGCTGGTCCAGGCGGTGCAGATCCTGGTGTGGCCGGTCGGCTTCCTCTCCAACGCCTTCGCCACGCCGGAGTCCATGCCGGGCTGGCTGGGGACGGTAGTGGAATGGAACCCGATGTCGGCCACGGCGACGGCGGTCCGCGACCTCTTCGGCAACCCGGCGGCGGCCTCCCCGTCCTGGGCCTCCGACCACGCCGCGCTGCTCGCGGTCGGCTGGCCGCTCCTGCTGCTGGCGGTCTTCTTCCCGCTGGCGGTGGCGAGGTTCCGCGGCCTGAGCAGATAGGCCCGGGGGCGGGGACTTGCACCTCACGCCACGTGAGGGACCACAGTGAAGGGCGTACCCAACCAGAGGAGAGGGACGGGAGATGGGCTACTCCGTGGGCCAGGTCGCCGGATTCGCCGGAGTCACGGTGCGCACCCTGCACCACTACGACGAGATCGGTCTGCTCTCCCCGAGCGGACGCAGCCACGCGGGTCACCGGCGGTACGACGAGGCCGACCTGGACCGGCTGCAGCGGATCCTGTTCTACCGGGAGCTCGGCTTCCCCCTCGACGAGGTCGCGGTCCTGCTGGACGACCCGGAATCGGATCCGCGGGAGCATCTGCGCCGGCAGCACGCCCTGCTGACCGACCGGATCGCCCGGCTCCAGCAGATGGCCAAGGCCGTTGAGCACGCCATGGAGGCGAAGACGATGGGCATCAACCTCACGCCCGAGGAGCGGTTCGAGGTCTTCGGGGACAAGGACCCCGAGCAGTACGCGCAGGAGGTGGAGCAGCGCTGGGGCGACACCGAGGCGTACGCGGAGTCGCAGCGCCGGGCGGCCTCGTACACGAAGGACGACTGGCAGCGGATCCAGGACGAGTCCGCCGACTGGGGCCGCCGGTACGTGGCGGCCATGGAGGCGGGCGAACCCGCCGACGGCGAGCGCGCGATGGACCTGGCCGAGGAGCACCGCCTGCACATCCACACGTGGTTCTACGAGTGCCCGTACGAGATGCACACGTGCCTCGGTGAGATGTACGTGGCGGACGAGCGGTTCACCGCGTTCTACGACGCGATGAAGCCGGGCTTCGCCGCGCACCTGCGGGACGCGATCTTCGCGAACGGTGTGCGCAAGGTGTAAGCGGAATGTCACGCATCCGACCCCCTCCGGTCCCTGGAACCGGGAGGGGGTCGTGTGCGTTGATAATTGAGACCGCCTTTACCTTGCCCGCAACCGCCTGCTGCCCCCGGCACGCCCCCCGATCCAGGAGAGTCCGGAACCCGTGTACACGATTGCGCTCGGCCCTGAGTGGCTGTCCCCGGACTACCTGATCTCGCATTTCGGCCTGATCGGCATTCTGGTCATCGTCTTCGCCGAGTCGGGACTCTTCGCGTTCCTGCCCGGCGACTCCCTGCTCTTCACCGCGGGCCTGCTGGTCGCGGACGGGCAGTACATCAAGCAGCCGCTGTGGCTGGTCTGCACCCTGATCGTGGCCGCCGCCATCATCGGTGACCAGGTCGGCTACATGATCGGCAAGTTCTTCGGCCCGAAGCTCTTCAACCGGCCGAACTCCAAGCTCTTCAAGCGCGAGAACCTCGACAAGGCGCACGAGTTCATGGACCGGCACGGCCCGAAGGCCATCGTGCTCGCCCGCTTCGTGCCGATCATCCGCACCTTCGCGCCGATGGTCGCGGGCGCCGGCTCGATGAAGTACCGCACGTTCCTGACGTACAACATCATCGGCGGCATCGGCTGGGGCGCGGGCGTCACGGTCGCGGGCTACTGGCTCGGCCAGATCGAGTTCATCAAGACGAACGTCGAGCCGATCCTGGTGGGCATCGTCCTCATCTCGGTCATCCCGGTGGTCTTCGAGGTCCTCAAGGCCCGCAAGGAGAACAAGGCGAAGGCCCTCGAGGCGCCGGCTGAGGCCGCCGCGGTCGACGGCGCGGGCCCCCAGACCCCGGGCACCCGCGGCCGCCACGCCAAGCGCTAGCCGTCTCAGCCCCGCCGGCGTTTGAGGCGCGGGGCCCGGGGCGGAGCCCCGATCGGTGAGCCGCGCGAGGCACATCGCATCAGCCACCACGTACGCCCCCGCGGGCCGCCAGAGCCCGCGGGGGCGTACGCGTACCCCGTAGGGCTAGAAACCCCTCGTCCGCTTCGCCGCACGGCGCTTCGCGGCGCTCGCGGCCCCCGGGATCCGCATGAACAGCCTGGACGTCTCCGACCCCAGGTTGACCCCGATGGCGATGGCCAGTGCGATGGCCGCCGCGTTCACCAGGGAGCCCAGCCCCTCGTTCAGCCGGTTCTCGGCGATCAGCAGCAGCCCGTAGTACGTGGCCGAGCCGGGCAGCAGCGGGCCGATGGCGGCCGTCACGTACGGCAGGGCGGAGGCGAAGCGGTAGCGGGAGAAGAGCTGCCCGAAGAGGCCCACCAGCCCGGCGGCGATGGCGGTGGACGGCACGGGCGGGATGTCGCCCGCGTAGTGCAGGGCGCCGAAGGTGACCCAGGCGACCCCGCCGTTGAGGGTCACGATCAGCACGGTGGAACGTTCCTGCTGAAGCAGGATCGCGAAGGTGAAGACGAGCACCATCGAAGCCGCGATCTGGATCAGCGGCCGCTGCTGGATCTCCAGGACCTCCTCCGGCCGGGGGGAGGCGTCGAACTGCAGGCCGACGTAGAGCACGACCAGCACGCCCATGATGATGCCGATGAAGAGGTACATGACCTCCAGCAGCCGGGCGGAGGCGGTGATGTAGAAGCCGGTCAGGCCGTCCTGCACGGCCGCGACCAGGGCCCGCCCGGGCAGCAGCGCGAAGAGCCCGCCGGTGATCACGGCGGAGGCCTTCACGTCGATCCCGGTCATGTTCAGCGCCACCCCGATCGCCGCCGGCGGCATCGCCGCGACCACGAACTGGTAGAACTCCGGCAGCCCGCGGCCGGCGCACAGCCACGCCAGCCGGTCGCCGAGGATCGCGCCGAGCGACGCCGCGATGAAGACCAGCACCCCGCCGCCGACCAGCGTGGAGGCGGCGCCGGCGAGCAGCCCGGCGGCGGCGGTGAGCATCCAGCCGGGGTACGGGTGCCGGTTGCGGCGGATCTCGGCGAGGCGCCGGTAGGCCTCCTCCAGCGAGATGTCGATCTCGGGGGCGCTGATGTCGTCCACCAGCCGGTAGACGGCCGAGAGCCGGTTGTAGTCGGTGCCGCGGCGGCGCACGGTCCGGTTCGCCGAGACGGGGTGGTCCACCAGCGAGGGCTGGTGGGTGATCGACAGCAGGGTGAAGGTGACGGTCGGCTCGCAGCGGTCCAGCCCGTAGGAGCGGGTCACCGCGAACATGGCGGCCTCCACGTCCTCGGCGCCCTCGCCGCCCGCGAGCAGCAGCTCGCCGATGCGCAGGGTCAGGTCGAGCACGCGGCCCACGGCGGGTCCGGCCTCGGCCGGCCGGTGCACGAGATCCGGTACGGGACGCACGTCGACCGGCATGCGCAGCATCGTGCGCATGCGGTCCTGCCAGGGGGACTCCTTCAGCTGGGTGAGGGGGAAGTCCTGGCCGGGGGTGTAGGCGGGTGGGGAGTGCGCGGCGCTGTAGGTGGCCGGGGTGGCGAAGGCCGACCCCTCGGGCTCGGGCTGCACCGGTTCGGCGCCGGCCGGACGGGCGAACTCCGAGGTCGGCTGGTCCTCGTCGAGGGCCTCCGGCTCCATCCCGGGCGGCGGCGTGAAGGCGCTGTGCGCCTCGTCGGACTGGGGCTTCCTGTCCTCTGCCCCGTCGGCCTCCGCCACGCGTCCTCCAGTCCGTGATCACCTGCGGTACCAGTATGCGGAACCGTTTCCTCCACGGCGAAGGCAGCCCGGCTCCGCATGCGACAGCGGGCGGCACCCCGTCCGGGGTACCGCCCGCCATGTCGCAAGGGGCGCGGGGGATTCCCCCGGCCCGTTACCGCCGAGCGCGAGCTCAGTGGTGGCCGCCCTGCGCCTCCAGGCGCTTGTACGAGGCCTCGATCTCGGCCTCGGCCTCGGTGCGGCCGACCCAGTTCGCGCCCTCGACGGACTTGCCCGGCTCCAGGTCCTTGTAGACCTCGAAGAAGTGCTGGATCTCCAGGCGGTCGAACTCGGAGACGTGGTGGATGTCGCGCAGGTGCTCGACACGCGGGTCGGAGGCCGGCACGCAGAGCAGCTTGTCGTCGCCGCCCGCCTCGTCCGTCATGCGGAACATGCCGATGGCGCGGCACTTGATCAGGCAGCCCGGGAAGGTCGGCTCGTCCAGGATGACCAGCGCGTCCAGCGGGTCGCCGTCCTCGCCGAGGGTGTTCTCGACGAAGCCGTAGTCGGCCGGGTAGCTGGTCGAAGTGAAGAGGCGACGGTCCAGACGGATCCGGCCGGTCTCGTGGTCCACCTCGTACTTGTTCCGCGAACCCTTGGGGATCTCGATGGTGACGTCGAACTCCACGTCCTGCTCCTCCATGATCAGCTTCAGCGGTCCGAATGGCTTCGGGACCGCACTTGATTCAAATACGCGCGCGTCCGGCCCAGCCCAGCCGGGTGGGGTGCCATGCTCGCGGCAAGACGCAGTGGTTAAGTGTCCCTCACGCATATGTGTGATCGCGAAAGGGGCTGGTCCGAGGTGCCATTGGTCAAGTCGTGGCAGCTCATCGCGGGTGCGGCCGTTGCCGGCCTCGCCCTGTCGGTGGCAGTGGTGGCCGCCGCCGGTCCGTGGGACTCCGGCCAGCGTAAGGCCGAGCGGGACAGGGCCGCCTCCTGGGGCCTCACGGGTGGCACAGATCACGGTGGCGGGCCCGGCTCCGGTCCCCTGCCGCAGGCCGCGCCCAGCGCCCCCGGCGTGCTCGGCGCGATCGGCCCCGGCGCCGCACGGGGGCAGGCGGCCGCCCCCGCCCCCTCCGGGAAACTCGCCGCCGCGCTCAAGCCGCTCCTCGCCGACCCCGCGCTGGGCACCGTACGCACCGCATCCGTCGTCGACACCGCCACCGGGCAGGTGCTCTACGAGTCCGGGGCGCGGGACGCCATGACGCCCGCGTCGACCGTCAAGATCGTCACCGCCGCCGCCGCACTCGCCGCGCTCGGGCCCGAGCACCGGATCAGGACCACCGTCGTGCCCGGAGCCGCCCCCGGACAGATCGTCCTGGTCGGCGGCGGCGACCCCTCCCTCACCGCGAAGAAGAAGAGCCCCGCCGGATCCGGCGGCAGCCTCGTCGCACTCGCCGCCGACACCGCGCAGGCCCTCAAGGCCGCCGGAACGGACACCGTGACCCTCGGCTACGACGACAGCCTCTACACCGGCCCCGCCCGCCACCCGATCGGCCTGAACCCCAACATCGCGCTCGTGACCGCCCTGACGGCCGACGAGGGCCGCCCCGACGACTCCACCTCCGGGCCCGTGGACCGGGCCGAGGACCCGTCCAAGGACGCCGCCCGCGCCTTCCGCACGCTGCTCACGGAACGCGGCATCAAGGTCACCGGCGAACCCGCCAGGACCAAGCCCGCCGCCGGGGACGCACCCGCCCAGCCGCTCGCCACCACCCTCTCCACCCCGGTGGCCGGGCTCGTCGAGCGGATGCTGACCAACAGCGACAACGACATCGCCGAAGCCCTCGCTCGGCAGACCGCCCTCGCCTCCGGCCAGCCCGCCAGCTTCGAAGGCGCGGAGAAGGCCGTCGCCGCCAAGCTCGCCGCCCTCGGCGTCGACACCGCGGGCTCCCGCTTCGCCGACGGCAGCGGCCTGAACCGCGCCGACAAGGTCAGCGCCGGCCTGCTCACCGGCCTCCTCACCAAGGCCGCCGACCCGCTCCACCCGGAGCTGCGGCCGGTCCTCACCGGACTGCCCGTCGCCGGCTTCACCGGCACCCTGCGCGGCCGCAACGCCGGCACCTCCCCGGCCGCGGGCCTGCTCCGGGCCAAGACCGGCACCCTGACGGGCGTCAACTCCCTCTCCGGTACCGTCGTCGACCCCTCCGGCCGACTGCTCGCCTTCGCCTTCCTGACCGCGAACAGCCCCGGCCCCGAAGGCGCCGAGAAGGCCCTCGACAAGCTCGCCGCGGCCGTCGCGACCAGTTCGTAGGGGGTCCGCCGGGCGCCCTGCCCACGTACGGTTGACGCATGACGAGCATCAGTGGTGCGGAGATGGTCGACTGGAACCTCGCGGTGGCGACCGCGACCCGTTTGGTGCGACCGGGGCCGGAGGTCACCCGGGACGAGGCACGGGCGGTCGTCGCGGAGCTGCGCGGGCACGCCAGGACCTCGGAACGGCACGTGCGCGAGTTCACCCGGATGATCGCGGAAGGCGCCGCCGTCCCCGACACCCCCGTCCTGGTCGTCGACCGGGCCGGCTGGGTCAAGGCCAACGTCGCCGGATTCCGCGAGCTGCTCCAGCCGCTCCTCGGCAAGATGCAGGACCGCCGCGCGGGCGCCGGCGGCGGGGCCGTGCTCGGCGCGGTCGGCGGCAAGGTCACCGGAGTCGAGCTGGGCATGCTGCTGAGCTTCCTGGCCTCCAGGGTCCTCGGCCAGTACGAGACCTTCGCCCCCGTCTCGCGCGACCTGCCGGCCTCGGCCGCGGGCGGCCGGCTGCTGCTCGTCGCCCCCAACATCGTGCACGTCGAGCGCGAGCTGGAGGTGAACCCGCACGACTTCCGGCTGTGGGTCTGCCTGCACGAGGAGACGCACCGTACACAGTTCACGGCCGTCCCGTGGCTGCGCGACCACCTCGAAGGCGAAATCCAGACGTTCCTGGGCGCCACCGACGTGGACCCGGCGACCGTCCTGGAGCGCGTCCGGGAGGCCGCCCAGTCCTTCGCGGGCGCCCGCCCCGACGCCGAGCACGGCGACGAGGGGCGCTCCTTCGTCGAACTCGTGCAGACCCCCGAGCAGCGCGAGATCCTGGGCCGCCTCACCGCCGTCATGTCCCTCCTGGAGGGCCACGCCGACTTCGTCATGGACGGGGTCGGCCCCCAGGTGGTGCCCTCGGTCGCCGAGATCCGCGAGAAGTTCCAGCAGCGCAGGGCCAGCGGAGCCGGCCGTCTCGACGCCGCCCTGCGCAAGCTCCTCGGCCTCGACGCCAAGCTGCGCCAGTACCGCGACGGCGAGCGCTTCGTACGGGCCGTCGTCGGCCAGGTCGGCATGGACGGCTTCAACCGGGTCTGGACCTCCCCGAACACACTGCCGACCAAGGCCGAGATCGCCAGGCCCGCCGACTGGGTGGCCCGAGTCCACCGCAAGGGGAGCGAAGGGAGCGAATGAGGGTGACTCAAGGGGCGTAAACATGTCTCACTGGGGGAAGCAGCATCACCCGTCCGAGGGACCGTGGGCCGTGGAAGGGCGTGCGATGCTCGGGGAACGGCTCGGTTCTGTCACCATCAACGCACTCTGAGTGACATTCCTGAGTGGCAGCCCCCGCCCGGCGGGGGAACCGGGCACCACCCCAGCGCACCACACCCCAACGCCTCCGAGGCATCCGAACTCCATCGAAGGGCACCGGACATGGGTCCCCATCCTGCGGTCGCGGCGATACGCCTGGCGGTCCGCCGCGTACTCCACGACGTCCTCACCGACCTCACCGACACCCCCGCCGGCCCCCGCACCGCAGCGGGCACCCGGCCACTCGTCCTCGTCGCGTGCTCCGGCGGCGCCGACTCCATGGCGCTCGCCTCGGCCCTCGCGTTCGAGGCCCCCAAACTCGGCATCCGGGCCGGCGGCATCACCGTCGACCACGGCCTCCAGCCCGGCTCCGACCTGCGCGCCGCCGAGGTCGTCACCCGCATGACCGCACTCCGCCTCGACCCGGTGGAGTCCGTCGCCGTGCGCGTCGGCCGTGACGGCGGACCCGAGGCCGCCGCCCGCGACGCCCGCTACGGGGCCCTGGACGAGGCCGCAGACCGCCTCGGCGCCGCCGCCGTGCTCCTGGGCCACACCCGGGACGATCAAGCCGAAACCGTCCTGCTGGGCCTCGCCCGCGGCTCCGGGATCCGCTCGCTGTCCGGCATGGCAGAAAAGTCAGGAGGACCCGGCCGCAGCCACCGCTACCGCCGCCCCTTCCTCCAGGTGGACCGGCAGACCGCCCGCAAGGCCTGCATGGTCCAGTCCCTCCCCGTCTGGGACGACCCGCACAACATCGACCCCGCCTACACCCGCTCCCGCCTGCGCCACGAGGGACTGCCCGCCCTGGAGAAGGCGCTGGGCAAGGGGGTCGTCGAGGCCCTGGCCCGCACCGCCCAGCTCTCCCGCGACGACGCCGACGCCCTGGACGCCTGGGCCGCCGAGGCCGAGACCGGCGTACGGGACGCGGACGGCCGCCTGGAGTGCGCCAAGCTGTACGCCCTGCCCCCGGCCGTCCGCCGCCGGGTGCTGCGCAGGGCCGTGGTCGCCGCGGGCTCTCCCGCGGGTTCCCTCTTCGCCCGCCACATCGAGGAAGTCGACCGGCTCATCACCGGATGGCGCGGCCAGGGCGCCATCAACCTGCCCGGACGGGTGGAGGCCCAGCGGCAGGGTGGCAGACTTGTCATCCGGCAGGGCTGATTGGTGCTGAAACACGGCTGAGTCCTCCGGGGACACCCCCGGAGCCCCGGCCGACAACGAAAGTGATGCGGGTGGACGAGAAGGACATGGGCAACGACCTCCAGTCGGTGCTCATCACCAAGGAAGAGATCGACGCGAAGCTGGCCGAGCTGGCCGCGAAGATCGACGCGGAGTACGCGGGCAAGGACCTGCTCATCGTCGGTGTGCTCAAGGGCGCCGTGATGGTGATGGCGGACCTGGCGCGCGCCTTGTCCACCCCGCTCACCATGGACTGGATGGCGGTGTCCTCGTACGGCGCCGGAACCCAGTCCTCGGGTGTGGTCCGGATCCTCAAGGACCTGGACACCGACATCAAGGACAAGCACGTCCTGATCGTCGAGGACATCATCGACTCCGGTCTGACGCTGTCCTGGCTGCTGTCGAACCTGGGCTCCCGCCAGCCGGCCTCCCTCGAGGTCGTCACGCTGCTGCGCAAGCCCGAGGCCGCGAAGGTCGCGATCGACGTGAAGTGGGTCGGCTTCGACATCCCCAACGAGTTCGTGGTGGGCTACGGCCTCGACTACGCGGAGAAGTACCGCAACCTGCCGTTCGTCGGCACGCTCGCCCCGCACGTCTACGGCGGCTGATCCCGCCCCCCGTCCCCGGGGCCCGCTGCGGGAAGCGGCGCACGCTCCGGGGAACCTGTGGGCGATTCCCGCCGTTGAAGCAGGGGAAGGCGGGTCTGTCAGCCGTCCCACGGGGCCGCGGGTGACAATACAGGGGTACATTCCGAAGAACAGTCTTTACTCACAGCAGCATTTACCTACGGGCAGGAGGGACGGGGTGCCTGGCGCCCCGTATGGATGGACGTGAAGCGATACTTCCGTGGGCCGGTCATGTGGATCGTGCTGGCCGTCCTCGCCGTGGTCGTGTTGATGAATGTCGTCGGCTCCGGCGGCGGCTACAAGTCGGTGGACACCAGCGAGGTCATCAAGGCGATCAACACTGGCCAGGTGGAGACAGCGAAGCTGACCACCGGCGACAGCCAGATGATCAAGATCGAGCTGCGCGACGGCCAGAAGCTCGGCAAGCACGACGGCACCAAGTTCCAGGCCAACTACATCGGGGATCAGGGCGTCCAGCTCGCCCAGAGCCTCCAGACCAAGTACGACGCCGGTCAGATCCCGGACGGGTACTCCGTCACTCCGGACAAGACCAGCCCGTTCCTGAGCGTTCTCCTCTCGCTCCTGCCCTTCGTCCTCATCGTCGTTGTCTTCCTGTTCCTGATGAACCAGATGCAGGGCGGCGGCTCCCGGGTCATGAACTTCGGGAAGTCCAAGGCCAAGCTCATCACCAAGGACACCCCGAAGACGACGTTCGCCGATGTCGCGGGCTCGGACGAGGCCGTCGAGGAACTCCACGAGATCAAGGAGTTCCTCCAGGAGCCGGCGAAGTTCCAGGCCGTCGGCGCCAAGATCCCCAAGGGCGTGCTGCTGTACGGCCCGCCCGGCACCGGCAAGACCCTGCTCGCGCGCGCCGTCGCGGGCGAGGCCGGTGTCCCCTTCTACTCGATCTCCGGATCCGACTTCGTCGAGATGTTCGTCGGTGTCGGTGCCTCGCGTGTCCGTGACCTGTTCGAGCAGGCCAAGGCCAACGCCCCGGCGATCGTCTTCGTCGACGAGATCGACGCCGTCGGCCGGCACCGCGGTGCGGGTCTCGGCGGCGGTCACGACGAGCGCGAGCAGACCCTCAACCAGCTGCTGGTCGAGATGGACGGCTTCGACGTGAAGGGCGGCGTCATCCTGATCGCCGCCACGAACCGTCCGGACATCCTCGACCCGGCACTGCTGCGCCCCGGCCGCTTCGACCGGCAGATCGCGGTCGACCGTCCGGACATGCAGGGCCGTCTGGAGATCCTCAAGGTCCACCAGAAGGGCAAGCCGGTCGCCCCGGACGTCGACCTGGGCGCCGTCGCCCGCCGTACGCCCGGCTTCACCGGTGCCGATCTCTCCAACGTCCTGAACGAGGCCGCGCTCCTCACGGCCCGCTCGGACAAGAAGCTGATCGACAACCACTCGCTGGACGAGGCGATCGACCGCGTCGTGGCGGGCCCGCAGAAGCGGACCCGGATCATGTCGGACCGGGAAAAGAAGATCACCGCGTACCACGAGGGCGGACACGCCCTGGTCGCGGCGGCCTCCCCGAACTCCGACCCGGTCCACAAGATCACGATCCTGTCCCGCGGCCGGGCCCTGGGCTACACCATGGTCCTGCCCGACGAGGACAAGTACTCGACCACGCGCAACGAGATGCTCGACCAGCTGGCGTACATGCTGGGCGGGCGCGCGGCCGAGGAGCTGGTCTTCCACGACCCGACCACGGGCGCGGCGAACGACATCGAGAAGGCCACCGCCACGGCGCGGGCCATGGTCACGCAGTACGGCATGACCGAGCGTCTCGGTGCGATCAAGTTCGGCGGCGACAACACCGAGCCGTTCCTGGGCCGCGAGATGTCGCACCCGCGGGACTACTCGGAAGAGGTCGCGGCGCTGGTCGACGAAGAGGTCAAGAAGCTCATCGAGACCGCGCACAACGAGGCCTGGGAGATCCTCGTCGAGAACCGTGACGTCCTCGACAACCTGGTCCTCGCGCTGCTGGAGAAGGAGACGCTGAACAAGGAGCAGATCGCCGAGATCTTCTCGACGATCGTGAAGCGTCCGGCCCGCCCCGCGTGGACCGGCTCCTCCCGCCGCACCCCCTCCACCCGTCCGCCGGTGCTCTCTCCCAAGGAGCTCCAGCTGACGAACTCGGCGAACGGCACCTCGGCGACCACTGCCGTCACGCCGGTCTCCACGGAGAAGGGCATCGAGGTGGCCCCCGAGGACCGCCCGGAAGTCTGATCCACCCTGATCCACCCGGAATGGAAGCCGCGCCCCCCAGGTTCTAGCCTGGGGGGCGCGGCACTTTCATCTGGTCATACTTGGGTGGCCGCGAGCGCTGTGCACACAGGAACGAGGAAGAGATGACCGACCCAGTGACCCTGACCGGCGATGAGGGCACGATCGGCGTGTTCGACGAGAAGCGCGCCGAGGCGGCGGTCCGTGAGCTCCTGATCGCGGTCGGCGAGGACCCTGACCGCGAGGGTCTCCTGGAGACCCCGGCGCGCGTGGCGCGGGCGTACCGGGAGATATTCGCCGGCCTCTACCAGAAGCCCGAAGAGGTCCTGACCACGACGTTCGACCTCGGCCACGACGAGATGGTCCTGGTGAAGGACATCGAGGTCATGAGCTCGTGTGAGCATCATCTGGTCCCGTTCCACGGTGTCGCGCACGTCGGCTACATCCCGTCCACCGACGGCAAGATCACCGGCCTGTCGAAGCTGGCCCGCCTCGTGGACGTGTTCGCCCGCCGTCCCCAGGTGCAGGAGCGCCTGACCACGCAGATCGCGGACTCCCTGATGGAGATCCTGGACCCGCGCGGCGCCATCGTGGTCATCGAGTGCGAGCACATGTGCATGACCATGCGAGGCGTCCGCAAGCCCGGCGCGAAGACCATCACCTCGGCGGTCCGCGGCCAGCTCCGCGACCCCGCCACCCGCAACGAGGCCATGTCCCTGATCATGGCTCGCTGAGCCGGTGGCCCCCCGGGGAGGTTCTGATCAGCCCCGGCGGCACGTCTAGAGTGTGCTGCTGATGATCGTGAGGAGCCGCCGGGGAGGGCGGTTCCGCGACGGGGGGAGTCGGTCAGTGGTTGGCATGCGCATATTTTCGGCCCGGTGGGTACGGGGTGGGCTCGCCCTCGCCTGCGGCGGCGTGCTCGTCGCCTGCGGGGGCCCGGCGGAGGGCGGGAAGCCAGGCCCCGCGGCGTCCGGGGGCTCCTCCGCGTCCCCGTCCGGTGCCGCGCCGTCCGGCAAGCCCGCAGAGCCTTCCCAGGGGGCCCATGACCGGCTCGCGGGACGAGGGCCGGTCCTGGACGTGAAGGGCGCGAAGTACCGGCACTCCGTGCGGATCGTCGACGCGGTGGTGAGCCCCAACACCTCCGAGGAGCCGGCGCCGAGCGGTCTGACGTACATCCAGCTCGTGCTCAGGGTCACCGGCGAGCCCGGCCGGCAGCTGAAGGCTCCGAACCCCAAGCACTGGGTCGTTGAGTTCGACGGCTGCCGGGCAGCTCGGGAGAAGAACTCCCAGGTGAGCTGCGGTCTGATGGACGGCGGCTCGCCGTACTACGCTCGCGCGGACATGGAATCGGACGAGTTCGGCCCGGGCGTGGACAGCATGTTCGGCACCCTGGAGGCGGACACGGCGTACTGGCTCCGCGCCTGGCAGCTCATCCCGGAGAACGCGGACCTGACCCAGGCCACGTTCTGCGAGGTGGGCCCGCCGTCATCCCGGGTCAACGACAACTGTATTCCGGTGGGCGAGGTGCGCACCGGGAATCCGGCGCTGCCCGGATCCGGCTGAGTCAGGCTCGGGCAGGGGACTCCGGGGTGGTGTCGTCGTCCTCGGGGAGCTTCAGGACCCGCTCCAGGAAGAGGGCGGCGGCGATGACGGCGATGCCTGCCAGGACCGAGAAGGCGGCGTACCAGGCCTGGTCGCGGCGGGCGGGGATGTCCAGGGAGTCGGTCAGCAGGAAGACGCCCACCCCGCCGTACATGCCCGCCACGAGCGCCGCCACCAGGGCGCTGGCCTGGCCGAAGACCACCGCGCGGGCCGCCATCAGCGGCTCCACGCCCTTGGCCCCGGGGCGGCGCTCGCGCTGGGCCTTGAGGCGGGACCGCATGGACAGGGCCGTGGCCAGCAGGACCGCCGCGATGACGCCGAGGACGATCGGTGCGGCCAGCGGAACGCCGGGCAGCGTGCCGTACGCGTTCCACAGGCGGGCGCCCGCCCAGGACAGGATCCCGGCGACCACGAAGATGCCCGCCAGGACCGCCGGCCTCAGTTGCTTCACTTGCCCGTTCCCCGCTTTCCGCGCCGATCAGTCAGGCAGTCCACAGGGTAACGACTACTCCGGGAGGTGGAGTTCCAGGTCGGGGCGCGGCGTGACGCCGCTCAGGCCGGTTTCGGCCAGGAGCGCGGCGACCGGGCCGCGGCCCGGGATCTGGGCCTCCGGGTCGATGTCGTGCCAGGGGGCCAGCACGAAGGCGCGCTGGTGGGCGCGCGGGTGCGGCAGGGTGAGGACGGGGTCGTCGGAGACCCTGTCGGCGTACGCGACGATGTCCACGTCGATCGTGCGCGGGCCCCAGCGCTCCTCGCGGACGCGGTCGAAGGCCTCCTCGATGGCGTGGCCGCGCTCCAGGAGCGAGGACGGGGGCAGCGTGGTCTTCACCGCGATGACCGCGTTGAGGTACGAGGGCTGCGAGCCGGGCTGGACGCCCCACGGCTCGGTCTCGTAGACGGGGGAGACGGCCTTGACCCGCAGGCCCGGGGTGTCGCCGAGGGCGTCGATGGCGCCCTGGAGGGTCTCCAGCCGGTTGCCGAGGTTCGCGCCGAGCGCGATCACGGCCCATTTCGGGTTGGACAGGGTGACGTCCGCGGCGTCGACCGTCTCCACGACGGAGGCGGGTACCGGCTGGACGGTGGGGTCGCTCTGAGCGTTCAGTCCGTTGTTCATGCGCGGCTCCGGGTGATCGTGATGGTCACGTCGTCGAAGGGGACGGTGATGGGCGCGTCCGGCTTGTGGACGACGACCTCCACCTGCGCCACCGCTTCGTGCTTCAGGCACTGCTGGGCGATCCGCTCGGCCAGGGTCTCGATCAGGTCCACGGGCTCGCCCTGGACCACGTCGACGACCTCCTCCGCGACCACCCCGTAGTGCACGGTCTTCGCCAGGTCGTCTCCGGCCGCCGCGGGGCGGGTGTCGAGGTGCAGCACGAGGTCGACGATGAAGGTCTGGCCTTCCTCGCGCTCCCGGGGGAAGACGCCGTGGTGCCCGCGAGCCTTGAGGCCGCGCAGCGCGACACGATCCACGCGAATCACTCCTGCTTTCGTAGTGCTTCCGGTCCCGGGACTCCCCGGGGCCATGGGCCTACGCCGAGTGCGGTCGGCGTCGTCCGTCTTCGAATTTACCTGCGAAATACTCCGGGTCCCGCCGTAGGGGTCAGGAGGCGTCGTCCTCGTCCTCGTCCTCGGACTCCGTGAGGACGGGAGAACCGTGGTGGGACCAGAGGAGCCAGCCCTCGGATGTGCGTCGGAACACATTCGTGGCGACGACGAGCTGACCGACGAGCGGGCCGAGTTCCCCGCCGTCCTCGGCGGGTCCGCCGCTGAGGATGTTCTCGGTGCACGTGACCAGGGCGGTGTCACCTATGACGGCCACCTTGGTGTCGGTGAGGAAGAACTGGATGTAGTCCGTGTGGGACATGATCAGGGCGTACGAGCGGAGTACCTCGCCGCGGCCGGAGAGCACGGGCCAGCCGGGGTGCACGCAGGAGATCTCGTCCTCCAGCCAGAGCGCCGACAGAGCGTCGAAGTCCCCCCGCTCCATTGCCTCGTAGAAGGCCGTGTTGACCTCCTCGACCGCTTCGATGTCGGTTCTGCTCACATTGCTCCTTGTCGGTCGTTGAGGATCAGAGTGCCCCTTCCACGGCGCGGGCGACGCGAACCGCGTCCGCGGTCGCCCGGACCTCGTGGACCCGCACGGCCCAGGCGCCCTGGTGGGCGGCGATGGCGGAGACGGCGGCCGTCGCGGCGTCGCGCTCGCGGGCGGGCGGCGGGGCGGCGTCGTCCGCGCCGGCCAGGACCCGGCCGAGGAAACGCTTCCTCGACGCGGCGACCAGCAGCGGGAAGCCCAGCGCGCGCAGCTCGGGCAGGTGGGCGACCAGGGCCAGGTCGTGCTCGGCGTTCTTGGCGAAGCCGAGGCCCGGGTCGACGACGAGCCGTTCGGGGGCGATCCCGCCGGCCACGACGGCGTCGATCCGGTCCCGGAGCTCGGCGGTGACCTCGGCGAGCACGTCCTCGTAGACGGCGAGGCTGTTCATGCCGGCGCTGAAGCCGCGCCAGTGCATCACGACGAAGGGCACCTCGGCGGCGGCGACGGCGGGGATCATGCCGGGGTCGGCGAGTCCGCCGCTGACGTCGTTGACGAGGAGGGCGCCCGCGGCGACGGCCTGGGCGGCGACGGCCGCGCGCATGGTGTCGACGGAGACGGTGACGCCTTCGGAGGCGAGGCCGCGGACCACGGGGACGACCCGGCGCAGCTCTTCCTCCTCGTCGACGCGGGAGGCGCCGGGCCGGGTGGACTCGCCGCCGACGTCGACGAGGTCGGCGCCCTGCTCGACGAGGTCGAGGCCGCGCTTGACCGCTGCGGTGGTGTCGAACCAGCGGCCGCCGTCGGAGAAGGAGTCGGGGGTGACGTTGACGACGCCCATGACCGCGCAGCGGTCCCACTCCGGCAGACCTGTGACCCGGCCCCTGCCGGTGGCTCCGCGCTTCGTGTTCATAGGTCCAAGGGTAGGGCTGACCTGGATACGGCAGGGCCCCGGCGGTCTGTCGGCCGCCGGGGCCCGGTGGGCGTACGGGTGGCTAGGCCACCTGCGCCTCGCGTTCCGTCTGCTTCGGGACGGTCGTCATGTGGTTGTGCGTGCAGGTGCGGACGGGCTTGGGGCGGCGGCGGCTCTCGAAGAGGCGCGGGAGGGCCAGCGTCACGAAGCCCTCGGCCTGCATGACGGCGAAGCCGATGCGGGGCAGGTCGCGGGTGGAGCGGTAGACCATGAAGCGCGGCTCCCAGCGGGGGCGGAACTTCTCGTTGAACTTGTACAGGGACTCGATCTGGAACCAGCGCGAGAGGAAGACCAGCAGGCCGCGCCACATCCGCAGCACCGGGCCGGCGCCGATCTTCTCGCCGCGGGCGAGGGCGGCGCGGAACATCGCGAAGTTCAGCGAGACCTTTTCGATGCCGAGGCCCGGGCAGGCTTCCAGGGAGGCCACGATGAGGAGCTCGTTCATGCCGGGGTCGGCGGCGCGGTCGCGGCGCATCAGCTCGAGCGACATGCCGTCCTTGCCCCACGGGACGAAGTGCAGGACGGCCTTGAGGTCGCCGTACGGGCTGGTGTCGCCCTCCTCCACGCGGTGGGCGGTGGCGATGAAGCAGTCGCCGTCGCCTTCCTCGCCGACCCGGCCGAGCGCCATCGAGAAGCCGCGCTCGGTGTCGGTGCCGCGCCAGGCCTCGGCGGCGCCGCGGACCTGCTCGAGCTCGGTCTCGGTGAGCTCGCTGACGCGGCGGACCTTGGTGGTGTAGCCGTTGCGCTCGATGCGCTTCACCATCTGGCGGACATTGCGCATGGCGCGGCCCGAGAGGGAGAAGTCTTTGACATCGACAATTGCCTCGTCACCCAGCTCCAGGGCGTCCAGGCCGGTCTCGCGGGTCCAGACCTCGCCGCCGGTCTCGCTGCACCCGACGACGGCCGGGGTCCAGGAGTGGGCCTTGGCCTCCGCCATGAACCGCTCGATGGCGCCGGGCCAGGCCTCGACGTCGCCGATGGGGTCGCCGGAGGCGAGCATCACGCCGGAGACGACGCGGTAGGTGACGGCGGCCTTGCCGCTGGGGGAGAAGACGACGGCCTTGTCGCGGCGGAGCGCGAAGTGGCCGAGCGAGTCGCGGCCGCCGTGCTTGGCGAGCAGCTCGCGCAGCTTGGTCTCGTCGTCGGTGGTGAGGCGGGCGGCCGGGTGCTCGGGGCGCAGGGCCAGGTAGATGGTGGTGAGCGCGGTCAGCATGCCGAGGGCGCCGAGGGAGTAGCCGACGGTCCAGGAGACCCGGCCGGCGTAGTTGACCGGGCCCTCGAAGCCGAAGAGGCCCTCGATGACGTGGCGGAGCTGCTCGGACAGGCCGGGGTTGCCGACGACCTTGCCGGGGTGGACGTTGACGATGACCAGCCCGAGGCCGATGGAACCGGCGCTCATCAGCACGAAGTTCGCGAGTGCCTTCCAGCGGCTGCGCGGGTCCGGGAGGGCCTTGAATTCACCCTGGTGGCGCAGCAGCAGTGCGAGGAGCACCGCGGAGATGACCACGCTGATGACCGAGTGGCGGTACGCGAACTGCGCCGCCGCGCCTGCGGGCAGCAGGACGACGGCGGCCCGCCAGGCCCGCCGCTTGTGGCGCTTGAGGCCGTGGGCGAGCAGCAGGAGCAGTACGCCCGCGCTGATGGAGAGGGCTGCCGCGAACGGGCCCAGGGACCCGGGCAGCACTTCTGTGACCGCGTGGATCCGGCTGTGCCGGAAGCGCGGGAAGACACCGGCCGCGATGTCCAGAAGGCCGACGATCATGACGGCCGTACCTACCAGGCCGGGCACCGACTCCGGCTGTGGGCCTCGGAGGATTCGGCGGACCCTGCTCGGAACCTGTCCCGACTTATCGCCATCTATCCTGCTAGACATCGCTTCCCGTTGCTCCGCGAGAGATCATGTGGCCGAAGGCCGCGACAGCCTCCGGTGTGTGGTGCGTCCCTTAGGACGACATCGACGAGGAGCGGGTTCACTCTTTCGTCGGAAAAAAACTGTCCTGCCACCAGAAAGTCGACTGACTGCTCATGGGTCTCACGAGTACTACGGTTCTGGCGTTGGCCATCCTGGCCGGTGTGCTGCTGTTCGCGGCCACGGTCTGGATGTGGCCGAAGCTTTCGGGCCGCACCTGGCGCGCTGTCGCCGGCCGGATCGGGCTCCTGCTGGCGACGCAGCTGGCGCTGTTCTCGGCTGTGGGTCTCGCGGCTAACAAGTCGTTCCTCTTCTACGGTTCCTGGGCCGACCTGTTCGGCCAGGAGACGTCCATGGGCAAGGTCGTCGACCACTCGATGAGCAGCGATGACATCAAGGTCGTCGACAAGCAGAAGCTGGACGTCCCCGGTGGTGCCAAGCCTCAGGTGGGCGGTCAGATCCTGAAGGTTGCCATAACCGGGCAGAAGTCGAAGATAACGAGCCCCGGCTACGTCTGGCTCCCGCCGGAGTACTTTCAGCCCCAGCACAAGGACCAGAACTTCCCCGCGTCCATCGTCCTGACGGGCTACCCGGGCACCGCCGAGAACCTGATCAAAGGGCTCGACTACCCCATGAAGGCCTTCAGCCTGTCCAAGTCGGGCAAGATGAAGCCGATGATCCTGGTCATGCTGCGCCCGACGATCGCGCCGCCGCGTGACACCGAGTGCGTCGATATACCCGGCGGGCCGCAGACCGAGACCTTCTTCGCCGAGGACCTCCCGCAGGCCATCCAGAGCACCTTCCGGGTCGGCAAGAAGCCGCAGAACATGGGCTTCATCGGGAACTCCACGGGCGGTTACTGCGCACTGAAGATCGCCGCGCACTACCCGGAGACCTTCGGCGCCGCCGCGGGTCTGTCCGCGTACTACGACGCCCCGGACGACCCGACGACCGGTGACCTGTTCCACGGGGACGAGAAGCTGAAGAAGCGTGCGGATGTGCTGCACAGCATCGAGAACAAGAAGCCGAGCGGTACGTCCTTCCTCGTGACCAGCAGCGAGAAGGGCGAGCCGAACCTCGGTGACACCCGGAAGTTCATCAAGAAGGTGAAGGGCCCGGACCGGGTCTCCTCGATCATCCTCGACAGCGGTGGCCACAACTTCAACACGTGGCGACGCGAGATCCCGCCGATGCTGGTGTGGATGAGCGGACGCATCCAGGCCTGAGGCCGTGGACGCGGTGAAGGCGGAAGGGCCCGGCTCCGGCCGGGCCCTTCCGCCTTCGCGTCACGCGTCCTGCAACTGGGCCCGGCGCAGTGCCCGGTGCACGCCCTCCGGGGTCAGTACGCCGACCAGGGCGCCGGAGTCGGGGTCCGTGACCCCGATCCGGCCCGAGTCCTCCTGCAGCAGGGCGGCGAGCGCCTCGCGCAGCGTCGCGCCCAGCTCCACGGCCGCGGCCGGGGCCTTGCCCTCGGCCGCCGCCAGGTCGGCGGCCTCGACCGCGGTGACGGCGAGCCGCTTCAGGCCGCGGTCGGAGCCGACGAAGGAGGCCACGTACGGGGTGGCGGGCGATCCGAGGACCGCCGCGGGGCGGGCGAACTGCTCGATGGTGCCGGTCCCGTAGACGGCGATGCGGTCGCCGAGCCGGATGGCCTCCTCCAGGTCGTGCGTGACCAGCAGGATCGTCTTGCGCACCGTCTTCTGCAGCGTCAGGAACTCGTTCTGGAGCCGTTCGCGCACCACCGGGTCCACCGCGCCGAACGGCTCGTCCATCAGCAGCACCGGCGGATCGGCGGCGAGCGCGCGGGCCACGCCGACGCGCTGGCGCTGCCCGCCCGACAGCTGCTCCGGGTACCGGCCTCCGTAGACGGCCGGATCCAGCCCCACCAGTTCGAGCAGCTCGGCCGCCCGGGCGCGGGCCCGGGTCTTCGGGGTGCCGATCAGCTGAGGCACGGTGGCCGTGTTCTCCAGGACCGTCTTGTGGGGGAACAGTCCGACCTGCTGGATGACGTACCCGATGCGGCGGCGCAGTTCGACGGGGTCGGCGGCGGCGATGTCCTCGCCGGCCAGCAGGATCCGGCCGGAGGTCGGGTCGATGAGCCGGTTGACCATCTTCATCGTGGTCGTCTTGCCGCAGCCGGACGGTCCCACGAGCGTGACCAGCTCGCCCTCCGCCACCTCGAAGGACAGGTCCTCGACGGCTGTCGTCCCGTCGGGGTAGCGCTTGGTCACGTGCTCGAATCGGATCACGGGTCCATCCTTCCGCACGCGCGGTGCGGTTTTGTGAAGGGCGTGTTGCTCCGGTGCGAAGGATTCCGGCCACGGGGGGTGGTGCGGGTTATGGTCGCTCGTGGTCGTGTGATCGTAAGACGTGTGTTCGAAGACGGGGGGTGGGGTGGATGGCCGGGCGGAACTGCCTGGTGGCGAACGACTGGATCTGCTGGGACTACGTCACCTCCCGCTCCCAGGAACTCACCGACGCCACCGTCGAACACATCTGGATCACGGGCGTGTCGGTCCTGATCGGCATCGTCGTGTCCGTGCCGCTCGCCCTGCTGGCCCGCCGCGGCCGCCGCTGGGCGGCGCCCGTGCTCGCCTTCACCACGCTGCTCTACACGGTCCCCTCGCTGGCCATGTTCTCCCTGCTGCTGCCCGTCTTCGGGCTCTCGGCGGCGCTGGTGGTGACCGGGCTCGTGCTGTATTCGCTGACGATCCTGGTGCGCAACGTGCTGGCCGGCCTGGAGGCCGTGCCCGAGGAGGTGCGCGAGGCCGCGCGCGGCATGGGCTACGGCCCGGGGCGGCTGATGTGGCAGGTCGAACTGCCGCTGGCGCTGCCCGCGCTGCTCGCCGGCGTACGGATCGCCACCGTCTCGACGGTCGCGCTGACCACGGTCGGCTCCATCGTCGGCAAGGGGGGCCTCGGCAACCTCATCGCCCCGGCGGTGAACAGCTCCTTCAAGGCCCAGGTGCTCACCGCCTCGGTGCTGTGCGTGCTGCTCGCGCTCGTGGCCGACCTGCTGCTGCTGGGCCTGCAGCGGCTGCTCACGCCGTGGACCCGGGCCGGAGCCCGCCCGGCGGCTTCCGGGAAGGGGGCCTGAGGCCGTGGGAGTACTGGGAGGGGCCTGGGACTGGCTGGCGAACGGCGCCAACTGGTCGGGGGAGAGCGGGGTCTGGCACCGGCTCGGCGAGCACGTCTACGTCAGCGGGGTCGCGCTGGCCATCGCCTGCGCGGTGGCGCTGCCGGTCGGCCTGTACCTCGGCCACCTCGGCAAGGGCGGCGCCCTCGCGATCAACGTGTCCAACATCGGCCGGGCCGTTCCGGTCTTCGCGGTGCTGGCGCTGTTCATGGTCTCCCCGCTGCGCAACGCGGGCTATCTGCCGACCATCGCGGCGCTGGTGCTGTTCGCCGTCCCGCCGCTGCTGACCAACGCGTACGTCGGCATGCGCGAGGTGGACCGCTCGGTGGTGGAGGCCGCCCGGGGCATGGGCATGTCCGGCGGCCAGCTCTTCCTGCGCGTCGAGCTCCCGCTGGCGCGCGGCCTGGTGATGACGGGGCTGCGCTCGGGCGCGGTGCAGGTCGTCGCCACGGCCACGATCGCCGCGATGGTCGGCCAGGGCGGCCTCGGCCGGATCATCACCGCCGGCTTCAACACGTACAACACCCCGCAGGTCGTCGCGGGCGCCCTGCTGGTGGCCGCTCTCGCCCTGCTGGTGGAGGGCGTCCTGGTGGCGGCGGACCGGCTGCTGCCGCGGGCCGCGGGCCACCGCTGAATCCCGTGCATCCTGTCCACAGTCCCGAACGGAGTCACTCCATGACCAAGACCACGCGCGTCCTCGGCGCGTCCCTGGGCGCCCTGGCCCTGACGGTGTCGCTGGCCGCGTGCGGCGGCGACAGCCTGGAGAAGAGCAAGGACGGCGGCTCGTCGGCCCCGGCCGCGGGGGGCAAGGGCGCCCTGGTCGTCGGCGCCGCCGGGTTCACCGAGTCGAACGTGCTGGCGGAGCTGTACGCGCAGGTCCTCAAGGACGCGGGCTACAGCACCTCCGTCAAGACGGTCAACAACCGCGAGCTGTACGAACCCTCGCTGGAGAAGGGCGAGATCGACGTCGTCCCGGAGTACGCGGCCACGCTCGCCGAGTTCCTCAACGCCAAGGTGAACGGTCCGAAGGCGCCGGAGGAGAAGCCGGTGGCGACGAGCGACGTCGCGGCGACGGTGGCGGCCCTGGAGAAGCTCGCCGCCCCGCTCGGGCTGAAGGCGCTGCCCGCGGGCGGGGCGGTCGACCAGAACGCATTCGCGGTGACCAAGGAATTCGCCCAGAAGAACAACCTGAAGACGCTTTCCGATCTTGGCAAGTCCGGGCTGAAGGTGAAGATCGCGGCGGGCGACGAATGCTCCGTACGGCCCTTCTGCGCACCGGGGTTGACGACAACATACGGAATTCAGGTTTCCGGTATTGACCCGAAGGGCGTCGGCACCCCGCAGGCCAAGCAGGCCGTCAAGGACGGCGCCGACCAGCTCGTGCTGACCACGACCACGGACGCCACCCTCGACAGCTTCGGCCTGGTCCTGCTGGAGGACGACAAGAAGCTCCAGAACGCCGACAACGTGCTCCCGGTGGTCAACGCCAAGGACGCCGGCGCCCCCGAGGTCGCGGCCGCCCTCGACCAGCTGACCAAGGCCCTCACGACGGCCGATCTGGTCGACCTGAACCGGAAGGTGGACGCCGAGCGCGCCAAGCCGGCGGACGTGGCGAAGGCCTACCTGGAGTCCAAGGGTCTTCTGAAGAAGTAGAAGTCACGTGGGTTGATGGAGGAATGTGGCGTACCTGCCCGGGAAGAGCGGCAAGAGATTTGCCGGGCGGGTATCCCGCTGGACCCCCACGCCCTGTAAATTTCGGGCCATGCCCCGTGGACGCCACCGCAATCCCGAACCCCTGCACCGGCTGCTCACGCCGACGACCGTCGCAGGTGTGTCCGTCATCAGCGCCGGAGCGGCCTGGCTGCTCGCGGAACCGCTGGCGCTGAGGCTGCTCGTGGCCCTCACCGCGGCCGCCGGGGTCGGCGGCGCCGTCGTGATGCGCGCCTGGGACCGTTCGGCGGGCCGCCGCGTCGCGGAGCTCGCGCGCGAGCGGGTCAAGGACGAGTGGCGGACGGACGAGCGGATAGCCGAGCTCGAGTCCGACCTCGAGGAGGCCCGCGTGCTGCGCGGCCGGCTCGACGCCAAGCTGCGCGCCAAGCGGGTCGAACTGGCCGGGCTGCGCGGCGAGCACGCGGCGCTGCTGCGGCGGTACGCGACCGCCGAGACCGAGCGCGCCAGCGCCCTGGAGGGCCGCCGGCTGCTGGCCATCGAGGCCTCCGCGGCTCCGGCCGCCGCCGCGCAGAAGGAACTTCCGCCCGTCTCCGAGGAGCGCACCTCGGCGGGCGCGCCCACCACGGTCGGCTACGCCCGGGCCCACGCGGCTCTGGGGGCGCTGGCCCGCAGGACGCAGACTCAGGCGGCGCTGCCCGCGTCGCCCGCCGCGCCGGCGCTCCCCTCGCCCTCCGCCCCCGCGTCCTCGGTCCCGGCCCGGCGTCAGGCTGCGGCGGTGGCCCCGTACGCGGCCCAGCGGCGTACGGCCTCCCGCGTCGAGGGCGGCTTCGACTTCTTCGGCACCAAGAACGCGGCGCAGGCCCGTGCGGTGATCGAGGCGGTCCAGAACGAGGACCTGGCCGACGTGGTCGGCGCCGAGGCCCTCGCGGTCCACAAGGCGGAGTCCGCCCAGGACGCCCCCGGACCGGAGTTCAAGCCGGCGACCGCCGAGACCCGTGCGGTGGGCCAGGTCATCGACCTGACGGCCCACGACGAGACCGAGCCGATCGACGTGGTCCGCCTGCGCACCGCGATCTCGTAGCACCCGGCAGGTCCCTCAGAACAGGGGGAGCTGGCCGGGGTGTTCGGGCAGGACGAAGCCGTCCAGCGTGGGCGCGGAGGCGCCGAGGACCACTCGGGAGCGGGATCCGGGGCAGGACACCAGATCGCCGCGTCCGCGCCCGGCCGGGGGGTCGTGGCGGGCGATCCGGCCGGCGGTGACGGCGCAGTCGCGGCCGCAGGCGGGGCAGGCCCGACGGGGGGAGTGGGACATGGCCCCCAGTCTGCCCTGCCCCGCCGACATCAGCCCTGCCGGGCGGCCGGCCGAGCTGGATGTCGATGGTGCGCCCGGCGGTCAGGGGCGTGGCCTGCCGAGGGATGCGACCGCGTCGACCATGTGGTCCCAGAAGCGCCCGGCGTCGAGGGTCACGGCGACCTGCGCGTTGACCGGGCGGTCCAGGTACCGGTGGAGGTCCACGACGGTGGCCCCGCGCGTGTACCGGCCGTGCAGTTCCACGGTGACGTTCGCCTCCACGCACTCCACGACGGCCGGGTCGATCACGCGGGCCACGGCGACGGGGTCGTGCAGCGGCGGGTGGGGCATGTTCCACAGCCGGCGGTACGTGGAGGCGAAGTAGGTCAGCAGTCCGGCGCAGATGTCGCCGAGTTCGGTGCCCAGGCCCTCGAAGCGGGCGAGGATCTCGGGTGTGGCCAGGGCCTGGTGGGTGACGTTGAGCCCGCACATGGTCACGGGTACCCCGCTGCGGAAGACGATGTCCGCGGCCTCGGGGTCGGTGTGGATGTTGAACTCGGAGGCCGGGGTGCGGTTGCCCCGCTCCGTGGAGCCTCCCATCAGCACGATCTCGCGGATGCGGGCGGCGCTGTCGGGATGGCGGGTCAGCAGCAGGGCGATGTTGGTCAGCGGGGCGGTGGGGATCAGGGTGACCGGCTCCGGGTGTTCCACGAGGATCCGGTGGATGAGCTCCACCGCGTGCTCGGGGACCAGGTCGACCGTGGGTTCGGGGAACCGCGGTCCGTCCATCCCGGACGCGCCGTGCACGTCGTCCGCGACGACCAGCGGCTGGAGCAGCGGCCGGTCGCACCCGGCGGCGATGGGCACGTCCGTGATCCCGGCGACGGTGCACACCCGGCGGGCGTTGAGGGAGGTCTTCTCCAGCGTCTGGTTGCCGGCGACCGTGGTGATGGCGAGCAGGTCGACCGCCGGGTTCGCCGCCGCCAGCATGATCGCCAGCGCGTCGTCGTGCCCGGGGTCGCAGTCGATGATGATCGGGACGGGCACGGGCGACCTCCTCGTCGGACTGCGGAGCACCCAGTCTGCCGCCGGAGGGGCCCCTCGCGCGGTCTCTACTTGTCGATGTCCCCGACCACGAAGAAGAGCGAGCCCAGGATCGCCACCATGTCCGCGACGAGCTGCCCGGGCAGCAGCACGGCCAGGGCCTGGATGTTGTTGTAGGAGGCGCTGCGCAGCTTCAGCCGGTACGGGGTCTTCTCGCCCTTCGAGACGAGGTAGTAGCCGTTGATGCCGAGCGGGTTCTCGGTCCAGGCGTACGTGTGGCCCTCGGGCGCCTTCAGGACCTTGGGCAGCCGCTGATTGACCGGCCCCGGCGGCAGCTCCGCCATCCGGTCCAGGCAGGCCACGGCCAGGTCGAGCGCGTTGTGGGTCTGCTCCAGCAGGCACTCGAAGCGGGCCAGGCAGTCGCCCTCGGTGCGGGTGACGACCTTGAGGACGTCCTGCAGCTCGCCGTAGGCCAGGTAGGGCTCGTCGCGGCGCAGGTCGAAGTCGACGCCGGAGGCGCGGGCGATCGGGCCGGAGACCCCGTACGCGTGCACCGCCTCGGCGGACAGGACGCCGACGCCGCGCGTGCGGGCGCGGAAGATCTCGTTGCCGCGCACCAGGTCGTCGTAGACGTGCATGCGGGTGTTGACGTCGGCGATCGCGGCCCGGGCCCGGCCGAGCCAGCCGGCCGGCAGGTCCTCCTTGAGGCCGCCGACGCGGTTGAACATGTAGTGCATGCGGCCGCCGGAGATCTCCTCCATGACGGCCTGGAGCTCCTCGCGCTCGCGGAACGCGTGGAAGATCGGGGTGATCCCGCCCAGTTCGAGGGGGTACGAGCCGAGGAACATCAGGTGGTTCAGCACCCGGTTCAGCTCGGCGAGCAGGGTCCGCATCCACACGGCCCGCTCGGGGACCTCCATGCCGAGCATCCGCTCGACGGCCATGACCACGCCGAGCTCGTTGGAGAAGGCGGACAGCCAGTCGTGGCGGTTCGCGAGCATCACGATCTGCCGGTAGTCACGGGCCTCGAAGAGTTTCTCGGCGCCGCGGTGCATGTAGCCGACCACGGGCTCGGCGCTGACGATCCGCTCGCCGTCCAGGACGAGGCGCAGGCGCAGCACGCCGTGCGTGGAAGGGTGCTGGGGGCCGATGTTGAGCACCATGTCGGTGCTCTCCGCCGCTCCGCCGATGCCGACCGTGGTCTCCGTCATGCGGGCATTGTCTCAGCCCTACGCTGAAGGCATGGATACGGGGACAGAGGGTGAGACGGGCGGGCCCGTGTGGGTGGGGCTGCCGGGCGGGCTGCTCACTCTGCGGCGGCTGCTGCTGGTGATCTGGATGACGGGGTTCGCCGTCGTGACGGCCGTCGTCCTGGGACTGACGGCCGGCCCGTGGTGGGCGTTGCTCGGGGTGCCGTGGCTCGCCGTCCTGGTCTGGGGCTGGGTGCTGCTCGGCCGGAACTGGCGGTCCTGGCGGTACGCCGAGCGCGCGGACGACCTGCTGATCAGCCGGGGTGTGCTGTGGCAGGAGCAGACCGTGGTCCCGTACGGGCGGATGCAGCTGGTCGAGGTCACCTCGGGCCCGCTGGAGCGGCGCTTCGGGCTGGCCTCCGTACAGCTGCACACGGCGGCGGCGGCCACCGACGCCAAGATCCCGGGACTGGCGCCGGCCGAGGCGGAGCGGCTGCGCGACCGCCTCACCGCCCTCGGCGAGGCAAGGTCGGCGGGCCTGTGACCTCCGGCCCGGCGGGCGAGGACCCGCTGACACGCACCGGTGCCGCCGCCCCCGCTGCCGCCCCCGACGGCGGGCCCGCCGCGGGCGGACGGCGGCTGCACCCCTTCACGCCGCTGCGCCGCGCCTGGGTGCCGATCGCCGCGACCGTCGGCGTGCTCGCCCAGCAGGGCGACCAGGCCCAGAAGTGGATGGCGGACCTGTCCGTCCTCCTGCGGCTGCTGGCGCTGGCCGGCGTCGTCCTCGTCTTCGCCGGGTACGGCTTCCTGAGCTGGTGGTTCACCCACTACGCGGTGACCGACACCGAGCTGCGCATCCGCACCGGGCTGTTCTTCCGCCGCACCGCGCACATCCGCCTCGACCGCCTCCAGGCCGTGGACGTCACCCGTCCCCTGCTGGCCCGGCTGACCGGCGTCGCCAGCCTGCGCCTCGACGTCATCGGCACCGACGACAAGGACCAGCTGTCCTTCCTCGGCGAGAAGGAGGCCGTGGCCCTGCGCGCCGAACTCCTCGCCCGCGCGGCGGGCTTCGCCCCCGAGGAGGCGGTGCGCCTCGGCGAGGCCCCCGACCGGGAGCTGCTGCGCGTGAGCCCGCGCGAGCTCGCGGTGTCGCTGCTGCTCAGCCTCGGCGTGCTGGGGGCGCTCGTGGCCGGGGTCGTCGGGCCGGTGGCCGTGTGGTGGTTCAGCTCCAGCCCGTGGGCGGCCGTCGTCGCCCTGCTCCCGATGCTCGGCGCGGTCTGGGCGGCCACCGCGGGCCGCTTCCTCGCGGAGTACGACTGGCGGGTCGCGGAGTCCCCGGACGGGCTGCGCCTGGACCACGGCATGCTGGACCGCGCCCACGAGACCGTGCCGCCGGGTCGCGTGCAGACCGTTCGGATCGTGGAGCCGCTTTTGTGGCGGCGGCGCGACCGGGTCCGCGTGGAGCTGGCCGTGGCGGGTTCGAAGAACGAGGTCCTGGTGCCGGTGGCCTCGCGGGCCGCCGCGTACGCGGTGATCGCCCGGGTGCTGCCCGGGGTGGACCTGGCGGCCCTGTCCTTCTCCGGCTCCCCGCGCGCCGGCTCGCGCTGGGTGGTCCCGGTGTGGTGGAAGGGCTACGCGCTGGCCGTCTCCCCGGAGGTGTTCGCCGCCCGGCACGGCCGCCTGTGCCGCCGTACGGAGATCGTCCCGCACGCCAAGGTGCAGAGCGTCCGCCTCACCCAGGGCCCGTGGGCCCGCGCCCGGGGCCTGGCCGACGTCCACGTGGACACCGGCGCGAACGGCACGGTCACGGCCCGGCTGCGCGCGGCGGACGAGGCCGCCGCCCTGCTGGCCGCCCAGGCCGTCCGGGCCCGCACCTCCCGTGCGTCGGCCCGCCCGGACCGCTGGATGACCGGGCGGGGCGCGTGAGCCGGACGGGGGGAGGACTGCGGCACACGAGGTAACTGTGTGATTAAAAGAAGAGCCTATCGGTGACTCCGGGTAGCGAAGGGGGCGACGGATCCTCGACCTGATCCGTCGTCAGCAACCCCAAGGGACAGCACTGATGACTCCGAACAGCTCACGGCTCCTGCGCACGGCACGACTGGCCGCCCCCGCCGTGGCGGCGCTCGCGATGACGATGGCCCTCGCGGGCCCCGCGGCCGCCGACCCCTCGTTCGTGATGCGGTCGGGCGGCGAGGTCCGCTTCGCGGCCCTGCCCGGCGAGCAGAACACCGTGACCTTCAGCATCGGCGGCGGTGGCGTCGTCAACGTCACCGACTCCACGAGCACGATCACGGCCGGCCCCGGCTGTGTCCAGCAGGGACCCAACGCCGTCCGCTGCGGTGTGGTCACCGGGCTGACCCGCATCCAGGCCGCCCTGGGCAACGGGAACGACGTCGCCACCAACAACACCCCGGTTCCGTCCGACATGGACGGCGGATCGGGCGAGGACCGTCTGATCGGCGGCACCGCCGCCGACCGTCTCACCGACTCCGACGGCTGGAACGCCAACACCGGCAGCACCACCACCTTCGAGGGCAACGGCGGCAACGACACCCTCGTCAGCAAGAACGGCGGCTTCGACCGGATCACCTGCGGTACCGGCTTCGACATTCTCGTGGCCGACCAGGCGGCCCTCGACACCGTCCCCGCCGGATCGGGCTGCGAGTTCGTCATCCGCTGACCCCCGCCGCCCACCCGTGCACGGACGGCGTTCCCCCCGGGCCGGCAGCCCGGGGGGAACGCCGTGCGGGGGTCGGACTACGCGCCTGCGCCGCCGCCCGCGCGGACCAGGCCCGTCTCGTACGCCAGGACCACCACCTGGACCCGGTCGCGCAGCCCCAGCTTCGTCAGGATGCGGCCCACGTGCGTCTTCACGGTCGCCTCCGAGAGGACCAGCCGGGCCGCGATCTCCCCGTTCGACAGCCCCTGGGCCACCAGCAGCATGACCTCGCGCTCGCGTTCCGTCAGCCGCTCGATCTCCTTGTTCTGCGGCTCCTGCGTGGTTGTCGGCAGCATCGGCGCGAAGCGGTCCAACAGCCTCCGCGTCGTGGACGGGGCGACCACCGCGTCCCCGCTGTGCACCGAGCGGATGGCCCCCAGCAGCTCGGCCGGCGGGACGTCCTTCAGCATGAAGCCGCTCGCCCCGGCCTTCAGGCCGGAGAAGGCGTACTCGTCCAGGTCGAAGGTGGTCAGGATGATGACCTTGGGGTGCTCCGCCGGCTCGCAGATCCGCCGTGTCGCCTCGACACCGTCCAGCCTCGGCATGCGGACGTCCATCAGCACCACGTCCACCTTCGTGGCCCGCAGCACCTCCAGCGCCTCCAGGCCGTCGCCCGCCTCGGCGACGACCTCCATGTCCGGCTGGGCGGCGAGCACCATCCGGAAGCCGGTGCGCAGCAGCACCTGGTCGTCGACCAGCATCACTCGGATGGACATCAGTTACCTCGTCCTCGTCATCTCTTCTTCAGGGGAAGCAGTGCGCTGATCCGGAAGCCGCCGCCGGGACGCGGGCCCGCGTCCAGGGTTCCGCCGACCATACCGATCCGCTCGCGCATGCCGATCAGTCCGTGCCCGGCGCCGTCCGCGCCGCCGTCCTCGTACAGCTCGTGGGCCGCGCCCCGCCCGTCGTCCTCGACCAGCAGGCCGAGCCCGTCGTCGAAGTAGACCAGCCGGACGCTGGCCGTCGCCTCGGGGCCGCCGTGTTTGCGGGTGTTGGTCAGCGCCTCCTGCACGATCCGGTACGCCGTCAGCTCGACCCCGCTGGGCAGCCGACGCGGCGCGCCCTCGACCTCGAAGTCCACCGCGAGCCCGGCCGCCCGCACCTGCTCGACCAGGACCTCGATCTGTTCGACGTCGGGCTGCGGCACGTAGTCCTCGGACTCCTGCGGCTCGCCGGTGCGCAGGACGCCCAGCAGCCGCCGCATCTCGGCGAGGGCCTGGCGGCCGGTGCCGGAGATGGTCTGGAGGGCCTCCTTGGCCTGCTCGGGGGCCACGTCCATGACGTACGCCGCCCCGTCCGCCTGGACCACCATCACCGAGACGTTGTGCGCGACGACGTCGTGCAGCTCTCGGGCGATCCTCGCGCGCTCGCCGGCCACGGCCACCTTGGCCTGGGCCTCGCGCTCCTTCTCCAGCCGCTGGTTCCGCTCGATCAGCTGGGCGTAGTAGGCCCGGCGGGTGCGCAGGGAGTCGCCCAGCACCCAGGCCAGCACGAAGGGGATGACCATGAAGACGGCGAAGAGGACGTTGTCGACGCTGTTGCTGCCCTTGTCCACGCCGAAGCGCACGAAGTACAGCGGCGCGGCGGCCAGCCCCCAGCCCAGTGCGGTGCGGGAGACCCAGCGCGGGACCTCGCTCGCGGCGACCGTGAAGAGGATCACGAACATCGCGAGGTCGTAGACCCCGGCGACGATTCCCATGAGCAATTGGAAGACGCCCGCCCCGAGGGTGAGCCAGAACATGGCCTGCGTCCACTTGCGGCGCAGGGCCACGGCCGTGCTCAGCGCGATCACCACGGGGACGGCGGCGACCTTCAGGGGCTTGCCGATGTCGGGCTCACCCACGACGTTCAGCATCGAGACCCCGAAGAAGAGGACAGCCCAGAAGCTGTCGACGCCCGTCGGGTGTCTGCGGAGGAAGTCGTAGAGGCGCTGCACGTAACCCAGAGTAGGGAACGGTGATAGGTGCTGGAGTCAACCAGAGGTTCGAACCTGACAACAGGGGCGTACTCCCGAAGGTGGAGGGTGAACCTAACCTTTGTGGGTGAGCACCCAGGTGGGACATGCGACTCCGGTCCGGTGGCGCGACGCGATGGACGCCGCCCTGTACGGGCCCGGCGGCTTCTACGTGCGCCCGGGCGGGCCCGGGCCCGCCGGGCACTTCCGCACCTCGGTGCACGCCTCCGCGCTGTACGCGGGAGCCGTGGCCCGGCTGCTGCGGTGGGTGGACGCGGAGCTCGGGCACCCGCGGGCGCTGGACCTGGTCGACGTCGGGGCCGGGCGCGGGGAGCTGCTGGCCGGGGTGCTGGCCGCGCTGGACCCGGAGACGGCCGCGCGGGTGGTCCCGTACGCCGTGGAGCGCGCGGAGCGGCCCGCCGGGCTCGATCCGCGGATCCGCTGGGTCGCGGCCCCACCCGAACGGACGACGGGGCTGCTCTTCGCCAACGAGTGGCTCGACAACGTGCCGCTGGAGATCGCGGAGGACGGGCGCTACGTCCTGGTCGCCCCGGACGGTACGGAGAGCCCGGGCGGCCCGCTGGACGGCGCGGACCGGGCCTGGCTGGAGCGGTGGTGGCCCGGAGGCGGGGAGGCCGGTGGCGCGGAGGCCGGAGGCGGGGAGAGCGGCCGGGCGGAGATCGGCCGGGCGCGGGACGAGGCCTGGGCGGCGGCCGTGGCGAGCCTGGAGCGGGGGCTGGCGGTGGCGGTGGACTACGCCCACACCCGTGACGCGAGGCCGCCGTACGGCACCCTGACGGGCTTCCGGGCGGGCCGGGAGGTCCCGCCCGTCCCGGACGGCAGCTGCGACGTCACCGCGCACGTGGCGCTGGACTCCTGTGCGGGGCCGGACGCGGTCCTGTTGACCCAGCGCGAGGCGCTCACCGCCCTCGGCGTCTCGGGCGCCCGGCCCGCGCTGGCGCTGGCCTCGGCCGATCCGGGGGCGTACGTGCGGGCGCTGGCCTCCGCGGGTGAGGCGGCGGAACTGACCGCCCGCGGCGGGCTCGGCGACTTCCTCTGGCTCTGCCAGCCGGTGGGCATCCGGGCCTGGGGCGGGGCCGCCGCCGGCTGACGCGGACCCGCGGCGCCGTTGCCGGGGGCCAGCCCCCGGACCCCCGCGCCTCAAACGCCGGCGGGGCTGGATTGGGCGAGGCTGAGAGTCAGCCTCGCCCAATCACTTACTGCGTGACCTCGTCGTGGCCCTGGTGGAGGCCGCCGCCGCTGCCGCCGCCGGGGGTCGGCTGCGAGGTGACCGGCTTCGTCAGCGGGGCCAGGTCGTGCGCGTAGTGGCCGACCGCGTCCGCGATGACGTCGACGTTGATGTCGAGCGCCTTCTGGTCGATGTTGGTGATGTCGTCACCCTTGCCGTGGTAGTTCACGTCGTAGGCGACGCCCGCCTGGCCGCCGAACTTCGCGGCCTGCTCCGGGGTCTTGATGCCCTCGGCGCCGGTGAAGGTGCCGCCGGACGGGATGCCGACCTCGATGAACGGGCCGTAGTCCGAGCGGCCGGAGAAGTCCGTGCCCTCGTGCGGGATGTTCTTCGAGTCGAGGAAGTCGGTGATCCCCTTCTCCAGCTGGGCGGAGCCGGCCGGGCCGGGGCCCGCGCCCGTGGCGTCCGAGTCGTCGCCGTCGTAGACGAAGTACGCGGAGTTCGGCGAGCCGATCATGTCGAAGTTGAGGTAGAGCTTGATCTGCTTCTTCTGCTCGTCCGTCAGCCCGGCGACGTACGCCTCCGAGCCGAGCAGGCCGAACTCCTCCGCCGACCACCAGGCGAACTTGACCTTGTTCTTGACCTTCTTCTGCTCGCTCGCGAGCCGCTGGGCGACCTGGAGGATGCCCGCCGAGCCGGAGCCGTTGTCGTTGATGCCCGGGCCGGCCGCGACCGAGTCGAGGTGCGCGCCGAGGAAGACGGTGTTGTTCTCGTCGCCGCCCTTGGTCTCGGCGATGACGTTGAACGTCTTGCGGTTCTCGCGCAGCTGCCGGATGTCGAGGGTGACCTCGACCGGGCCGGCGGCGGCCTCGGCGGCGAGTTTCTCGCCGTCCTCCTGGGTGATGCCGCCCGTCGGGACCTTGCCCGCGTTCGGGTCGCCGAGGGTTCCGTTGAGGGCGCCCGCGGTGTTGTTGTAGATGATCGCGCCGACCGCGCCGGCCGCCGCCGCGTTCGCCTGCTTCACCGCGAAGGCGCAGCCGCCGCGCTTGACCAGGGCGATCTTGCCGGTGAAGGTGCCGGAGGCGAAGTCGCCCGGCTCGCAGCCGTTCGTCCCGTCCGCGTCGACCGGGGCCACGGCGACCGGGGCGGTCACGCCGCCCTCCGGGCTGTTCGCGGTGTACGACATCAGGTGGATCGGTACGTCGCGCTGGTTCGCGCCGCCCACCGTCAGCTTCTCCTCGACCGTCTCGACGTAGACGAAGTCGAACTCGTTGCGGGTGACCTTGTATCCGGCCGCCTTCATCACGGCCTCGATGTACTTGGCCGACTGCTCGTGGCCCTTGGAACCGGCCGCGCGGTTGCCGTTGTTGTAGTCGGCCAGCGACTGCAGGACCTTGAGATGGTTGAAGGCGCCCTTGCCGGTCGCCTCCTTGACCAGCTTCCTGGCGAGCGCGTCACCGCGGGCGGCGTCGCTCTGCGGGCTCCCGGTGGCTCCGGCCGGTCCGGCGAGCAGCAGCGGTGAGACGAGGGCCGCTGCGGCCAGGGCGGCGGTTGCTGCGGCTATACGGCGTGAGGGCATGAAGGTCCTTCCACGACAAAGGCGAGCAGGGCGGGCGGATCTGGGCACAGCAAGGCAGAGCAGGGCACAGCAAGGCGGGGCGTGGTCCAGCTGAAACGCAGAAGCGGTGTGCGTCTGGTGGGGAAACAGTGAGCGCACGTTAGACAGCAAGTGGCCACCATGGCCAGAGTTTTCGCTGTTTTCGGTTGATGAATTCCGCATATCGGTGACTCTGCGCCGATGGAATCCGGCCAAACGCCCGCTGGTTCCGCCTAGCGGAGGATGCCCTCGATGAAGTCGGATCCGATGCGGGCGACCGCCCCCAGGTCCAACTGGTGCTGGGCGTAGCGGCCTTGTCGTCGCGTGTGCATCAGGCCGGCCTTCTTCAGGACGGACAGATGCCGTGACACCTCCGGCGCGGTGATCCCGTACACGGTCGCCAGCTCGCTCGTCGTGTAGGGGGCCCGGGCCAGGCTCCGGCACAGCAGCATCCGCATGGGATGGGCCAGTGCCTCCATCCGCCGCTGGAGCAGCTCCACCGAGCCCGGCGCGGAGACCGGTTCGGGGGTGCCGAGCGGATAGTGGACCACCGGCCGCCAGCCCGGTGCGTGCACCACGAGCAGGTGCGGCCAGCCGAAGTTGGTCGGCACGAAGACGAGGCCGCTGCCTATTCGGGGGTCGGTCGCGGTCGCCGTCCCGTGGACCATCTTGTCGACGGTGATGGTGGTGAGGCCCTCGTCGACGCTGAGCGCCGCCGAGACCTCCCGCAGCGCGGCCGGCAGCCCCTTGCGGCGCAGCACCTCGGTCTTGTGCCGGGCGTCGGCGCTCTGCCCCGGTTCCACGCGCTTCCAGGTCTCCGCGAAGAAGGCCTCGTCGCAGTCCTCCAGGAGCCGGCGCATCCACACCCGTACGCCGGCGGTGTCGTCCAGCAGGCGTACGGAGAACTCCAGCTGGTGGGGGCCGCGGGCGGCGGCCACCTCCAGCGCCTTGGCCCGGGCCGCCGGGTTCGTGAGCGGGGACGGGCCGCCGCCCTCGTTGTAGAGCGCCAGCCAGCAGTGCTCCAGGGCGGCCATCACGAACTGCTCGTCGTCGAGCCGGTCGAGTACGTCGAGCTCCTCGGCCAGGTTCCCGGCGGGCACCCCGGTCCCGCCGGTGATCCCGGCGAAGGCCATGAAGATGTCGGAGAAGGAGCTCCGCCACATGAACTCGCCCTCCAGCAGCCGGTCCGCGAGGCACGGATCGAGCGCGGCGGCGGTCGCGGTGGTCCAGGAGGCGAGCGCGGGGTGGTGGGCGGGCTGGGAGAGCGCGTGCAGCGCCATGCAGAGCTCCGCGAGCGGGGAGGGCGCGAAGGTGATCCGCTCCGCGGGGAGTCCGGCGATGTCGATGGTGACGCTCATCAGGCCATTCTGTCGTCCCGCTCACCGAGGGTGGCGCCGGGCGGACCGTCCGGCGCCGCCGTACGAGTGGCCGCGGGCGGTTCGGCGCGGCGGCCGGACGAGTGATCGTCTGCGGGTGGGGCGGCTGCGGGGAGCCGTCGATTGACGGGGAACGTCAACTGTCGTGCGCGGTGCCGCCGACGGGGTGAGGGTAGAAGCATGAGCGCGATCGAGCAGTACCTCATAGACACCTGGCGGGCCTCCCAGCACGGGGAGCCGATGCCGCCGCCTCCCGGCCGGGACGACGTCGCCGTGCTGCGCGAGATCCGGTCGTACGAGCAGGTCAAGGCCGTCGTGGAGGGCCGCCCGGCCCGCCACCCCTGGCGGGCCGCGCTACTGCGGATGCTGAGCCGCCCCCGCGCATGCTGACCCGCCACCGGCTGCTGGACCGGGCCGACTGTGCCGGGGCCGGGCAGGCCGGGGTCGGAGGGGTGGGGCCGGGTGTGCCGGTGGCCTTGCCGGCCGGGGTGCGGGCTTCGGCGGTGCGGCTTGGGCCGGGTGTGTTCCGGTGCGTCTCCTCGGGCGTCGAACGTGTCGGGGGGTCGGTGGGCCGGGGCACCTTGTGTTCGACGCCCTGCGGGAGCGCCCCTGCACACACCCAACCCCGGCCCAACCGGCCGGGCTGCTACTCCAGCCCCTGCGGCCTTTCGGCCGGCCGCACCATCCAGCCTCGCCGCACAATTCCAGCCTCGCCGGCGTTTGAGGCGCGGGGTCCGGGGCGGAGCCCCGATCTTTGAGCCGCACCCGGCCTTGAGGCGCGGAGCCCCGGTAGGGGTGCCGGACTGGCCTAGGCGAAGTTGGGGGCGTTGCGTTCGTAGACCAGTCGCAGTCCGATCAGGGTCAGCCACGGTTCGTGGTCGTCGATCACCGCGGACTCGCCGAGAACCATCGGTGCCAGCCCGCCCGTCGCGATGATGCGGACGTCGTCCGGATCGCCGTTCGGCCCGGCCAGTTCCTTCGCCATCCGGGCCACGACCCCGTCGACCTGGCCCGCGAAGCCGTAGACCACGCCCGACTGCATCGCCTCGACCGTGGACTTGCCGATCACGTTGCGCGGCCGGGTCAGCTCGATCTTCCGCAGCTGGGCCCCCCGTACGCCGAGCGCCTCCATCGAGATCTCGATGCCCGGGGAGATCACCCCGCCCACGTACTCGCCCTTCGCGGACACCGCGTCGAAGGTGGTCGCCGTACCGAGGTCGACCACGATCGCCGGGCCCCCGTAGAGCTCGACCACCGCGACCGCGTTCACGATGCGGTCCGCGCCGACCTCCTTCGGGTTGTCCGTGAGGATCGGCACGCCCGTCTTGGTGCCGGGCTCCACGATCACCGCGGGCACGTCGCCGTAGTAGCGGCGGGTCACCTCGCGCAGCTCGTGCAGGACCGACGGCACCGCCGAGCAGATCGCGATGCCGTGGATCCCGTCGCCGAGCTCGCTGCCGAGCATCGGGTGCATGCCCATCAGCCCCTGCATGAGCACGGCCATCTCGTCGGCCGTGCGCTGCGGGTCGGTCGAGATGCGCCAGTGCTCGACGATCTCGTCACCGTCGAACAGGCCCAGGACCGTGTGGGTGTTGCCCACGTCGATGGTGAGGAGCACGGGTTACACCGCCTCGCGCAGATCGAGGCCGATGTCCAGGATCGGCGAGGAGTGGGTCAGTCCGCCGACGGCCAGGTAGTCCACGCCGGTCTCCGCGTACGCCCGGGCGGTGTCCAGGGTGAGGCGGCCCGAGGACTCCAGCACCGCGCGCCCGGCCACCAGGGCCACGGCCTCGGCGGTCTGCCCGACCGTGAAGTTGTCCAGCAGGATCAGGTCGGCGCCGGCCTCCAGGACCTCGCCGATCTGCTCCAGGGTGTCGACCTCGACCTCGATCGGGACCTCCGGGAAGGCCTCCCGCACGGCCTTGAAGGCCTGTGCGACGCCGCCCGCGGCCACCACGTGGTTGTCCTTGACCAGCGCGGCGTCCGACAGCGACATCCGGTGGTTGACGCCGCCGCCGCAGCGCACCGCGTACTTCTCCAGCGCGCGCAGGCCCGGCGTGGTCTTGCGGGTGTCGCGGACCTTCGCCCCGGTGCCCTCCAGCACGTCCGCCCAGCGGCGGGTGGCGGTCGCGATGCCGGACAGCCGGCACAGGATGTTCAGGGCGCTGCGCTCCGCCGTCAGCAGGTCGCGGGTGCGCGAGCGTACGGAGAGCAGGACCTCCCCGGCCTTGACCGTGTCGCCGTCCTCCGCGTGCCGCTCCACCTCGAAGGCCTCCGTGCACACCACGGAGAACACGGCCTCGGCGATCCGCAGACCGGCCACGACGCCGTTCTCGCGCGCGACGAAGTCGGCGATCGCCTCGGCCTCCTCGGGCACCGTGGCGACGGTGGTGACGTCCTCGCCGCCGTCCAGGTCCTCGGAGAGCGCCATGTGCGCGATGTCCTCGACCTCGATGGGGTCCAGGCCCGCGTCGGCCAGCAGCTGGGCGAGCGCCGGGTCCAGGCCGCTCTCCTCGCCGTCACCGCAGGCGCAGTCGTCGCCGCAGCCGCCGTCGTTCTGGTCGATCAGGGGAAGTTCGGGGGTGCTCACGGTCACTGCTCCAGGCTCGGGGTGCTCAGGGGGTGCACGGACGGGAAGTCCGCGGAGTCGGTGGGGACGACGACCAGGGCCCGCTTCTCGGTCGCCGAGAGCCGGACGACGAGGTGGCGCCGCCAGTCGGCATCGTCCCGGTCCGGGTGGTCCTCGCGCCAGTGGCAGCCGCGGGTCTCCTCGCGCCGCTGCGCGGCGGCGACCAGGACGCGTGCCACGCACAGCAGGTTGGTGGCCTCCCAGGTGTCCACACCCGGCTCGGCGGTCTTGCCGTGCGTCTCGAGGTCGTTCAGGGCGGTCGCGTACAGCGCTTCGAGGGCCTCGGCCGCCGCGGCCAGCGAGTCCGCGGAGCGGAGCACGCCCGCGCCCTGCGTCATGATCCGCTGGACCTCGTGGCGGGCCGTGGCGGGCTGCAGCGGGCCGGTCGACGGGACCGGGACGACCGGGCCGTTGCCGCCGAAGCGCTGCGCGGCGATGTCGTCGGCGATCCGCTCGGCGAAGACCAGGCCCTCCAGCAGCGAGTTGGAGGCGAGCCGGTTCGCGCCGTGCACGCCGGTGCAGGCGACCTCACCGCAGGCGTACAGGCCGCGGACGGTGGTCCGGCCGTGCAGGTCGGTGCGTACGCCGCCGGACGCGTAGTGCGCGGCGGGCGCGACGGGGATCGGCTCGGTCACCGGGTCGATGCCGTGCGAGCGGCAGGCGGCGAGGATCGTCGGGAAGCGCTGCTCCCACATCTCGGCGCCGAAGTGCCGGGCGTCCAGGTACATGTGCTGCGCGCCCTGCTCCTGCATGCGGCGCATGATGCCCTTGGCGACGATGTCGCGCGGGGCCAGTTCGGCCAGCTCGTGCTGTCCCTGCATGAAGCGGACGCCGTCCGCGTCGACGAGGTACGCGCCCTCCCCGCGGACCGCCTCCGACACCAGCGGCTGCTGCCCCTCGGCGTCCGGGCCGAGGAACAGCACCGTCGGGTGGAACTGCACGAACTCCAGGTCGGAGACCTCGGCGCCGGCGCGCAGCGCGAGCGCCACTCCGTCGCCGGTGGACACCGACGGGTTGGTGGTGGCGGAGAAGACCTGGCCCATGCCGCCGGTCGCGAGGATCACGGCGGGCGCGTGGACGGCGCCGACGCCGTCGTGCTGGCCCTCGCCCATCACGTGCAGGGTGACACCGGCCGTGCGGCCCTGCGCGTCCTGCAGCAGGTCCAGTACGAGTGCGTTCTCGACGGTCTCGATGCCCGCGGCCTGGACCGCCCCGACGAGCGCCCGGGAGATCTCGGCACCGGTGGCGTCGCCGCCCGCGTGCGCGATCCGGCGGCGGTGGTGGCCGCCCTCCCGGGTCAGTTCTATCTCGCCGGTCTCCGCGGAGGTGTCGAAGACCGCACCGGCGGCCATCAACCGCCGTACCGCGTCCGGGCCTTCGGTGACGAGCAGCCGTACGGCCTCCTCGTCGCACAGGCCCGCGCCCGCGACCAGGGTGTCGTCGAGGTGCTGCTCCGGGGTGTCGCCGTCGCCGAGCGCCGCGGCGATGCCGCCCTGGGCCCAGCGGGTGGAGCCGTCGTCGAGCCGGGCCTTGGTGACCACGACGGTACGGCGGCCCGCGGCGGCGCAGCGCAGTGCGGCGGTCAGGCCCGCCACACCGGAACCGACGACCACGACATCGGCTTCGAGGGACCAGCCGGGGGCGGGCGCGTGCAGCCGTATGCCGGTGCCCGCGGCCGTGTCTCCGCCGTCGCTGCCTGCGGGGCCTCTGCCTGGGGTGCTCACGAGTGTGCTCCGAATTCCAATGGGATGTTGTCGATCAGCCGGGTCGCGCCCACCTTCGCGGCGACGGCCAGCACGGCCTGCCCGGTGAAGCCGGGCCCGGCCTCGGTGAAGTCCTGCGGGTCCACCAGCGCCAGGTAGTCCAGCACGAGCGGCGGCTCGTGGCGGCCCGCCTCCTCCAGGACGTGCAGCGCGGCGGCCCGTACGGCGTCCGGCAGCCCCCCGCCCGCCGCCGAGACGGCGTGCGCGTCGGCCGAGGCCCGGATCTCGCCCAGCCGGGCCAGGGCGGTGGCCCGCTCGTCACTGGCCGGGGCGGCCTCGGCGCGGGCGCGCAGCGCGGCCTGCGCCGCGAGCCGGTCCTGCCCGGCGAACAGGGCGCGGGACAGGGCCAGGGCGGTGTGCCGCTCGACGGGGGAGAGGTAGCGGTTGCGGGACGACAGCGCGAGCCCGTCCTCCTCGCGGACGGTCGGGACGCCGACCACCTCCACGGGGAAGTTCAGGTCGGTCACCATCCGCCGGATCAGCGCCAGTTGCTGGGCGTCCTTCTGGCCGAAGAGGGCCAGGTCGGGGCGGGTGAGGTGGAGGAGCTTGGCGACGACGGTCAGCATCCCGTCGAAGTGGCCGGGGCGGGTGGCCCCTTCGAGGCGCTCGCCCATCGGCCCGGCGCTGATCCGCACCTGCGGGTCGCCGCCCGGGTAGACCTCGTCGACGGCCGGGGCGAACACCGCGTCGGCGCCCGCCCCTTCGGCGATCCGCAGATCGGCGTCGAGGGTGCGCGGATAGCGGTCGAGGTCCTCGTTCGCCCCGAACTGCAGCGGATTGACGAAGACGGTGACGACGACCTGGCCGCCCGGCCCGGCCTGCTCGCGCGCGGTACGGATCAAAGTGGCGTGGCCCTCGTGCAGGGCGCCCATCGTCATCACCACGGCCCGGCGGCCGGCGCGCGGAAGACCGTGCAGCTCCTCGGCGGTGTGCAGCAGCGGCCGGCTCACGCGTGGCTCCCGTCGGCGTCCGTGTCGGCGAGCACGCCGAGCAGGTCCTCGGCGAGTTCCGGCTTGAGCAGACCGTGCGCGAGGGCCCGGTCGGCGGTGGTGCGGGCCATCGCCAGGTATCCGGCGACCGTGCCCGGCGCGTGCCTGCGCAGTTCCGCGACGTGCGCGGCGACCGTACCGGCGTCCCCGCGGGCCACCGGCCCGGTCAGGGCGGCGTCCCCGGAGCGCAGGGCGTTGTCGAGGGCCGCGCCGAGCAGCGGGCCGAGCATCCGGTCGGGGTGCTCGACCCCGGCCTTGCCCAGCAGCTCCATCGCCTGGGCGACCAGCGTGACCAGGTGGTTCGCGCCGAGGGCGAGGGCCGCGTGGTAGAGCGGACGGTTCTCCTCCGCGATCCACTCGGGCTCCCCGCCCATCTCGATGACCAGGGCCTCGGCGGCGAGCCGCAGCTCCTCGGGGGCGGTGACGCCGAAGGAGCAGCCGGCCAGCCGCTGCACGTCGACCTCGGTGCCGGTGAAGGTCATCGCGGGGTGCAGGGCCAGCGGCAGCGCGCCCGCGCGGCGCGCCGGGTCGAGCACGGCCGTCCCGTACCGGCCGGAGGTGTGCACGACGAGCTGGCCGGGCCGGATCGCACCGGTCTCGGCCAGCCCCTCCACGAGGGAGGGCAGCACGTCGTCGGGGACCGTGAGGAGCACCAGATCGGCCCGCTCCAGCACCTGCGCGGGCGGCACGAGCGGCACGTCGGGCAGCATCCGCGCGGCCCGGCGCACGGACGCGTCGGACACACCGGAGACGGCGACGGGCCGGTGCCCGGCCTGCTGGAGCGCACGGGCCAGCGCCGGACCGACACGTCCGGCTCCGACGACGCCGACGGCGAGCCGGGCAGGGCGTGGCTGCTGTGATGGATTCACGCGGGGAGGGCCTTCCGTTCCAGTCCGCGGGGGGTACCGGACGATACGCCGCCATGCTAGCTCCTGGGGCAATTGGCCGGACGGCGACGACGAGGGCGAGGATCGGGCTCCATGAGCGACGACAGTGACCAGACGGAACGTACGAAGCGGCAGGTGGCGGCCTGGCGCGGAGCCGAGCGCAGGCTGTCGCGCAGCCTCCTCGAACCCACGGTGGGGGAGCTGCTCGCCGGGCTCGCCGAGGCCCCGTACGCCATGGACGGACCGGCCGACGTGTACGGCGACGGGGTCGTCGAGGAGCTGGAGCGCCGGGTCGCGGAGCTGCTGGGCACGCAGGACGCGGCGTTCTTCCCCAGCGGGACGATGGCCCAGCAGATCGCGCTGCGCTGCTGGGCGGGCCGGACCGGGAACCCGGTGGTGGCGCTGCACCCGATGAGCCATCCGGAGCGGTGGGAGGGGGACGCGCTGTCCAGCGTCTCCGGGCTGAGGGTGGTGCACCCGACGACGGAGCCCCGCCAGCCGACGCCCGCGGAGATCGCGGAGGTCCGGGAGCCCTTCGGCACGCTGATGCTGGAGCTGCCGCTGCGGGACGCCGGCTTTCTCCTCCCCGCCTGGGAGGAGCTGGAGGCCCTGGTCGAGGCGGCCCGCGAGCGGGAGGCGGTGGTCCACTTCGACGGCGCCCGCCTGTGGGAGTCCACCGTCCACTTCGGGCGCCCGCTGCCGGAGATCGCGGGGCTCGCGGACTCGGTGTACGTCTCCTTCTACAAGTCCCTGGGCGGCCTGAGCGGGGCCTGCCTGGCCGGGGCGCGGGAGTTCGTGGACGAGACCCGGGTCTGGCGCCACCGGTACGGCGGCCAGATCTTCCGGCAGTTCCCGCAGGCCCTGTCCGCGCTGGCCGGACTGGAACGGGAACTGCCCCGGCTGCCCTCGTACGTCGCCCAGGCGCGGATGGTGGCCGGGGCGCTGCGCTCGGCGTTCGCGGAGTCGCAGGTCCCGTGGGCCCGGATCCACCCCGAGGAGCCGCACACGCACCAGTTCCAGGTGTGGCTGCCGTACGAGGCGGACCGCCTGACGGAGGCGGGCCTGCGGCTGGCGGAGGAGACGGGCACGGTCCTCTTCCGCCGGTGGTCTCCCGACGGGCCGCCGGGTCTCGCGGTGACGGAACTGGAGATCACCGAACCGGGCCTGTCCTGGACGGAGCCCGACGTGAAGCAGGCCGTCGCCGACTTCACGGCGCGGCTCTAGGTCTTTCCGCCGGGTGCGACGGCCTTACGCACGGCTTCGCCCTGAATCACCGAATTCCGGGAAACTCATCGGTCCGGGCCGGTGTCGGAGTTACCGTCCACTCGACGGCAATTACCGGCCACCGTTGCCCGGAGGAGACACCATGACCGCTCAGCCCACGTGGCGGAAGTCCTCGTTCTGTGGTGAGGGCGACGCCTGCGTCTACGTCGCCACCGCCCCCGGAGCCCTCGTCAAGGTCGCCGACCGCGTCGACCCCGCACACCTCGTGCTCGCCACGACCCAGGCCGCCTGGGCCGATTTCATCCGCGCCGTGAAAGAAACCGCCGCGCCGTAATTGCTCACCCTCAGGGGATTTTGTCCGATTAGCGCGTATCTTCGGCCCATGCCCACGCCCTACGGATCCCGCGGCGGCATGGCGTTCAGCGCTGCTGAGCTGCACGTGCTCAGGCGTCTCCTCGCCCACGCCCTTCAGTCCTCCCCGGCCCCCCTGGCGGCCGCGGAGGTCCAGGACTGCCTGCGCCTCGCGCAGTCGGTGGACGAAGCGGTCCAGGAGGCGGGCCGGCTCAGAACGTTCCTCCTCGACGACCTGGCCCGCTACCGGGGCGCCCTGCCCGGCAGCCTCTCCGGCTACCTGGAGCTGCTGCAGGACGCCCTGGCCGCCGGCTACGAACCGGTGCCCGACGACCTCGCCGCCCTGCGCGCGCTCCGCGCCAATCCGGTCGCCGCGGCGCTGCTGGAACGGGCCCAGGGCGTCGCGGAGCGCTCCGTACGCCGGCGGCTGTCGACCACTCCCGCACCCCGGACCCGGCTGCTGGCGCTGGCCGGCGGGCGGGAGGAGCCGCCGAAGCCGGCCCCGCAGCCCAAGGAGCCGCCGCGCCCCGAGAAGCCGGTTCCCACCCCCGGCGAGGTGTTCCCGCCGCGCCGCAAGCCCAGTCCGCCCCCGGCGGCCGGGCGGGCGGCCGGGTAGCTACGCTGTGGGCATGGACTACGTCTCCGCGCTCGTGCCCCCCTTCGTGATGGCCGCGTTCTTCATCGCTCTCGTCGTGACGATCGTGAAGAGCCAGGGCGGCGCCAACAAGGCCAAGGAAGACGCCGCGGTCGACGCCGTGATCGCCCGGGCCGAGGCCGCGCGCCAGCAGAACTAGCCCTCCGGGCGACGGGAGTGCGGCCCTCCGGCCGCACTCCCGATTTTGTCGCGCGTTGCCGAGTGAATAGTCGGGCAATTCCGCACAAGCGGCACTATCGTGCTGTTGTGCCTCGCCCCTTGGGAGAACTCGAAGACGCCGTCATGACGCGGGTGTGGCAGTGGAACCGCCCGGTCACCGTTCGTGAAGTACTGGAAGACCTCCAGCAGGAACGGTCCATCGCGTACACCACGGTCATGACCGTTATGGACAATCTTCATCAGAAGGGCTGGGTCCGCCGGGAAGCCGAAGGCCGCGCCTATCGATATACGGCGGTCTCCACCCGCGCCGCCTACTCGGCCGCACTGATGAACGAAGCCTGGTCGACGAGCGACAACCCCGCGGCCGCCCTCGTGGCCTTCTTCGGCATGATGTCCGCGGAACAGCGGGAAGCACTCCGGGACGCCGTACGGGTCGTCCAGCACGACGACGAGTCCGGCGCCGAAGCCGTGGCCGGAGCCGTGGCCGAACCCATCGCTCCGCCGGAAGCCGAAGGGGACTCCGACGAGCGCCCGCGGGAGCCGGGGCGATAGCGTCCGCAGCCATGGGAGAGTTTTCCTCTGCACATGCAGAATCAGTGACGATCCGCCGTGCCCGCACCGGTGATGTTCCCGCGCTGCGCCGCCTCCTCGACCAGTACGTGCAGCAGCGGATCCTGCTGGACAAAGCCCCGGTCGTCCTTTACGAGGACATCCAGGAGTTCTGGGTCGCGGAACGCGACTCCGACGGTCAGGTGGTCGGCTGCGGCGCTCTCCACGTGATGTGGGAAGACCTCGCCGAAGTGCGTACTCTCGCAGTGGACCGTGGCCTGAAGGGCGGCGGCGTCGGCCACAAGGTGCTGCAGCAGTTGTTGCGGACCGCCCGCACGCTCGGGGTGAGCCGGGTTTTCTGCCTGACCTTCGAAGTCGAGTTCTTCGCGAAGCACGGCTTCGTCGAGATCGGCGAGACCCCGGTCAAGACCGATGTCTACATGGAGCTCCTGCGTTCCTATGACGAGGGCGTCGCCGAGTTCCTCGGTCTCGAACGAGTGAAGCCGAACACCTTGGGCAACAGTCGGATGCTTCTGCACCTCTGATCGATGGCCTCAGCTTTTCCGTCGATCCGCACACCTGTGGCCTATGTCCGAATCGCGCACGTTTCCCGCCCTGTTGCGGTCCTGAACCTCTCCCCGGGGGTTTGTGTTTTCCAGGCAAAAGCGGTTTCCTTTCCACGTACTGCTTTTCGATGAAAGGAAATCCCGGTGGCACAGAAGGTTCAGGTCCTTCTTGTCGACGACCTCGACGGTGGCGAGGCGGACGAGACGGTGACGTTCGCTCTGGACGGCAAGACCTACGAGATCGACCTCACCACCGCCAACGCTGAAAAGCTCCGCGGTCTGCTCGACCCGTACACCAAGGGCGGCCGCCGCACCGGTGGCCGCGCCTCCGCGGCACGCGCCAAGGGCCGCGCCTCGGCGACGACCGGCAACCCGGACACCGCGGAGATCCGCGCGTGGGCCAAGGAGAACGGTTACAACGTGAACGACCGCGGCCGCGTCCCGGCCGAGATCCGCGAGGCCTACGAGAAGACCAAGGGCTGACGGACCCCCGCCGTACGCCGGCCCAGGCGGGCCCGGTGGCATTCCGTCGCCGCCGCCGCCACCAGGCGTACGAGATCGGGCCCGGCGGTGCCCTTGCCGGGGCCGGGCAGGGCCGGCAGCAGTGCCTCACACCCCTGCTCGGGGGGTCGCAGCCACACGGCGGCCCCCCGAGGGCTTTCTCCCAGGGGCTGCCCCGGGGGAGCCGGGGCGGTGATCCGGCCACCCGCACCCAGGGCGGTCAGATCCAGGGCGACCCCGCCCCATTCCAGCCAGTCGAGCAGCCCCTCCAGCTCCTCTGCGCTCCCCGCGGCCACCAGGAACCGCATCCGGCGCCCCATGAGCGCCACCGGGCCCGTGGCGACCGGCCTGCGCAGCAGCGCCGCACCCGCATCGGACGGCAGCTCCAGCACGTCGAACCGGATCCCGGTCGCGAGCAGGCCGGGCGGACCGCCCGTGACGGCCCAGCCGAGCACCCTCTCGTACCAGGAGGCGTACGCGCCCTCCCCGGGCGCGACGCGGGGGAGCGGGACGGTCGGCGCAGCGGTTACGGCCATACCCGGAGCAACTCGCGAAACGCTCCCGGGTTACGGTCTCCGTGACACACCGCACTCACTCATATGCGGAACGTAAACATCTGTGGAGGCGGAGTCCCGCATTCGAGACGGAACTGTGTTCGCCCTTAGCTGAGGCGACCGGTGCCGGGGGCATGGAGTGTCAGTCCTTACGGGTAAGACATTCCTAGTGGATCGGGGCGACACGCTGATTTGACGGGCTCCCGTTCGCCGTCGGCGTACACGCATGACGGGTATCTGCCTGGCCTGCGGGAACATCGTCTCGCACCATCGAGTTGGAGCAGTTGTCGGCTCTCCGAGCCGGTTTTCCCGCTGATGCAGGGGTGAGCCGGGGACGGATGTCGGCAGTTGGAATGAGCTGTCCCGCCCCACGGGACTAGCATGCGGAAGGACAGGGCGGGGACCGACCCCGAACTGCCCGACCGCTCTGAGGAGCGATAAACGATGTTCGAGAGGTTCACCGACCGCGCGCGGCGGGTTGTCGTCCTGGCTCAGGAAGAAGCCCGGATGCTCAACCACAACTACATCGGCACCGAGCACATCCTCCTGGGCTTGATCCACGAGGGTGAGGGTGTCGCCGCTAAGGCCCTGGAGAGCCTCGGGATTTCGCTCGAGGCTGTTCGCCAGCAGGTTGAGGAGATCATCGGTCAGGGGCAGCAGGCCCCGTCCGGCCACATCCCCTTCACCCCGCGGGCGAAGAAGGTCCTGGAGCTTTCGCTCCGAGAGGCCCTCCAGCTCGGCCACAACTACATCGGCACCGAGCACATCCTGCTCGGCCTGATCCGCGAGGGCGAGGGCGTCGCCGCCCAGGTCCTCGTGAAGCTGGGCGCCGATCTCAACCGAGTCAGGCAGCAGGTCATCCAGCTGCTCTCCGGCTACACCGGTGGAGGCAAGGAGTCGGCCACGGCCGGCGGGCCGGCCGAGGGCACGCCCTCGACCTCGCTCGTCCTGGACCAGTTCGGCCGCAACCTCACCCAGGCGGCCCGCGAATCCAAGCTCGACCCGGTCATCGGGCGCGAGAAGGAGATCGAGCGGGTCATGCAGGTGCTGTCCCGCCGTACGAAGAACAACCCGGTCCTCATCGGCGAGCCCGGCGTCGGCAAGACCGCCGTCGTCGAGGGCCTGGCCCAGGCGATCGTCAAGGGCGAGGTTCCCGAGACGCTGAAGGACAAGCACCTCTACACGCTTGACCTCGGCGCCCTGGTCGCGGGTTCCCGCTACCGCGGTGACTTCGAGGAGCGCCTGAAGAAGGTGCTCAAGGAGATCCGCACCCGCGGCGACATCATCCTGTTCATCGACGAGCTCCACACCCTCGTGGGTGCGGGCGCCGCCGAGGGCGCGATCGACGCCGCCAGCATCCTCAAGCCCATGCTGGCCCGTGGTGAGCTCCAGACCATCGGTGCCACGACGCTGGACGAGTACCGCAAGCACCTCGAGAAGGACGCGGCCCTCGAGCGCCGCTTCCAGCCGATCCAGGTGGCGGAGCCTTCCCTCCCCCACACGATCGAGATCCTCAAGGGCCTGCGCGACCGCTACGAGGCCCACCACCGCGTCTCCATCACGGACGAGGCCCTCGTCCAGGCGGCGACGCTGGCGGACCGGTACATCTCGGACCGCTTCCTCCCGGACAAGGCGATCGACCTGATCGACGAGGCCGGCTCCCGGATGCGCATCCGCCGGATGACCGCGCCGCCGGACCTCCGCGAGTTCGACGAGAAGATCGCGGCCGTGCGCCGTGACAAGGAGTCGGCCATCGACTCCCAGGACTTCGAGAAGGCGGCTTCTCTCCGCGACAAGGAGAAGCAGCTCCTTGCGGGGAAGACCAAGCGCGAGAAGGAATGGAAGGCCGGCGACATGGACGTCGTCGCCGAGGTCGACGGCGAGCTCATCGCCGAGGTCCTCGCGACCGCGACCGGCATTCCCGTCTTCAAGCTCACCGAGGAGGAGTCCTCGCGACTGCTCCGCATGGAGGACGAGCTCCACCGCCGGGTCATCGGCCAGAAGGACGCCATCAAGGCGCTCTCCCAGGCGATCCGCCGTACCCGTGCGGGTCTGAAGGACCCGAAGCGCCCGGGTGGCTCGTTCATCTTCGCCGGCCCGTCCGGTGTCGGTAAGACGGAGCTCTCGAAGACGCTCGCCGAATTCCTCTTCGGTGACGAGGACGCGCTGATCTCCCTCGACATGTCGGAGTTCAGCGAGAAGCACACGGTTTCCCGTCTCTTCGGTTCGCCCCCCGGCTACGTGGGCTACGAAGAGGGCGGCCAGCTCACCGAGAAGGTGCGCCGGAAGCCGTTCTCCGTCGTCCTCTTCGACGAGGTCGAGAAGGCCCACCCGGATATCTTCAATTCCCTTCTCCAGATCCTGGAAGACGGTCGTCTGACCGACTCCCAGGGCCGGGTCGTGGACTTCAAGAACACGGTCATCATCATGACGACCAACCTGGGTACCCGGGACATCTCGAAGGGCTTCAACCTGGGCTTCGCGGCGCAGGGAGACACCAAGACCGGTTACGAGCGGATGAAGGCGAAGGTCAACGAAGAGCTCAAGCAGCACTTCCGGCCCGAGTTCCTGAACCGCGTCGACGACACGGTCGTCTTCCACCAGCTCACCGAGGAAGACATCATCCAGATCGTCGACCTCATGATCGCGAAGGTCGACGAGCGCCTGAAGGACCGCGACATGGGCATCGAGCTGAGCGGCGACGCCAAGCTCCTGCTCGCCAAGCGCGGCTACGACCCGATCCTGGGTGCCCGGCCGCTGCGCCGGACCATCCAGCGCGAGATCGAGGACATCCTGTCGGAGAAGATCCTCTTCGGCGAGCTGCGTCCCGGTCACATCGTGGTCGTCGGCAAGGAGGGTGAGGGCGAGGAAGCCAAGTTCACCTTCCGCGGCGAGGAGAAGTCGGCTCTGCCCGACCTCCCCCCGATCGAGGCCACGGGCTCCGGCCCGGACCTGTCGAAGGGCGCGTAACCCCCCTGGGGTAGGCAGCAGTACGAAGGGGCGGCCCGGAACCCACGAGGTTCCGGGCCGCCCCTTCGTCATGGCCTCGGGCAGCAGCTCTCCGTGCCGGGTCAGGGTGCGCAGGGGGAGGACGTACGGGATCGGCCCGTCGGCGGGGCTGCGGGCGGCGGAGACGGCCTCGGAGCCTAGTGACCTGGGCCTCAGACGGCCCTGGTTCCGGTGGGGGCGAAGGTCGGGGGCCGGTGACAAGCCGCACAAGACAAAACGGACGTACTAGGTCGTTTCGTAGATCCAATGCACCCCGCCACAGGACCTTCGCCCCTGGAGAGAGGCCGTCAACGGGGCGCGTCACACGGGCGGCGCTACGAGTTCCGGTAGTAATCGGGACGTTTGGGGAAGTCCCGGGCCACGGGTTACCAAGGATGAGCCAACCCGGCACTCGCTCGATCGTGCCGGGTTACTCCATGCCTCTCACAGGTGTGAAACCCCCTCGTCCCCGGCCCCGGAGGTCTGCACATGTTCGCGAAGCGCGTCTACACCCGTCGTACCCGTATCGCTGTCGGCACCACCGCTCTCGGTGCGGTGCTGGCCCTCGGGGCGGGCACGACCGCCGCGTTCGCAGACGCCCCGCAGACCGCTGTCACCGCCAAGGCGGCCGGCGCCGCCGGTGCCGCGGGCGCCTCGAAGACCGGCCTGTGGGACAAGCCGCTGGAGAAGTACACGCTGTCCGCGACCTTCGGCAAGGGCGGCAGCATGTGGTCGCACAAGCACTCCGGCCAGGACTTCGCCGTTCCGGTCGGCACCCCGGTCAAGTCCGCGGCCGCCGGCACCGTCGTGAAGGCCGGCCCGAACGGCGGCGGCGACGGCCCCGCGTACGGCAACGCCATCGTGATCAAGCACGCGAACAACACGTACTCGCAGTACGCGCACCTCTCGAGGATCCAGGTCAAGATCGGCCAGAAGGTCGCCGCCTCCCAGCGCATCGCGCTGTCGGGCAACACCGGCAACTCCAGCGGCCCGCACCTGCACTTCGAGATCCGCACCACCCCGAACTACGGCTCGGCCGTCAACCCGGTCGCCTTCCTGCGGAACGCCGGCGTTCGCATCTGACCCGACCGACCGGTCCCCGTGACCGTCCCCACGACCCGGCCCCGCCGGCTGCTCAGGTGAGCAGCCAGGCGTGGGCCGGCTTCGTTTCCGCCCCGAGCTTGCCCTCCTTGTACGCGGCCGCCTGCTCCGGCGTGAAGGCCGTGTCGTAGATCTTGATGTTGTGCAGGGCGCCCTGCCAGGCACCGGTCCAGATGTTGTGGTGCTTGGAGCGGCCCAGCTGGAGCGGACCGGGGGCCTGCCAGAGGGGCGGCACCTGGGTGGTCTCGCCGGCCTTCTTGCCCTCCACGTAGAGCGCGATGGTCTTCTTCTCGGCGTCGTAGGTGGCCATCAGCATCGTGGGGGTCTTCAGCACGGTGGGGCCCTCGGCGGCGACGGTCCTCGTCGTCGCCGCGGCGCCCTTGTCGCCGGTCTGCACGCGGAAGATCCAGGCCTGCTTGCCGCCCACCTCGTTCACGCCCAGCTCGAAGGAGAACGACTCCCCGTCGCCCTGGCTGATGGCGATCCGCGAGCCCTTGGTGCCGGAGCTGTAGACGCGGGCCGTGACGGTGAAGCTCTTGGTCACGTCCACGACCGGCTCGGCGGACTGGGCGTAGGAGTTCGCGTTGCCCTTGCCCACGATCTGGAAGCGCTTGCCCAGCGGGCCGAGCTGGAAGTCGGGGCCGAGCCGGATGCCGGTCTTGCCGTAGCTGTCGCGCAGCAGGGTCGCGTCGCCCTCGACGGTCGCGGTGTAGCCCGCGGGGGACTTCGAATCGACGGGCTCCGGCGAGGCGGACGTGGAGGGCTGGGCATCGGCCCCGTCCGGCCCGTCGCCGTTGTCGCCCAGCAGGAAGAACGTTCCGCCGCCGGCCAGCAGCGCCAGTACGGTCACCCCGCCGCCGATCATCCACAGCCGCTTCTTGCGCCGCTCGGCCGTGGACCGGTCGGCCATGGCCTCCCAGTCGGGCTGCGGCGTCGAGGATATGCCGGGCTGGGCGGACTGGGCCGGGGGCCACTGCCCTCCGGCGCCCTGCTGCTGGTACGGGTTCGGCTGCTGCCCCTGCTGCGGGTAGCCGTAGCCGTACCCCTCGCCACCGTCGGCCGGGTAGCCGTAACCGCCCTGGCCGCCGTCGTGCCGGGGCGGGCCTGACGGGGGGCCGTAGCCGCCGCCCTGCCCGGGCGGGCCCGGAGGGAACCCGTATCCGCCGCTCCCCGGGGCGGGCGAGGGCTGCGGGTTGCTCGGGGGATTCACGGCGTCGGTCATGCCAGGGATGCTAAAACACTGGCCCCCGTAGTCGTACCGCCCGGTACCGCTCGGGCCGCTCCGAGGCCTGCGGGCTGCGGATGCGGCGGGCGGACCGCAGGCCCTCCCGCGGTGCCATCCGGGACCTCCATTACGCCCCGGACCGGTGCGCAGGTCACGCCACGGGAACTCGGGGCTTGACGGTCCGGCCCCAGCCCTACGGCAGCTTGATCACCGGGAAGCTGCCCGTCGCCGTCGGGGCGTGCTCCGGCAGCCACAGGACCGCCACCGCGCCCGCCGCCCTGCCCTCGCGGTCGAAGCCGCCCGGGGCCGCCACGTTGCGGAAGGTCAGCCGGGCGCCCAGGACCCGGGCCTGGCCCTCCGCGATGGTCAGGCCCAGCCCGTGGCCCACGCCCGCGCGGTCCGTCGACCCGGTCCGGAACCGGCTGGGCCCCTCGCGCAGCAGTGCCTCCGGGAAGCCCGGCCCGTGGTCGCGGACCCGTACGACCCGGCCCTCCACGTCGACCTGGATCGGCGGCTGCCCGTACCGCGCGGCATTGGCCAGCAGGTTCCCCAGGATCCGCTCCAGCCGCCGCGGGTCGGTGCTGACGATCTCGTCCGCGACGACCCGTACGGTCGCCTCCGGCATCAGCGAGGTCACCCGCCGGCTCACGAACTCGCCCAGCGCCACGTCCTGGAGCTCCGCCCGCTCGGACGCGCTGTCCAGCCGGGCCACCTCCAGTACGTCCTCGACCAGCGCGCGCAGCGCCTGCGCCCGGTCCCGGACCAGCTCGGTCGGCCGTCCCGGAGGCAGCAGTTCCGCCGCCGTGAGCAGGCCCGTCACCGGCGTGCGCAGCTCGTGCGCGATGTCCGCCGTCACCCGCCGCTCGGCCTCCAGCCGCTGCTGCAGCGCATCGGCCATGGCGTCCACGGCCCGTGCCAGGTCGTCCGTCTCGTCGCGGACGACGCCCCCGACCGCGTCCCGCACCCGTACGTCGGGATCACCGTGCGCCACCCGCTGCGCGGCGGCCGCGGCCTTGCGCAGCCTGCGCGAGATCTGCCCGCCGATGAGCACGCCGAGCGCCGATCCGCCGATCACGGCGGCCAGCCCGCCGACGACCAGGGCCCGGTCCAGGTCGGGGATCAGGTTGGCGCTCTCCCGGAACTGCGTGTGCAGCGACAGCACCTGCCCGTTCTCCAGCGGCACGGCGGCCCACACCTCGGGCAGCCCGTGCGGCCGCTCCTGGATGTAGGTCCCGCGCCGTCCCGACTGCGCCTTGTGCCGCAGCTCGGCGGGGAGTTCGGGGTCGTTGAGCTTGGCGCCCATCGGCGGCTTGCGTCCGGCGTCGGCGTTGCGGGAGATGAACTGCACGCGGTCCAGCTGCACTTCGCGCGCGCTCTCCAGCATCGACACGCGGGCAGCACTGTGCACCACCAGGCTCAGCGCGATCGTGACGAGGGCGCCCACGGCGGCGATGGCGACTGTGATCTTCCAGCGGATCCCCGTACGGAGGGTGAACCGTCTCATGCCTTCAGCTTGTATCCGAAGCCTCGGACCGTTTCGATCCGGTCCTGCCCGATCTTGGTGCGCAGGCGCTGCACGTGGACGTCGACCACGCGGGTGTCGCCGCCCCAGTCGTAGTCCCAGACCCGTTCCAGCAGGCGGTCGCGCGACAGTACGGTGCCGGGCGCCGAGGAGAACTCCAGCAGCAGCCGCATCTCGGTCGGCGTCAGTGCCACGGCGGCGCCCGAACGGCGGACCTCCATGCCCTCGGTGTCCACCTCCAGGTCGCCGAAGGAGAGCACGCCGCGCTCCGCGTCCGACATGTCGTGCGCGGAGCCCGGTCCGCCGTTCTGCGGGCCGCCGGAGTGGTCGAAGCGGCGCAGCACCGCCCGGATGCGGGCCACGAGCACGGACCCGTCGAAGGGCTTGGTGACGTAGTCGTCGGCGCCCGCCTCCAGGCCCAGCACCACGTCGATGGAGTCGGCGCGCGCCGACAGCATGATGACGGGGACGGTGGACTCGTCGCGGATGCGGCGGCACAGGCTCACGCCGTCCATGCCCGGGACCATCACGTCGAGCAGTGCGATGTCCGGCTGGTCGGCGCGGAAGGACTCCAGGCCGGACAGGCCGTCGGGCATGGCGGTGACCACGAACCCGTCGCGTTCCAGCGCCAGGGTCGTGGCCTCACGGATGACGTCGTCGTCCTCCACGAACAGGACATGGGTCTCGGCCATGCGGGAGCCTCGCCTCGGTTCTTCTGTGCTCAGTTCTTCTGACTCGTGGCCGGGGCGGGCTGGACACCGCCGTCGATCACGTTGCTGTACTCCGAGTGCACTCGGTCGTGCTCGGTGAACGTCTCCCCGTTCCAGCGGTACGTGATCACGTCCTCGCCCGACGGATAGGAGAGCGGGTCGCTCTTTCCGTAGACCTGCTTCGTGACCACCAGGTCGCCCCGGTCGATCTCCGCGTAGACGGGTGGCTGTTCGTCCGAGAACACATTCTCGTACGAGCCGCCGTCCGCCCGGTACACGTACGAGCCGCGGCCCAGGGCGTCGGCGCAGGACAGGACGTTGACGACGATGTCGACGACGGCGCTGCCGGTGACCTTCCCGTAGCTCACGTCCACCGGGTACTCCTTGCCCGTACAGGGCTTGAGGTCCCGTTTGATCTCCGCGCTGACCTTCGGGTCCGCCTTGAGCAGCGCGACGGGGTCGACCTTCTTCAGCGGCCGGCCGGACGCGGGGGCCGAGCCCGAGGGGGCGTCGGCGGAGGTGGACGGGGCGGCCGGGCTGGCCTTGGCCACGGTGTCGGAGCGGGCGGGGCCGCCGTCGCGCAGGCCGGTGCCGCCGGTCGCGCAACCGACCGCGAACACGGCAGTGCCGACGAGGACGACCGTCCCCGCCGACACCAGTACCAGCGATCTTCCACTGGTCAGAACTTGGCCTTTCAGGCCGCGCACCGCTCACGCCCCTCGTACCGCATGGTGTGGTCACCGCGCTCCAGCGCCCGCATGTCGAGGTCCCGGCTCTCCAGTTCCTGCCGGAGGCGGGCCAGCGCGCGGTGCAGAGTGCTCTTCACGGTACCCGCAGACATTCCGAGTGCCGCGGCCGTCTCCTCGGTGCTCATCTGCTCCCAGTGTCGCAGCACGACCACACTGCGCTGCTTGGGCGCGAGCACCTTGAGGATGTCCATCAGCAGGGCGCGGTCGGCGCGCTGGTCGGAACCGTCCTCGACGGAGGCGTCGGGGAGCTGCTCGGTGGGGACCTCTTCGAGCTTGCGGGCCCGCCACCACTCGGTACGAGTGTTGATCATGACGCGGCGCAGGTAGGCGTCGGCCAGGGACTTGTCGGCGATGCCGTCCCAGCGGCCGTAGGTGCGCACGAGCGCGGTCTGCAGGAGGTCCTGGGCGTCGGTGGGGTCCGGGACCAGGCGCCGGGCGCTGCGCAGCAGCGCGTCCTGCCGGGTGCGTACGTACTCTTCGAATCCGAGTACCTCACCGTGCGCCATTCGAGACCGCCTCCGCTGCCGTCCACCGCTCATCCGCTGTCTTACGGATTCGAAGGTACGGAGGGGTTGTCACGGGCCTGTGCGAGCCAGCCTTCGGTGGGCGCACGGACACCCATAGGTTGTGTAACAGCGCCGTGAGCTGGGGTTTCCCGAGCAGAAGCGGAATCATCGCCTCAGTTCCAAGGTCGACTACGCGTGGTCGCGGAGCCGTCGCCGACAGCTCCGCTCAGGTCTGCGGAAGGCGGTACATGCCTCCGTCGAGGGGTTCCACCAGCCCGTCCGAGAGCAGCCCGTCCAGCGCCCGGGCCCGCTGCACCGGCTCGTCCCACACCGTGTCGAGCACGGCCTGCGGAACGGCGCCCACCGCGTCCCGGAGCACCGCGAGGAGCTTGCCGCGCACCTGCCGGTCGGTCCCGGCGTACGTCTGCCCGCGCCGCGGCGGTCCCTCGTGCGCCGGCTTCCCGGCCAGGCGCCACGCGCACAGCCCGGCCACCGGGCAGCGGACGCAGTCCGGGCTCTTCGCGGTGCACACCAGCGCGCCGAGCTCCATCGAGGCCGCCGCCCAGCGCGCCGCGGTCGCCTCGTCCTCGGGCAGCAGGGCCCGGGCCAGGCGCCGTTCCGCGGCGGTGGTGGCGTTCGGCGGGTACTCCACCCCGGTGGCGGTGCGCGCGAAGACCCGCCGGACGTTCGTGTCGAGGACGGCGTGCCGCTGCCCGTACGCGAAGGAGGCCACGGCGGCCGCCGTGTACTCGCCGATCCCGGGCAGCGAGAGGAGCTGTGCGTGCTCCCGCGGTACGTCGCCCCCGTGCCGCTCCGTTATGGCGACGGCCGCGCCGTGCAGCCGCAGGGCGCGCCGCGGGTAGCCGAGCCGCCCCCAGGCCCGTACGGCTTCTCCGGGGGCCTCGGCGGCCAGGTCGGCGGGGCGGGGCCACCGGGCGAGCCACTGCTCGTAGACCGGGAGGACCCGGCTGACCGGGGTCTGCTGGAGCATGAACTCGCTGACCATGACCCCCCAGGGGCCGGCCTCGGGGCGGCGCCAGGGCAGGTCGCGGGCGTGCTCGTCGAACCACGCGATGACGGGGGAGTGCAGCGCGTGCGGGGCGTCGGGGGACACGGTCGTGGCGGAAGCGGGAGATGCAGTCATGACAGACGGCATCCTGGCACGTTTCGGGTCCCTCCCGCCGGGCCCGGGCCGGTGAACCAGACGGCGGCGCGGACCCCGCTCGCCCGCATGGCGGCGATGATCGCACTGATCGGACCGGTGAGGGCGAGGACGATGAGGGCGGCGACCGAACCGCCCAGCAGCAGGCCCAACGCCACGTCGTGCGGGTAGTGCACGCCGACGAAGACCCGGGAGAAGGCCATCAGCAGGGCGAGCGGCACGGTCAGCAGCGCGAGCCGGCGTACGGCCAGGGTCAGCGCCACGGTGGCGGCGCCCGCGATGGCCGCGTGATTGCTGGGGAACGACCAGTCGCCCGGTGCCGGGCACGCGACCAGCGAGGCGGCGGCCCCGGCGACGGCGCGGCAGGGCCGCTCCTCGGCCACGGTGGACTTCACCGCCTCCGAGGCGACGTACGCGACGGCGGTGGCCAGTGGGGCGAGGACGGCGAGCGCGACCGGCCGGGGGCCGCCGCGGGCGCGCGAGCGCCACCAGACGGCCGTGAAGAGCACGCCGAAGAGCAGGAGCCCGTGGGCCGTCCAGGCCTCGAACGCGGACTGCACCCATCCGGGTGTGGAACGGGCGAAACCGGTGATGTCGAGGTAGAGGCCTGAGCTGTCCATGGCTACCGAACGTAGTCAAAGCGGATTAATCTCCGCATCAGACCTCTGGCCGGTTCCCGGTGGTTCCGGATACGCCCGCAGGATGATCATCGGCAAATCAAGCCCGCTGCGCGGCATGTGGGGCGCTGATCGGGCCGCGAACTCTCGTAAAGTTCCGTCCGTGGGATCTCTGCGCAATCCGGTCGGGCCGCTCCCCTCCTCCATCTACTGGCGACGGAGGGCTGTGCTGGCGTCCGTCGTCGCGCTCCTCGCGCTCCTCGCCGTATGGACCGTCAGTTCCGGCGGAGGGAAGACGAGTACGAACGGAAAGGGCCAGAGCGGCCCAGACCCCGTCGCCTCGATCACCCCCGGCCCGGCCGGCACGGGCCCCGCGATCAGTGCGGCCCCCGGCGGGCGTCCGGAGACGGGCAGCGGCGGAACCACCGGCTCCGAAGGCGGCGGAACGGGCGGCGCGGGCAAGAACGGTGAGCCGGGCAGCGGCACGGCCACGAGCGGCGGCTCCGGCACGGGCGGCGGCGCGGCGGCCGGCCCGGCGCAGGTCCCGGCGGACTCCCCGCTCCCCACGTGCGCGCCGGGTGCGCTGCAGTGGGAGGTCAAGAGCGCGAAGAACGAGTACGAGGCGAACGAGAAGCCCCGGCTCGAACTGGTCGCCCGCAACACCTCCGGCACCACCTGCAAGATCGACCTCGGCCCGAGGCAGGCGGTCCTGACCATCCTTCAGGCGAGCAGCAGCAAGGCGGTGTGGTCCTCGGCGGACTGCCCGCCGGGCGCGGGCAACGCGTTCTTCCGGCTGCCGGCGCAGGGGGAGACGAAGCAGGCGCTGGAATGGGACCGGAGGTTCAGCGCGGCCGACCAGTGCCAGTCGCCTCCGGCGGGGTCTGCGGCTCCCGACACCTACGTGGTCGAGGTCAAGTCCCCCGGCATGCCGGTCGCCCGCACCTCGTTCGTCCTGAAGCAGGACTAATACGGGGGCTCCGCCCCCGAACCCCGGTGGGGCTGGGTTATGCCCGGCGGACGGCCTCGGCCAAATCCAGCCTCGCCGGCGTTTGAGGCGCGGGGTCTGGGGCGGAGCCCCAGCAGCGGACCCGCAAGGTCAGACGTACCGCTCGAGGATCGAGGACTCCGCCAGGCGGGAGAGGCCCTCGCGGACGCTGCGCGCACGGGCCTCGCCGACGCCGTCGACCGTCTGGAGGTCGTCCACCGACGCCGCCAGCAGCTTCTGCAGGCCGCCGAAGTGCTCCACGAGCCGTTCGATGATGGCCCCCGGCAGCCGGGGAACCTTCGCCAGCAGCCGGTACCCGCGGGGCGACACCGCCGAGTCCAGGGTCTCCGGCGAGCCCGTGTACCCCAGCGCCTTCGCCACGATCGCCAGCTCCAGCAGCTCCGGATGCGTCAGCGCGTCCAGTTCCGCCAGCGCCTCGTCCACCGTGCGGGACCGCTTCGCCGTCGGCTCCGGCACGTAGTCCCGGATGACGAGCTCCCGCTCCTGCTCGATGCCGACCGTCAGCTCGTCCAGCTGCAGCGACAGCAGTCGCCCGTCCGTGCCCAGTTCGACCACGTACTCGGCGATCTCGGTCGCGATCCGGCGGACCATTTCCAGCCGCTGCGCGACCGCCGTCACGTCGCGGACCGTGACCAGGTCCTCGATCTCCAGGGCCGACAGCGTGCCCGCGACCTCGTCGAGGCGCAGCTTGTACCGCTCCAGCGTGGCCAGCGCCTGGTTCGCCCGCGACAGGATCGCCCCGGACTCCTCCAGGACCCGCCGCTCCCCGTCCACGTACAGCGCGATGAGCCGCATCGACTGGGAGACGGAGACCACCGGGAAGCCGCACTGCTTGGAGACGCGGTCCGCCGTGCGGTGCCGCGTACCGGTCTCCTCCGTCGGGATCGACGCGTCCGGCACCAGCTGCACACCGGCCCGCAGGATCTTGGTGATGTCCTTGTCGAGGATGAGCGCGCCGTCGAGCTTGCACAGCTCGCGCAGCCGGGTCGCGGTGAACTCCACGTCCAGGACGAAACCACCGGTGCACATGGCCTCGACGGACTTGTCCATGCCGAGGACGATGAGCCCGCCGGTGTTGCCGCGGACGATCCGCTCCAAGCCGTCACGCAGCGGCTGACCAGGTGCGACCGCGCTCAGCGAGGCGCGCATCATGGCCTCCTGCTTGGAGCTCGCGCCCGACTTCCCGGATGCTGCTGCCCCGTCCTTGGCTGCCACTGCACTCCTCCGGTCGCGGGTTGCGCCGCCCCGCGCCGCGGGCACGAGGACGTGCGTACGGCCGGGCGGACCAGCACAAAGTCTACCGGCGCGCGCTGCGGCCCCGCCGTGGCTTGGCCAGGTACGCCTGACGGGGGGCCCGTACGGACCCCCTGACCAGGGCCGCTGCCCCGTCAGTCCGAGGCCCGCTCCTTGGCCGGCGTACGGGTCCGCCCGCGCGGCAGCACCCGCAGCGCGTCGCCCACGTCGGCCACTTCGATCACCTTCATCCCGGCCGGGACCTTCCCCGGATCCGCCGGGACCAGCGCGTGCGTGAAGCCGAGCCGGTGCGCCTCGGCGAGGCGCCGCTGCACGCCGGTCACCCGCCGCACCTCGCCGGCCAGGCCGACCTCGCCGATCGCCACGAGGTTCTTCGGCAGCGGGACGTCACTGGCGGCGGAGGCGAGGGCGAGCGCGATCGCCAGGTCGGCGGCCGGCTCGGTCAGCTTCACCCCGCCCACGGTCGCGCTGTAGATGTCGCGCTTGCCGAGCGCCGTGATCCGGCCGCGCTGCTCCAGCACCGCCAGCATCATCGACACGCGCGAGGTCTCCAGGCCCGAGGTCGTGCGCCGGGGGGAGGGGATCTGCGAGTCCACGGTCAGCGCCTGCACCTCGGCGACCAGCGGGCGCTTCCCCTCCAGGGTGACCGTCAGACAGGTTCCGGGAACGGCCTCGGCGCGCCGGGTCAGGAACAGCCCGCTCGGGTCGGCGAGCCCGGTGATCCCCTCGTCGTGCAGCTCGAAGCAGCCGACCTCGTCGGTGGCCCCGTACCGGTTCTTGATGCCGCGCACCAGTCGCAGCCGCGCGTGCCGGTCGCCCTCGAAGCTCAGCACCACGTCCACGAGGTGCTCCAGCAGCCGGGGTCCGGCGATGGCCCCGTCCTTGGTCACGTGGCCGACGAGGAGGGTGGACATCCCGCGCTCCTTGGAGGCCCGGATCAGCGCCCCGGCCACCTCGCGCACCTGGGCCATGCCGCCGGGTGCGCCGTCGATCTCGGGGGAGGCGACGGTCTGTACGGAGTCCAGGATGAGGAGGGAGGGCTTCACGGCGTCGAGGTGCCCGAGGACCGCCGAGAGATCGGTCTCGGCGGCCAGGTAGAGGTGGTCGTTCAGTGCCCGGATGCGGTCGGCGCGCAGCCGCACCTGGCTCGCCGATTCCTCGCCGGTGACGTAGAGCGTGCGGTGCTCGTCGCTCGCCGCCTTGGCCGCGACGTCCAGCAGCAGCGTCGACTTGCCGACGCCCGGCTCCCCGGCCAGCAGGACGACGGCGCCGGGGACGAGCCCGCCGCCGAGGACGCGGTCCAGCTCGTCCACGCCGGTGCTGCGCGCGGTCGCGGTCCGGCCGTCGACCTGAGCGATCGGCAGCGCGGGCGCGGAGACCCGGCCGGCGGCGGTGGTCCGCACGGCGGGTGCGCCGCCCATCTCCTCGACGGTCCCCCAGGCCTGGCACTCGGGGCAGCGCCCGAGCCACTTGGCGGTGGTGTACCCGCACTCGGAGCAGCGGTAGGACGGCCGGTCCTTGGCGGATGAACGAGCGGTGCGGGCAGCCATGCCGCTCACGGTAGCCGCCCGCACCGACAGACCGGGCGGGGGTGGGGGCGGAGGGGGTGGTGGGGGCGGAGCCCTCGCACGTCAGGGCCTTCGTCAGCGGGTCACCGATCTGTTCACCCGTAAGGGCTAAAAGTGGGGAAGGCTTCCAGGGCGTCACCGGCGCGCCGCCTACGGTCGCCAGGTGAACAGCAGCAACCAGGCACACCCCTCATCGCGCACCGGCGCACACCGGGCGCACGGGCGCACGCACAGCGAGGGGGAGCAGCCGCCCCCCTTCCGGCACGAGCCTTACCTGGACGGTCTGTTCACGTACTGCCTGTCGGTCCTGTGCGACCACGACACCGCCACCGACGTGCTGGGCGATGTCCTCGCCGTGGCCGAGCGGCACCCCGGCCGCTGCCCCGACGAGGGGGACCGGCGGGCCTGGCTCTACGCCCTCGCCCGCTGGGGCTGCCTGCGCCGGCTGGTCGAGCAACGGCGCACCCGACCCGGAGCGCATTCCGCCCGTCGTGCGCCGGAGCACGCCGGGCGCACCCGTGCGCCGGGTGGTGACACGGACCCGGCCGGTGCCCCGGACGCCGAACGCGCCCCGGAGGCCCACCGGCCCGTTGACGTGAACGCCTACCGCCGGACCGAACTGGCCCGGCTCGCCTGGCCCGAGGCCGCCGGTACCACGCCCGCCCAGCGCGAGGCCCTCGAACTCGCCGTCCGCCACCGCCTCGGCGTCCCCGAACTCGCCGCCGTCCTCGGCACGCCCCCGGCCGCCGCCCGGGAGCTCCTGTCCGGCGCCGCCTGCGAGGTGGAGCGCACCCGGGCCGCCCTCGCCGTCGTGGAGACCGGGAACTGTTCCGCCGTCTCCCTGCTCACCGGCGCCGGCGCAGACGGCGAGGGCGCCGGCAACGTCCTGCTGTCCAGCACCCTGCGCGCCGAGCTCGTCCGCCACGTCGACGACTGCCCCCGGTGCCGCCGCGTCGCCGAACGCGTGGGCGTCGCCGCCCCCTGGCCCGGCTCCGGCGGCATCAACACCGCCGCCCTCCCGCTCGTACCCGCCCCCCGCACCGCCGTCCACGCCGCGATGCTCCGCTCCGGCCGGGGCCGCGGCCGCAGGCCCGGCCCGCGCTTCGACCGCACCGGCTTCCCGATGGACCCCAGGGACCGCGCGGCCCGCCGCGACCGGCTGCGCGCCCGGGCGGTGACCACGACCGTCGTCGCCACCGTCGTCGCCGCCCCGGTCCTGGCCCTGTGGGCGGCGTACCGCGGCGCCCCCAGCACGGGCGAGCCCGTCGGCGGCGACTCCACCCGCATCTCCGCCAGTGAGTCCGAGCTCCCGACGGCGCGTACGGACGGCCGCCCGCTGACGGCGTACGAGAACGCCGGGAACGCCGCCAGCACCACCGGCGGCCCCGGATTCGCCCAGAGCGACGACGAATCCGACGTCTCCGTCGAGGTGATCAGCAGCGGTCCGCCGGCCGGCCCCGACCACGCCGGAGCCCCCGGCCGCCTCGCCGTCGCCGCGTCCTCGCGCGGTTCCCTCACGCTGCTCACCCTCACCGCCTCGGGCGGCGCCCCGGTGGACTGGCGGCTCTGGTCCGACGCGCCCTGGCTGCGCGCGAGCCGGACCGCGGGCACGCTGGCCCCTGGAGAATCGGTCACCCTGCGGATCGCCGTGGACTCCGAGGCCCAGCCCGTGGGCGCCTGGACCGCCCGGGTCGGGGTCGATCCGAGCGGTGCGGTGGTCTCCATCCAGGGCCGCGGCCGCCCCGCCGCGACCCCGACGCCGGCGCCGGACCCGACGCAGCCCGCGACCCCGACGCCCACCCCGGACCCGACGCAGCCGCCCACGCCGACCCCGACGCCCACGGAGCCGACGATCCCGCCGCCGTCCCCGACGCCCACGCCGACCGCGACGCCGTCGGACGGCTCAGGCGGAACGGTTTCCCCGGGGCCGGACCCGGGCCCGTCCGGGTCACCGGGCTAACGGCGCCCAGGCCGGAAGCCCGCCCGCCGGACCGGTTCGGCCGGTCGGACGGGCGGCACAGGTCGGGCCGGTCAGGCCGGGTCGGCCGGGTGCGGGGCCATCGGCAGCAGGGAGGCCAGCCGCTCCTCGCACAGCTTCGCGAGCGCCTCGTACCCCTCCTTGCCCATCAGCTCCGTCAGCTCGGCGCGGTACGACACGTACACCGGGTCCCCGGCGCCGTGCGCGGAGGTGGCCGACGTGCACCACCAGTGCAGGTCGTGGCCGCCGGGCCCCCAGCCGCGGCGGTCGTACTCGCCGATCGACACCTGCAGCACGCGGGTGTCGTCGGGCCGGTCGATCCACTCGTACGTCCGGCGGATCGGCAGCTGCCAGCAGACGTCCGGCTTGGTCTCCAGCGGCTCGCGGCCCTCCTTCATCGCGAGGATGTGCAGCGAGCAGCCCGCCCCGGCGGGGAACCCCGGCCGGTTCAGGAAGATGCACGCGCCGTCCCAGCGGCGGGTCTGCTTCTCCCCGTCGTCGTCGTGCTGCGTCCACCCGCTCTCGCTCCCGACGTCGTGGAACTGCCACAGCTCCGGCGTCAGCCGGGCCACGTGCTGCGCGACCCGCTTCTCGTCGTCCTCGTCGGAGAAGTGCGCGCCGAGCGTGCAGCAGCCGTCGTCGGCCCGGCCCGCCTGGATGCCCTGGCAGCCCTGGCCGAAAATGCAGGTCCAGCGGGAGGTCAGCCAGGTCAGGTCGCAGCGGAAGACCTGTTCGTCGTCGCCGGGGTCGGGGAATTCCACCCAGGCCCGGGGGAAGTCGAGGCCCTTCTCGTCGGAGACGACGGGGTTCTTGCCCTTGCCGTTCCTGCCGCCGGAGTTCTTGCCCTTGGCGGTGTCCTTGCCCGTGTCCTTCTGCGACCGGGTCTTGTTGGCCTTCTTCGTATTTGGCACAAACCCAAGCCTAAGCGCCCCTTACCTCACCCCTCGGCGTTCATCGCAGTAGCGTTTCCCCCTATGAGACTCGGTGTCCTTGATGTGGGTTCGAATACGGTCCATCTGCTGGTGGTGGACGCGCACCCCGGCGCGCGCCCGCAGCCGGCGCACTCGCACAAGGTGGAAATAAGGCTGGCGGAGCTCCTCGACGACTCCGGCGCCGTCACCCCCGCGGGCGTCGAGCGTCTCCTTTCGGTCATCAACGAAGCGGTGCAGGCCGCCGAGGACAAGGGCTGCGAGGACGTCCTCCCCTTCGCGACCAGCGCCGTGCGCGAGGCCACGAACGCGGACGAGGTGCTGGCGCGGGTCAAGGCCGAGACGGGCGTCGACCTGCCGGTGCTGAGCGGCGCGGACGAGGCCCGGCTGACCTTCCTGGCGGCCCGCCGGTGGTTCGGCTGGTCCGCCGGGAAACTGCTGGTCCTGGACATCGGCGGCGGCTCGCTGGAGATCGCGTACGGCATCGACGAGGACCCGGACGCGGCCGTCTCGCTGCCGCTGGGCGCGGGCCGCCTCACGTCGGGCTGGCTCCCGGGCGACCCGCCGGACACGCTGGACGTCCGGGCGCTACGGCGGCACGTGCGGGCGGAGATCGCCCGCACGGTCGGCGAATTCAGCCGCTTCGGCGCCCCGGACCACGTGGTCGCGACGTCGAAGACGTTCAAGCAGCTGGCCCGCATCGCGGGCGCGGCCCGGTCGGCGGACGGTCTGTACGTGCAGCGGGACCTGAGCCGCAAGTCCCTGGAGGAGTGGGTGCCGCGCCTGGCGGCGATGACCACGGCCCAGCGCTCGGCCCTGCCGGGCGTCTCGGAGGGCCGGGCGAACCAGCTCCTGGCGGGCGCGCTCGTCGCGGAGGGCGCGATGGACCTCTTCGGTGTCGACGAGCTGGAGATCTGCCCGTGGGCCCTGCGCGAGGGCGTGATTCTCCGCAGGCTGGACCACATGCCGACGGGATCGTAGGAAGGCACGGGCCCCGGGCCCCGGGCCCCGGGCCCCGGGCCCCGGGCCCCGGGCCCCGGGCTCCGGGCGTGCGGGCTCCGGGCGCGCGGGCTCCGGCCGGCCGGGGTGGGCCGGGGCGGTCAGCGCAGCCGGAGCACGCTCGTGATCCCGGCGTGGTCGGAGGGCCACAGGCCCGACGGGGTGCGGTCGGCGGGGTTCTCGCCCACCCGGTCGGCCGTCAGCGCGTGGATCCTGCCGCGGAAGAGCACGTAGTCGATGCGCTGGCTGAGGCCGGAGACGGCGTTGCGCAGGTCGGGGGCCTGGCAGCAGGTGAAGCCGGGGCCGCCGGGGCGATGGCGGTTGGCGGTCCAGGCGTCCTTGAAGCCGGCGGCCAGGAGCTGGTTGTGGCTCTGGGTGGCGGTTCCCGGTGTCGCGCCGACTCCGCCGGCCGCCGAGTTGAGGTCGCCGAGCAGCACGGTGGGGAGCTCGGTGTTCAGCGGGCCCGCGAGCAGCTCGCCGGCCTGTGCCTCCTGGACGGCGGGGGCGGCCGGTTCGAGGTGGGTGGTCACCACGCGGGCGGTGCGGCCGCGGAGCGTGACGTCGGCCGAGACCCAGCCGCGCTCGACCTTCAGCGGCGGATTGGGCGGGCAGCCGAGCACGGGCCGGCAGATGGGCAGGTGGTTCTGGAACCGGGCGGCCCGCGCGTGCGCCACGGAGAAGGCGCGCGCCGGCAGGTCGGTGCGGGCCAGGAGGACGTCGCGGTCGGTGAGGCGGATGTCCTGGAAGCCGCCGCCGGGCGTGGCGCGCGGGGCCTCGAAGTCGCTGCCGACGGTGACGCTGGCCACCGCGCGGTAGTGCTTGCCGCGCGCGGAGAGCTCGTTGAGGAGGATCTTCAGGAAGTCGTACTCGACGTGCTTGGCCTGGCCCGGGCCGGCCGGGGTCTGGCTGCGCCACAGCACGGCTTCCTGGAGGCCCACGAGGTGGGGGTCGCTCTCGGCGATCTCGTCGGCCAGCGCCTTGGCACGCTCCGGGAAGTTCGTCGCCTGGACGTTCGCCCACACCCCGGTCACCGCGGCGACGAGCCCCTGCGCGCTGGTGGCGGCGAGGACGGGGGCGAGGTCGGCGCCCAGGTAGAGGTTGCGGGTGGTGACGCGCAAGGGGGTCCGGCCTCCCTCGGCGGCCGAGGCGGTGCCGAGCGAGCCGGGTGCGAGCAGCGCGAGCGCGCACAGGGCGGATGTGATCCAACGGCGAGTCATACGGGCAGCCCTCTCGGTGAAAAGCGGGCGAAAACCCGCATCTTGCCTGAAACCTAGGGCGGCTGACGGACCGTGGCGATCCAACTGTGGGCCGGGCGGCCTACGCCGCGCCGCCTACGGCCGCCACCCCGGTCCGACCGCGCCCCGCCCAAGCCGCCCCAGCACCAAACTCCGCGGCGCCGGCCCACCGCTTGCGCGGGCCTCGTACCGCGCCGAGCAGGGCCCGCGCCCGGCCTTGCACCGAAGGCGCCACCGGCGCTCGCACCGACCGCACCCCGACCTCGCCCGCCCTCCCGGGCGGCCTCGCGCCGGGCTCGCGCGTGGCTCGGGGCGGCCTCGCATTGGGCTCGGGGCCCGGCTCCGGGGCGGGTTCGGGTGGCGGTCGTCACGTACCGGGCGGGCGCGGGCCCCGTACCCTGTCTCCGTGGCAGAACCAGTCCGCATCCCGACCGCGAAAGTCGCCCTCTCCACCGCCTCCGTCTATCCGGAGTCCACGGCGACCGCCTTCGAGATCGCCGCGCGCCTCGGGTACGACGGCGTGGAGGTCATGGTCTGGACGGATCCGGTCAGCCAGGACGTCGACGCCCTGCGCCGGCTGTCGGACCACCACCAGGTGCCGATCCTCGCCGTGCACGCACCCTGTCTGCTGATCACCCAGCGCGTGTGGTCCACCGACCCGTGGACCAAACTGCAGCGGGCACAGGCGGCGGCCGAGCGGCTCGGCGCGTCCACCGTCGTCGTGCACCCGCCCTTCCGCTGGCAGCGCCAGTACGCCCGCGACTTCGTCACCGGCATCTGGCGGATGGCCGACGAGACCGACGTCCGGTTCGCCGTGGAGAACATGTACCCCTGGCGCTACCGCGACCGCGAGATGCTCGCGTACGCACCCGAGTGGGACGTGACGAAGGACGACTACCGGCACTTCACCGTCGACCTCTCGCACACCGCGACCGCCCGGACCGATGCCACCGCGATGATCGACCGGATGGGCGACCGGCTCGCGCACATCCACCTCGCCGACGGAAACGGTTCGGCGAAGGACGAGCACCTGGTCCCGGGGCGGGGTACGCAGCCCTGCGCCGAGCTGCTGGAGGGCCTCGCCCGGACCTCGTTCGACGGGCACGTGGTGATCGAGGTCAACACGCGGCGGGCGATGTCGTCGGCCGAGCGCGAGGCCGACCTCGCCGAGGCGCTGGCCTTCACCCGGCTGCACCTCGCCACCGCCGCCACGACCGACACCATCACTGACATCACCACCGCCCGGGACAGGGCCCGGCGGTCATGACGGGCACGGAGAAGCCGCGCCGCCGCGGGCCCGGCCGGCCCCGGCAGGACGAGGCCGACGACGGCCCCGGCACGCAGGAGCGCATCCGGCTGGCCGCCCGCGAGGTGTTCGCGGAGCGCGGCTACGACAAGACCTCCGTCCGCGGCATCGCGAAGGTGGCGGGCGTGGACCCGGCGCTGGTCCACCACTACTTCGGCAGCAAGGACGACCTCTTCGCCGCCGCCATCGAGATGAGCATGGAGCCGGCCCTCGTGGTCCCCGCCATCGTCGGCGCCGGACCGGACGGCATCGGCGAGCGGCTGGCCAGGTACTTCCTGGGCGTCTGGGAGAACCCGGTCACCCGCGCGCCGCTGCTCGCCGTGATCCGCTCCGCCCTCACGCACGAGGCCGCCGCGAAGGTGCTGCGCGGGCTGGTGCTGCGGCGGGTCCTGGAGCGGGTCGCCGCCGACCTCCACGTCCCCGACCCGACCTTCCGCGCCGAGCTCGCCGCCTCCCACATGGTCGGCATCGCGATCCTGCGCTACGTCGTCCAGGTCGAGCCCCTCGCGTCCGCGGACGCGGAGGACATCGTGGCGCTCGTGGCCCCTACGCTGCAGCGGTACCTGACCGAGGAGTGAGCCTGTCGTCCCGTCATGCGGACGCGCTGTCCGGATCGCGGGCGGTGGGCGTAGCCTCGTATCTGAGCCATATCCGCAGTCGCGGCTGACCGTACAGCCGCACTCATGGGGAGTGAACCGCATGCCCGAGCTGAGGTCCCGCACCGTCACCCACGGCCGCAACATGGCAGGCGCTCGTGCGCTGATGCGCGCGTCGGGCGTAGCGAGCGCGGACATCGGGAAGCCGATCATCGCGGTCGCCAACTCCTTCACGGAGTTCGTCCCCGGCCACACCCACCTGGCACCGGTCGGCCGCATCGTCTCCGACGCGATCCTCGCCGCCGGCGCCGTCCCCCGCGAGTTCAACACCATCGCGGTCGACGACGGCATCGCGATGGGCCACGCGGGCATGCTGTACTCCCTCCCCTCCCGCGACCTGATCGCGGACTCGGTCGAGTACATGGTCGAGGCGCACTGTGCCGACGCGCTGATCTGCATCTCCAACTGCGACAAGATCACCCCCGGCATGCTGATGGCCGCCCTGCGCCTCAACATCCCGGTCGTCTTCGTCTCCGGCGGCCCGATGGAAGCCGGCCAGGCCACCCTCGTGGACGGCACCGTCCGCAAGCTCGACCTGATCGACGCGATGGTCGACGCCTCCAACGAGAACGTCTCCGACGAGGACGTCCTGCGCATCGAGGAGAACGCCTGTCCGACCTGCGGCTCGTGTTCGGGCATGTTCACCGCCAACTCGATGAACTGCCTCGCCGAGGCCATCGGCCTCGCCCTCCCCGGCAACGGCTCGGTCCTCGCCACGCACACCGCCCGCCGCGCCCTGTACGAGGACGCCGGCCGCACGATCGTCGAGATCACCAAGCGCTTCTACGAGCAGGACGACCACTCGGTCCTGCCCCGCTCCATCGCGTCCCGCCAGGCCTTCGAGAACGCCATGGCCCTCGACATCGCCATGGGCGGCTCCACGAACACGATCCTGCACCTCCTCGCCGCCGCGCAGGAGGCCGGACTGGACTACGACCTCACGGACATCGACGAGATCTCCCGCCGGGTCCCGTGCCTGTCCAAGGTCGCGCCGAACGTGGCGCCCGGCGGCACGTACTACATGGAAGACGTGCACCGGGCCGGCGGCATGCCCGCCATCCTCGGTGAGCTGCACCGCGGCGGACTCCTGAACAAGGACGTCACCTCGGTCCATTCCGAGAACCTGGAGACCTGGCTCGCGGACTGGGACCCCCGCTCCGGCACGGCCACCGACACGGCCATGGAGCTGTGGCACGCGGCGCCCGGCTGCCAGCGGTCCGCGACCGCCTTCTCCCAGTCCGAGCGCTGGGACACCCTCGACCTCGACGCCGAGGGCGGTTGCATCCGCTCCGTGCAGCACGCGTACTCCAAGGACGGCGGCCTCGCCGTCCTGCGCGGCAACATCGCCGTCGACGGCTGCGTCGTGAAGACGGCGGGCGTCGACGAGTCGATCTGGACCTTCGAGGGCCCGGCCGTCGTCTGCGAGTCGCAGGACGAGGCCGTCGACAAGATCCTCCGCAAGGAGATCAAGGCGGGCGACGTCGTCGTCATCCGCTACGAGGGCCCGCGCGGCGGCCCCGGCATGCAGGAGATGCTCTACCCGACCTCCTTCCTCAAGGGCCGCGGCCTCGGCAAGGTCTGCGCCCTGGTCACCGACGGCCGCTTCTCCGGCGGCACCTCGGGCCTGTCCATCGGCCACGCCTCCCCGGAGGCGGCCTCGGGCGGCAACATCGCCGTCGTCCAGGACGGCGACCGCATCCGCATCGACATCCCGAACCGCTCCATCGAGCTCCTCGTCGACGAGGCCACCCTGGCGGCCCGCCACGAGGCCCTCGGCGGCGTCTACGCCCCGAAGAGCCGCGAGCGCAAGGTCTCCGCGGCCCTGCGCGCCTACGCCGCGATGGCCACCAGCGCCGACAAGGGCGCCGTCCGCGACGTCACCCGCCTGGGCTGACGAGCGCGAGCGGCCCCGTGGGCTGACGAACGGCCCCGCCGGCGCCCCCGCACCCTCCGGTGCGGGGGCGCCGGCGTCTCACCACCCGCCCGGATCCCCCGCCCCCACCGCGAACACCGACCCGTCGGGCGCCCCCGTGAACACCCGCCCACCGCCGACCACGGGCGCGGGCAGGGTGGAGGCGTAGCCCGACTCGCCACCCAGCCGGGGCTTCGTCTGCCCCAGGAGCCGGCCCGCGCCGTCGACGGCCAGCAGCCGCCCGTCCGAGGCCGTCAGGTGGATCCGCCCGTCGTGGATCACCGGCCGCGAGCCCACGGCCACGCCCGTCTCCAGCCGCCATTCCTCACGCTCCGCCCCCACCGCGGCCAGGGCGCCCGACGTGCCGAAGAGGTACACCCGGCCCTCGGGGCCGACCGTGGCCTGGGCCTCCATCACCTGCGCCGAGAGGGGGATCCTGCGTACGGCCCGCGTCGCGAGATCCACCCGCACGACCGCCCTGGTCACGGCGCCGGACGCGGACCGCGTGTCACCTTCCAGCAGGTAGAGCCCGCCGGCCCCCGCGCCGACCGGTTCCAGCAGCGCCGGACTCCGGACCTGCCAGCGCACCGAGCCGTTCGCGACGTCGACAGCGGAGATCTGGGTCGACTTCCCGTCCGCTCCCTGCGCGCAGAGGTACAGGCCGGCGCCCCCCGGCGCATCCGGTTCGGCGATCCATGCGGAGCCGGCTCCGCCGATGCGGTGCTCCCAGCGTGTCGCGCCCGTGGCCGCGTCGAGCATGGCGGTCTTTCCGTCCGGGCCCGTGACCAGCAGCAGACTGCCCACGGGCACCACCCGCCCGCCCTCCGGCAGGGCCCGCTTCCACCGCTGCGCACCGGATGCCGCATCCAGGGCCCGCAGGCCCCTTCCGTCGTCGTCCACGGCGAACACCAGTCCCGCGGCGTGCAGCGGAGCCGGATTCGGTGTCATCCGCGAAGCGGGTGCCGCTCCGCGCACGGACCACATCACCGAGCCGTTGGCCGGGTCGAGCCGGGCGGCCGCCAGCCCCGGCCCCGAGCAGTAGAGGCCGCCGGCCGACCACGAGCAGGCCGGCACGGGATTGCCACCGCCCCCTTCGCCCACGTGCACCGCCCACGGCGGCCCGGCCTTCGCCCCGGGACCGGGCTCCGTGGCCCCGGCGTGCACGGTGGAGTGCGCCGTCGGGTCCGCGTCCGTCCCGTACGAGAGGTATCCGCCGAGCGCCCCGCCGGTCAGCAGCAGCGCGCCACCGACCGACAGCACCAGCCGTGACCGCCGTCGCGGCGGGGTGGCGCCGGGCTGCTCGGCGGGGATCCGGTCCCGCCGGTGGGTGGCCTCCTCCCGCCGGCTGGGTCCGCGCGGCCTGGGGATGAAGGCCCGGGTGTCCTCCGACGTCGGATAGGCCAGCGCACGCAGTTCACTGATCAGCGCGTCAGGGGTCGGGCGTTCGGCGGGGTCCTTCGCGAGGCAGGACTCGACGACCGGTATCAGGGCCGTCGGCAGACCGGTCAGGTCCGGGTCGTGGTGAACGACCTGATACGCCACCAGATAGGGACTGTCGGAGTCGAAGGGGCCGCGCCCGGTCGCTGCGTGCACGAGTACGGCACCCATCGCGAACAGGTCCGCGGCGGGCCCCACTTCCCTGGGCCGCTGGAACTGCTCGGGCGCCATGAAGGGCGGTGTCCCGATCAGCTTTCCGGTCTCCGTCCGCAGGTCACTGTCGGTCGGCCGCGAGATCCCGAAGTCGATGACCCGTACTCCGTCGGGCGCCATCAGGACGTTGCTCGGCTTCAGGTCCCGGTGCACCACACCGGCCCGGTGGATGTCCCGCAGCGCCTCCGCGAGTCCGGCGCCGAGCCGGGCCAGTTCGGCCGGATCGAGCACCCGCTCCCGCACCCGCTCGGCGAGTGTCGGTGCGTCGATGAACAAGGTGGCCATCCAGGGCCGTTCGGCGTCCGGATCCGCGTCCACGACGGGCGCGGTGAACGCCCCGCTCACACGACGCGCCGCGGCCACTTCCTGCCGGAACCGGGCCCGGAACTCCGGATCCACCGCGTGCTCGGGGTGCACGATCTTGACGGCGAGTTTCAGCCCCGAGGCGGAGGTGGCGAGGTGGACGACGCCCATACCGCCCGAACCCAGGACGGATTCCAGCCGGTACTGCCCGGCGTACTCCGGAAAGCCCGCCCGTTCCCTGTGCAGCGACTGCACCGCTGACCACCCCCGCCGGAGCCTAGTCGATGGCACCCGGCTATCTCCAAGGTCCTGCTACCCTGCGCGAGTTGCGCAGCGCAACACTCAGGGGGGAGTTTTCGCATGTCCGAAAAGAGTGAGCCCGGTCAGGTCCAGAGCCTCGCCGCGGAGTCCGGTTTCCCGACCTTTCCGGTCGCTCCCGGGACCCGGGTGAACGTCCGCAGCGGCCCGGGCACCAGCTACTCCATCGTCAAGGTCCTGCCGTACGACTCGTACGTCTCGATCCGCTGCCAGGGCCCCGGTACGACGGTCTCCGGTCCGTACGGCACGACGAACATCTGGGACTGCATCGGCAACGGTCAGTTCGTCTCGGACGCCTACGTCCGGACGGGCAGCGACGGCTACGTCGCCACGCGCTGCTGACCTTCACCGGCCTTCCCAGGAAGAGAGCGGTGCTCACGGACGGCGCTGACCGCGTCTGACACGTGAGACACACCCGGCCCGGCCGGCCCGGCAAGGAATAATCGCTGCTGTGAGCGACGACCAGCGAGACCAGAACCCAGCCGAGCCGGCCGCCCAGGCCCCGGGGCCCACCGGCCCCGAGCCCGAGCCGATCCCGTTCTTCGGCACCACCTGGGTGAACCACGACGGCGGCTACGCCCTGCGCCGCGTCGGCCTCGCCCTCGGCTCGCTGGTCACCGCCATCGCCGCCGCCGTCCTGCTGCGCCTGTCGTACGAGGGCCTGGAGATCGGCAACGTCGGCCCCTTCCTCAGCATCTCCGTCGTCGTCCTCTTCGCGATCGCCAGCTCCATCGCCTTCGCCAAGACCTGGGAGTCCTTCAGCCGCCGCCCCGCCCCGTCCTCCGACGAGGCCGCCCTCAAGGGACTCAAGGCGATCGGTTTCATCGGCTCCCTCATCGCGTACTTCCTGCGCTGCCTCGGCGAGGCCCCGGGCGAGAAGCTCCGCCGCGCCGAGTACGAGCGCGCCCAGGCCGACTTCGCCCGCCGCCGCAGCTCCCGTACGGGGAACCCGGCCGCCCGCCGTCCCAAGCGCAAGAAGTAGCCCGGCAACCCGGCAACCCGGCAACCCATGACCCGGTAACCCGGCAGAGCTCCGCACCTCCCGGCGATTGACGTGCGGCACCGCCAGGAGCATTATTCATCACATGATGAATAACCAGTCCGAGGGAGCCCCGGCCGCCGTGCACGCCCACGGCCTGACCGTCCGCCGCGGCACCGGCCGTACCCCCCGCACCGTCATCGACTCCATCGCCTTCGACGTCCCCCGCGGCCGCATCACCGGCCTCCTCGGCCCCTCCGGCTGCGGAAAATCCACCCTCATGCGCGCCGTCGTCGGCACCCAGGCCCACGTCACCGGCACCCTCGACGTCCTCGGCCGCCCCGCCGGCCACCCCGAGCTCCGCTCCCGCATCGGCTACGTCACCCAGGCGCCCAGCGTCTACGACGACCTCACCGTCCGGCAGAACCTCGACTACTTCGCCGCCGTCCTCGACCCCGGCCGCTCCGCCGCCGACCGCCGCACCGCAGTCGTACGCCGGGCCATCGACGACGTCGACCTCACCACCCACGCCGACGCCCTCGCCGGCAACCTCTCCGGCGGCCAGCGCAGCCGCGTCTCCCTCGCCGTCGCCCTGCTCGGCACCCCCGAGCTCCTCGTCCTCGACGAACCCACCGTCGGCCTCGACCCCGTCCTGCGCCGCGACCTGTGGAACCTCTTCCACGACATCGCCGCCACCCGCGGCGCCACGATCCTCGTCTCCTCCCACGTCATGGACGAGGCCGAGCGCTGCCACGACCTCCTCCTCATGCGCGAAGGCCGCATCCTCGCCCAGGACACCCCCGACGCACTGCGCACCCGTACCCGCTCCGCCACCGTCGAGGAGGGCTTCCTCCGCCTCGTCGACGAGGCCAACACCCTCGCCGCCCAGGAGACGACCCCGTGAACAGTGCCCGCACCGCCGCCACCGCCGCCCGCGTCCTGCGCCAGCTCCGCCACGACCCGCGCTCCATCGCGCTGATGCTCCTGGTCCCCGTCCTGATGCTCACCCTGCTGCGCTTCGTCTTCGACGGCAGCCCCCGCACCTTCGACGGCATCGGCGCGTCACTCCTCGGGATCTTCCCCCTCATCACCATGTTCCTGGTGACCTCGATCGCCACCCTGCGCGAACGCACCTCCGGCACCCTCGAACGCCTCCTCGCCATGCCGCTCGGCAAGGGCGACCTCATCGCCGGCTACGCCCTCGCCTTCGGCGCCGTCGCCGTCGCCCAGTCCCTCCTCGCCACCGGCCTCGCCCTCTGGGCCCTCGGCCTCGACGTCGTCGGCTCCCCCTGGCTGCTCCTGCTCGTCGCCCTCCTCGACGCCCTCCTCGGCACGGCCCTCGGCCTCTTCGTCTCCGCCTTCGCCGCCTCCGAGTTCCAGGCCGTCCAGTTCATGCCGGCGGTGATCTTCCCCCAGCTGCTCCTCTGCGGCCTGTTCGCCGCCCGCGACACCATGCACCCGGTCCTCGAAGGCATCTCCGACGTGCTGCCCATGTCCTACGCCGTCGACGGCATGACCCAGGTCCTCACCCACACCGACATGACCGCCGACTTCGTCCGCGACGCCGTGGTCGTCGCCGCCTGCGCCCTGCTCGTACTCGCCCTCGGCGCGGCCACCCTCCGCCGCCGGACGCCTTGACTCCTACGGGCCTGACCGCACTCCGGACAGCGCCTCCCCCTTCCCCGCCCGGGTGCAAGGATGAGGACGTATAGGTAGCTCAGGCGCAAGAACAGTTCGGCGAGGTGAATCGGGCATGACCCAGACAGTCGCGGTCCTCGGTACCGGCAAGATCGGCGAGGCTCTGCTCAGCGGAATGATCCGCGGCGGCTGGCCCGCCTCGAAGCTCCTCGTCACGGCCCGCCGTGCCGACCGGGCCGAGGAGCTCCGCACCCGCTACGGGGTCGAGGCCGTCTCCAACGCCGAAGCCGCCAAGCGCGCCGACACCCTCATCCTCACCGTCAAGCCCCAGGACATGGCCAGGCTCCTCGACGAGCTCGCCCCGCACGTCCCCGTCGACCGCCTGGTCATCAGCGGCGCCGCCGGCATCCCCACCTCCTTCTTCGAGGAACGGCTCAGCCCCGGCACCCCCGTCGTCCGCGTCATGACGAACACCCCCGCCCTCGTCGACGAGGCCATGTCCGTCATCTCCGCCGGCAGCCACGCCACCGCCGAGCACCTCGCCCACACCGAGGAGATCTTCGGCGGCGTCGGCAAGACCCTGCGCGTCCCCGAGTCCCAGCAGGACGCGGCCACCGCCCTCTCCGGCTCCGGCCCGGCGTACTTCTACTTCCTCGTCGAGGCCATGACCGACGCCGGCATCCTCCTCGGCCTGCCCCGCGCCCAGGCCCACGACCTCATCGTCCAGGCCGCCATCGGCGCCGCCGTGATGCTCCGCGACAGCGGCGAGCACCCGGTCAAGCTCCGCGAGGCCGTCACCTCCCCGGCCGGCACGACGATCAACGCCATCGTCGAGCTGGAGAAGCACGGCGTACGCGCCGCCCTCATCGCCGCCCTCGAAGCGGCCCGCGACCGCAGCCGCGAGCTCGCCTCCGGCAACAGCTGAGACACCCGTACCGGTGGGGGCCCGAGCACGCGGGACCCCCACCCGTCACGGCTCCAGCAACCCGATGGCCCGGTACGCCCGGTCCACCACGGGCCGCGCCAGCTCCCGGGCCCGCCCGGCCCCCTCCCGCAGCACCTTCTCCACCCGGGCCGGATCGGCCGCCAGCTCCGCATGCCGCTCCTGCACCGGCCGCAACAGCTCGACCACCGCATCGGCGACGTCCCGCTTCAACGCCCCGTACCCGCTGTACCCGTCGGCGAGCCGGACCGGATCACCCCCGGTGCACGCCGCCAGGATGTCCAGCAGGTTCGCGACCCCCGGCCGCGCCTCCCGGTCGTAGACCACCCCGCCGTCCCCGCTGTCGGTGACCGCCCGCATCACCTTCTTGCGCACGACCCCGGGCTCGTCGAGCAGATAGACGATCCCCGCCCCGCTCTCATGGGACTTCCCCATCTTCGACGCGGGCTCCTGCAGGTCCATGACCCGCGCGGCCACCGGCGGAAGCGTCGCCTTCGGCACGGTGAAGGTGTGCCCGTACCGCTGGTTGAACCGCACCGCCAGATCCCGGGTCAGCTCGACGTGCTGCCGCTGGTCCTCCCCGACCGGCACCTCCTGGGTCCCGTACGCCAGGATGTCGGCCGCCATCAGCACGGGATAGGTGAGCAGCGACAGCCGTACGCCCTCCCCGGAGACCTGCGCCTTCGCCGACTTCTCCTTGTACTGGATCATCCGCCGCAGCTCCCCGTCGGTGGCGGTGCACTCCAGCAGGTACGCCAGCCGCGTGTGCTCGTCGACATGGCTCTGCACGAAGAGCGTGCACCGCTGTGGATCCAGCCCGGCGGCGAGCAGCAGCGTCGCCGCCTGCCGGCTCAGCCTCCGTACGCGCGCCGGCTCGTGCTCGACGGTCAGCGCGTGGAGGTCGACGACGCAGAACAGCGCCTCGTCCGGCCCCTGGTCGGCGGCGACCCACTGCCGTACGGCCCCCAGGTAGTTCCCCAGCGTCAGATGACCGGTCGGCTTGACCCCGCTGAAGATCCTCGTCATGTCCTGCTCTCCCTGTGTGTGAGTGGTGTCGGTGCCATCGCGTGGGGCGACCGAGCCACTCCCGGGAGGGAGAAACAAAAACGGCCGCCGAAGCGGCGGCCGTGAGCGCATGCGTGCTCGCGTGGAAGGTCGGCCGCCGTCAGGCGGCCCACCAGCGAAGGCTGAGCGTGAGCGCATGCGTAGTCATGGGCCCAGCGTAGACGGCCGGGGGTGGGCGCGGCGTGGGTTTCGAGGAGGTCCGCGCGTCGGCCGGCGGGGGGTTGACACAGGTGTGCCAGGTCCGTAAGGTTCTTCGAGTTGTCCGAAGTGAGCGCCGACCCCGGTCGGTCCCCGGACGGCCATTCCGCACCACACATTCGAACGAACGACGCACTCCGTCGTCTCGTTTTCATGCGTATTTGCGAATGAGGAATCCGTGTCCGAGGACGCGGCCGCCGATTAGGTTCGGGGGCGAGGAATCCGCTACTGTCTCACTCGCCGAAGGGGCCAAACAGCCCCGAGGCAAAGCCCGCTGACTGGGAGTCAGGCCCGAAAGGATCTGATAGAGTCGGAATCGCCGGAAAGGGAAAGCGCGAAAGCGCAGGAACTGGAAAGCACCGAGGAAGTCGGGCCCGAAAGAGTCTGATAGAGTCGGAAACGCAAGAACAGAACGAAAGCCCGGAGGAAAGCCCGAGAGGGTGAGTACAAAGGAAGCGTCCGTTCCTTGAGAACTCAACAGCGTGCCAAAAATCAACGC
>NZ_JBIVFA010000015.1:0-252016 GCF_044747975.1 Streptomyces sp. NPDC090045
ACTAACCCACCTCGTATGTGACATGGGCCCTATGGGCCGCCTCACCCCCACCCCACCCAAACCCCACCCACCGCAACCAAACACACACCCACCGCACACCAACCCTCCCCCCTGCCGCACCCACCCTGCCCGCACCGCCCTGCCCTGCCCTGCCCGCCACACCGCCGCACCCGCCACCCCCAACCCGGCCGAACAGCCGAAAGACACCACCCCCGGCACGAAAACAACGAACACCAAAACAGAACGGGCACAGGGACACCCGACGCCGAAACAGCAGGTCTGAGGACAGCGAAAGCGGTGACCGCCGCGCAGCCTCCGCAGCGGCCCCCGCGCCGGATCAGGCGGTGTTGCTTAGGGTCGTCATGCCGTGCGTCCCAGCTGTTGTCGGCTGCTCTGCGGCTGCGGTGGGGGCGCTTGCGCGGCAGCGGGCCGGTGGCGCCCGGCGTGGCGTTGTCGGCCATCCGGCGGCGCCGTGTACCACCCTGGTGATAGCTGGATGCCACCCCTGGTGGTAGGGAGGAATCACATCCTGGTGGGACGACAGGGCGGCGGTCCGCGGCTACGTTGTCGCCCGTTGCGCAACGCGCCCATGACGGAGGATCGCCGCATGCAGACCCGTTTAGCCGATGGCCCCCGCAAGCCCCTGGTGTGGGGGATATCCCTCGTCCTGATCACGGTCGCCCCGCTCCTGGGGGTTTCGCCCGGGGCCGCCACGGCGACCGGTCTCACCAACCCGCCCCCGCCAGTACCCGTACCCGTGCCCGTTCTGTCGTGGGGGCCCTGTGCCGGTCAGGCGGACGGTTTCGAGTGCGCGACCGCCCGGGTGCCGCTGGACTACCGTCAGCCCACCGGGCGTACGCTCCCGATCGCCGTCACCCGGCGGGTCGCGGCCGACCCGGCCCGCCGCGCCGGTGTCCTGCTGCTGCACCCCGGCGGACCCGGCAACTCCGGTGTGGACTTCGCCCGTAACAGCTACGCCTCGCTCCCCGCCTCCCTGCGGGACTCCTTCGACGTCGTCGGGTACGACATGCGGGGCGTGGCCCGCAGCGGGCAGGTGGAGTGCTGGAACGACCAGGAGTACTCGGCCGCCGTCGACGCCGCGCGCGGGGTGCCCGGTCCGGGGGCCCTGCAGGGCGCCATCCGGCAGGGCGCCGACTTCGCCAACGCCTGCAGGCAGCGCGCCGGTGACCTCGTTCCGTTCGTCGGCACCGGCTCGAACGCCAAGGACATCGACCTGCTGCGCCAGGCCCTCGGCGAGGAGACGCTCTCCTTCTACGGCCGTTCCTTCGGCAGCTACGTCGGCACCGTCTACGCCGCGCAGTTCCCCCGGCGGGTGCGTGCCATGGTCCTGGACGGGGCCTATGATCCGCGCCGCTACGCGGACGTGCCGTACGCCTACGACGGCGCGCAGTTCGTCGCCTTGGACGCGGCGGTCGGCCGGTTCCTGGACTGGTGTGCGCAGAACGCCGCCGCCTGCGGATTCGGCGAGGGCCGCCCGAGGGAGGCCTTCGAGCGGCTCAAGCGGGCGCTGGACGCGGACCCGGTCGTCACGGCGAGCGGGCGCCCGGCCACCGGGTACACGCTCGCGTACCGGCTGATGTTCAACATCAACGCGGGCCAGGAGATCTGGCCCGAGCTCGGGCAGGCCCTGCGGGCGGCGCAGGCACGCCAGGCCACGTTCCTGCTGAACCCGCCCTCCCCCGCGTCGTTCGACTTCCTCAACGTCAACCTGGCCGTCGAGTGCGCCGACCGCGTCTACCCGACGAGCCGGCTGCTCCTGGGTGCGGTGGTCGGTACCCATGTCGCTGCGGCGCCGCTGCTGGGGCCCGCCATCGGGCTCGGGCCGCCCACCTACGACCACAACCACGCGCCGGCCTGCGCCCAGTGGCCGGCGGAACGCCCGAGCCGCTTCGAGGGCTCCTACCGGGCGGCGGGTTCCGCCCCGATCCTGGTCCTCGGCACGACCGGGGACCCGGACACCCCGTACCAGGACGCCGTGGCCCTGGCCGGGACGCTGGACAACGGGCGGCTGCTGACCTTCGCCGGTGAGGGGCACACCGCATACAACCGCAGCGCGTGTGTCAGCGCCCTGGTCACGGACTACCTCGCCACCCTGGCGCTGCCCGCGCGGGGCACCGTCTGTGCGGACGAGACGCCGGCGGGGACGCTCGGCCGCCGCACCGCGGGCGTCGAGGTCGACGAGACGCGCGATGTGATCCCTGCGCTGCGCTGAGCGCGTGCGCTGGACGACGGGGGCCGGAGTGGGTGGGGTGGGGTGGCGTGGGGAAGGGGATCGGTCTGGCCTAGGATGCCGGGCGGACGGAGCCGTAGCGCAGAGGTCGACGCGCGCGGTCTCCAAAATCGCGAGGACGCCGGTTCGAATCCGGCCGGTTCCGTCCGCAACCGGCCTCAGGAAACCGGATCGGGGCCGGATCGGGGCCGCGGGCTGCATGCTGCGTGCTGGGGTTACCGGGTGGTTCGGTGGCGCGCGTCGGCTGCCCGTCTGTGGCCGGTGCGCGGGCACACTGAGTGGCATGAACGTGAACGGCGACCTTCTGGCCCGGGCGCGCGTGGCGGACCGGCTTCCCGCCCAGGACCTGGAACGGGCTCGGCGTTTCTACACCGAGCGGCTCGGTCTGGAGCCTGTCGACGAGCGGCCCGGCGGCCTTCTCTACCGGTGCGGGGGTGCGGAGTTCGTGCTGTTCCGGTCTACGGGATCCTCGCCCGGCACGTTCACGCAGATGGCATTCGAGGTCGACGACCTCACCCGCGTGGTCGCGGAGCTCAAGCGGCACGGTGTGGTGTTCGAGGACGTCGACGTGCCCGGATTCAAGACGAGGGACTCGATCGCCGAGATCGACGGGAACTACCCGAGCAAGGGCGCCCGGGGCGAGCGCGGCGCCTGGTTCCGCGACAGCGAGGGCAACCTGCTGGGCATCGGCGAACCGGTCGTCTGACGGCCCTGCGCCCACGCTGCGGACCCGGACCCGGATGCCGGCCGGGGGCGGGACGTGACGGGTCCCGGCGCGTGGCCGAAGGTACCTGCCTCGCTACCGGGGCCTACTTGCCCGCCAGACCCGCATTGGCCCCGCCGCGCAAGTCCGCGAACCCCTGCGCGATGACAGCAGCCGGCTCCAGGCACGCCGTACGCGTGTCCGCTGCCGTCGGCCCCGTGGCGCATCCCAAGGATGTGTACGTACCGACTGCTGCCTGGAGCTTGCGAGCAACCGAATCGAGCGTCGCGAATCCTTGGCGCCCATCGATCTCGCTCAAGGCCAGGCCGGCGGCATCGGATGTGGCATCGGCTGCTGCCTTGCACTTCGCGGTGAACAGCTGGGGCGAAAACGTCGAGCAGGGGGAGTTCGTACCCGAACCGAACTGTCGTTCACCCGCCGAGATGCGCCGCTCGACGGCGAGCTTCACCTTCTCGGCGGCCTGCGCCTTCGCCGAGACCGGCTCGACCGACGGCGTGGAGGAGGAAGGGGAGGGGGAGGAGGCCGGGGGCTGCTCCGAGCGATTCGCGCCTTCGGAATCGCTGCACCCCGTGACGAGTACCCCCGACAGACCCAGCATGGCCACCGCTCGCAGCGGCACTTGCCACTTCATCATTTCGTCCCCCTCCGAACTGTCGCGTCACCCTACCCGAGGGTTGGGACAAGATCGCAGAGCCCTCGACAGCAAGTACTACTGCCGTGGCGGGTGGACCTCAACTCCTGACGGCCTCCGCGATCCGGAGGGCGGCCTGGGCCGGAGTGAGGTGGGTGGTGTCGACGACCTCGGCCTCGCGGTGCAGCCACGTGCGGGCCGCCTCGGCGTAGGGCTCGAGGTATTGGAGACGGAACGGGGACGGGCCGAGAACGGTGTCCCCCTCGATGCGTCCGCGGAGGGTGTCCTGGTCGGCGTGGAGGACGAAATGCCGTACGGGGATGGCGTGTTGAGCGAGGCCGGCGCTGATCTCGCGCCAGTACTCCTCGACCAGGACCGTCATGGGAATCACCAACGTGCCGCCGGTGTAGTCGAGTACGTGGCGGGCCGTCTCGACGACGAGCGGCCGCCACGGCGGCCAGTGCTGGAAGTTGGTGGTCCTGGGCAGTCCCGGCGTGATGTCCATGAGCGTCTCGCCGACCTTCTCGGCATCGAACACCCGTGAATCCGGGATCAGTGGGTGCACGAGTGCACTGGTCGTCGTCTTGCCTGCGCCGTGGGTGCCGTTGAGCCATACGATCATGGGGTCTCATGCTAGCGCCGCGGGACCCGGTGCGAGCCGTGGGACCCGTGGGAACGCCCCCACTCGCGGAGTCGCAGTGGCGGGAAAGGGATCACCGCCGCCTTCACCCGCGCGCATGATCCCTATGCTGGCGGCATGCTCGACATACCTCTTTCAGCTCTGGAAGTCGCGATGGTCCAGACGGGCACCCGCGCCGTGGAGACCCTGCGGGACACCGCGGCCTTCGCGCAGGGGGTGGAACGGCTGGGATACCACCGGATCTGGTACGCGGAACACCACCACTCCCCCGCGATCGGCGCGTTCCCGCCCGTGGTGCTGACGGCGCACGCCGCCGCTTCGACCTCGGCCATCCGGCTCGGGTCGGGCGGCGTACTGGCCCCCAACCATGCGCCCATCACCGTGGCAGAGCAGTTCGGAACGCTGGCCGCCCTGCACGAGGACCGCATCGACCTGGGCATCGGCCGCGGTCCCGGCACCTTCGACGAGGCGACCGCACGGGCACTTCGCCGCGGAGCCGCGCCGGCGACCGATGCCCAGTACCGCGACGACGTCACGGCGATCCTGTCGCTCCTGGTCGACGAGGTCGCACTCGGCCCGCTGCCCGAACCGTGGCTGCTGGCCTCCAGCCCCGCCGGAGCCGCCCTCGCCGCCGCCCTCGGCCTGCCCGTCGCGGTCGCCCACCACATCCGGCCGGACAACACCCGTGCCGTACTGGAGTGTTACCGGGAACGGTTCACCCCTTCCCGCTGGTGCGAGCGGCCCCGGGTGCTGCTGTGTGTCGAGGCGGTGTGCGCCGAGACCGAAGAGGAAGCCGTCTGGCGGGCCGGACCCATGAACGTCATCAAAGCAGGGCTCCTCAAGGGACTGAGCGAGTCGCCCTTCCCCACGCCCGAGCAGGCGGCCGCCCACCCCTTCACGGCCGAGGAGCGGCAGGCGCTGGCGGGATTCCGTGCGCAGCAGGCCGTCGGGACGCCGGAGACCGTCGTGAACCGGCTGGCGCACCTGGCCGGTGAGACCGGAGCGGACGAACTGATGCTCACCACACCCGTCTACGACCTCCGTGACCGCCTCCGCTCCTACGAGCTCATCAGGAAGTACTCCGGCGCCGCCGCGACCGTGCCCTAGGAACGCCGCGGGGGACGGTGTCCGCGGGCGGCGAGAGCGCCGGTCAGAGCATCCGCACGTCGGCGTCGGGGAGTTTGGCCCACCAGTGGTGGTAGCGGCTGTAGACCTCCGTCTCACGGTCGTCGAGGACGGCCCTCAGGGACTGGGCTTCCTCGGCGAGCCCGTCCCAGGTGGCGGGTGACAGGGGGTGGAAGGCCGTGGCCTCGATTCCGCCCTGCAGCGGGCGCCACACACCGGCGACGTGGCCGTCCACCAGCAGGGTGGGCAGTACGTCGCCGTTGCGGCGGATCACCAGGGGGCGGTAGGCCGGGGGTATCACGCGGCTGCGGTCGGCGTAGGCCAGCAGGATGCTGTCCCACATGGCCATGAGCCGGGGAGGGGCGGGGGTTTCGGCGGGTGGCCGCAAGGCGCCCGGGAGGTCGAACAGCGTGTCGCCGTCCGGGCCCTGCAGCTGCTCGACCACCGCGTCCAGGGCGCGGAGTGCCGCGCGGACGTGCGCCCGCTTCACCAGGGCGAACTGCGCCACGTCCGCGACCGACGCGGGTCCGAATCCCGCCAGATAGCGCAGGATCAGGGCCTGCAGCGCTTCGGGCTCCCCCGCCCGGTCCGCGGGTACGGGCACGGAAACGGGAATGGAAACCGGGACGGGTCCGGCTCCGGCCGCGATGAAGGACGGGCGTAGGCCGAAGGACCACGGCGCATCCGTCGGGGCGTGGTGCAGAGGCGCGTACCCCTTCAGCCCCCACCACGCCCCGTCCCTCTGCTCGGCGCCGAACCGCGCCCCGGTCCACGCCTGCATCTCGGCCGAGGTGCGCGGCCGGCGGGCGAAGGCCAGCAGCTCCGGCAGCAGTTCTCCGGCGTCGGCGGGGGTCAGCCCGGCGGCGGCGAAGCGGGCGCCGAGGCGGGAGGCGTACAGCGTGGGCTCCATCGCCGTACGGAAGACCGGGTAGTCCTCGGCGTGCACGGCGTGCAGGGTGATCCGCATCAGGGTCGCCTTGACCACCGACCGCCCGGTGAAGGCCGCGTCGAGTTCGGCCGGCGCGAAACCGGCGAGCCGGTTCCAGAGCGCGAGGTACGGCGAGGCCGCGTGCTGTGCCTGGAGGGCAACCACGCGCCGCACCCCTTCGGGTACGGTCAGCGGCTCGCGGTTCAGCAGCAACTGGCGGCCCAGGGTTGCCCGGTTGAGTTCGCGCGCGGTGATCGTCACAGTGCAGGATTCTGCCCTGCGCCGCTCCCCCGCCAACGCCCGGCCCCCGGTCTCCTAGTCTCCCGGCCTCCTGGGCGATGACAGCGGCGGGCACCGCGCGCCGCGATCCGGGCGCGCCGGCCCGCGGAGCCCCCGGCAGCCCCCGGCAGCCCCCGGCAGCCCTCGACAGCCCCGGCGGCCCCTGCAGCCCCGGCCGGACTGCGGGGCGCGGCGGCTCGTTCCACAATGGGACGAGGGCACGCGCGCGGGCACCGGCGGTGTCCTGGCGGTGTCGGCTGAGAGGAACGCCCTCATGCGCGCTGAGTCCTCGGCGGCCGCACGGAGGACGGGGGCCTTCGTCGCCGTCGCCGTCGCGCTGTTCTGCATCCAGCTCGACTTCTTCGCCCTCAACCTCGCCCTTCCCGGTATCGCGGCGGAGCTAGGCGTCACTGTCTCGGCCGCGCAGTGGACCCTGTCCGCGTACATGCTCGCCATCGGCTGTTTCTTCATCATCGGCGGCCGGGTGGGGGACGTCTTCGGACGGCGGGGCACCCTGCTGGCCGGGACCGCCCTGTTCACGGCCGGTTCCGTGGGCTGCGCGCTGGCTCCCGGCCTGGGCTGGCTGGTGGCGGCCCGGATCGCGCAGGGGGTGGGCGCGGCGTTCGTCTTCCCGGTGTCGGTGTCCGTGATCACCAACACGTTTCCCGAGGAGGGCCGGGCCAAGGCCCTGGGCGCCGTCTTCGGCATCGCCAACATCGGGACCGCGGTCGGGCCCTTCGTGGGCGGCGGGTTCACCGAGGGGCCGGGCTGGCGCTGGATCTTCTGGCTGATGGCGCCGCTGAGCCTGCTCTCGCTGATCGTCGCCCTCGTGTACGTACCGGATTCGCGCGACGCGTCGGCGCCCCGCGAGCTGGATCTCCTGGGCTGCGCGCTGGTCGTGTGCGCGCTGGCCGCCCTCACCCTGGCCGTGGAGCGCGGGGACGCCTGGGGCTGGGCGAGTGCCCGTACCCTCGGCTTCTTCGCGGTGGCGGTGGTGGCCGGCGCCCTGTTCGTGGTGCGGGAGCGGCTGGCCCGGCATCCGCTGATCGACCTGCGGCTGTTCCGCAACGTCCCGTACGTCCTGGTGACCGGGATGGGCTCGCTCTCGAACATGGGCTACGGCGTCACCGTCTTCCTCGCCACGCTCTACCTCCAGGGCGTACGCGGGCTCTCGCCGCTCCTGGCCGGCACGGTGTTCCTGGCCCCGGCCCTGCTCGTGGCCCTCAGCGGGCCGCTCGGGGCGCGGCTGGGGCGGCACATGCGGCCGACCGCCGTGATGGCGCTCGCCGGGGCCGTCGCCGGTACGGGGATGTACGCGCTGGCCCAGGTCAGCGCCTGGTGGTTGTACGTGCCGGTGTTCGCGTGGTGCGGCCTGGGCCTGGGGCTGGGCTGGACCTTCTCCAGCGTGGCGACGCAGCAGGTCGTGGCGCCGGCCAGGGCCGGGGAGGCGTCGGGCGTGCTGCTGACGTTCCTGGTCACGCTGGGTGCGATCGCCCTGGCCGGGACGGCGGCGGCGATCTCGGCGATGACGCCGGAGCGGCCGCCCGAGGAGGCCTACGACGCGATCCTGCGGCTGGGCGGGGTGGTCATCCTCGCGACGGCGGTGGCCGTCATGGCCGTACGCCACCGGCTGGTACTGCTCGGCAGGATCGCGCCGTTGTCGATGCGGGCCCGCGACGATGCCGGGCGGGAACCGGGCCGTCGGCCCTGACCCCCGCCGGACGGTCGACCGCCCGGCGGGCAAGGGTTCTCAAGGCCGCGGCAGACGGTGCCTCAGGAGGTGCGGCGCCGGAGCATCGACGTCAGGCGGACGACGAAGTGGATCGCGGCCGCGGCGGCGGCGATGTCCAGGACGTCGGCCGCCATCAGCAGCACCGTGGCGTCCCGCAGGTCCGGAATCGCCTCGGCGCGGCCGTACGTCCAGCCGGCGTACTGGTTGAACGCTCCCGAGGTGACGAAGAGCCCCCACCACAGGCCCACCGGCCAGAACGCCACCTCGGCCGGCTGTCCCGCGGCCGGGGCGGGGGCCGATGCGGATACGGAAGCGGAAGCAGATGTGGATGCGGATGTGGATGTGGATGTGGAAGCCGGTACGCAGACACCCCACATGTCCAGGGCGATCCGGAACGGCCGCCAGAGGTTGAGCACCGGGAACAGCCAGGCTCCGATCGCCCAGCCGGTCCCCGTGCGCAGGCGGTCCGGCGCGAGCGCCACCGCGCTGCGGTACATCCGGTGGAACCAGGCGATGAACACGATGCCGCAGACGATGACGGCCTGGTACTGGAACATCCAGGCGCGCCGGTACAGGGTGTCGGCGGCGTCCCAGTCCTCCATGGAGGCATAGGCGAAGCCGCCTTCCCAGTCGAGCAGGTCATGGGCCCGCGTCCCGGCGTACAGCGAGAACAGGTCGGCCACGATCACCGCGGCCAGCAGCAGCACCACGGCGGCCGGCAGGAGCCGCGGTGCCTTCGGTGTCCGGGCCGGCAGGAACGGGCGTGGCTTCAACCGGCTGGTTTCGGACATGGCGAGGACCCCCCACGGGTACGCGTTGCGAGACATCGCTCACCGCAGTGGGAGCGTCGGGGGACCATACGCCCTCCGGAGCCGCCCCGTCCATCGCGTATCCGCAGGTCGGAGGTGGCAGGGGCGGTTCGGTGGGGTGCCGTTCGGGATCTTGTCACGCCCCGGGCCGGGGGCCGCTCGCCCAGCGGGCGCAATGTGTCAAGACACGAATATCCGAGACATGACCTGAGGGCTTTCCGTCCCGCCTACTGAAATCTCCTGCCTCGCCCGGAGCGCGTGAGGCCCGCCAGAGCGAGGAGACGATGGGTGATGAATTCCGAATGTCGTGCCCAGCAGTGTGCGGATCAGCCTCGCGTCGGGCCGTGCGCGTTGACCTTCGAGGAAGTGGACCGGTGGGCGGCCGCCGGACACGTGGACGGTGATCTGGACGGGATTCACCTGGCCCGGGCGATCACGGAGGAGGTGAGGCGGGCTGGGAAGCACTTTCTGCCGCAGCCGTTCCTTTTTCAGCTGAGTGAGATCCGGCGCCGGCACGCCACGGGTCGCCGGCCCTTTCTGCAGGCCTTTCTCGACTGCCTGCTCGACAAGCACGAGGACCGTTACTGGAACCGCACGTACCTTTCCCTGCCGCTGCTGGAGCTCATAGCGGACGAGCCCGGGCACGCGCCGGGGCCGAATCGGCTGGCCACATGGCTCATATCCGACGTGGCGCGTTTCGAGATGCGGACCGCGGCCGCGCCGCAGGAACCGGCGGACGCCGAGCGGGACCGGCCCGGGGCGGCGACCTTGCGCAAGCGGCTGCGACACGCCCTGCGGTTCGTGGCGCACGACCACGACGGGCTGAACGTCGACGCGCTGGACATCGACGCGCTGGACGTCGAGGACCTGACCCCTCAGGCGGCCGACCTGCTCCCCCGGCCCGCGGCGACGGATGCGGGGCGCTGGTTCGAGGTGACGGTGCAGCCCGTGTACGTGCTGCACGACGAGTACTTCTTCATGCGCGCCCTGCAGGCCCACGAGATGCTGTTCACGGCGATCGCGCAGGACATGCGGGCGGCGATCGCGGCGTTGCGCGACGGCTGCCTGGAACCGGCGGCCGCGTGCGTGGACCGCGCGGCCGCCTCGTTCGAGCGGGCCTCGGCGCTGTTCCGGCTGGTCGCGACGATGCGGCCGGAGCACTTCTCCGGGTTCCGGGAGTTCACCCAGGGCGCGAGCGCCATTCAGTCCGAGCAGTACAAGCGGTTCGAGATCCTGTGCGGCCTTCCGCCCGCCGAGCGTCTGGGGTCGCCGGCGTTCACGAGTGTGCCGGCGGTACGGGCCGAGGCGCGGGACGCGGGCCACGACACGGTGACGCGCGCGTATCTCGACCTTCGCCGCAGGGCCCGTTTCAGCTGGACGGACTGGAACCGCTTCCACACCGCGCTGGGCCGGCTGGAGGAGCGGCACCAGCGGTGGAAGTCCACGCACCGCAGCCTCGCCGCGCGGATGCTCGGCAGTGCGCGCGGGTCGGGCGACACCGAGGGCGTGCCCTACCTGACGCAATGTCTGGACAACCGGCTCTTCGGGCAGTTGGGCGGGCAGCGCGACCCGCGGTGCGGGCGGGAGGGCAACGGTACGGGCGACTGATCGCACGACCGGGCCGCCGCCCCTCCGACCGGTTCGGCGCACCGGCCGCACGAACGGGCCGCCGGCGCCTGACCCCGGACCGGCGTTCCGACGGCCGGTCGCGGCTCAGACCAGCGCCGCGGCGGTCGGCACGACCACGCCCCACAGGTCCTCGACGGTGGCGAGCGCGCCGTGGTGGAGCTGGGCGGCGGGCACCTCGACGCCGGCGGCCCGCAGGGGGCGGGTGGCACAGGCGTCCGCGACCACGGTGGGCCGGTTGCCGCGCAGGAACGCGCCGGCCGCCGTGAACTGCACGCACATGTGGGTCATGAATCCGGCGATGACGAGGTCGGTGTTGCCGGCCTTGTCCACCACCTCGTCCAGGTTCGTGTCGTGGAAGGCGTTGGGGGTGGTTTTTACGACGGTCTCCTCGCCGTCGGCGGGTGCCACAAGGGGGTGGATCCGGCCGATCTCGGCGCGGATGTCGTAGGGGGTGCCCTCGCCGCCGTCGTTGATGACGTGGACGACGGTCGCGCCCGCCCGGCGGGCCCGGGCCAGCAGTGCGGCAGCGGCGTCCAGCGCCTCCTGCCAGCCCTCGAGCTCCATCACGCCGCGGGTGTAGGTGCTCTGGTAGTCGATCAGGATCACGGTCGCGCCGGCGAGGGCGGCCGGGCTCTGGTCGAAGCCGTTGAGTTCGCGCAGGGTCGTCGTAGGCATGCTGCACCTTTTCGCATCACGTATCGGAAGGGGGTGGGTGGGCCACGCGTGGTGGCGCACCGCCCACGCTACGAACCGCACTCGTATGGCGGCAATGTCATGCAACTTGCAGATACGGACATCGGTGTGGTCTCGTGCCCCCGAGCCCCGGTCCCGGGGCCCGGCCACGAGGCCGACCGCCCCTCCCCCGCCTTCACCTCGCCCCTGCGACTGGACGGACACCCCTGTGAGCAGCCTGAACCGGTTGATCGTCGTGCTCCTCTTCGACGGCGTCGACCTGCTCGACGTCACCGGTCCCCCGGAGGTGTTCGCCCTGCTGCGGCGGGAGACCGGAAGCGCGCAGGGCTATCAGGTGGTGCTGGCCGCCGAGACGATGGAGGCGGTCACCACCTCCGCCGGGGTACGGATCCTGCCCGACCTCACCTTCGCCGACGCGGCCGCGCACAGCATCGACACCCTGATGGTTCCCGGCTCGGTCGAGGTCGACGGCCTCGACCGCGTCCATGCCGTCACCGATCCTGCCGTGGTGCACTGGGTGAAGGAGCTGGCGGGTCGGTCCCGGCGGATCGCGTCGGTGTGCGTGGGGGCGCATCTGCTGGCGGCCGCCGGGCTCCTGGACGGCAAGCGCGCCACCACCCACTGGTCGACCGCGCAGCAGCTCGCCGCCGACCACCCGGCGGTCGAGGTCGACGCGGACCCCATCTTCATCCGCGACGAGGACGTGTGGACGGGAGCGGGGATCACCGCGTGCCTGGACCTGTCACTGGCGCTGGTCGCCGAGGACTTCGGCGAGACGGTCGCGCTGCGCGTCGCACGGCAGCTGGTGATGTACCTCAAGCGCCCCAGCGGGCAGAGCCAGTTCAGCGTCCCGATCGAGCCCGTCTCCACGACGCGGCGCATGGACGACCTCCGCCACCACATCACCGCCAACATCACCGGCCGGCTCACCGTCACCGATCTCGCCGAACACGCCCATGTCAGCGAACGGCAGCTCACCCGCATCTTCAAGACCGAACTGGGCATGACCCCGGCCGCCTACATCGAATCGGCCCGCGTCGAGGTGGCCCGCAACCAGCTCGAGTCCACCGACGACACCCTGGAACGGGTCGCCTCGGCGTGCGGCTTCAACACCCCCGACACCCTGATCCGCGCGTTCCGCCGGAAGCTCAACACCACCCCGACGGAATACCGCAGCCGCTTCCGGCACACCCGCCACCCTTGACCGTTCCGGTCGGTGCGCGGGCCCCGGTGGATCCGCGCACGCCGCCGACAGCCGCCCCTGTGCCGTTCCCGGGTCCTACCGGTGAAGGGCGTGGGGGCGGTCAGCGGTGCGCAGCACCTGCAGGCGCTGCTCGGCGAGCAGCAGGTGACGGGGATCCGCCAACGGCAGAGCACCCAGGAGAGCGACCAGCCCGGGCCCGAACTCCAACGCCAGGGCCCGGTCCCTGACCTGAGCCCAGCAGTAGAGCGCACCGGCCGCAGCCGCATGCACCTCCGGTGCATCGGCACCCTGACGGGCCAGGCGGGTCTGGCCGGCGCCCATCCACAGCCGGGTGGCCAACGGGAAGTCACCTGCCATCCGCGCCAGATCGGCACGGATCTCCACCCACCCGGTCGCCTCCGACGAGGCGTGTCCGCAAGCCTGCAGCACGTACTCCTCCCATGCCTGAGCCAGCTTGGCCGCCTCCGCGTGGCGGCCCGCCGTGGCCAGTGCATGGATGTAGGGCCGCGGATCCGCACCCGGAGCGGGAACCGGTCCGCCCGTCTCCGGGTCCGGCCCGGCGGTCGGCGCGGAGGCGGGGACGGGATGCTCCGGCTGCCGGAGATGCTGAGGCTCTTGGGGTTCTTGGGGCTGTTGGTGCTCCTGCTGTGGGCCGGAACGCATGGCGAGCTCGCGGGCGGTCGGCAGGACCACGGTCCCCGGCGGCAGCGCCGCGGCCGAAACCGCGAGGGCGTGCAGCTGGACGTTGCCGGGCCGGCCCGGACCACGGCGCAGCTGGTCGATCCACTGCCGGGTGTAGCCGCTCACCGCGGCGCCCGCCGCCGGGGCGAAGGCCGGCGGGCAGATCACCCCGTACACCTCCACCGAGGGCGGGGCCGGCAGGCTGCCGTACTCCTGCAGCAGCGGCCAGGCCTCCTTGTCCGCGGCCAGATCGAGAAGGACCGTCGTCAGGCCGGCAGGGCGGGCCCGCAGTTCGGTGCCCAGCCACTCCCACGGCAGCGAGGTATAGCGCACCGAGGCGGCGGTCGTACCGGCCAGCGCGAGATGAAGACGCCGGCCGCGGCGGTCCACGGTGAGACGGCCCGAAAGATAGACCAGCAAGGGGCCCGGCGTGGCGGCAGCCGTACGCAGCCGCGTCAGCAGCGTGTTCGGATCACGCGCCCCGTCGAGACTGACCGTGTCGCTGGGAAGCCCGCTGCCCAACAGGGCGGAGGCGGGCACCATCGCCAGGGCAGCCAGGTTCGCGCTCGGCGCCAGCTGCACCGTGCGCCGCCGCACAGCCACATCACCCGCTATCAGCAGCACGTGCCCTCGCTGCTGCTCCCATGCGTTCAAGTGCATGTGCAGACCGTACTCACACACCGCCGCCGGGAAGAACACTACGGCACACCGTGGACCGACCGGCTGGACTACCCTCGGTCATGTGATCGAGCACGTGAACCAACTCGGCAGTCAGACACCGCGGACCGGACCGCCCCCGACGGGCGATGCCGTGTCGGTGTGGTCCTGGGACACCACGGCGGACGTCGTCGGCGGATACCCCGTCCAGGAGGCGGGCGCGGTACTCGACGCGGACGAACGCGCCCGAGCCGAACGCATGGTCCAGCCCGCCGACCGCCACCGCTACCGCGCCTCACACCTCGGACTCCGCGTCCTCCTCGGCAGCTGCCTGGGGTCGGCTCCGCAGGGCATACGCCTGATCCGGGAGGACTGCCCGTGCTGCGGCGGCCCGCACGGCCGCCCCGCCGTGGCCGACGCCGCGTTCCACTTCTCCCTCTCCCACAGCGGCGACCTGGCCTACCTCGCCCTGGCCGCACGACCCGTCGGTGTGGACATCGAGGCGATCCCGGGCCCGCAGGCCGTGGCCGACGTCATCAACGCCCTGCACCCGGCGGAGACCGCCGAGCTGAACGCGCTCGCCATCGACCAACGCCCCACCGCACTCGCCCGCCTGTGGGCCCGTAAGGAAGCCGTCCTCAAGGCCACCGGCACCGGCCTCGCCGAAGGCCTCACCCACCCCTACGTCGGCAGCCACCCCGCTCCGACCCACCCGCCGGGCTGGACCCTCACCGACCTCCCGGCCCCCCATGACTACAGAGCGGCCCTCGCCACCACCAACGACAACTCCTAGGCGGGAGCGGCCGTTTCGTGGGACGGGGGCCAGGAGGCCCAGCGGACGGGGGCAAAAGTGTCGTTGGTCGCGCGGATGTTCAGTGCGCCCGGGCCGGCGAAGTGGGCGGGGACGACCAGTTCCCGCTCGTCCGCGGCCCGTTGCAGGACGCGGCGGCGGCTGGCTGCCGCCTGTACCGGGTCCAGGCAGAAGCAGCTGTTGCAGGAGGGCCGGGCCATCTGCACCGGGCTGTGCACGAGATCGCCGACGAACACGGCCCGCTCGCCCCGGGAGGCCAGGCGCAGAACGGACGAGCCCGGCGTGTGGCCGGGGGCCGGCTCCAGGGTGAGGTGTTCGTCGATGCGGTGGACGCCGTCCCACAGCACGGCCTGTCCGGCCCGGTGCACGGGCGCAATGCTGTCCTCGTAGACCAGGGCGTCGTCCGGGTTCCGGCCCTTCCCATGGGTGTTGCCCGGGCCGAAGTAGGTGTTGTCCGCCGCGGGGATGAGGTAGCGGGCACGGGGGAACGTCGGGACCCACTCTCCGCCCACGTCGTGGGTGTTCCAGCCGACGTGATCGGCATGGAGGTGGGTGTTGACGACGACGTCGACGTCCTCCGGGCGGATGCCGACGCCGGCCAGGGCGCCCAGGAAGTCGGTCTGCCAGTGGTGGAAATGCGGGGAGTGGGGGCGTTCGCGGCCGTTGCCGACCCCGGTGTCGATCAGGACGGTCTGTCCGCCACTGCGCACGACCCAGGACTGCAGGGCCATCACCGCCTGGTCCTGCTCCGGCTGCCAGTGGTCCGGAGCCAACCAGTGCTCGTTGTCCTCCCACACCCCGGCGGAGTCGGGCACCAAGTCGCGGGCGGAGGCGAAGAAACCCTGCCACTCGCGGACCCGGATCACCTCGACGTCGCCCAGCCATATCGAGTGCGTGTTCTCGTTCGTCATGCCCCGACCCTAGGAAGAAGCCGGTGAGCTCCTCAATGCCCGCCCGGCTCACACCGATACGCGGGCGTCTCACGTGGGGCGGCGGCCGGGTAGCGTGACGGCATGGACGTGGTGAGCGATGCGATCTCGACCGTACGGATCGGGCGGCCCTCCTCGCAGAGGGTGCGGGTGAACGGGAGTTGGTGCGCCCGCCTCGACCCGTACGACGGCGCCGGGTTCCACATCGTGCTGGAGGGCAGCTGCTGGCTGCTGCCCGACGGAGGCGGTGCGCCCCTGTCGCTGGGGGCGGGGGACGCGGTCCTGCTGCCGCACGGGACGGGCCACGTGATCGCCGATCGTCCGGCCGGTGCTCCGGAGAGGGAGCGTGCGGTCCGGTTCGACCAGTGGGACGCGGTACGCACGACAGCCCTGGCGGGTCGGGCGGTCGGGGCCGGCACGCATGCCGGGCCGGCCGGCACGCACGCCGGGCCGGCCGGGGCGGGAGCCGGCGATGCCGTCGTGGAGATGCTGTGCGGCAAGTACCGGCTCGACCGGAGCCGGGCGCATCCGCTGATGGCGGAGCTGCCGCAGATCGTGCACCTGCCCTCGCGGGTGGGCGCGCGGCCCGAACTGCGCTCTGCCATCGACCTGTTGGGCCGAGAGCTGGGTGAGCAGCGGCCCGGTTCCGGCATCGCGGTGCCCGGCCTGCTCGACCTGCTGCTCGTCTACATGATCCGCTCCTGGGTGGCCGAGGGCGGGAGCGGGACGTGGCCGGCGGTGCTGGGAGATCCGGTGGCGGCCGCCGCGCTGCGGGCCCTGCACGCGGACCCGGCCGCGCCGTGGACCCTCGAGCGTCTGGCGGCGCAGGTCGGGGTGTCCCGGCCCACCCTGGCCCGGCGTTTCACGTCCCTGGTGGGCCGGCCCCCGATGGCGTACCTGACCTGGTGGCGGCTGAGTCTGGCCGCGGCGGCGCTGCGCGAGTCCGAGGAGCCGCTGGCCGCGGTGGCGCGGCGGGTCGGCTACGGCAGCCCGTACGCCCTCTCGCACGCCTTCAGTCGCGAGTTCGGCACCACACCCGGCCGCTACCGGGCCCAGGACCGGCCGGCCGAGACGGGCCCGGAGGTGGTCAGCGGGGGTCGTTTCGCGGGGTGAGGAGGGTGTTGACGTCGGCGTAGGGCAGGGCGTCGGCGCCGAAGCCGAAGGTGCCCGACCCGGTGATCTCGCGGGCTGCCCTCGTCAGGGCGCCCAGTGCGGCCCGGGACAGGGCCGAGCCGGTGCTGATGCGGCGGACCCCGAGGGCGCCGAGTTCGGCGACGGACAGGTTCAGGGCGCCGCCCATGAGGACGTTGACCGGGCGGCTCAGCGAGGAGCAGACGGCGCGGATCGCGTCGGCGTCGGGCAGGGCGGGTGCGTACAGGACGTGGGCGCCGGCTTCCTGATAGGCCTTCAGGCGGGCGATGGTGTCGTCGAGGTCGGGCCGGCCGTGGAAGAAGTTCTCGGCGCGGGCGGTGACGGTGAAGGGGAAGTCGAGCCGTTCGGCGGCTTCCACGGCGGCGGCCACCCGCTCCACGGCTTCGGCCAGTGGGCGCACGGGGTCCTCGTCGTCTCCGGTGGAGTCCTCGATCGAGGCGCCGACCAGGCCGATCGCGGCGGCGGCCCGGATGGTGTCGGCCACGTCCCGGGGGGTCTGGCCGAAGCCGCTCTCCAGGTCGGCCGTGACGGGGAGGTGGGTGGCCTCCACGATGCCGCGGGCGTTGTCGAGGATCTCGGTGCGGCTGAGGGCGCCCGCGCCGTCGGGTCGGCCGAGGCTGTGGGCCAGGCCGGCGCCGGTGGTGGCGAGGGCCGGGAACCCGAACCCGGTCAGGATGCGGGCGCTGCCCGCGTCCCAGGGGTTGGCCACGACGAACGGGCCGGGGCCCTCGTGCAGGGCCCGGAAGGCAACGGCCCGCCGGTACCGGGCATCTGCGGCGGAGGAGGAAGGGGCGGGGGCGGCAGAGGGGGCGTCCATCTCCTGATCTTCGCAGGGAACCCCGGGGGTCACTGCACGTGCCGGTACCAGCGCCGGTGCACCGCGGGTTCCACCGCGAGAACGGCGGCGCCCGCGATCGCGCCGACCAGCAGGGCGGGCCATCCGCCGCCCAGGAACGCGCCGAGGCAGGCCGCCGCCACGGCGAGCGGGCGCAGCAGGGTCAGCGGGCCGAGGCCGATGACCATCGCGAGGGTGCTGGCGCGGAAGGGCAGGAGGAAGTAGGCGGCGAGGGAGAGCAGCACGGCGGTGGCGTAGGCGGTGAGCGGGAGCAGGTAGCCGAGGCCTCCGGCGGTCAGGGTCTGGTAGGTCCGGGCCCGGTCGGGCGCGGTCAGCAGCAGGGCGGCTGCGGTCAGTACGGGGGCGAGCAGCAGGACGGCGCCGAGGGCCAGCCCGCGCAGGGCGGCCCGGGCGGTGGCCCGGTGTTTGCGGATGCGGGCGTCGCGGCCGGCGTAGGCGCGGAAGCCGCTGAACGTCGCGTCGAGCAGACCCAGGAGGAGGAGTGCGAGGGGTACGAGGGGCAGGGAGGATCTCATCGGGCGGCCTCGGTGAGGTGCTCGGGGCCGACCAGGCGGCGGGCGGAGCGTCCCATGGCCCGGCGGAGCGGCGCCTCCAGGTGGGGGCGCACCCCGATGACCGGGCGCAGGGTGGTGCAGAACGGGTTCGCCGCGCCGCGCGGTTCGAACAGCAGGGGCCGGATTCCGGGTGCGGCGGCAGCCGACAGCAGGGTTTCGTCGCTGTGTGCGCGCCGGGCGGAGACGACGCCGTCGTGGCGGCCGAGCGGGTGGCGCATCCGGGCGCGGTGGAAGATCCAGGCGCCGATGGGCGCCAGGCGGGTCGCGGCGATGTCGAAGTGGCAGAAGGCCTGCGCCGGGGAGGCGGCCTGGGTCTGGAAGAACTCGGCCAGGTCGGGGCCGCGGAAGTGGTGCAGCACGCCGGTGGAGACGTAGACGGTGGCCGCCTGCGGCAGGTCGAAGGCGTTGCCGTGGACGAAGCGGCAGTTCAGCCCCTCGGCGCGGGCGAGGCGGTCGGCTTCTCCGACCAGCGCCGCGTCGAGGTCGACGCCGACCAGCTCGACGTCCGTACCCAGGGCGTTGGTGGCCGCCAGCCGGCGGACGAGGTAGCCCAGGCCGCAGCCGACGTCGACCAGCCGGTACGGGCCGCCCTGCCGGCCGTCGGTCTCCCGGATCGCGGTGAAGAGCGGTCCGAGGAGCTGGACCAGGCGTTCGCCGATCCGGAGCTCCTCGCTCAGCCGCTGGAGCTCGGTGTGCACGCTGATCAGGAGGCGGTCCACGGCATCGGGGTCCAGCACGCCGTCCCGGTCGGTGGGCAGCCCGCCGACGATCCTCGCGGCGGGTTCGTCACCGCTCTCGCGGAGGCGTCGGATCACGTCGGCGCGCTGGATGGGGAGCCGGTGGCCGGTGCGGGGGTCCACCGCCGTGATCAGGTCGGATATCTCGAGTGAGTGCACGAGGCGGAACCCTACGGCCTCCCCCGCCCGGCCCTGCCGGCCGACCCCGCGTACCCGGGGGTTTCGCAGGCCCCGTAGCGGCCACACGCGCAGGAGGAACGGACTACGAGGGAAGGAGCACTCCCATGACGACGATGGTCCTGCTGATCGCGCCCATGGCGCTGGCCCTGCTGCTCGTCCAGCGCGGGGGCGGGCACCGCGCCCGCCACCGGGCGAGCCGCTTCTGATCCGCGTCCCGCGTGCCGCATCCCGACCTGTCCGGTCCGGCCCCCGTCCGGTCCGGTCCCCGTCACGTCCGGCGTCACACGAGAGCGCGAGCGAGGTGAGCGCGGTGTCCATGCGTGCCAAGGGGTGGGCCGCGTCCTTCCCGGTACACCGGGGGGTGCGCGAGGCCCGCCGGTGGACCGCGGCGCATCTGGACGCCCTGCAGTGGACGACGGAGGCCCCCGACACGGCCCACTCCGTCCTGCTGACGGTGTCGGAGCTCGTCACCAACGCCCACGTCCACGCCCGCAGCAGCGCCGGACTGGTGCTCACCTGGGACGGCCGGTGCCTGCACGTCAGCGTCGCCGACGGCGACCCGCGTCTGCCGGCCCCGCGCGACCCCTCACGCGAGGCGACCTCCGGCCGCGGACTCGCCATCATCGACGCCCTCGCCGACACCTGGGACGCCCATTCCTTCCACGGAGGCAAGACGATCACCGCCTGCTTCCGTCCCCCGGTGGTTTAGGGTCGGGGCCGGCCCTCGTCGCTCAGGAGCAGCCGCTTCTGCGGTTTGCCCATGGCGTTGCGCGGGATGGCGGTGACGAAGCGGACTTCGCGCGGCCGTTTGTGCACCGACAGGTGGGCCGCGACGAAGTCGGTGAGCTCGGCCCCGGTGACCTGCTGGGCGACGACGAAGGCGACGATGCGCTGGCCCAGGTCCGCGTCCGGGACGCCGACCACGGCCGCCTCGCTGACGTGGGGGTGGTCCAGCAGGGCGTTCTCGATCTCGCCCGCTCCGATCCGGTACCCGCCGGACTTGATCATGTCGGTGGAGGCGCGGCCCACGATGCGGTGCACGCCGTCGCTCTCGTCGACGGCGGCGATGTCGCCGGTACGGAACCAGCCGTCCGGAGTGTAGGCCGCGGCGGTGGCATCGGGCCGGTTGAGGTAGCCGGAGAACAGTGTGGGCCCGGTGAGCTGGAGTTCGCCGATCTCCGCACCGTCCTCGGCGGCGATGCGGGTGGTGATGCCGGGCAGCGGGGTGCCCACCGTGCCCGGGTGGAGGTGGCCGCCCGCCCGGCCGCTGACGGTGATCAGGGTCTCGGTCATCCCGTACCGCTCGACGACGCGGTGCCCGCTCAGGCGCTCCAGGTCGCGGAAGACCGGCGCGGGCAGGGCCGCGCTGCCCGACACCAGGAGCCGGGCCCCGGACAGGGCGGCGGCGGCCTGCGGGTCGGCGGCGATGCGGGACCAGACGGTGGGGACCCCGAAGTACAGGCTGCCGCCCGCCGCGGCGTAGGCGTCGGGCGTAGGGCGGCCGGTGTGCACGAGACGGCTGCCGGTCCGCAGGGCGCCGAGGACGCCGAGGACCAGGCCGTGGACGTGGAACAGGGGCAGGCCGTGCACGAGGGTGTCGGCGGCGTTCCACTGCCAGGCCTCGGCGAGGGCGTCGAGGTCGGCGGTGATCGCGGCACTGCTGAGGACCACGCCCTTGGGGGCGCCGGTGGTGCCGGAGGTGTAGAGGATCAGCGCCGGATCCTCCGCCCCCCGCACCGGAGCGGCGGGGACGGGGGTGGCCGTGGAGCGGCGGGCGAAGTCGACCTCGATGGGGCGGGCTCCGGAATCGTTCAGGATGTGACCGCGTTCGACGGGCCCCGCGTCGGGCGGCAGCGGCACGCACGGGACGCCGGCGAGGAGTCCGCCGACCACGGCGGCCACCGTTTCCAGCGATGCCGTCGCCGTCACCGCGAAGGCGGGCGGGTGGCTGCCGGCGAGGTCGGCGGCCACGGCGCGGGCGGCACCGAGGAGCTCCTCGTAGGAAGCGGTGCGGCCGGCGACGGTGATGGCGTCCGCCCGGTCCCCGTAGACACCGGTGAGAGCGGTGAGCAAGGCGGCGACTCCATTCGGCAGTGGATACGGAAGGCTCCGCCAGCCTACGCGGGCTCCCGCACGCGGCAGGAGCCTGCGATCAGCGGCACTTGATGCACAGGTGGCACGGTCGTGTGCCGGTGTCCGGCCCGTTCCGTACGCTGGCTGCATGCGCACGCGCCCCACTCTGAGCTGGACCCCCACCGAGGACCTGCGGCCGGGCACCACGGATCCGCAGCCGGTCGCCGACGCGCTGAGGACCGGCGGCGTGCTGGTGCTCAGCGGGGCGGGCCTGTCCACGGAGTCGGGCATCCCCGACTACCGGGGCGAGGGCGGAAGCCTGCGCCGGCACACCCCGATGACCTACCAGGAATTCACCACGAGCGCCCACGCCCGGCGCCGCTACTGGGCCCGCAGTCACCTCGGCTGGCGCACTTTCGGCCGCGCCCGGCCCAACGCCGGGCACCGGGCCGTGACCGCGTTCGGGCGGCACGGCCTGCTCTCGGCAGTGATCACCCAGAACGTCGACGGCCTGCACCAGGCCGCCGGCAGCAAGGACGTGGTGGAGCTCCACGGGAGCCTGAACCGGGTCGTCTGCCTTTCCTGCGGTGCCTCCGGCGCGCGCCGGGAGCTCGCCCGGAGGCTGGAAGAGGCCAATGCGGGCTTCGAGCCCGTGGCCGCGCAGCTGAATCCTGACGGTGACGCCGACCTCACCGACGAACAGGTCGGAGACTTCACCGTCATGCCCTGCCTGCAGTGCGGCGGCGTCCTCAAACCGGACGTGGTGTTCTTCGGCGAAACGGTTCCCCCGCGCCGGGTCGAGCGCTGCCGCGAACTGGTCGACGCGGCGACCTCGCTCCTGGTCCTGGGCTCCTCGCTGACGGTGATGTCGGGCCTCCGGTTCGTCCGTCAGGCGGCCGAGGCCGGAAAACCCGTACTGATCGTCAATCGGGACCCGACCCGGGGCGACCGGCACGCCGCCACCCGCGTCGCGCTCCCGCTGGGGACGACGCTCACCGCCCTCGCCGACGGACTGGACATCCCCGTCGACGGCCGGACGGCGGACTGAATCGGGGACCCTTCCGGGACAAGGCGGCCGCCTCGGTCTGCTCGCCCTGGCCGCCCCCGGCCGGGACGGGCGGCGCTGTCCGGGCACCCCCTAGGCTGGTTCCATGCTCGCCCAGAACACCCCAACGCCCCGCCCGCTGCGGCTGGAACCGGTCACCGCCGACAACTTCGACGCCGTCTGCGCGATACAAGTACGCCCCGACCAAACCCACTTGGTCTCCCCGGTGCTCAAGTCCCTCGCCGAGGCCTACGTCCACACCGCCGCCTGGCCGCGCGCCATCGTCGACGGCGAGGAAGTCGTCGGCTTCGTCATGGCCTTCCTCGACATCGCCTGGGACCCCGCCACCGACCCCACCGACCACCGCAGCGGCATCTGGCGCCTGAACATCCACGCCGGCCACCAGGGCAAGGGCTACGGCCGCTTCGCGGTTCGCGCGGTCTGCGAGGAGATCCGCGGCCGCGGCGCCACCCGTGCCTACGTCAGCTGGCACACCGGCCAGGGCAGCCCCGAACCCTTCTACCTCGGGCTCGGCTTCCACCCGACCGGCGAGTACGCCGGCGACCAACGCGTCGGCGCACTCCCCCTGACCTGACCGGAGCTGACCTGACCGGCGCTGCGGGCTGTCGGTGGGAGGCTCTAGCCTGTTTCACATGATCGAGGGGGAATGCGCCGCACCGTCTTTGGACGGGCTCGCCGAGGACGTCACGGCCGTGCTGAGCGGGCGTCACGACCCCGGCGTGGCCGTGTTCGAACGCATACTCAACGCCGTTGTCGGTCACAGCCACCGGGACCGCGAGGCCCTGGCCGCCGCGCTCGGGTCCGTCCCGCGCGAGCTCACGGTGGCACCGCACCCCCGCGTACGGCAGATCGCGGGCATCGTCGTCGCCGCGGTGGGCCCGGTGGACGTCGCAGAGCGCTGGGAGGGTGCCGGGCGGGCTGGCTGGAGCTGTGTCAGCACGTGGCGCTGGACTACGTCACGGGAGCACGCATCGTCGAGACGGGCGCACGGCTACGGGCCGGTGACCACCTTCCGTTCCTCCTCTCCGTGCCGAGCAGGGCGACCGGTGCGGTGGAGCCGCACGACCTGGTCGCCCGCCTCACCGCCTACGCACGCCTCGGCCTCACGCCCGGCCCGGCGGACCTCGGTCAGGCACTGCTGCGGTGCGGGGGCGGACCCGCCGATCCCGAGGTGGTGACCGCCGCCGAAAAGCTGGAGCTGGAGGAGGCGCCGCGGGTGGCAGCGTGGCTGCGCCACGGCGGTCTGCCCCACCCGGCTTCGCTGCGCCAACGCGAAGCCGGTGCGCCCGAGCGGTACAGCAGGCGCCGGGGAGCACGGATCGGGCGGCGGATCCTGGTCGGGCACGAGGCGATCGAGGGCCGCGGTGCGTTCCCCCGGCGTTTCTGGTCCCTGTTCCGCACGTTCGAGCCGCACATCGACTGTGCGCACGCCTCGCTGCCGGACGGGCGGGACGCGCACACGGTCGCGGCCCTGCCCTGGCATCCGGAGATCGCCGCGGCCCGCTTGCTGTCCGGTGTCGCCTCGGCGGCCGACCAGAACGGCCGTGGAGCCCCCGCGTTCCTTGCGGCGCTGGCCGCCGCCGACGGCCCGGCCGGACCCGCGGTACACCTGGCTCTCGCCTACGGGCTCGCCTCCGCCCCCGACGAGGACCGCCGGGCCGCCGTACGGGGGCTGGCCCTGCTCGGCGCGAGGGGCAGGCTGGACGGGGCGCTGCTGGGCCGGGAGCTGGCCGAACTCGTGGAGCTGGGCACGCTGAAGGTGCCCCTGCTGACCGAGTCGCTGCGCGAGGCGGCCGCCCTGCCCGAGGCGGCTCCGGCTCTCTGGCCGGTCCTTGCCGGCGCACTCCCCGGGCTCCTGGCCTCCACCCGCCCCCAGGCCCACGCGGCCCTCCTGGCCATCGCCGCGGACGCGGCCCGGGACGCGGGTGCGCACGGTGAGCTGCCTGAGATCACCGCACTCGCCCAGCGGCCGGGATCCTCCCAACTCCTCAGACAGGCACGCAGGTTGCGCGACACGCTCGCCGCCCATCCCTCCCCCCGGGCCGTGCCGGACACGTCCTGACTCTACAGATGTAGAGTGAGGGGAGGGCTGAGGGACAGCAGCGGGTGACCGGACCGAACGGAAGTGGTGTGGCATGGCGAAGCGTCACGCGGTGGTGGCGGGCGCCGGAATCGGCGGTCTCACGGCTGCCCTCGCACTGCACCGGCGCGGCTGGCACGTCACCGTCTGCGAACGCGCCCCCGAACCCCCGGTCACCGGCGCCGGAATCGGCCTCGCCCCCAACGCCCTGCGCGCACTGGAGACCCTCGGCGTCGACGCGGCCCACGCGGCCGGCAGCGCCGTGCCCGAAACGATGGGCCTGCGCCGCTTCGACGGCCGGTGGCTCACCCGGACCGCCACCGCGGACATGGCCGCCCGCTACGGCGTCCCCCCGATCGCCGTCCCCCGCCCGGCCTTCACCGCAGCCCTTGCCGCCGCCCTGCCCCCGCAGGCCCTCCGCTACGGCACCCCGGTGACTGCCGTCGAGGACGCCACGGGCCGCCCCACCGTCCGTACGGCGGCCGGCCCCGACCTCACCGCCGATCTGGTCATCGCCGCCGACGGCATCAACAGCCCCCTGCGGCGGGCCCACTTCCCCGACCACCCCGGCCTGCACTACACGGGCGAGAGCGCCTGGCGGACCCTCGTGAACGCCCCGGACCTGGGCATCGCGTCCATGAGCGAGACGTGGGGGCGCGGCCGGCGGTTCGGTGTCACCCCGCTCTCCGACGGCCGGCTCTACCTCTACGCCACCGCCCTCGTGCCGGCGGGTACCCGGCCGGCCGACCCGCGGGCCGAACTCCGCCGCCGCTTCGGCTCGTGGCACGACCCGATCCCCGCCCTGCTCGACCGGATCGAACGCCTCGACGCCGCCGACATCCTCTGCAACGACCTCTACGACCTGGCCGCCCCGCTCCCCCGCCTGCACCAAGGCCGGATCGTCTGGCTCGGCGACGCGGCCCACGCCATGACCCCCAACCTCGGGCAAGGCGGCTGCCAGGCCATCGAAGACGCGGTCGTCCTGGCCCACCTGCTCCCCTCCGGGGACACCGCGGACACCCTGGAGACCCCGGACGGCCCAGCCACCAAGGACGGCCCAGCCGCCAAGGACCCCGTACCGGCCGCCCTCGCCGCCTACACCGCCGCCCGCCTCGACCGCACCAACGCCATCCGCCTCCGCGCCCGCCGCATCGGCCGCCTGGGCATCCTCCGCAACCCACTCGCCGCAGCCGCCCGCGACCTCGCGATCCGTGCCACACCCACCCGCCTGGCCCTGCACGGCATGGACGACCTCTTCAACGGCTTCAGCCTCCCCGATGAGGGCAACCCGCCGCCAGCTCGGTGATCCTCTCGCCGCGTTCCGCCGCGCGGGCACGCATGACTCGCGTCCGGCAGACGACACTGGACCCATGAGCGAGCACCGCTTCACCCTCGAAGACACCAGCACCGGCACCACCCCGGCCGCTGCCCGCACACCTCACTACCCGCACAGCCTCCGGTACGAGAAGCCGTCGGGGACGGCCCGGACCAGCCCCGAGGGCCACACCCTGCGCGCTCTGTCCGACCTCACGGTGGTGACCTGTGCCTGCGGCCTCACCACCCCGGCACTCCCCAACGACGACGCACGCCTCGTCTACGAGCAGCACCGCAACCTGATCCGCGACGAGACGGGCTGAGACGGTCTGACACCCGGCCCGCCGGCCGCTCCGGACGTCAACGTGACCGGAGCGACCGCACCGCACTGTGGACCAGCCATCCGGCCGCCGCCCCGACCGAGTACCAGAAGAGATCGGGCGGGTTGAAGGTCGAACCGAGCACGAGACGGGCGAGGGTACTGCGCTGGGAGAGTTCCGCCGGCACCGGGCTGAGCTGGAGGAACTCGACCACGCAACTGACCGCCAGTGCGCCTCCTGCGGCCCTCAGGGGCGTGGTCCGTGGCGCCACCAGAACGACGAGGGTCAGAAGGAGGACGGTGTAGAGCGCGTCTCCGCCGTACTTGGCCACGCTCCCCGTCGTCACGGCCCGCAGCCCCAGCCCTGCAGCGACGACCACCACGGCCGCGGCCGCCGCCACCAGCCGGGTCCGCGTCCGGTCGACGACGGCGCCGTCACGGGTTCCGGGGATGAAGGTCACGAGGTCATCCTGCCAGCCGCACTCAGGAAGCTGAGCACGTTGCCGACCCGATCTGAGTACGCGCACTCATCCGCTACCCGCGCCCGGCCCCCAGAATGTTGACGTCACAACAGATCGGCACCGGAAGTCCGATCACGATCGCCGACGGGGTATCGCGCACCGCGCAGGGGTTCCACCCCCCTCCCCCGGAATCCTGTCCGCCTGCGGACGGTGTCGGCACGCACAGCAATCCTGGAGACCTGTTCACCCATGGCAACACCCCCTCACGCGTCCAGCCACGGCCCGGTACCGGGCAACCCCTACAGTGCGCCCGGAGAGTACGGACAGGCCCCGGCACCGGGGAACTACGGCCCCACACCCAGCGGTTACGCCGCCCCGGCTCCCACCGGCCACGCCCCGCGAGCCTGCCGCGCGTGCGGCGCCCAGTCGGCCGCCGACTTCAAGGTCCGGGCCCACGTGGGCTTTCTCATCATGATGAAGTTCGAGCACCTGGACGGACCGTTCTGCCGGGCCTGCGGCATAGCCGTCGTCCGGCAGATGACCACGAGGGCCCTGTGCCTGGGCTGGTGGGGCCCGCTCTCCCTGGTGATCTTCAACCCGTTCACGCTCGTCTGGAATCTGGTGGCGTACCTGAAGTTCAGCAGGCTTCCCGCGTCGGCCCCGGCCCCGGGCCGCACCCACCTCGACACGGGCCCGCCGGTGCTCCGTCGGCCACTGGCCTACGTGGTCCTGATCCCCATCGCCTGGGCCGTCTGGATCATTTCGCAGGCAGTGACACACTCCTCGTGAGCGAGGACACCGCGGCGTCCCGCAGAAGGCACTAGTCGCAGGACGGCATTCCGTAGGAGGTGGCGATCGCCGTGGCGCGCTCGCGCAGGGAGTCGCGCAACCACTGCGGGGACAGGGCTTCCGCGTGCGTGCCGAGCTGCCACAGCGCCCATTCGGCGTGCCTCGGATCCTGGAAGGTCACCTTCAGCCGCAGCCGGCCGTCCGCGTCGGATTCCTCGGCGAGGACGGCCAGTGCCGTGCCCACCAGCTCCTGCCGCCGCGCGGGGTTCATCCGTACCAGCACGGTGACTTGGTCGCCGCCGGTCCGGAAGCGGGTGCTGCGTTCCTGCCAGGCCCGGTCCAGATCTACGCGGTCCGGTCGCTGTGCCGGTTCGGCGAGCACCTCGGCGGCCAGGATGCGGGACAGCCGGTAGGTGCGGTCCGCCCCGGACCGCGTGGCCAGCAAGTAGCCCTGGTCGCGCGCGGTGACGAGGCCGATCGGATCCACCGTGCGCCACTTCGGGGTCTGGTCCACGGCCGCGTACCGGATGCGCAGCTTGTGTCCGGCGAACACCGCGCGCCGGACTTCGGCCACCACGGTGTCGGGAACCTCCTCGGGAACCAGTCGACGCGACAGGAGGTCGGTCTCCGGGTCGATGAGCAGTCGCTTAGCCGCGCCGGCCGCGGTGGCCCGATAGCTCTCGGGCAGCGCGTCGACCACCTTGCGCATGGCGGAAGCGAGCGCCGCGCCGAGTCCGAACGCCTGCGCGCCGCGCCGCGATCCGGCGACCAGCAGGGCGAGTGCCTCGTCGTGGTTCAGCCCGGTGAGCTCGGTCTGGAAACCGGGCAGCAACGCGAACCCGCCGTGCCGGCCGCGTTCGGCGTAGACCGGGACGCCGGCTGAGGACAGCGCCTCGATGTCGCGCAGCACGGTGCGGGTGGACACCTCCAGCTCGCCGGCCAGCGCAGCCGCGGACATCCGGCCGTGCTGCCGGAGCAGCAGCACCAGCGATACCAACCGATCGGCGCGCATGTGAAAACCGTACAGGAATACATGACAGGCGATGTCGTGATTCCTTGCGAGGCTTACCGGCGTAACAAAGATCGATCGCACACGAGAGGTGATCCACATGGCACACGCCCTTGTCAATCCGGACGGCTTGCACGACCCGGTCCCGTACGGCTACAGCCACACCGCCGTTGTCCCCGCTGGTGCGGAACTGGTGCTCATCTCCGGCCAGTACGGATCGGGCCCGGACGGCGCGGTCGTCTCGGCCGACTTCGCCGGGCAGGTGAAGCAGGCGTTCGCCAACATCGGTGTCGCTCTTGCCGCCCACGGGCTCGACCTCAGCCACGTCGTCCAGCTCAGGACGTATGTGGTGAACCATGACGTCAGCAAGCTCGGGCCCATCGCCGGGGCCGTGCAGGAGGGCTGGGGTACGAAGCCGCCCGCGCAAACCCTCATCGGCGTCGCGAGCCTGGCCACGCCCGACGTGCTGTTCGAGGTCGAGGCCCTCGCCGCCCGCCCCTGAGACACCCCGCCACCCGCGTCCGGGCCGTTCGACCCGGCGCGGGTGGCGGGCACCAGGTCGCTGACGTGCCGAAACCCGTATGATCACGCCATGTTGATCGCCGGGCCCAGCGCCTCCAGGGCCGCGCGCCTGATCACGGACGGACTCGATCCCAAGACCTGGATCATCGCCGACACCCTCCTCATCGGCTGGCACACCGGCCGTCTCGCCGGGATCGGATGGGGCGTCCTCGGCTGCCTGTTCGCCGCGGTCATCCCTCTGGCCTTCATCAAGTACGGCATCCGCCGCGGCCGCTGGGCGGACCGGCACGTGGGTCAGATACGGCAGCGCATCGTCGTGATGGCCTTCATCCTCGCCTCGGTCGCCACCGGAACCCTGTTGCTGTGGGCCTTCAGCGCGCCGCAGACGATGATTGCGCTGACCGCGGCCATGCTGGTCACCCTGGCCGCTCTGCTCGCCGTGACCCCTGCTTGGAAGATCAGCGTGCACGCGGCCGTGTCCTCCGGAAGCGTCGCCATGCTCGCCATGACCTACGGGCCCTGGACGCTCCTCGCCTACGCCGTGGTCGCCGTCGTCGGCTGGTCACGGGTGGAGCTGAAGGACCACACCGTCGCCCAAGTCGTCGCCGGCGCCGCGGTGGGCGGGGCCGTTGCGGCCGGCACCTTCGCCCTGGTTCGATAGCGACGTGATCAACTCATCGACGATCCTTGATGACGCCGACGTGGCGATAGCCGCCGCGCGTGCCGGTGCGGACGTGGTGCGCCGCATGTACGGGCAGCCGCTCTCCCGTATCGACAAGGGCGCGGGCGACTTCGCCACCGCCGCCGACGTGGAGGCCGAGAAGGCGATCCTCGACGTCATCCGCGCGGCCCGGCCCGATGATGCGGTGCTGGGCGAGGAGGGCGGGCAGCAGGGCGCGGCCGACGCCGGGCGCGAGTGGTTGGTGGATCCCCTGTGCGGCACGCTGAACTACGCCGTCGGCAACATGCTGGTGGCCGTCAACGTGGCCTTGCGCGACGGGGCGGCGGCGGTGGCCGACCCGTTCAGCGGCGAGGTCTTCTTCACCGACGGCGAGACCGCTCAGGTACGGCACGCGGGGGTCGATGCACCACTGGCACCCACGTCCGCCACCTGGCTGGTGGACGTCAACCTGGACCCGCCGTTCCCCAGCGCGCCCGGGTTCCGGGCCGTGGACCTGCTGGCCGACGCCGGGTTCGTCGGACGGTTCCGGCCGCGGGTCGTGTCCACGTCGCTGGCACTGGCCTGGGTCGCGGCCGGCAAGCGCGCCGCGTACGTCACCGACGGCGGCGACCTGTCCGGGAGCGTGCACTTCGCCGCCGGCATCGCGGTGTGCCGGGCCGCCGGCTGCGTGGTGACCGGGATCGACGGCGGCCCGGTCGGCGGGTCGGGCCGTGGGCTGGTGGCGGCTGCCGACGCCGAGACCCACGGCCTGCTGCTGTCGATGATCTCCGGTCGGCGCTAGGCCGTTTCCTTCAGATCATCGGATCGTTGGTTGATGTGTGTCGTTGACTGATGCCCAGTGGGCGCGGATTGAGCCGTTGTTGCCGGACCGGACACCTCGGCGGGGTGGGCGGTGGCGGGATCACCGGCAGGTGATCGACGCGATCGTGTTCAAGTACCGGACGGGGACGCCGTGGATGGACCTGCCCGAGCGCTTCGGGTCGTGGAAGGGTGCCCACAACCGGCTGCGGATGTGGGCAGCCGACGGCACCTGGGAGAAGGTCTTCACCACTCTCCTCGCTCAGGCCGACGCCGAGGGAGATCTGGACTGGGTTGTCGCGGTCGACTCCACGATCGTTCGTGCCCATCAGCATGCCGCCGGGGCCCGGCAAAGGGGGCCCCGGCCGGCGAGCCGGCCGACCATGCCCTCGGACGGTCCCGCGGCGGGCTGACGACAAAGATCCACCTCGCCTCAGACGGCCGCTGCCGCCCACTGGCCTTCGTCATCACGCCAGGCCAGGCTGGTGATGCGCCCGCGTTCGCACAGGTCATGGCCCACTTACGGGTGCCCCGGCCGATCGGTCGGCCCAGAACAACACCCGACGTGGTCCTGGCGGACAAGGCGTATTCGTCCCGCGCGATCCGTTCTCACCTGCGGCGGCGCGGGGTCCGGACGGTGATCCCGCAGCCCGCTGACCAGGCCGCCAACCGCAAACGTCTCGGCCCTCGCGGCGGCAGGCCACCGGCCTTCGACCGCGAGATCTACAAACGACGGAACACGGTCGAGCGGTGCATCAACAAGCTCAAGCAGTGGCGCGGCCTGGCCACTCGCTACGACAAGACCGCCACCATCTACCTCGCCGGACTCCACCTCGCCGCCATCTTCATCTGGTCAGCAAGGTGATCCGAAGGAAACGGCCTAGTCGCTCTCGGCCCGAGGCCATGTGGAATGATCGGGGAATGTGGGAGACCGGCAGTGAGGACGGGCGAGCGGTTCGGCGTGAAGCCGAGCGGGTCGTCAACGAAGTCGCGCAAGAAATCCGCACGTTGGACGACGGGACGACCTGGTTCTCCGCCCTCTCCCCGGCAGCACGAGCGGCGGTACTGCAGGAAGTCGCCGGCTACGCGATGCAGGCCCACATCACACCGGCCGACGGCCGCGCTGGAGTCGCCCGGTCCGGGGTGAAGCCCACCGCCAACCCATCGGTGATGATTTGCATGGACCCGCCCCGCTACGGGTTCGCAGGCCTCCCCGCCGATGAGCACATCACGGCGTTCCGTGTCCTCGTCTCGGTGTTCTCCGTCGCCGACACCCGCCGCAGGCAGACCTACTGCAAGGGCACGTGCGGACACTCGTGGCACAACTTGCCTCCCTCGGACGAGAGGCCGTAGCAGCAGTCGCCACCCCGGCGATGGCGGCGGTGGTAGGAGACGGTGACGGCGGCGAGGAGCGGGCCCCAGAGCACCAGCGGTTGGTAGAGGATGCCGACCACGAGGCTTCCGGTGTGCGTCATGTCATCGTGGGGAAAGCTCCACCACCAAGGCATCACGGACCAGAGCGCGGTCAGGGCCACCGCGCCGACTGCTGCGGGGACGACGGCGGCCATGGGGCGGACCCTGCGCCCTCCGATCAGCGGTATCCAGTGGGGCACGACCTCGCCCCACGGCCTTACCAGACCGATCGTGAGGAAGGCGGCGAGCTCGCAGAGCACGCTGAGCGACAGCATCCATATTTTCGCGCCGACCGCCTGGTAGCTCTCGAAGCCGACGTCGGTGTACCCGGCCGGGTATCCGAGCACCAGGGCGATGCGCCACAGTCCGCTCGGCAGGACGATCCACGTCGTCGCGTGCGCGGCCCACACCGCCCAACGGGGCGGCGGCGGCACGGAGATGATCGTCGAATCGCTCGTTCGCATGCTCATGCCGCACATCGTCACGCGCCCCCGGACGGCCTTCATCAGCCTGCGCGATGAACCGGAAGGGCCCTCTGGAGCGATGGCGGGGCGCCGTCCTCCCCCGCCCGGGGGAGGACGGCCTCATCCTCCGAAGGCTCATCGATGTCGGACCTGCCCGTGGCCGGAGGCCGGGTGGCCGGCCGGCCGGTCACCGGTGGCGGGTGCCGGGAGGACGAGGCGCACCTCGAATCCGCCGAGGGCGCGGGGGCCGGCGGTGACCGTCCCGCCGTAGATCTTCGCGCGCTCCGTCATCCCGATCAGACCGTGACCAGGCGTTATGGAGGTGTGCGGCGGGAAGTTGGCGCTTCCCTCGTCGATGACGCACACCTCGATGCTCCGGGCCTCGTAGCGGATGGTGACGTTCGCCGTGGTCGGCCCCGCGTGCTTGAGGACATTGGTCAGTGCCTCCTGGATCACCCGGTAGACACACAGCGCCATGCCCTGCGGGAGCGGTGCGGGGGAACCGACGACCTTCATGGTGGCCTGGACCCCTGCGCCCCGTACACGCTCGAGCAACGGGTCCAGCAGGTCCAGGCCCGGGGCCGGGGCCGGTCCGTCGTCGGCGTCGTCCGGGTCCACGCGCCCTTCCGGCAGCCCTTCCTGGCCGACGCGGAGCAGTACGAGCATGCGGCGCATCTCCTCCAGCGCCTCCCTGCTGGCCCCGGCGATGGTGTCCAGGGCTTGCCGGCTCAGCTCCGGATCCGTCGGGAACACGTACGAGGCCACGCCCGCCTGGAGCGAGATCACGGACATGTGGTGCGCGACCACGTCGTGCAGTTCGCGCGCAATGCGCACCCGCTCCTCCGTGAGCGCCCGGCGGGCGTTCTCGTCCTGCTGCCTGCGCAGTTGGAAGGTCAGTTCGGCGAACTGCCGGTTGCGCTCGGCCAGTCTTCCCGAACCGCGCCCGACGACGAACACCACGGCCGAGAACAGGACCGCTTGGGCGAAGACGGTCGGCATGGAGCTGTTGGCGGCGTTGCTCAGACCCGCGTACACCCACGTACCGGCCACGACGACCGCGCACACGAGGGAGGTACGGAGGCTGCGGGTCGCCGCCACCGTGTACAGGCCCAGGAGCGGCGGCATCGAGTTGATCACCGGCCAGTACCCGCAGGCGATGAACAGGATCCACAGCGCACTGCTGGTGGCGAACACCCCGACGGGCGCGATGCGTCGGGCCAGCAGGACCAGACCCACCAGTACCGTCAGGACCGCGCCGAGCCCGTCCATCGGCTGCCATCCGGCGGGCGGCTGCTCCTGCCCCAGGAGCAGCCCGGCGCCGGCATAGCCCACCGCGAGCAGCGAGTCGACGGCCAGGGACCGGTACCTCCCCGCGAGGTGGTCCAGGAACCCGAATCCAGCATGCATCGCCGCAGCTTACGGGCCATGACGCGGCCAGGGTGCCTCGTTCGGATCATCCGCGCGAAGGCGGGCACCGGCGGATCGCTCCCGCCGCGAGGAGGAGTTCGACGGTCGCGGGGTGGGGGCCGTGGTCCGCCCAGTCCAGGGGGGGACCAGCCTGTTCCGTCGTCTTCACGGAGGTTCGGGTCGGCGCCCCGCGCCAGGAGCTCGCGTACGGTCTCCGTGTGTCCCCAGCAGGCGGCCGCGCACAGTGGGGTGCCCGCCGCGCCGATTCCCCGGCTCTCCGTGTCAGGGCGGGCACCGGCTTGCATCAGCAGGCGGGCGACCTCGGCTTCTCCCTGCACGGAGGCCAGGTACAGCGGGGTGGTGCCGTCGCTGTCCTCCCGCTCCGGGTCTGCTCCGGCCCGCAACAGCGCCTTCACACGGGCCGTGTCAGCCGCCAGGGTCGCTCCGGAGAGACGACGGGAGAGCTTCTTCTGCTGCCGCTGCTTCATGGTCGGCCAGGCTAACGAGCGTGTGCGTGAGGGAACCGGTCAGGTGCTCGGCTCGGCCAGGGCCTCCTCCAGCCGGTCGAGGCCCCAGTCCAGGTCGTTCTCGTCGATGACCAGGGGCGGGGCCAGTCGGATGGTGGTGCCGTGGGTGTCCTTCACCAGGACCCCGCGGTCCAGGAGTCGGCGCGCGACAGCGCTGCCGCTGCCGTGGCGCGGGGGGACGTCGACGCCCGCCCACAGGCCCCGGCCGCGGCTGCCTTCGATCAGCCCGGCCCCGGTCATCTCCTGGAGCCGGGCGTGCATCCGGGCTCCGAGTTCCGCCGACCGTTGCTGGAACTCGCCGGTGCGCAGCATGGCGATGACCTCGAGTGCGACGGCGCAGGCCAGGGGGTTGCCGCCGAAGGTGGAGCCGTGCTGGCCGGGGCGCAGGACGCCGAGTACGGCCCGGGAGGACACCACGGCGGAGACGGGGACGAGGCCTCCGCCGAGGGCCTTTCCGAGCAGGTACATGTCGGGGGTGACCTGTTCGTGGTCGCAGGCGAAGGTCCGGCCGGTGCGGGCGAGTCCGGACTGGATCTCGTCGGCGATGAAGAGGACGTCGCGTTCGGCGGTGAGCTCGCGGACGCGGCTGAGGTAGCCCGCGGGCGGTACGCGTACGCCGGCCTCGCCCTGGACGGGTTCGATCAGGACGGCGACGGTGTCGTCGGTGAGGGCGGCTTCCAGCGCGGCGGCGTCGCCGAAGGGGACGGTGTCGAAGCCCGGGGTGAAGGGGCCGAAGTCGGCGCGGGCGTCGGGGTCGGAGGAGAAGGAGACGACCGTGGTGGTGCGGCCGTGGAAGTTGCCCGCGGCGACGACGATCCGCGCGCGGCCGGGGGGTACGTCCTTGACCTGGTAGCCCCATTTGCGGGCGACCTTGACCGCCGTCTCGACGGCTTCGGCTCCGGTGTTCATCGGGAGGACGGTCTCCATCCCGCACAGATCGGCGAGCCCCGCGCAGAAGTCGGCGAACCGGTCGTGGTGGAAGGCCCGGGACGTGAGGGTGAGGCGGTCGAGTTGTTCCTTGGCGGCGGCGATCAGGCGGGGGTTGCGGTGGCCGAAGTTCAGGGCCGAATACCCGGCGAGCAGGTCGAGGTGGCGCCTGCCCTCGATGTCGGTGGTCCAGGCTCCGTCGGCGGAGGCGATGACGATCGGGAGGGGGTGGTAGTTGTGCGCGCTGTGGGCTTCGGCGGCGTTCACCGCGCGGCCGGTCGCAGAGGTGACGGTCTCGGGCGCGGCGGTCGCCGGTGTGGCGGCGGCGTGGGCAGTGGTGGACATGCGGGGCTCCGATCGGGACGGCGATGGCCGGAAGGGCGGGTGGCGAGGGTCGGAAGGCGGGTAGCGACGGTCGGAAGACGGGTACGGGGCGCCGGGGAGTCGGGGAGTCGGGGAGTCGGGGAGTCGGGGAGTCGGGGAGTCGGGGAGTCGGGCGCGGGGCTACAGGAAGGGCAGGGCGCGGGGGTGGACCGCGCGCGCGTCACGGCGCAGCAGGTCCGCGTACGTCTCCCGGCGGACCGCCTCCCGCGCCTGGCCGTCCCGGCAGAAGACGACCGGGGGCCTGCGCGCACCGTTGTAGTTGTTGGCCAGCGAATAGCAGTACGCGCCGGTCGCGGGGACGGCGACGATGTCGCCGGCGTGCGGGGAGCGCAGGGGGACGTCGCGGATGAGCGTGTCGCCCGACTCGCAGTGGCGGCCGACCAGGTCGCAGTTCTCGCCGCCGCCGACCCGGTTCACCAGGGTGGCTTCGAACCGCTGGCCGTACAGCATCGGTTCGAGGTTGTCGGCCATGCCTCCGTCGACCGCGACCAGGGGGCGCTCCCCCGGCTTGACCGTGACCACGCGGTAGAGGGTCACGGCGGTCGGGGCCACGAGGGAACGCCCGGGTTCGACGATCAGCCTGGCGTCGTGGGGCAGGTGTTCGCGCGCGGCGTCGGTGAGGGTCTCGACGTACTCCTCGATGGTCGGGGGCCGGTCGGTGTAGGTGTAGCGGACGCCCAGGCCGCCGCCGAGGTCGTACACGGGGTGGCGGCCGAGCCCGGGGAGGGCGGCGATGGCTTCGACGGCGTGCCGGAAGGGGTCGGTCTCCATGAGCTGGGAGCCGACGTGCACGTGCAGTCCGTCGAGCCGCAGCCGGGAGCTGCGGCGGATGCGGGCCGCGGCTTCCGCGGCCCGGGGGCCCGTGAGGCCGAACTTGGAGCCCCGGTGTCCGGTCATCATGGCGGCGTGGGTGTCGGCGTCGACCTCGGGGATGACGCGCAGCAGTACGGCCTGCCGTCCTTCCGTGACCAGCTTCTCCAGGCGTTCCAGGTCGTGCAGGTTGTCGATCACCACGGTGCCCACGCCCGCGGCGACGGCCATGGCGAGCTCTTCGTCGGTCTTGGCGTTGCCGTGCATGACGATGCGTTCGGGGTCGGCTCCGGCGGCCAGTGCGGTGACCAGTTCGCCGCCTCCCGCGATGTCGACGCCCAGGCCTTCCTCCACGAGCGTGCGGACCACTTCGGTGCAGGGGAAGGACTTGGACGCGAACACGGCTTGGCTGTTCGGCCAATGGTGCTGCAGGGCCTGGCGGTAGGCGCGGGCCCGGCCGCGCAGTGCCGTCTCGTCCACGACGAGGGCCGGGGTGCCGAACCGCTCGGCGACCTCGGCGAGGCTGCACCCGCCGACCGTCAGGTGGTCGTGTTCATCCAGGTGGGAGCCGTCCGGGAAGAGCCCGAGCACGTCGTGTCCGGCAGGGGTCGCAGGTCGGTCGATGAGCATGGAACGCGTTTCCGTTCGGTTCGGCGGGTGATCTCCTGTGGTTATCCTGGCAACGCTTCGGCCCGGGCGCCGCTGCCGATCGGCCTACGAAACGAGACCTCCCTTGTCCGATCTCACAATCACCTTGGACGGGTCCGCCACCCTGGGCGACGTGCTGGACGGCGCCGGGCCCGCGGGCATCCGTGTGCTCACCGCCCCGGCCGGCCTGGGCGTGCCCGTGCGGGGCACGGTCATCTACGACGCCGGGGACCGGATCGCGGAGTCCCCCGGCGGCCTCCTGCTGCTGGTCGGCGTCGATCCGTCGGATCCGCGCGCGCTCGCGCTGCCGGCCCAGGCGGCCGCCCGGGGCTGCACCGTCGCCGTGATCAAGCGCCGGGGACAGGACATGGGGCCGTTCGTCGGCGCGGCCGAGCGGCACGGAGTCGCCGTGCTGGCCGCCGAGGACGACCTGCCGTGGCGGAACATCGACGCCGTGCTGAGCTGCGCGCTCACCGGTGCCGGCACGTCGACCGTGCTCGGGGCCGTGCCCGTGGGGGGCGAGCTGTACGCCCTCACCGACCATCTGGCGTCGGTGGTGGGGGGTGCGGCCGTGGTGGAGGACCTGGCGCGGCGCGTGATCGCGTACTCGAGCGTCCCGGGCGTCCGCATCGACGCGCCTCGCGAACGCGGCATCCTCCGGCGCCGTATCGAGGACCTGCCGGATCTGCCCTTGCAGCGGCGGCAGTACCAGCGCGTGCTGGCCTCCCAGACAGTGGTGCGGTTCCCGGCGATGGGCGCGGAGCTGCCGCGGGCGGCCGTCGCGGTGCGGGCCGGCACGGTGCCCCTGGGCACGTTGTGGGTGATCGAACCCGAGGAAGGCATCTCCGAGGAGGGCGTGGCGGCCCTCTCCGAGACCGCGCAGCTCGTCGCCCCTCACCTGCTGCGGCTGCTGAACCTGCCGGAGGCCGAACGGCGGCTGCGCCGGGAGACCTTCCTGACGCTGCTGGACTCGGGGTCGGTGCCGGAGGAGGCCTGCTCGCTCCTCGGGATCCGTACGGGGATCCCCTTCCGGTTGCTTGCTTTCGCGCCGCCCGGGACGGCGGCGGGCGGGGAGTCGTTCCCGGTCTCGACCGCGGCCCTGGCCACCGTGCTGGAGCATGCGGAGTCCGAGCTGGCCAGGCATGCTGCGGCGCACCGCCCGGACGTCACCGTCGCGGCGTCGGGCGGGGTGGTGTTCGTACTGCTGCCGTACTCGACGGAGGAAGGGGACGGCAGGCGGTTCGCCGAGGGCGCGCTCGCCGCGCTGCGGCGTGCGGTGTCGCCCGGGATGCGGGCCGCTCTGAGCCGGCCGTGCCGGGACGCGGCCGCCTCGGTCTCCTTGCGCAGGGAGACCGAGGCGATCCTGCGGGCCACGGTGGACGCGCCGGCCGGAGCGCCGGCGACGACGGTCGAGGAGGTCCGCCACCGGATCCTGCTCGACCGGATCGGGGACGAGCTGCAGCGCAACCCGTGGCTCCGGCTGTCCGGGATCGACGAGCTCGTCGCCCACGACTCCGAGCAGGGCACCAGCTACGGGGCCTCGATCACGGCCTGGCTGGACGAGCTGGGCGACATCGCCACGGCCGCGAACCGGCTGCGGGTGCACCCCAACACGCTCCGGCACCGGCTGCGTCGTGCACGCGAGCTGTTCGCGCTCGATCTCGACGATCCCGATGTGCGACTGGCCGTCTGGCTGGAGCTCAGGCGATCGGCCCCGGGGGTTCGGGTGCCGTGACCTCGGCCGTGGTGGCTCCGGCCGGCCGCGCCTCGGCCGCCCGGGCCCCGGGCAGCACGGCTCCGGGCTCCCGGCCGGTCCGTTCCAGCCGGGAGTGGCGTCGGCCGAACCCGAGGTAGAGCCCGGCGGCCAGCAGCAGCCACATGCCGAACAGGCTCCAGGTCAGCCCGGGCAACAGCCAGGCCAGGTACAGGCAGGACACGGCCGCGAGCACCGGGACGAGCGGGTGCAGCGGCAGTCGGAAGGGGCGCGGCGCGTCCGGGTCCGTGCGCCGCAGGACGGCCACGGCCGCGGCGACGGCGACGAACGCCATCAGTGTGCCGAGGCTGGTCAGGTCGGCCAGTTGCTGGAGCGGCACGAAGGCGGCCAGCAGCCCCACGCCCACCCCGACGATCCAGGTGTTGCGGGCCGGGGTGTGCCGCTTGCGGTCGACACGGGAGAAGACCTCGGGAACGAGTCCGTCACGGGCCATCGAGAACAGGATGCGGGTCTGTCCGAAGAGCGTCACGAGCACCACGCTGAAGATCGACACGACGGCTCCGGCGGACAGCACCAGGGCCGGCCATCCGGTGCCCGTGACCGTGCGGAGGATTTCGGCCAGGACGGCCTCACCGGCATCGGCCTGCTCGCCGAAGCGCGCCGCGTCCTGGGCGCCGACGCCCGCCAGGGCGACCGCCCCGTAGAGGGCCGTGACCGCGAGCAGCGTGAGGAGGATCGCCAGTGGCACGGTGCGGCGGGGATCGCGGACCTCTTCACCGGCGGTGGAGACCGTGTCGAATCCGATGAACGAGAAGAAGACCCCGGACGCGGCGAGCGTCACCCCGGCCATGCCGTGCGGGGCGAAGTCGCTGAACCGCCCGCTGTCGAAGGCCGTCAGGGCGACGGCGACGAACAGCACCAGGACGCCGATCTTGACGCAGACCATCACCGCGTTGACGATGGCCGACTCCCGCGTGCCGCGGACCAGGAGCAGCGAGCACAGCAGCACCACGGCCAGCGCCGGCAGATTCACCACACCGCCCGCTCCCGGCGGCTGGCTGATCACGTCGGGGAGCGTGAAACCGAAGAGGGCGTCGGTGACCTCGTTGAGGTACTGGCCCCAGCTCACGGCGACGGTGGCCACGGCCACGCCGTACTCCAGGATCAGGCACCAGGCGACCAGGTACGCGGCGCCCTCGCCCAGCGAGGCGTACGCGTAGGAGTAGGTGCTGCCGGCCACCGGGACCGCGCCCGCCAGTTCCGCGTAGCACAGGGCTCCCAGGCCCGCGACTACGGCCGCCAGCGCGAAGGCCAGCACCACGGCGGGCCCCGCCTTGGGCACGGCCGACCCCAGGACGAAGAAGATCCCGGTGCCCACGACCGAGCTGATGCCGAGCATGGTCAGCTGGCCCAGTCCCATGGTGCGCCGCAGCCCGCCGTGCGCACCCTCCTCCTCGGCCTCTCGCACCAGCTGGTCAAGTGGTTTGCGGCGCGTGAGCGCTCTCGTGAACGTCGGCACAGTCCGTGCTCCTCAGGGATCCGTGCGCCCGGGCATCGGGGCGCTGCACGGATCCTGTAGGCCCGAAAGGATCAGGCCAACGGATCAGTCTCCTGTGCTCGGGGGGCGGCATTGGCCGATCGGCCATAGACACGGCCGGCACCCGGATCTGCGGGACTGCGGGACTCCGGGACCGCGGGGAACCGGCTCGCGAGGTTCGCCCTGCCCCCCGGGAGCCGGCCGGCGGCCCCGCCCGCGTCTGGCCGGGGCAGCGACCGGCGGCCCCGGTGGCCGGTGACACTGCTCACACGGGACGGGACGCCGTCGACCGCGGATGCCCGCCCCGGCACGGTCACGTCTGCGGCCGGGGCCGTCGATGGGGCCGATCGGACGAGGAACGGGCCTGGACGCATGACCTAGCCTGGATCGGCAACGCGAGATCCGGGGGGCTGAGCGCAAAGGAAGAGCGCGTCCATGGGCATCACCACCAGTTCCGCACGTCGTCGGCGGGCGGGATCCGCCGCGGCGGCGGCCGTCCTCGGCCTCCTGGCGGCAGCCGGCACCCCTGCCTTCGCCTCCCCGGACGGCTCGGCGGGCCGGTCCCCGGTCACGACCCCCGCCGGGCACTCCGCGTCTGCCGGAGGCCCGGAATCCGCCCAGGGCGCCGCCGGATCCGGGGTCCCGCTGGGGATCTCCCGGCTGGCACAGGGCGCGGGCCGTGACGTGGCGATCACCATCGACGACGGCCCGGACCCCCGCTGGACGCCCCAGGTCCTCAAGGTGCTGCGGGAGAACCACGTCAAGGCCACCTTCTGCATGATCGGGACGAAGGTGCAGAAGTACCCGGACCTGGCCCGCTCCGTCGCCGCCGACGGGCACCGGCTGTGCAACCACTCCGTCGACCACGACGTGACGATGGACCACAAGCCCGTGGCCTACCAGCAGCAGCAGATACTCGACGCCAAGGCCATGATCGAGAAGGCCGTACCGGGTGTTCCCGTCGGCTACTACCGTGCGCCGGGCGGAGCCTTCACCCCCGACAGCCGGGCGATAGCCGCGGCCAGCGGGATGCGGCCGCTGGGCTGGAGCGTGGACCCCAAGGACTGGAGCAAGCCGGGCCTGCCGGCCATCATCTCCGCCGTCGAGGACAAGCTCCCCCAGCAGCCGACCGTCCTCTTCCACGACGGGGGCGGCGACCGCAGCGAGACCGTCGCGGCGCTCAAGGAGTACCTGCCCTGGCTCACCGCGCACGGCTACACCTTCTCCTTCCCGGCCCGCACCACCCCGTAGCCCCCGGGCGACGACGGCCCCACCCCCGCTACGGGGCGTGGGGCGCCCGGTGATCATGTGCGGGGGCGGTCCGGCCCGGAGAGCCGGGACATGGTCGCGTTCCGCTCCTCCGCGCTCTACGGGGTCGCCGCCAACCCGGCCCTTCCCACACCGCTGCTGCTGCGCCTGATCGCCTTCGACGGCGGGGGCGGTCCGCCCTTCCAGGCCCTGCACCGGCCGGGGCTGCCCGAGTCGGCCGTGGCGGCCGTCCTCGCTCACCCCCTGCCGTACCCGCGGGCCGGGCTCGCGACGAGCGGCCAGGCGGCTCCCGAGCAGCGGGCCCGGCTCGCGGACGATCCCTCGCCCCTGGTACGGGCCGCCGTCGCCGGCGGGCCCGAGTCGACCCACGATCCCCGGACGAAGGTCCGTCCGCTGCCGGACGCGGTGTGCGGCCGTCTCCTCGTGGACCCCGAACCGTCCGTACGGAGCGCGCTGTTGCGCTCGCGCCACGTGGCGCCCTCCTTCCTCGCCTCCCTGGTGCGCCATCACGATCCGGCCGCTCGGCGTACCGCCCTGCGGGTCTGGGACGAACTGACGACGGACGGGCGTGCCACGCTGCTCGACGACCCCGACCCCGGGGTGCGGCGGTCGGCCGCGCTGTACGCGTGCCCTCAGGACGCTCGGCTCACTACGGCGTTGCTCCGCGACCCCGCCGACGCCCTGCCCGAGGTGGTCCGCCGTGGGCTCCTCGACCGCACGGACGCCGAGCGGTTCCTCGCCGAGGGCGTTCACCTGGTCGAACCCGCCGGCAATCCGTCCCTGCCGGCCGACCTCGTGGACCGTCTGGCCGTCGACCCCGACGACGAGGTGCGGCTCGCCGTCTCGCTCCGGCCCGAACCGACCGAAGCTCGACGCTCGGCGATCGACTTCACGGTGGACCCGTACGACCGGGGTGACATGGACTGGGTGGCGGCCGGCATCGGCGATCAGGACGTGCTGCACCGGGCCGCGACCTCGGCCCATCCGACACCCCGGAGGAGGTTCTGATGAGCGTGTACGCCCGGCTCGGCGGGACGTTCTCCGCGTGGATGGCGACCGGGCACCCCCGCTTCCCCAGTGAGGGGCTTGCCGCCCGCTTCGCGGACCATCCGGACGGGAAGTACCGGCTGCTGGCGGTCCGCGACCCCGCCGCCGGCCCCGATCTGATCGAGCGGCTCAGCCACGATCCGCACGACTGGACGCGCCAAGCGGCGACCTGCGACCCGCGCCTGCCGCTCCCCCGGCTCATGGAGGCCATCGCCGTGCCCGAACTGGCCTACAGCGCGGGTGCCAATCCGGCCCTTCCCCCGGGCGAAATGGCCCTGGTCATGGACGAGGCCGGCGTACCCGCATGACGACCGACCGCCCCGGCAGGAGCTCACGCTCCGAGGCGGCAGGCGCTCACGGGCGCCTCGTCCCTTCGCCGACCGCATGCCCCGCCGTCCGAAACCGGTGGACGGCCCAGCCGGCACCGATCGCGGCGGCCGTCCAGACCAGGACCTCGGCCAGGATGATGGCCGGGGTCGTGGTCATGTGCGGACGCGGCGGCATCAAGACCATCTGCAGGGCCGCGCCGACCGGCACCGTCAACGCGGCCAGCAGACCGACGGGCCCCGGACGCCTGACGGATGCGCCCACCACGCCAAGGACCGAGCCGAACAGCACACTTGCCGTCCACCACACGACCAGATCCGACTCGTACCCTGCCAGCGGCTCCTGGCGGGCAAAGGCGTCCATCACGTAGTACGCCGCCGTGGCCGCGATCAGCGCCGTAGCGCCTGCCAGCGCGCCGCGGGCCCACGTCCTCGCCAGCCAGCCCGTCGCCACCGCGAGCGCGGCCCATGACCAGCCGGCGTCCATCAACAGGCTGAGGACCTTGGAGGCGCCCGCCCAGACGGTTCCCACGATCGGAGCTCCGAGCTCCGAGTAGGGGGAAGAGAGGGCGTTGACGAGCGAGGTCGCCGCACCGAAACCCGTCCCGACCACGACACTTGTGATGATGATCTTCATATCGGGAGCATATCCAGCGCCCGGTTCAGTGGGCTTCGGGCAGCCGTACGGCCTCGATCTCCGTGTCGTTGAGCAGGGCCTCGACGAGCGGCGCGGGGCCCGCCACCCTGGTGGCCCACAGGTCGTAGTCCGTGCAGAGGACCCAGGACCGGTCGTGGGCCCAGAAGTTCGACGGGCTCCACCCGTCTTCCTCGGGGTGGTCGTACAGCACCTTGGCGTCCCCGAGCCGGCCGGCCCGGACGTGCAGGTTGTCGAAGTCCTCGGCCCCTTGCCCCAACGGGGTGTAGTAGGCCAGGCAGCGGGTGTCCGGCCCTTGCGGGCTGTGTGCGGCGAGGATCTCGACGAGCCGGTTCCAGTCGGCTCGGTCCAGGCTGCCCTCGGACGGTGCCGAGATGCCGACCGGCCAGCCGCCCGCCTCTCTGAGCGAAGGGAAGCAGGTGTAGGGGCCGGGCCACTGGTCCTCGGGCAGCACAGAATCGCCGGTCCGCCGTGAGAGCTCCGCCCAGCGCAGCCGGCGCCACCGTGCTCCGGGGTGCTCGCCCTTCGTGCCGGTGAGCACCTCCGCGGGGTCGAGACCCGGGATGATCTCGGGCCCGCCGCCCATCAGCACGGCCCGTTGGTACGCGAAGCACGACATGCCGGTCGGCCCGACTTCGTGCTGGTGCATGGAGTGGAGGACCCAGACCGCGTCGGGCAGCGCCGGCGGCATGAACCCGGTGAGTCCGTCGTCGTCGGCCAGTTCCCGCAGCCAGTCGGTTTCCTCGGAGGCGGCCCGCGGCCACCGGGCGGCCGCCACGGCGGCGAGTGTTTCGTGCATCCGCTCAGGATCTCACCCGCCGCCGGTGCCCCGCCCGCCTGCCCAGCGGTCCCGGGCCTCCTTCAAGGCCGCGCGGCCGGAACGGGCTGAAGTGTGGGCCAACGGGCGAGCATGCGTGCGCGCATGGCGGTGCTGAGGCTGCTCAGACCGCGGAGGGAGGTGTCGTCGGCCGTCATCCGGCCGACGACTCCGAGCCGGTGGACGAGTCGTTGCCGGGCGGTCGCGGTGCCCCACGTCCAGTCTTGGTGGGGAATCCGGGCCAGGTGATCCGTGCCTTCGCGGTGTGCCCGCTGTACGAGCGCGTCGCCGCGGATCAGCCAGCCCGCACACGCGTCGGCGAGCCCCCCTTGAACATCCGAGCCGGTCGCGGTGCGCCACTCCTCGCGGTACGCGCCCTCCGCCCGTTCCAGCAGCGGCTCGGACGCCGAAGTGACGCACCAGCAGGTCGGAAAGCCGATGCGCAGGTAGGCGAGCTCCATCAAGCCGCTGCCCAGTGCGGCCTGCTCGAAGTCGATGAACCGGATCCCCTTGGCCGTGTGGAGGTCGTTGCCGGGGCAGGGGTCTCCGTGGAGGAGGGCGTGTCCGGGTGCCCGGTCGAGCCTGGCGACGAGGTCGTCGAGTTCGCCGGACACGGCAGGCGTGACCGGAACCTCCAGAGCACCGGCCAGCCGCAGGAAGGACTCGACATCGGCCTGGTTCGGGCCCTGCCACCTGGGAAGTACCCCCACGTCATCCGGGCGGGCCGTGGCATGCAGCCGTGCCAGCGCGGCCGCGTAGTCGACGATCCAGTCGCCGGCCGGGCGTTGGTGTTCCAGGTGCTCCAGCACCAGGACCCGCTCGCCGGGATCCGTGGCCAGCAACGCCGGCACCACGGGCGTTCCGGCCCGGGCGGCGAGCCGCAGGGCGGCCACCTCACGTGCGTACCGCTCGTCGGCGTCAGGACCGTCGACGAGCTGCTTCACCACCACGGTCGACGCCGGCAACTCGACGCGCCAGACGCGCGAGCGAGGGCTGCTGCTCAGCCTCAGAGAGCCCTCGGGCTCTCCCAGCTCGGCACGTAACTCGTCTCCGAACGGCAGTTGTGTCCCCATCAGCTCATCCTCCCACGCGCACGAACCGACGCAGCGTCTCCTGCCACGTCTCGCACCACAGCACGCCCTGCACGAGCCCGAGCGCCTGCGATCTGCAGGAGGCGTCCGTGATCTGCGGCAGCGTCTCCTCGATCCCGGGCAGCAGATCCTGCGCGAAGGCGGATCCCGGGGCGAAGGCGAGGTACCGGCTCTTGCGGGTGGCCGGTTCCACGGTGAACACCTGCGCGTGGCGGTGCCGTGTGGCCGCGTCCGTCGACTCCAGCAGTTTCCGCGCGTGGTCGAGGGTCACCTCCCGCAGTGCGCACGCGTCCGTCCCGGCGCCGTCGCCGTCGGCGTGGCCGTGGCCGTCGTGCTCATGGGCGAGGCAGTGGGCCCGCAGGGTGTCGGCCAGCAGTGCGGCCGGTTCGACGGCCAGTGCCTCCCGTACGTACGCGTCGAAGTGCTTCGCCGCCCCGGCGACGACGAAGGGCTCGACATGGAGCAGCAGGTCCTGGAGGGCGAACAGGGTGTCGGCGCCACCCTCCCGCACCCGCCGTGCACGTTCGTCGAGGATGCCGGTCATCAGCTCCCTCAGCGGTTCCAGCGCGGCCACCCGCTTCGTCACCTTCGGGAACGGCGTCAGGCAGTGCCGTGTGACGGTGTAGCCGAGGCTCCCCCGTACGGTGCCGGTCAGTTCGACGCGGATCGGGTGCCTGAAAGCGGGGCCGGCCAGTACGGACTCGACACCGTCGGTCCCCCGGCGCTGTATCCACTGCAGGGCGAAGACGCGCTGGTCGCCCGCCGGGTCGCCGAGTGGCATTCCCACCCGCTGCATCAGGACGAGCAGGTCGAGATCGACACCGACGCCCCAGAAGTCGCCCCCCAGTGATCTGCTCTGCAGCGCGAGCAAGGGCTCACGGGTCTCGCCCGCCTCGCGCATCCGTGCCGCGATCGACGCCATCACCGGCTCCAGGCCGGCGACGGGCAGGCGTAGTCCCGCGTACCGGCGCAGGAAGAGCGTCAGCCAGGCGTTGGCGGCCTGCGCCGACTCGGTGGAGACGGGCTCCGCCCCTCCGGTGAGCCGCTCCAGCACGCCGAGGCGTGTCATCAGGGCGAACCAGGCCTCGGCGGCCGCGGTCTTCGCGACGGCCGAGGAGCCCCGGGGCTCCGGCAGATGGGTCCTCAGGTGTACTGCCGTGTCGGGGTCTTCCGCCAGGGCCCGCGCCAGAGGCGCCGCCCATGCCTCCCACACGGACGCGACCGCCGTCTCCAGTGCGCCGCCCCGCAGCAGGAGGCGGAAGATCTCGGTGTTGGTGTCGTCGGCGGCCAGCGGGCCGCCGTTCCCCTCCGGCAGCTCCACCGCGAAGGCTGCGGGGATGTCGCGCTGCCGGTGGTAGGTGACCCCGTCCCGGACGAAGGACCTGGAGCCCGCGCTCTCCCTGCGGCACGACTCGAGGACGAGCCGGCGGTGGCTCTCGTACGCCTCGCCCGCCGACGAGCGTGCGGCCAGGTCGTCCCGGTACCGCCTGAGCAGCTTCACGTCGACGACGCCGAGCGCGCGGAACTCCGAGACGAGCTCCCGCAGAGCATCCTCGTCGATGCCGCCGAGCCGCAGCTGCGCAGCCCGTGCCTCGGCGTAGAGCGGCTTGGCCATCGCCACGCTGCCCGCCGCCGCCACGATGCGCGCGCCCTCGTCCAAGGCGAACGGGAGGAGCTCGGGGTGAGGTGCGGTCAGCTTCTTCAGGCTCGTCTGGAGCTGGGTCGCGGCCCGGCCCGGCTTCGTCTCGGCCGTCTTGGCGCACGTGCGCAGCGGGGCGAGCAGCCCCATCGCCTGCCGTGCCAGGTCCGGGTGCACCCGGCAGACCCGGGACAGGAAGTCCAGGGGCCGTACCGGCGTCCTGCCGACCGGCGCGGGCTCGTCCGCCTCCGGCTCCAGGCCCAGCGCCCGCGCCACCGCGTCCTGCGCCTCGACGACGCGTGCCACCACCAGCCGTACGAAATGCCCGTCGCCTTCCAGCAGCGGCGATACGTAGCGGCGCGCGGTCAGCAGCTCCTCGTCCGGGCCTGAAGGGTCGCCCGCCAGCACCGCGCCCGCATGGAGCAGCCGACGTGCGTCGGCGGGCTGCCGCGCCCGGGGCGGTTCGGCTTCCGGTGCGCCTGCCGCGGCGTACTCCGCACACGCGACGAGAAAGGACTGGTACCCGGAGGCCCCGTCGGCCGGCATGGTCCCGGAGAAACGCCCCCGCCCCGTATCGGCCTCCCGCCCGTCGTAGAGGGTCACCATCGCTCTGATCCCCTCGGACCAGACGGTCCGGGGCACCACGTCGTAGCTGCCCGCCCCTTGCCGCCCCAGGACGTCGGTGAACCAGAAGTCGTGCAGGCTCACCGGCGCCACGGGTCCCTGGTACCGCAGGTCGGCCACCACTCCGTACGCACGCCCCTGGTGCCCGAAGGTGAAGCCGGCACGCTCCCCGCCGATCCGTCCGCCGAACCGCCCCACCATGCCCTCGAAGCGCGCACCGGACTCGTACGAGGCGCCGTGGAAGACGGCGATCCCCTCCCGTGTGCTCCGCGCATCCGGTCCCGGCGCCGGCGAGCAGTCCGGCCGTGCGTACACCTCGCGGTGCAGCTGCTCGATGCCCTGCTCCCCGCCCAGCGGATCCAGCAGCTTCCGCCAGCGCTCGAGCAGTCCGGTGCCGCGCGGGTCGAGGAGCACCGGATGCGGAATCACGACCACGGGGTCGTCCAGCTCGCGTTCCCCGTCGAGGCCCGTCACCACCAGCGCACCGCCGCCCGGGCCCGGCGCGATGCCCGTGAGCACCCCGGCGTACCGCACCTCCGGCTCGCCCGCCGGCCCGTCGTACGGCGCGATCACCGCGTACCGCAGAGCGCGCTGCCAGTAAGGGTCGGGCCACACTTGCCGTATCAACACGGCCGGCACCGGCAGGGATTGCGTCATCCATCGCTCGACGCTCGTCCGCGCCTGGGCGGCATGGTCGCCGATCCATTCCGCCAGCGCGGTCAACTCCCGTACCAACGGCTCCGTCTTGAGCGCGGCCGGCACCTTCTTCAGCTCCCGCCCGGCCGCAGTGCGGCAGCGGAGCACGGGCTTCGGCCCGGCCCAGGGATCGAGTGTCAGCTCGTACTCCCCGGCAGCCCTCCATGCAGTGGTCGAACTCATCGCGCATACCCCCGTGGTGCATCGGCGCCCGCCACTTCCCCGAGCAGGCCATTACAACCTACTGGCACCCTCTGACAGCGCTCCCCCGGACCGGGCCACCTGGGGCGACCGCCTTGTCGGTGTGCCCGGTTAGGGTGCGCGCCATGGACATACGCATGCCGGCCGAGGCACTCTCCGGTTCCTGGGCCGACACCAAGTCGGCCCGGGATGCTCTCGTGGCGCAGGGGGCCCCGGTCGTCGGGGCCGTGTTGGAGCTGCTCTGCGATGAGCGGTCGCCCGTCGACTGGACCGTGTCGGCGGACGTGCTGTGCAGGATCGGCGCGCCCGCCCTCGGGCCCCTGGCGGACGCGGCCGCGGCCGCGGACTCGCCCGAGGTGGCGAGAAGAACGGCGTGGGCGCTCGGACGGCTGGAAGTGGAGGACCCGGAGGTCTACGAACCACTGCTGAGCCATGCGCACCCCCGGGTCCGGACCAACGCCCTCTGCGCCTTCCAAAGCCGGGGCGCCGGCGCGGTGCGGTTCGTCGACCGGCTGGTTCCGCTGTTGGGAGACCCGGAACCCGAGGTCCGGCAGCGGGCCGTCTGGGCGTTCACGGCGATCGGCGCCGGAGCCGTTCCCGCGCTACGGCGCGTACGGCGGGAGCCGGCGACCGGGACCGGGATCCGCTCGGGCGCTCTGGAGGCGCTCGCTGACATCGGAGGGCCGGCCGCGCTCGATGGCGGGGACCTGGAGGCGTGGCGCCGACTGGCGCGGATCAAGCGGCTGAGCGAGACCCCTCACGGCATGCATCTGTGCGGGTCCTGGTACGCGGTCCCGACCGACGACCAGGACGCGGTACTCGAGGCGTTCGACCTGGGCGACCCCGAACCGGTGACGCTCCGCACGGGGGAGGCGGCCTGGAACCAGGACCATCACAGCTGGAACCGGAATCCGCACCGTACCTGTGCACGGGTCTTCGTCAGCCCCGTACTGGACGGCTGGACACTGGTCTTCGGTGACACCTCCCAGGACCACCACCGCATCGATCCCGCGGAAGACGGCGAAGAGTTCCTGGCGGAGGTCGTACGCGCACGGTGCATCGACCTCAGCCGCAGGTTCGGAGCCGCGCACTGGTACGGCATGAGCTGCGGTGACGGCTGGACCGCCTGGTGCATCGCGGAGGCCGGCGCGGTGGTGCGCCACTACGACGCCTTCGACGCGGAGGAGAACGGTGACGAGGGCCCGTCGCACGCGTGCGAGTCCGGCTACCTGCTGCCGCACGAGGACGGCTTTCCCGAGGACGCCTTCGACGGCGTGGATCCGTCGGACACCGCTGCTTTCACGGAGCACTTTCACCGTCTGAAACTGGAGCTCGGGATCCCCGACACCCTCTACGCCAACGACATCGCGGCGCGGCTGTCGGTCGATCCCGGTGCGCTGGGGGCGGACACCGGGGTCTCGGGGCACGGGGTCCTCGCGCTCACCGCGTGCGGCCGGGAACACGGTCACCCTGCCGGGGCGCTGCCCGTGTGAGGGTTCCGCCGCCCGCCGCTCAACCCGAGATGCCGAGTGGCGGGTCGGTGACTAGTATCATCCGTAGGTAACTGTGGCAACTGCGGGAAACACACCCTTTGCCTGCAGTGTGCGCCAGCACGCGCGGCGTGCGAATGTGCGCACCGGCCCAGAAGGTCCGCGGCCCGACGAGGCCGCGTTGACGGGGAATACGCACTCATCACATCACATGTGTATGACCACAGGTACAGCGCGTGCGTCTCTTGTGTGAGGAGGAAGAGAAATCTTCGTGCCACAGCAACAAGAAGGGTTCTGAACCATGCAAGCACTGAGAGTGAAGCGGCTCTTCGCGGTGTCCGCCATCGGCGTTCTGATGGCCGGCGGCGCCGCCCTCGGAGCCGCCGGAACGGCCTCCGCGGCAACCCCGACCCACTCCACCACGTACGTGACCGGTGGCGGCGGCTGGGACCACGACCGGGGCCACCACGGCTGGCACGACGACGATCACGACTACCGAGGCGGTGGGCACGGCCACGACTGCTGACGAACGAGGGAACGCTGTGCGGCCCCAACGAGGGCTGCACAGCGCCACGTTCCCGAGGGGCCATGGTGGGCCCGCGGGTGGGTCAGCCAAGAGCAGGGGTCATGAGGTCGAGGACCAGCAGGTTGCCCCAGTCGTTGGTGAAGGTGGCACGCATGCCCTCGTAGTGCACGCCGACGAATGGGTTGGAAGCAAACATGACGGCGACCCACCGCAACGATGAGTCGGCGTTGAGACGGGCGAGGTAACCGATGTTGCCCATCCCGCCACCCCCGCCGGACATCCACCCTGATCCGTCCGGCAGCGGGCTCTCGAAGTAGGTGTTCACCCCATCGAAGTTGTGCCCCTCAAGGGACTGGGCCACGTCGAACGGCCCTCCGATGCGAAAGGGAATCGGCTGCCCGGCATCCGGGTGGTACGCCCCCGGGCCGTCAACATGCAACTCCAGGCCGGTGTCGTCCGACCGGTACAGACCGTCACACAGCGGCATTTCCCCGGCCTGCCAGAGCCCCTCGACCCTTCCCATAACCCACCCCACCCTCTTGACCTCACCTTACGCGCTGTCCGGAGACACCGCGGCTTCCCCTTCTCGGGGGCGCCAGGTGAGGGTGACCGAGATCGCGGCCTTCGCCTCGCCGTCCGCGAGCAGGGCCACGGCCTTGCCCGGCTTCACCACCAGCTCGATCCCGAAGGTGGCACTGACCTCGTCGGGGCGGGCGGCGCGCGCGGATGCGAGGACGGCAGCCCCGATGCCGCTGACCAGTTCGTTCAACTGGTCCACGCGGGCGGCGAGATGGTCGAGCGCGCCCACGTCCTCGTAGGCGGACTCGTCCGATCCGTGGGGCAGGTCCTCGGGGTGCATCACGCTGACGCGGGCCAGTACGGTCTCCCCGCCCGGCAGTTCGATCCGCTGGATCCGACGTTCCATCGACTCTCCCCCGCCGCGGACGACCAGCCTTCATCAGAGCGTTGTCGACCTCACCGACCATTGTGCCCATCGCGAGGCGCGATGCACACCGGCCGGGTGGCGGGCGTCTGGCTCGTTTCGGTCCGCCTGCCGGTCGGTCGTTTGACTCCCGGTGTTCCGGTCGCTTTGATTTCGCCGGTCAACGCGTTGGGGTTCGTACGGGAGAGCGGGGCTGCGCCGATCATGGTGGCGAGGCGGTCGCTGGGCCGGCAGTTCGGGTGGCTCTGGGCGGCGTACTCGGTCAGCACTCTCGGCACGTGGCTCGCGTTCGACGCGTTCGCCTTGATCGCGATCCTCGTCCTGCAGGCCGGGGCGACCGAGGTGTCGGTCCTGGCGGCCTCGGGGCTGGCCATCGGCGCGGTGGTGGCGGTGCCGCTCGGCCCGTGGGTGGAGTTCCGCCGCAAGCGGCCGGTGATGATCGCCATGGACCTGGTCCGGTTCGCGGCGTGGATGAGCGTGCCGGTGGCGTTCGCGCTCGGCCGGCTCTGCTTCGCCCAGCTCCTGCTCGTGTCGGTCGTCGTCGGCGCAGCCGACATCGCCTTCACGGCGGCCAGTGGCGCTGCTCTGAAGGCACTCGTCCGGCCCGAGGACCTGCTCGTCGCGAACGGGCGGTTCGAGTCCACGACCTGGACCGCCACCATGCTCGGCCCGCCACTCGGCGGGGCGGCGATCGTCCTGATCGGCCCGGTGATGACCGTGGTGGCCAACGCGGTGAGCTACCTCCTCTCCGCCGTGGGGATCCGCGCGATCGGCGGACAGGAGGTGCGTCCCGCGCCCGCCGCAGCCCGGCCACGGCTGCGAGTCGGCGACCTGGCCGCGGGGTGGCGGTACATCCTGGCCGACTCCGCGCTGCGCCCGCTCTTCGCCAACACGGTCCTGGTCAACGGCCTGATCATGGCGGCCTCGCCGCTGCTCGTCGTCCTCATGGTCCGCGACCTCGGGTTCACGCCCTGGCAGTACGGCCTCGCCTTCGCCGTGCCCTGCGTCGGCGGCCTGATCGGCTCACGGCTGTCCCCCAGGGTCGTGGCGCGCTACGGGCAGCACAGGGTGATGGTGACGGCCGGAACGCTGCGGGCGTTCTGGCTGCTCGGTCTGGCCTTCATCGGCCCCGGCACCGCCGGGCTCGTGCTCGTCATGACCGTGGAACTCGGGCTAATCACCTGCATGGGCGTGTTCAACCCCGTGTTCGCCACCTACCGCCTCGCCCGGACCCCGGCCGACCGGGTCGCCCGCACCCTGGCCGCGTGGTCGGTCACCAGCAAGGCCACCATCGCCGCGCTGACCGCTCTGTGGGGCCTGCTGGCCGGCGTCACCAGCCCGCGCACCGCGCTCGTGATCGCCGGTCTCCTCCTCATGGCGACCCCGCTCCTGCTCCCCCGGCGCGACCTCCCGCCGCAGCACGAGCGGGAGCCGGCCCGCAACCTCACCTGACCCACCGCAACGCGCGGCCCCGGCATCCGAGTGGCAGGCCGGCGCAGCGGCCCGGGGAGTCAACGGCCCCGATGGGTACGGTACGTTGGGCATGCCTCGCGGTGACCTGTGCGGACGGACAAGGTCGCGCCGAGGCCACCCGGCCGAACCGGCACACCGCCTCCCGGACCGGCCCGGACCGTCCAGGCGGCCGCGGCCGGCCCCGGACCGCCCTACTCCAGGAGTCACCCGTGGCGCGCTCGCTCGACGGCCTCGTCTTCGTCCCCGTGGCCGACCAGGCACCCGGCCAGGTCGGCCGGCAGACCCGGTTCGAGTACCACGAGCAGGACGACCGGGTCTGGGCCGAGTACGGCGGAGGGGACGTGGTCAGGGGTTACCTCGTCGGCACCCGGGCGGACGACTCCGTCGACTTCCGTTACGTCCAGCTCCGCCTCGACGGGACGACCGCTTCCGGGCACTGCACCTCGCTCGTCACGGAACTTCCCGACGGCCGCCTCCGTCTGGAGGAGACGTGGACGTGGGAATCCCAGGAGGGTCACGGCACCAGCACGGTCGAGCAGCCGCTCGGCTGAGGTCCTGCTGCGGACCCCGGAGGGCAGCAGTACGGCTCCTGCCGCCGGCTGGGTCGAGGCCGTGAGCATCACGAGACGCTGGGTGCGGGAAGTGCGGGGCGCAGCTCCGCCCACGGCCTGGCCGTCTCCAGCTGCGCGGCCACCCTGAGCACGGTCACCTCGTCGTCGCGGCGGCCGACCAGTTGCACGGCGAGCGGCAGGCCGTCCGAGCCGAGGCCCGCCGGGACGGACGCGGCCGGGTGCCCGGTGACGTTCCACAGCGCGGTGTAGGCGACCATCGGGCGCGAGCGTGCCAGCGCCGTCAGCAGCCCGGCGCCGTCCAGTGCGCCCACCGGGCGCGGGCGCTCGGCGATGACCGGGGTCAGCAGCAGGTCCATGGTGGTGAACATCCGGTCGACGCGCAGCGCCAGCCGCTCCCCCGCCCGGATACCGCGCTCCACAGCGGATTCGGGGACCATCCGGGCCAGTGTGAGCGTGCTGCGGGTGCGCTGCTCCAGCAGGTCGGGCCGCTCGACCGCGGCGGCTTCCGCCCGTACTCCGCCGCAGAACTGCGCGGCGAACGGAGCCGTCGCGTCCGGGTAGCGGGGGTTGACCTCCCGTACGTCGTGACCCAGCTCGCGCAGCGCCCGTACGGTGTCCAGCAGGGCCTCGACGTGCGCCGGATGCGGGCGTATGCCGGGCACTGCGGGCTTGGCCGAATAGCCGATGCGGAGCCGGCCGGGCGGGGTCTCCAGGGCCCGTACCCAGCTGGTGGTCGCCGGGCGGGCGGCCCAGCGGTCGGTGGGGGTGGTGCCGGCGAGGACGTCGTAGAGCAGGGCGGAATCGCGCACGTTGCGGGTCAGCGGCCCCACGGTGCCGAGGGCGTACCAGAGGTGGGGGTTCGGGGCGGTGGAGACCCTGCCCCGCTGGGGCTTGAGCCCGAAGAGCCCGCAGCAGGCCGCGGGGATGCGGATCGAGCCGCCTCCGTCGCCGCCGAGCGCGGCCCCGACCAGCCCGGCCGCGACGGCGGCGGCGCTGCCGCCGCTGGAGCCGCCGGGGGTGCGGGAGGTGTCCCAGGGGTTGTGGGTGTGACCGTGGGCCACGGATTCGGTGAAGGGCCACTGGCCGAACTCGGGCATCGTCGTCTTGCCGATCACGACGGCTCCGGCGGCGCGCAGGCGGTGTACGGCCTCGGAGTCGTCGGCCGCAGGGGTGCGGTTGGCGGCGCCGCCGAAGGTGGTGACCTGCCCGGCGACGTCCAGCTCGTCCTTGATCGCGATCGGCACGCCGTGGAGGGGGCCGTCCGCCCCTGCCGCGTCCCGGGCGTCGGCCTCGGCGAGGGCCTGCTCGGCGAGGACGATGCGGAAGGCGCCGAGGGCGGGATCGTTCCGGGCGATGCGGCGCAGCGCGGCCTCGACGAGGGCGCGGGAGGTGATCTTGCCGGTGCGTACCAGCTCGGCCTGCCGCTCGACCGACTGGAACATCAACTCCGCGTCGTCCCTGTCCTGTTCCCCGCCCTGCTCCCCGCCCCGTGCGCCGTCCTTGTCCATGCCCGCCCCTTCCGCTCTACCTGCCGGTAACTCCGAGCAAGGCTGGCGCCCTGCCGCGTGCACGTCAAGCGGCTGATATCGGCCCGACAGGCGCCGACCTGCCCTGTCACACGCCTGTGACAGTCGGCAGACAGCCCTATGAAGTCGCGCGGCCAATCTCTTTATCAGGGACAAACACCGACATTCCGGAGAGCGTCCCCTGCTTCCGAGGACGCGAGCAGAGATGACCGAGACGAAACGTCGGAGGAAATCCCATGAGCCTCACCCTCACCGCGCCGACCGCCGAAGCCAACGTGCTCGCCCCCCGCGAACAGGAAGCACTGCGCCACATCGCCGCAGGACGCACCTACCTCCAGACCGCCCGCCACATGGGCCTCTCCAAACACACCGTCGACGCCTACCTCCGCCGCATCCGCGCCAAGCTCAACATCAACAGCACCGCCGAAATGACCCGCATGGCCATCACCCTCGGACTCTGACACCGGTCTACGACGGGCTGGGGACCACGCTCGGAGGAACCGCGGCCCGGTCCGCGACCAGGCGGACCGCCGCGATCGTGAGATCGGGGTCGTGCAGCTGGACGTAGTGGTCGATGGCGGTGGCCAGCAGGTGGGGGGGCTGCGGCAGCAGGCCCACCAGCGCCTGCTGGGCCTCGGGCCAGGCCGCCTCCATCGCGGGCTTCAGCGCGGGGCCCAGCGCATCGACCAGGACCAGCCCGCGCGTCCACTGCGGATGCTCCTGCGCGTACCGCAGGGCCAGCATCCCACCGAAGGAGTGCCCCACCAGCAGGTACGGGCCCGGCACGCGCCCGGCCGTCAGCACCCGGTCCAGGTCCTGGACCATGGCGGACAGTTCCCGGGTGCCCCGTACGGGCGTGCTGCGGGTAGTGAGCGTCGGTGGCTGCGTGTAGCGGAGGGTGCCCGGGCGGTCGTACGCGCAGACGCGGGTGAACGCGGCCACGCCCGGCAGCACCGCCGCGGCCTTCGGCACGGGCGGGGTGGTGTCGGTCAGCGACCACGGGTCGGAGGCCTCGTGCAGCCCGGACAGCAGCACCACGGTGGGGCTCCCTGAACCCGAGCAGTGCAGGTAGAGGCTCCGCCCGGCCCCGGCGTGCCCGCCACGAGCAGGACGACCGCAGCCGCCGCAGCCACCACCCCGCCCGGCACACGCCCTCGCACGCGCTCGCGCGCCCCGCCGGCCCACCGCATGCCGTCGGGTGAGCCGCGTCTCACCTGGCTGCCGCCGCTTGTCTGTGCAACAAGTTGCATAGCAAGATCGCGGCATGGCGCTCGAACACGCGATCCTCGTCTCCCTGCTGGAGAAGCCGGGCTCCGGCTATGAGCTGGCCCGCCGGTTCGACCGGTCCATCGGCTACTTCTGGACCGCCACGCACCAGCAGATCTACCGCGTCCTCAAGCGCATGGAGAGCGACGGGATGCTCACCGTCCGCACCGTCCCACAGCAGGGCCGGCCGGACAAGAACGAGTACTCCGCCGCCGGCCCCGGCCGCGCCGCCCTCGCCCGGTGGCTGCACGAGCCGATCGAACCCGAGAGCCTGCGACACGACCTCGCCGTGAAGATCCGCGGCGCGGCCTTCGACGACCCGGCCTCCCTGATCCGCGAGGTCGAGCGGCACCAGCAGGCGCACCGGGACCGGCTCGCGCGCTATCTCGCCGGTGAACTGCGTGACTTCACCGGGCCCGATGCCCCCACGCCGCTGGACGCCGGTCAGGAACTCCAGCACGTCGTGCTGCGCGGCGGAATCGCGCAGGAGCGGATGACCATCGCCTGGCTCGACGACGTCCTGGCCACCCTCCACCGGCTCGGCAGACCCGGGCCGACCGCACCTACCGGGCATTCCGTGCCCGCCGCGCCGGCCACGACCGCCTGAACCACACCCGGCTCCGCCTCGCCCCGCACCCCCACCTCCCCATCCCTCCCTCCGCGCCTCCGCGCGGCCTTCGACTCCCATTCCTCGGAAGGTGAATCGCCATGTCCGACCCTCTGCTGTTCCACCCGCACACCTACGACCCCGCGCACTTCGACCCGGAGACCCGCAGGCTCCTGCGCGCCACCGTCGACTGGTTCGAGGCCCGCGGCAAGCGCCGGCTCATCGAGGACTACCGCTCCCGGGCCTGGCTGGCGGACTTCCTGGCCTTCTCCGCCAAGGAAGGGCTCTTCGCGACCTTCCTGACCCCGGCTCCCGCCGCCGGCCAGGACGAGCCGGACAAGCGCTGGGACACCGCACGGATCGCGGCCCTCAACGAGATCTTCGGGTTCTACGGCCTCGACTACTGGTACGCGTGGCAGGTCACCATCCTCGGCCTCGGCCCGGTCTGGCAGAGCGACAACGCCGCCGCCCGTGAGCGCGCCGCGCAACTCCTCTCCGAGGGGGAGGTGTTCGCCTTCGGCCTGTCCGAGAAGACCCACGGCGCCGACATCTACTCCACCGACATGCTGCTGGAGCCCGACGGCGACGGCGGCTTCCGCGCCAGCGGCTCCAAGTACTACATCGGCAACGGCAACGCTGCCGGTCTCGTCTCCGTCTTCGGCCGCCGCACGGACGTCGAGGGCCCCGACGGCTACGTCTTCTTCGCCGCCGACAGCCGCCACCCGGCCTACGAGCTCGTGAAGAACGTCGTCGACTCCTCGAAGTACGTCAGCGAGTTCCGCCTCACCGACTACCCGGTGGCCGCCGCCGACGTCCTGCACACCGGCCGCGCCGCCTTCGACGCGGCCCTGAACACCGTCAACGTCGGCAAGTTCAACCTCTGCACCGCCTCCATCGGCATCTGCGAGCACGCGATGTACGAGGCCGTGACGCACGCGCACAACCGGATCCTCTACGGCCGCCCCGTCACCGCCTTCCCGCACGTGCGCCGCGAGCTGGCCGACGCCTACGTCCGCCTCGTCGGGATGAAGCTGTTCAGCGACCGCGCCGTCGACTACTTCCGCTCCGCCGGGCCCGACGACCGCCGCTACCTGCTCTTCAACCCGATGACCAAGATGAAGGTCACCACGGAGGGCGAGAAGGTCATCGACCTGATGTGGGACGTCATCGCCGCCAAGGGCTTCGAGAAGGACAACTACTTCGCCCAGGCGGCCGTCGAGATCCGCGGCCTGCCGAAGCTCGAGGGCACCGTCCACGTCAACCTCGCACTGATCCTCAAGTTCATGCGCAACCACCTGCTGGACCCGGCCGAGTACGCGCCCGTCCCGACCCGTCTCGACGCCGCCGACGACGACTTCCTGTTCCGGCAGGGACCGGCCCGCGGTCTGGGTTCCGTACGCTTCCACGACTGGCGCCCCGCCTACGACGGCTACGCCGGCGTGCCGAACGTCGCGCGCTTCCGCGAGCAGGCCGACGCCCTGTGCGAGTTCGCGGCCACCATCGCCCCCGACGAGGAGCAGGGCCGCGACCTCGACTTCCTCCTCTCCGTGGGCCAGCTCTTCGCGCTGGTCGTCCACGGACAGCTCATCCTGGAGCAGGCCCGCCTGACGGACCTGGACGAGTCCGTACTCGACGAGCTGTTCTCCGTCCTCGTGCGCGACTTCTCGCAGCACGCCATCGAGCTCCACGGCAAGGACTCCACCACCGCCGAGCAGCAGAACTGGGCACTCGCCTCCATCCGGCGCCCGGTCATCGACGAGGCACGCTCGGCGCGCGTCTGGGCCCGGGTCGAGGCCCTCTCCGGCGCGTACGAAATGACGCCGTAGCGGAGCGGCCCCCTCGGCGGACCGCCGAGGGGGCTGCCCCCTGCACCACCTGCGGGTATGTGCCGGTCCGGCGTGCATCGGAATGCCCTGTCACACGCCTGTGACAGTCGGCGGACAGCCCCATGAAGTCGCGCGGCCAATCTCTTTATCAGGGACAAACACCGACATTCCGGAGAGCGTCCCCTGCTTCCGAGGACGCGAGCAGAGATGACCGAGACGAAACGTCGGAGGAAATCCCATGAGCCTCACCCTCACCGCGCCGACCGCCGAAGCCAACGTCCTGGCCCCCCGCGAACAGGAAGCACTGCGCCACATCGCCGCAGGACGCACCTACCTCCAGACCGCCCGCCACATGGGCCTCTCCAAACACACCGTCGACGCCTACCTCCGCCGCATCCGCGCCAAGCTCAACATCAACAGCACCGCCGAAATGACCCGCATGGCCATCACCCTCGGACTCTGACACCGGCGCCTGTGCCCCTGATGTCAGTGGGCCCTGAGAGCCTGGAGCCATGACCGACCGTACCGAGTTGATTACCGCTTACTGGGATGCCGCTGCGGCGACCTTCGACGAGGCGCCCGACCACGGGCTGAGGGCTGAGGACACGCGCGCCGCGTGGGCCCGGCTCCTGCAGTCGGTGATGCCGGACCATCCGGTCGACGTTCTCGACATCGGCTGCGGCACGGGATCGGTGTCCCTGCTGCTGGCCGAGTCCGGGCACCGGCCCACCGGCGTCGACCTGGCGCCGCGCATGATCGAGCAGGCGCGCACGAAGTTCGAGACCGCCGGCCTCGCGGGCCGTTTCCTGGTCGGCGACGCCATGGCTCCCCCGACCGGGGAACAGCACTTCGACGTCGTACTGGCGCGGCACCTGGTGTGGACTCTGCCCGATCCGGAGGCCGCCTTGCGCGCGTGGGTGACGCGTTTGCGGCCGGGGGGCCGGCTGGTGCTGGTCGAGGGGCGCTGGCGCGAGGCGGGCCGCCAGGCAGCCCCGTACGTGGCCGGCGCGGAATCACTCCCGTGGAACGGCGGCCTCACCGCCGAAGCCCTCACCGCGGCCGTACTCCCGCTTGCCGCCCGCGTACGCGTGGAACCCCTCAGCGACAACCCGGACCTGTGGGGCGGCCCGGTGCACGACGAGCGGTACATCCTGGTCGCCGACAAAGGAAGCCAGAGAAGTCCTAGCCGCCGGGGGTGAAGGTCACCGGCAGGGTTTGGGGGCCGCGCAGGCCGCCGGGGCGCCAGCGGATCTCGTCGGGTGCTACGGCGAGGGTGAGGCCGGGGAGCCGGCGCAGGGCGGTGCCGATGGCGATCTGGCCCTCCAGGCGGGCCAGCGGTGCGCCCAGGCAGTAGTGGATGCCGTGACCGAAGGCGAGGTGGGCGTTGTCCTGCCGGGTGATGTCCAGGTGGTCGGGGTCGGCGAACCGTGCCGGGTCGCGGTCGGCGATGGCCGAGGCGATCAGTACGGTCGCGCCCCGCGGGATGGTCACGCCCGCGATCTCGATGTCCTCGCGCGCGAACCGGGCGATGCCGGGGCTGACCGGTCCGTCGTAGCGGAGGAACTCCTCGATCGCGCCCGGCAGCAGCTCGGGGTCGGAACGCAGCCGGTCGAGCTGGTCGGGGTGGGCGAGCAGCATGGCGATGCCGCCGCCGATCAGGTTGACCGTGGTGATGTAGCCGGCGACCAGCAGCAGGAACACCATGGCGATCAGCTCGTCCTCGGTCAGCTGCTGTTCCTGGTCCCGCGCGGTGATGAGGCCGCTGAGCAGGTCGTCGCCCGGGGCTGCCCGTTTGGCCCGGATGAGCTCGGTCACGTAGGCGCGCATGTGCTGCCACGCCTCGTTCACCACGGCGGGGTCCGGCGGCTCCGCGCCCCGCATGATCATGCGGTCGGTCCAGCGCTGGAAGTCGTGGCGGTCGTCCACCGGCACGCCGAGCAGTTCGCTGATGACCGTGACCGGGAGCGGCAGCGCGAAGTCCGCCACGAGATCGGCGCGGCCGGACGGGACGACCTCGTCCAGCAGCCGGTCGGCGATGGACTGGATCCGGGGCCGCATCCCCGCCACTCTGCGGGCGGTGAAGGCCTTGGAGACCAGGCGGCGCAGGCGGGTGTGGTCGGGCGGGTCGCTGCGGAGCATGTTGCTCAGCATCGAATCGCGCTCCGTTTCGGGCAGCTGCTGCAGGAGCCGGGTGTCCGAGGCGTCGCGCACGTCGCTGCTGAGGCGGGGCTCGGAGAGGGCCGCGAGTCCGTCGTCGTAGCGGGTGACGAGCCAGGCCTCCAGACCTCCCGCGATGACCACGCGGCGTACGGGCCCGTCCTCGCGCAGTTGCCGGTAGAGCGGGAAGGGGTCCGCGACGAAGGCCGGATCGGCGTAGGGCAGTAGGACCGGCCGCTCGCTCATCAAGCCTCCAGAAGGACGTCGTCTTCTCGTGGAGCGTGATGATATACGCCCAAGTCTCCCTGAATGCCGGTTTCCAGCCACGCCGGTTGGTGTCCGCCGCGGCCCTCGGAGACCGCGGCGGTGGCTCGCCGGCTGCTACTTCAGGCCTATCTCTTCGCACGCGGCCTTGACCCGGTCCACGCAGATCTCCTCGACGGTGAAGACACCGTCGATGACCACGGTGCTCCTGATGTTGTCCTTGGTCACGGAGGTGCCGGGAATGAGCACCGACGGCACGCGCTTGGTGGTCGGGCTGCTCACCACCTGGTTGATGATTCCGTCGATCTTCTCGCCTTCGGCGAGCTTGACGGCCAGCTCCGCGGCGGCCTCGGCTTCGCGGGCGTACGGCTTGTAGACGCTCATGTACTGCTCGCCCGCCACGATGCGCTGCACGCCGGCGAGTTCCGCGTCCTGGCCGGTGACCGGGGGCAGCGGGTTCACGCCTGCGGCCTTGAGGGCGGCGATGATGCCGCCGGCCATGCCGTCGTTGGCCGAGTAGACGCCGACGACCTTGTCCTTGCCGAGCGCCGAGAGCGCGGCCGCCATGTTGCTGTTGGCGTTCTCCGGCTTCCACTCGACGGTGTCGTACTCCTTGCCGACGTTCACCTTGCCGTCGAGGACGGATCTCGCGCCGGTTCTGAACTGTGCGGCGTTCGGGTCGGTGACCGCGCCGTTCATCATGACGATCTTCCCGCCCCTGGCCTTGTCGCCCAGGGCCTCCAGCAGGGCCTTGCCCTGGACCCGGCCGACGTCTTCGTTGTCGAAGGAGGTGTACGCGTCGATGGGGCCCTCCGCCAGGCGGTCGTAGGCGACGACCGCGATGCCCGCGTCCTTGGCCTTCGTCACCGCCGCGGCGATCGTCTTGGAGTCCACCGCGTCGATGATCAGGACGTCGACCTTGTTCCCGATCATCGTGTCGACCTGGGCGTTCTGCTTCGCCGCGTCCCCCATGGCGTTGGCGTAGACCACCTTCCCCTTGCCGAGCGTGAGGAGGGCGACCTTCTTCTCGATCAGGGGCTTGTCGAACTTCTCGTAGCGCGCCGTCTCGTTCTCGGGGAGCAGGAGGCCGATCTTGACCGCGCCCTCGCTCCCGCTGTCGCCCTCGTCCGCACCACCGCAAGCGGCAAGCGTGACAGTGAGCGCCGAAACAGCCAGTCCAACGGCGGCACGACCCAGATTCGCGTTCACGAAGTGAACCTCCCTGACGGGGCCGTGTCCGTACGGCCGAGGTGGGGGCAGTCAACTTGGCCCCACTAACGCCGTCAAGAAGTGAAGTGTTAACGACCTGGCAACGTTGTCTTGGCGCCTCTGCAAATCGCCCATGACGGCCTTTTATCCCCTACCACCGCACTGCATTCCTGACGTCACGTCAACTTATGAAGGGACATTGCCGCAGGTCCCCGGTGTGTCGGTACCGACCGTGGACCGCGCCGTCCGGCACGGTGGACGCATGGCCGAGGACGACACCAACCGGACCAGCCGTCGTGCTGTTCTACGGGCCGCCGGAACGGCCGGGGCCGCCGCGCTGGCCGCGGCCTGCACCGGCCCGGCCGGCACCCGCGGCGCTGCGGACGGGCCCTCGGCCCCGGCCCTGCGGCCGGCCAAGGCCACAGCCGACAGCACCTCCGCCCCGGCCTGTGTGCTCAGCACCGAGGCGGGCGCGGGCCCGTACTACGTCGACCTGGACCGGGTGCGGTCGGACATCACCGAAGGCCTGGCCGGAGTTCCGTTCCGGCTGGACCTGACGGTGGTCCGGGTCTCGGCGGGCTGCCGGCCGCTCGCGGCCGCCACCGTGGACGTCTGGCATGCCGACGCCTCGGGCGCCTACTCCACCGGCAAGGCCACGTTCCTGCGCGGCACGCAGGTCACCGACGACGCCGGCCGATGCGTGTTCCGGACGATCGTGCCCGGCTGGTACGCGGGGCTGGCGCCGCACATCCACTTCAAGGTGCACCCCGACGCCCGGACCGAGACGACCTCCCAGTTCTTCTTCCCCGAGGACCTCCTGCTGAAGGTGTACGCGCGCCGGCCCTACGCCCGCCGCCGCGCACCGGAGCACCCCAACCAGCGGGACAGCCGCTACCGGGCGGCCGGCGCCACCATGACACTGGCCGCCTCCCCCGACGGCGACGGCTACCGCGCCGCGTACACCGTGGGAATCGCCTGAACCGGTCAGGCGGGCGAGGTGCCGAACGGGTTGTCGATGACGTAGCGCCACAGACCGTCCGGGCCGCGCCGGGCGACGTCCGTGGCGGTTCCGGCCAGCCGGACGGCCGCGCCGTCGGGCCCGGTGCCCTCGATGTGCCAGTCGACGACGAGCAGCGCGAGGTCGCCCGCCGTGTACGTGTGGCGGGGGCTGACCTCGATCGGCAGTCCCAGGGCGAGGAACTCGGCCGTGGCCGAGGCGAGCGCGGTGCCCGTCAGCGGGGTTCCGGGCCGTGGCACGAAGACGGCCCCCGGTTCGTACACCTGGGCCACTGCCTCCGGGTCACCGGTGTTGAAGGCCGCGGCGAAGACGGCCGGGTGTTGCCGGGCATCGGTGGTCAGGACGACAGTGGGCGCATGATCGCGTTCGAAGCTCATGACCACAGCCAAGCCGGGGCCGGAGTGGGTCACCAAACAGAAAGCCACGCCTGCAGATGGGACACCGAGTTGGTCCCCGACGCCGGCGGCCGGACCCTGCGACCGGAGCCGGACTGCCCCGTGGAGCTGGCGCTCGCGGCGGTGTCAGGGCGCTGGACCACGCTCGTGCTGCGGGAACTGATGGGCGGGCCGCTGTCGTTCGGAGCGCTTTCGGCCCGGTTGCCCGACATCAGCCCGAAGGTGCTCACCGAGCGGCTACGGACGCTGGAGGCGCGGGGTCTCGCCGTCCGGGAACGGCTGGCGGGGTTTCCCGTACGCACCCGCTACGGTCTGACGGCGGCGGGTGCGGCCTTGCGGCCCCTGCTGGTCGAGCTGTACCGGACCGGGGTGGAACTGGCGGAGGCTGGGGCCGCGGCGGAGGCGGGGCCGGGCTCCGGCGCCGTGCACGGTCCCGTAGCCTGAACGCGTTCAACAGAAGCGAATCGGCCATGACGCCATGAGGGGGACGCCATGAGGGGGACGCTGTGAGAGCCGTCGCGGCGAGCGGCAGAGGCACCACGCCCGGCGGAGTTGCTCGCGCGGGCGCTCGCGGTCGCACCCGTGACGGGGCCGGCACCTGGGTTCACCCGTGGCAGTTCGGGCTCGCCGTGTGCGCCCTGCTCGCCCCCGTGCCGCCGGCGCTGATGTTCGGCACGTACATGGAGGGCATCGCCTACGTCGTGCTCTTCGCCGTCACGGCCGCGCTGGTGGCGTGGCCGCTGTTCCTGCGCCACCGCCGCGCGGCGTTCGTACGGGCCTCGGCGATCGGCGGGCTCGTCCTCATGATGTGGTCGTACGTCGGGGCCCTGGGCGGGCTGGGCGTCTTCTTCCTCTCGGTGCCCCTGATGTGGCTGGCCGCCTTCGCGGACCCGCGCCGCAGGCCGGTGGCCGCGGCGGTCATGACCGGGGCCGGTGCCCTTCTGATGGTGGCGATGGCGACCGTGCCCGGCTTCTGGTGGCGCGTCTGATCCGGACACGGCCCGGGCCCGTCCCGCGCGTGACGTGACGTGGCATGGCGTGGCGTCGCATCGCCTGCGGCCGTCCGGCGGACCTCCCCGCTAGAGTCGGGCGTATCACCCCAGCCCCTCGCCGCCGGCGGCCCGGTCACCGCCGGTACCTCATCGGCGCCCCGGCAGACCCGGGGTGAGCAGGAGGATGGCGCCATGCCCGCGGCGGACACCGAGGTGGACGTACTGATCGTCGGCGGTGGGCCGGTCGGGCTCACCGCCCGCGCGCTGCTCGAACGCTGGGGCGTGGGGACCCTGCTGGTCGAGAAGCACCGCGAGCTGTCACCGTTCCCGCGGTCCCGGCTAGTCAACACGCGCTCGATGGAGATCTTCCGCCAGCTGGGCATCGCTGCGGAGATCACGGGCAAGGCCTTCCCACGGGAGTTCGGCCGCATCCGTTTCCGCGACACGCTGCACGACGGTGACTTCGCCACCGCGGCGATGGTCGGGGTCAACGCGCCGATCCCCGAAAGCCCCGTGATCGGCGTGGCGACCTCGCAGGACCGGTTGGAACCCACCCTGCTCGCCGCGGCGGACGCCCCGCTGCGGTTCGGGGTCGAGCTCCTCGACCTGGCCGAGGAACCCGAGGGCGTCGTGGCCCGTCTCGTCGACCACCGAAGCGGGGGAGGTATGCGCGTCCGTGCCCGCTACGTACTCGCCGCCGACGGGGCGAACTCCACCGTCCGGCAGCGGCTCGGGATCGACACGAACGGCCCCGGAGCGATGGCGGCGGTCACCACCGTCGTGTTCGACGCCGACCTCACCACCTGGTGCGCCGACCAGCCCGCCGGGGTCTACTTCACCGCCCACGGATCGTTCCTCCCGCTGTACCCGGAAGGGGGCTGGGCCTGGCTCGCTCCCACACCGGAAGACCCGGACCGCGCCGACTGGGCCGATCTTGTCTCGCGCGCCCTCGGCCCGGCTGCCGCCGTACGAGCCGACGTGGTGCGGGTGCAGCACTGGGTGATGAACGCGTTCGTCGCCGAGCGCTTCCGCCACGGCCGGATCCTGCTGGCCGGCGACGCCGCGCACGCGCTCCCGATCATCGGAGGCCTGGGTATGAACACGGGCATCTCCGATGTGCACAACCTGTGCTGGAAACTGGCGGGAGTCCTCCGCGGGTGGGCCGAACCGAGCCTGTTGGAGACCTACGCGGCGGAACGGCAGCCCATCGCCCACCTGACCCTCCGCCAAGCGGTGGCCAACACGCAGCTGATGTTCCAGGCACAGAGCCTGCGGCAACAGCAGCTCCAGAGCGGCGAAGCGGCACCCGCGCGCGTCGAACTTCCCTGGTCGGACCGGTACTTCGCCCAGCTCGGGCTCGTACTCGGGGTCACCTACCGTTCCGCTGCCGTCCTCACCGACGGCAGTCCCCCGCCCGAGCCGTCCGACGTGGCCACGGACTACGTCCCCACCGCGGAACCAGGCCACCGCATGCCGCACCTCTGGCTCGGACCCGACCGCTCGACGCTCGACGCCTTCGGGGAATGGTTCACCCTGCTCACCCCGGACCCCGCCCGCTGGGAGCAGCGAACCGCCCCACCATGGCCGCTGCGCGTCGAGACCCTGGCCGCCGAACACACCGGCCTCTGCGGCGTCTCCCCGGACGGAGCACTGCTGATCCGGCCGGACGGCCACGTCGGCGCCCGCTGGCGGGACCGTCCTCCGGGCGACTCCGCCCTCGTCCGCGCCCTCGCGACCGTCACCGGCTCGGCAGCCGTCTGACGGCCCGTGCGGCGCGGGCGCTCGTCCCCGAAGTGGAGGCCGGGCGGGTGCGTGCCCGGCACGCTGCCCGGACACGGCCCGGCCCCGCCGGTGTCACACCGACGGGTCCGGGAGTGTGTCAGAGGGCGCTCTTCGTCGCGCTGTCGACGGAGCACTTCTTGTACTCGCTGCCGTCGCCCTTCCCGGTGTACGGGGTCTTCGCCTCGGCCTGCGCGGACGCACCGGCCTTGACGGTGAGTGCACTCACCCGGGCCTGGGCGGAGGTCGCGGTCGAGGTGGTGTCCCCGCTGAACTTCATCGTGATGTTGTAGGTGTAGTCCACCGAACCGCTGTTGGTGACGGTGAGCCGGGCGACCAGGTTCTTGCCCGAGTCGTCCAGCTTGCAGCTGTCGATCCGGATGTCGCGCTCGGCCTTGTTCTTGCTGCTGGAACCGCCGGTGACGGAGGTGCCGCCGGAAGTGGTGCTGCCGCTGGTGCTGCTGCTGTCGCTGCCACCACTGCTGGTGCCCCCGCTGGAGCTGCTGGAGCTCGAGCTGTGGCTGCTGCCTCCGCCGCAGCTGGCGCCGTGGGAGCCGCGGGCTCCGGTGAGTGCGACGACGGCGATGCCGAAGACGGCGATCGCGCGGACATGGCGAAGCTTCACGTTCAACCCCGTTGAAATATCAGTGACCGAAAAGAGCCCGCCTTGACGGGCACACGTCACCCTAACAGCGGACGCGGGATGCCTCGTCCGCGTACACGCGGGCGGCAAGGCGGCGCTCCGGTCTCCCGGAATGCCGGGTCCAGGCGGTTCGCGCATCATGAGTGCTGTGCATGACCCACGCAGGGGATCGGTCCGTCTGTCGATCGTGGTTCCCGTCTTCAACGAGGAGGAGGCCCTGCCTGTTCTGGCGGCGCGGCTCCGGCCCGTCCTGGACGGGTGCGGGGAACCGTACGAGGTCCTCGCCGTCGATGACGGTTCGACCGACAAGACCCCCCGCCTGCTGGAGGATCTGCGCCGCGTCTGGCCCCAGCTCCGCGTCGTGACCCTCCGGCGGAACAGCGGCCACCAGGCCGCCCTCACCGCCGGACTGCACCGCGCCCGCGGCGCCTATGTGATCAGCATGGACGCAGACCTCCAGGACCCGCCGGAGGTCATCCCGGAGATGCTCGCCCTGGCCCGGGCGGACGGCCTGGACGTCGTCTACGGGGTCCGTATGGACCGCTCCACCGACAGCGGCTTCAAACGCCGGACGGCCGCCGCCTACTACTGGCTCATGCGCCGCCTGGCCGGCTCCTACGTACCCGCTCAGGCCGGAGACTTCCGCCTGCTGTCCCGCCCCGTGGTGGAGACCCTCAAGACCCTGCCCGAACAGCAGCAGATCTACCGCCTTCTCATTCCCTGGCTCGGCTTCCCGGGCGGCCAGATCACCTACCAGCGCGGAGAGCGGGCGGCGGGCACCACCAAATATCCCCTGCACAAGATGGTCCTGTTGGCGCTGGACAGCATCACCAGCTTCTCGGCGGTCCCGCTGCGCCTGGCCACGGCGCTCGGCGCCTTCAGCCTCGTCGTCTGCCTCGCCTTCCTCACCTGGACCCTCGTCGTCTACGCCACGGGGAACACCCTGCCCGGCTGGACCTCCCTGATCATCACGATCCTGTTCTTCGGCGCCGTCCAGCTCTTCTGCGTGGGAATGCTCGGCGAGTACGTGGCCCGCATCTACACGGCCGTCCAGGCCCGGCCCACCTATTTCGTCGCTCGCGACACGGGCGAGGAACAGCGGTAGGCCGTTCACACCAGCACTCCGGAGAAGAACATCGCCCCCAACAGGGCGTACTGGACGGCGCAGCAGGCCAGCAACGGCACCTGGACCCAGCGGGACATGCGCCTGACCAGAATGAGCCCGACGAACATCTGCGCGTGATTGCGGTACCACGACATCTCCGCGCCGGCGAAGAACGGCACCAGGAAGATCGCCACCGTCAGGACCAGGGCAGCCCACTCCTCGACGTCGAGCCGACGGTTCCGCACGAGCAGGACGGCAGCCGTGGCCAGGACGAGCAGAACGAAGGCGAGGTTCAGCCAGAGCTGCGTCTTGTGCGCGTCAAGGCCGTGCTCCACCAGCCACGGCAGGTGCCCCTCGGGCGTGTACCAGTCCCTGAACGGGAAATCGTAGGCCTGCCCCATCGCGTCGAAGGGCTGGTGCAGGCCGCCCTGCTGGTAGCTGGACTCCTGGAGGATCTCGTACGCGTCCCAGTGGCCCGTCGCCTGCCACATCAGCCATTTGGCCCAGAGCACACCGCAGCCGGCGAGGGCCGCCGACAACCCGGCCTTCGCGCACCGGATCGGCCACGTGTCGCTCTGCCACGCGAAGAACGCGCTCAGGAACAGCATGCCGACCACGACGGCGCCGACGGGATAACAGGAGGCCGCCACGAATCCGCCGGCGGCCGCGAGCACCCAGGAGCCGCGCTTCACTCCGGCGATCGAGACCAGCAGTGCCAGCGTTCCGGTGGCGATCGGGAACAGGGCGTGGAAGTAGACACCGCCCGGGAATACGGTGCCGATGGCGAGGGTGAGGCCGGTGGCCCAGGTGAGCCGGGCGCCGAGCAGCCACCACAGCACCGCGAACATGCCGAGCAGGGACGCTTCGGTGACGACGACGGCGGACCACTCGTAGGAGAGCCCGGTCGCGGAGACCGCCCGGACCGACATGGGATACCCGGGGAACCAGGCCACGTTCCCGCACATGACATCGCGGAAGTTCGGATAGCGCTCCCGGCACCAGAACATCTCGTAGCCGGTCTTGGCGATGGACAGGTAGTGCACGGAATCCCAGCGACTGCGACCGCCGGTGGACCAGTACGCCACTGGGGAACCGTCGCCGGCAACGGATGCCTTCGCGACCATCCAGGTGATGAGGTTCGAGATCAGCCACGCGACGACCGGCGGCAGCAGGGCGTGGCGCCCATCTCGGCCCGCCGGCCGGGTCGGTTCCGCCATCTCCAGCCCCGCGATCGTCTCGTCGGCGGTCCTGGCCTCCCCGCCGCACGGCCGGCCGGGCGGACGCAGATCCTGGCAGCCCGTACGGTGCCGTGCTTCACGATCATTCTGGCGAAGACCTCGCGGAGCTGCATCCGGAAGTACTCCTGCTACCGGCCCGCGGGCTCCTCCTCGAACGGGAAACGCGCGAGCGGGGCCTCGCCGTGGAAGAAGGTCTTGGCGCGGACCATGGCGCGTTCGTCGTTCTTCACCTGGCCGGGGCGCGAGCCGTTGCCGAACAGCACCCCGCCGAATCGCATGCGCATGTAGGCCGCCGAGTTGTTGAGGCTGGTCACCAGGCCGTCGGCGACCACCTCGTCACGATCGGCCATGACCGTGACCCCCCACAGGGTCCGGCCCGCCATCTGCTGCTTGAAGTCCGAGCCGGGCACCGTCAGCCAGCCCGACCAGTAGTCGAGGTAGCGCTTGGTGTGCGCGGAGAGCGAGTACCAGTACAGGGGCGAGGCGATGACGATGTCGGTGGCCTCCAGGGTGGCCCGGCGCAGCAGTTCCTCGTTCTCGTCGACGGTCCGGGAAGGGCTTTCGTGCCGGCCGTCCTCGAAATCGGGCAGCGGCAGCGTGGCCAGGTCCACCCAGCGCCGGGGTATGTCCGCGGGCAGCTGTTCGGCGGCTGCGCGCGCGAGCATCTCGGTGTTGCCGTCCGCGCGGGAGCTGCCGAGGACGAAGAGGAACGAGCGGTCGGTGGCGCGGGGCGTTTCGGTCGGCATGTCTGCTCCGGTTCTCGTCCCCGGGTGCGGGGGTGTGCGGGTTCGATCTTCGCCTCCAACATCGCGGACCTGCACGGCTATTCCGGCCGGGCCTCCGCCGCTGCCGCGCGCCCCCTCGCTCCCTCGCTCCTTCGCCCCCCTGTCAGGGCGTGTGGGCGGTCCCGGTCCGTGCCGACAGTCCTCGGCGCAGGCATGCGGCCAGGCGGGCCGCGATGCTCCCGTCGGGGTCGAGGGCGGGGTTGAAGATCGTGACGTCGAGGCCGACGGCCCGTTCGTCGGCCAGTGCCGTGCGCAGCACGCTCTCCAGCTCCGACCAGGTCAGCCCGCCGGGGATGCGGTAGTCGACGGCGGGCATGACCGCGTCGTCCAGGACGTCGACGTCGAGGTGGACCCAGTAGCCGGCGCTGTCGTCGTGCGTGAGGTGGGTGATCGCCTCGCGCACGGCGCCGTCGGCGCCGGCCGCGCGCACACCGTCGAGGTCGATCGCGCGGAGCTGCGGCGGCAGCGGCTGCATCCCGGCCTCGCGGGACTCCGCGGAGTCGCGGAATCCGAAGGCCACGACGTCCTCGTCGCGCAGCAGGGGACCGCGGCCTTCGAGGTCGGTGAGCAGCCGGGGGCCGCGGCCCGTGGCCAGGGCGAGTTCCATCGAGGCCGCCTCGCCGGTCGGCTCCGCCGCGGGCTGGTAGAAGTCGGTGTGGCCGTCGAGGAACAGCAGGCCGTAGCGGCCCCGGCGGCGCAGGGCGAGGAGGTTGCCGAGCAGGACGGTGCAGTCGCCGCCGAGGACGAGGGGGAAGCGGCCGTCGTCGAGTACGGTTCCGACCGCGTCGGCCAGCCGGACGGAGTACCCAGCGATGCCGGCGGGGTTGAGGACCTGGGTGCCGGGGTCCCTCTGGGGGGCGTAGGCCGGTGGGTCGACCCGGCCGGCGTGCACGAGGCCGGGGTGGTCCGCCAGACCGGCATCGAGCAGCGCCGCGGGCAGGTGCTGGACGCCGGACGGGCGCAGCCCGAGCACGGACGGTGCCTCGATGATCGCGATGTCGCGCACGGAACCATGATCCCGCACGGGGAGACACCGTGCCGAGCCGAGCCGTGCCTGTTTGGTGTCCGTGTTCGTTCGTTCGTCGAAGTCAGCCGGTGTCGAGGACGAGGTCGGCGCGGTGGCGGCCCGGGGCGATGAGGCGGGCGTTCGCCTCGTCCGAGCGGTCCACCCATGCGCGCGCGTACGCCGGCTCCTTGCCGTGGCGCACGTGCCGGTCGACCAGGCGCCGGACGCGCAGGGCCTCGTCCGGGGCGAGGTACCAGGCCTCGTCCAGGAGCGGCCGTACCGCCGCCCACTCCCCCGCGTCGTGGAGCAGGTAGTTGCCTTCGGTGATCACCAGGGGTACGGCCGGGGGCACGGGGATACTGCCCGCGATCGGCTCCTCCAGGGAGCGGTCGAAGGCGGGTGCGTACACCGTGGCCCCGTCGGACGTGCGCAGGCGGTGCAGCAGGGAGACGTACCCGGCCACATCGAAGGTGTCCGGGGCGCCCTTGCGGTCGGCGAGCCCCACCCGCGTCAGCTCGGCCTGGGCGAGGTGGAACCCGTCCATCGGGACCACGACGGCCCTCTCCGGGCCGAGCTCCTCGGCGAGCCGGGCGGCCAGCGTCGACTTCCCGGCCCCCGGCGGCCCGGTGATGCCCAGGATCCGCCGGCCGCCGCGTGCGGCCGGCCCGGCCCCGCCCGTCGGCCCGGCCGGCTCGGCCAGCGCGGCCGCCCTCAGTACCAGCTCCGTGGTCGTCTGCACCTGCATCTGCACATCCTGCCCGAGGGTCACCCACCCGTGGGGGCCCCGCCCTTCCACCCCCAGGCCGTGAGCATGCCCGGTGACAGGCCGGTGCACCGGGGGGAATCCAGGTAGCGAACGGCTTCGTCGATCTGTCCGTCGTCGACGAGGCCGGTTCCCACCATGGCTTCCCGTGCCCGCTCCCAGGTCTCGGCCCAGAACCTGCTGATCGCGCTGCCCGGCAGGAGCGGTGGTACGTGGATCTCGGCAGCCACGGATTCCAGCCCGGCCTCGCGCAGCAGATCGGGATGGCCGGGCACCCGTGACACGTCGGTACCGATGCTGTCGCGCAGCCCCTGCCACATGGCCCGCACGGCGCGGGTGTACGGGGTGACGGGCGCCGAGGCGGTGGTCAGGTCGACCGCGTCGCTGACGACCAGTACGCCGCCGGGTGCGAGCAGCCCGCTCAGCTTGGCGACCATGCGCTGCGGGGACGGCAGGTGCATGAGGACGAACCGGGCGTGGACCAGGTGGAAGAGGCCCGGGGCAAAGCCGTCGGCCGTGACGTCCGCCTGCAGCACCGTCAGTCCCGGCACGGGGTGCGCCGCGAGGAACCGTACGTCGCGGTCCACCGCGAGGACCGCGGCGACGCCCGCTTCGCCCAGCAGACCGCGCGCCACCGTGCCGGTTCCGGCACCCACGTCCAGGCAGTTCCAGCCCGGGCCCGCTCCCAGCAGACGCAGCCGGGCCAGGGTCGTCGCGTCGTACGTGAGGGCTCCGAGGTCGATGCGGTCGCCCTCGCCGCCTTCCTCGGGCCGGAAGACCCGCTCGCCGTAGCGCCCCTCGCCCGGGGAGCTCGCGTCGTCCGACGACAGCCTTGCGTCCGTCATGGGCCGATTGTCCTCCGAAGCACCCCTGCGGGCGCGCCCGCAGGGGTGCGGCGCCGCTGCCGGGCAATGCCTCGTAGCGACGTCATGCACTTTGCCGTTTGCCTAATAGTTTTAGGCAGATTAATAATGTCTATAGGCGAACAGGAGGACGATGATGGCGCGCGTAGGGCTCACCACGGAACGGCTGACGCGGGCAGGGGCGGAACTCGCCGACGAGGTCGGCTTCGACCAGGTGACCGTCTCGGCCCTCGCCCGGCGCTTCGACGTCAAGGTGGCGAGCCTGTACTCGCACGTGAAGAACTCCCAGGACCTGAAGACCCGGATCGCGCTCCTGGCCCTGGAGGAACTCGCCGACCGGGTGGCCGCGGCACTCGCGGGGCGGGCCGGCAAGGACGCCCTGACCGCGTTCGCGAACGTCTACCGCGACTACGCCCGGGAGCACCCCGGCCGCTACGCCGCGGCCCAGCTGAGGCTCAGCCCGCAGGACGCGGCCTCCAGCGCGGGCGTCAGGCACGCACAGATGACCCGGGCGATCCTGCGCGGCTACGACCTGACCGAACCCGATCAGACCCATGCCGTCCGGCTCCTGGGCAGCGTCTTCCACGGCTACGTCAGCCTGGAGCTGGGCGGGAGCTTCAGCCACAGCGCCCCCGACTCCCAGGAGTCCTGGTCGCGGGTCCTCGACGCCCTCGACGCCCTGCTGCGGAACTGGCCCGCGCCCACCGGCGCACCCGGTCCGACCACCCAAAACAACAGGCTGGAGCCATGAGCACCGCACCCCACGCCGCATCCGGCTGGATCACCACACCCCTCACCTCCGACCTCCTGCGCGGCGCTCTCGATCTGGAGCGGACGGCCCACGGCATGCTGCCGCACCGGCTGCCCGCCCGGGCCCGCGCCCAGTGCACCGACGGCCAACTGGCCATGGTGGAGGCCCAGCCCTCCGGCGTACGCGTGGTCCTGCGCACCCGCGCGACCGTCATCGAGCTGGACGTGCTGCGCACCAAGCGGGCCTACCGGGGCGCCCCGCCCCGCCCCGACGGCGTCTACGACCTCCTCGTCGACGGACACCTGGCCGGGCAGGCCCGCGTGACCGGCGGCAACCTGCTGACGGTGGACATGGCCACCGGATCCGCGGAGACGCGGCCCGGCCCGGTCGGCACCGCCCGGTTCGCCGGTCTCCCCGACCGCGTCAAGGACGTCGAGATCTGGCTGCCGTACAACGAGACGACCGAGCTGGTCGCCCTGCGCACCGATGCCCCCGTCGAACCCGTGCCGGACCGGGGCCGGCCGCGGTGGGTCCACCACGGCAGCTCGATCAGCCACGGCTCCGACGCCGCGAGCCCCAGCGCGACCTGGCCGGCCGTGGCCGGCCTCCTCGGCGGTGCGGAGCTGACCAACCTCGGCCTGGGCGGCAGCGCCCTGCTCGACCCGTTCACCGCCCGCGCGCTGCGCGACACCCCCGCCGACCTGATCAGCATCAAGATCGGGATCAACCTCGTCAACACCGATCTGATGCGGCTGCGCGCCTTCGGCCCGGCGGTGCACGGCTTCCTCGACACCGTCCGCGAAGGCCACCCCACCGTGCCCCTCCTGGTCGTCTCGCCCATCCTCTGCCCCATCCACGAGGACACGCCCGGGCCCAGTGCCCCGGACTTCGAGGGGCTGAGCGAGGGCAGGATCCGCTTCCTGGCCGCGGGCGACCCCGCGGAACGGGCGGCCGGAAAGCTGACCCTGGGCGTCATCCGGGACGAGCTCGTACGCATCGTGCGGCAGCGCGCGGCCGAGGACTCCCACCTGCACTACCTGGACGGCCGTGCGCTCTACGGCGAGGCGGACTTCGCCGAGCTGCCGCTGCCCGACCAGCTCCACCCGGACGCCGCGACGCACCGTCGCATGGGCGAGCGCTTCGCCGCGCTGGCCTTCACCTCCGACGGACCCTTCGCCGCCGGCGGGTGACGGGTGCCCGGGGGCCGCGTACTCGGCGGGGACCCCGGGTCGGATCCGTGCTCCGGCGGCGCAGTCGGACCACATCGGGCGTGGCGTCCGCGCACGCCGAGCCGAATGCCGGTATACCCCAGGGGAAGTCCCACCAGGTCCCTCTGCCCCGGCCCGCGGGAGGCCCCGTGTTCCACCGCCTCGGCCTCGTCGGCCTCGGTCTGGTCCTCACCCTCGCCGCGGGCCCGTCCCTGGCGGCTCCTGCGCCCGATCCGGTTCGCGTGCCGCAGGCGGCTGCCGCGGCGCCGGGACCCGGGGCAGGAGCCCGTCCGCAGGCCGGCAAGGTCACCGCGGTCACCACGGTCGGCTCGGCCCCGGGCAGCACGACGGCCCTGGCCGGCTACGCCATCCGGTCGACGAAGGAGGTCACCGACTCCGCGGCCGCCGTCTCCAGCCCCGGCTACCCGGCGACCGGCTGGTATCCGGCCGGTGCACGCTCCACCGTCCTGGCGGCGCTGCTCGCCGCCGGTGTGTACCCCGATCCCTTCTACTCCACCCAGCAGCAGCGGATCGCGGCCGCCGACTTCGACGTGCCGTGGTGGTACCGGTCCGACTTCACCGTCACCGACACGGCGGCCCGCACCTACCTGGACTTCAGCGGGGTGATCTCCGCCGCCGACGTCTACGTCAACGGCCACCGGGTCGCCGCCGCGGCCGACGTGGCCGGCGCGTACACCCGGCACGAGTTCGACGTGACCGGCCTGATCAAGGACGGCACCAATACGGTCGCGTTCCGGATCCAGCCCAACGATCCGCGCAAGCAGCTCACCATGAGCTGGCTCGACTGGCTCCAGCCGCCACCCGACGAGAACATGGGCATCGTCCGTGACGTCACGGTGCGCCGCGGCGGGCCGGTCGCCCTGCGCGACGCGCACGTGGTGACGGCCCTGGCCATGCCCTCGATGGCCTCCGCCGACCTGACCGTCAAGGCGCGGGTGCGCAACGACTCGGCCGCCACGGTCACCACCGTGGTGTCCGGCACGGTCTCCGGCACCGAGGTACCGGTCCCCGTCAGCCGCAGCGTCACCCTGGCCCCGAACGAGACGAAGACGGTGGTCTTCTCCCCGGCCGACCACCCAGCGCTCCGCCTGACCGCGCCCCGCGTCTGGTGGCCCGCCACGATGGGCGAACAGCCCCTGTACGGCCTCGATCTGACCGCGACGGTGAACGGCGCACCCTCCGACGCCGCGCACCAGTCGTTCGGCATCCGCGACGTGCAGGCGCCGCTGAACGCGGACGGCGACCGGCAGTACCGGATCAACGGCCGTCCGCTGCTGATCAAGGGGGCCGGCTGGTCCCCGGACGAGTTCCTGCGCTGGGACCGCGCCTATGTCGAGGACCGGCTGAAGTACGCCCTCGACCTGGGCCTGAACACCCTCCGCCTGGAAGGGCACATCGAGCCCGACGAGTTCTTCGACCTCGCCGACCGGTACGGGATCCTGACGCTGCCCGGCTGGGAGTGCTGCAGCAAGTGGGAGGGCGAGGTCAACGGAACCGAGGCCGGGGAGGTGTGGGACGATCCCGACTACCCCGTCGCCCGGGCCTCCATGGCCGCCGAGGCGGCCCGGCTCCGCCACCACCCCAGCGTGATCTCCTTCCTGATCGGCAGCGATTTCGCGCCGAACGAGGAGATCGAGCGGGGCTACGTCGACGCGCTGCGGGCCGCCGACTGGACGGCCCCCGTGGTTCCTGCGGCCTCCAACACCTCCGCCCCGATCACCGGGCGCTCCGGCATGAAGATGACGGGCCCGTACGACTGGGTGCCGCCCGGTTACTGGTACGAGAAGCGGGAGGGCGGCGCCACCGGTTTCAACTCCGAGACCAGCGCCGGCCCGGACGTCCCGACCCTCGACACGCTGCGCCGCATGATGTCGCCGGCCGAGCTGGAGACCCTCTGGAAGGACCCGTCCGCCGCCCAGTACCACCGCTCCCCCTCGCGCACCTTCGCCACCCTGAGGCTGTACGGCGCCGCGCTGGCCGGCCGCTACGGCCCCCCGACCGGCCTCGACGACTACGTGCGCAAGGCGCAGCTCGCCCAGTACGAGAGCGTGCGCGCGCAGTTCGAGGCCTACGCGCGCAACGCCAAGGACGCCTCCGAGCCGTCGACCGGGGTCATCTACTGGATGTTCAACAGCGGCTGGACCTCCCTGCACTGGCAGCTGGTGGACCGCTTCCTCGACCAGGGCGGCGCCTACTTCGGTGCGAAGAAGGCGAACGAGCCGCTGCACGTCCAGTACGGGTACGACAACCGCTCGGTGTCGGTCGTCAACAACCGGAACACCGCGGCCTCCGGCCTGACGGCGCGGGTGACGCTCTTCGACCCGGACGGCACGCAACGCTACGACCGGACGGTGACCGGTCTGAGCGTCGCGGGCGGCGGCGCGAGCAGCACCACGCTCACGGTCCCGGCGTCGGTGCCCGGCCTGGCCACCACCTACCTGGCCCGGCTGCTGCTGACCGACGACGCCGGGCGCGAGGTGAGCCGGAACGTCTACTGGCTCTCCACCCGGGCGGACGTCCTCGACTACGACAACAGCGACTGGTACTACACGCCGACCACTTCCTACGCCGACCTGCGGGGGCTGAACTCGATGAAGCAGGCGTCGGTCACGGCGACCTCCTCGACGACGGAGGACGGTGCGGGAACGTCCACGACGACGGTGACGGTACGCCACACGGGTACGGGCACCACGCCGGCCCTGCTCACCGACGTCCACCTCGTGGGAGCCCAGGGAGCTCCGGTGCTGCCGGTCCGGTGGAGCGACAACCAGGTCAGCCTGTGGCCGGGCGAGTCGGCGACCCTGACGGCCACCTACCGCACCGCGGACCTGCGCGGCTCCGCGCCACGGCTGCGGATCTCCGGCTGGAACACGCCGACGGCCACGGTCCCGGCCAACTGATCGGCGGCTCCCGCTGCTCGGCTCCCACGCGGCGGCCATGTCCATGATCATCCGGGGGGTGCCGGGTGTAGCGTCGCGAACATGGAACAGTTGACCGGAAGCACCACCGACCAGGCACCGGCCGACCCGGGCGCCGGCGACGACGTGCTGGCCACCCAACCCGTCGGCTACTGGAGCGGGTTGGCCCACGCCGCCGTCACCCGGCATCTGCGTGACGCCATGGCCCGGATCGACGTCACCCAGCCGCAGTACTGGGTGCTCAACCGCGTGAACGGCGGGACCGCGGCGCCGAGTCGTGAGGAGGTGGTCACCCAGCTGACCCCGCTCGCGGACGGGCCGCACGAGATCGCCCGGGTCATCGACCAGTTGCTGCACCGCGGCTGGCTCCGGCTGGACGCCGGGCAGCGCCTGCACCTCACGGACGCCGGGGAGGCTGCGCGGGTGCGACTGCGCGGGCTGGTCACCGAGGTGCGCGCCGTGGTCCACCAGGGCATCAGCGACGAGGAGTACGTGGCAGCGCTCAAGGTGTTGCGCACGATGGTCGCCAACGTCGAGGGCGACGTGGGCTCCTGACCCCTCGGGCCCGCGTCGGATCCAGGTCCCTCCGGGCCCGGTCCGGGGAATGCGGACCCGTAACACCCGGACCCCGTACTCCGTTGGGCAGCCGAAGGGACGCGGCCGGGCGGGCCGGGCCGGATATCGGGCGTGGCGAGTCCGCTCGACGGGCGCCTCGGCGGCCGCGCCCCTGCAGGCCGTTCCCCGGCGGCCCGACGCCGCCGACCGCCCCGCCCAGACCGGAGGCCCGTACCCGTCATGACCACCCTCGCGACCCAGACCCTCCGGCTCGGCACCCGGCCCAGCCCCATGGCCATGGAACAGACCGGCCGCTTCGCCCTGGCCTTCCGCGCCCCGTACCCGGACATCACCCTCGACACCGTGAAGATCACCTCCGAGGGCGACGCGCATCGCGGCCCGCTCCACGAGATCGGCGGCAAGGGGGCCTTCACGCGCCGCGCCGACGAACACCTCCTCGACGGCCGGGTAGCAGCCACCATCGCCTGCGCCAAGGACCTGCCCGGCGCCCACGACCGGGCCCCCGGTATCGCCGTGGGGGCGGTCCTGCCCCGTGAGGACGTGCGCGACGTCCTGGTCCGGCCCGCCGGGCAGCCGCCCACCACGCTGGCCGACCTGCCGCCCGGTACCCGTGTCGGCACCAGCGCGCCCCGGCGCGCCGCCCTCTTGCGCGCCCTCCACCCCCACCTGGTCCCGGTGCCGATCAGGGGGAACGCCGACAGCCGGCTGGCCAGGCTCGACTCCGGCACGCTCGGCGCGGAGGTCATGATCGCCGCCCTGGCCGGTCTGCGACGCCTGGGACTGGCCGACCGGGCCTGCGAGATCCTCGACCCCACCGTGTGGCTGCCTGCCGCAGGCGCCGGAATCGTGGTGATCGAGCACCGCGCCGACGACCTCCCCACCCGCGCACTGCTCACCCCGCTGACCCACGCCCCTACGCAGATCCTCCTCGAGGCCGAACGCGCCACGCTCGCCGCCCTGCACGGCGGATGCCAGACCGCCGCCTCCGCCCACGCCACGCTCGACGAGACAGCCCGCCTGGTCACGGTGCACGCGGTCGTCCTGGATCCGGGCGGCGGCGCACCCCTGCGTGCCGGCGCGACCGGACCCGCCGACGACCCCGTCGGCACCGGACTCCGCGCCGGGCAGCGGCTGCTCGACGCGGGTGCCGGCCGACTCCTCGGCGCCCGGCCGTGACACCCGGCTGAGCACCCGTTCGCCCCGCCCGCTCACACCCGTCCGGAGGAACCAGAACCATGCCCTTGCCGAGCCTGCTGGGCGTCTTCGCCCACCCCGACGACGAGTCCCTGCTCGCGGGCGGCGTGCTCGCCCGGCACGCCGCCTCGGGCGCGCGTACGGCCGTCGTCACCGCGACCTGGACGCCGGGCAGCCACCGCGCCGCCGAACTCGCCGACGCCCTCCGCATCCTGGGCGCCGGCGAGCCGAGGCTGCTGGAGTACGCGGACGCCCGCGTGCCCGCATCGGCGCCGGGGCGGCCGCGGTTCGTCGACGCACCGCTCGACGAGGCAGTGGCACGGCTCGTACGCCACGTACGCGAGGTCCGGCCCGACATCGTCGTCACCCACGACGAGTACGGTCAGCTGACCGGGCACCCCGATCACGTCCACACCCACCGGGTCACCCTGCTGGCCGTGCACGCCGCCGGCCTCGAACACCTCCATCCCGAGGCGGGGGAACCCTGGCAGCCCGCCGTCCTCTGCCTGGCCACCCATCCGCACGCGGGCGTCGGCGAGCTGGGGGCGCTGCTGGCCGACGTCGGGAAGACCGTGCGCAGCGTCCCGGACGAGCGGGTCGGCGCGACCGTCGACGTACGTCCGTGGCTGGAGGCGAAGTGGGCCGCCATCGCCGCGCACCGGAGCGAGATGGAACGCCGTCGCTCACTGCCCGGAATCCTCTCCCGCCTTCCCGCCGATGCCCGCGAGCGCATCCTCGCGACGGAGTGGTACACCCGCCTGGCCGTCCGGCCGATGCCGGGTGGATCGCGTGAGCTGACCGTCTGAGCTGCCCCTGGGGGATGTCCGGCCCGGCAGGGGCTCCGGGAGCGCTCGTCCTTTAGGGTGGCCCAGCGGCTGGTCCGTACGGGGCGGGTCGGCAACGGTCGTGGGGACAGGTGGAGTCGGTGGAGTCTTTGCTGCCCGGTGACCCTCCGGAGATCGGCGGGTACCGTCTGCTGGCGCGGCTCGGCGCGGGAGGAATGGGCGAGGTGTTCCTGGCCCGGACGGCCTCCGGGCGGCCGCTGGCCCTGAAGACCGTGCACCGGGATCTGAGCCTGCAGCCGGACTTCGCCGAGCGGTTCGACCGGGAGATACGCACCAACGACCGCGTGCGCAGCGCGTGGACGGTCTCGGTGGTGGACTTCGGCCAGCCCGGGGCGTCGCCGCAGTGGCTGGCGACGGAGTACGTCGCCGCTCCGTCGCTGGGCGACTGGGTCCACCGGTACGGGCCGCTGCCCGCGGCGGCCGTGGGGGCCCTGGCCCGGGAGCTGTCGGCCGCGCTGGTCACCGTACGCGCGGCCGGGGTGGTCCACCGCGACATCAAGCCGGCGAACGTGCTGCTGGGCCGGGAACGGCCCTTCCTCATCGACTTCGGCATCGCCCGCGCGGTACGCGACCCCCGCTACACGCAGACGGGGGCGGTCATCGGCACCCCCGGTTTCCTCTCGCCGGAGCAGGCGACCGGATCCGTGGCCTCGGCGCCGGCCGACGTGTTCTCCCTGGCCGCCGTCCTCGTGTACGCGGCCACCGGGCGCGGCCCGTTCGTCGCGGACGGCGAGGAGCTGGAACTGCCCGCCCTCCTCTACCGGATCGTGCACGACGAGCCGCTGCTCGACGGCGTACCGGACGTGCTTCTCGCGCTCGTCCGGGAGTGCCTGGCCAAGGCCCCGGAGCGGCGCCCGACCGCCGAGGAGCTGCGGGAGCGGCTCGGCGCCCCCGAGGCGGACGAAGGGCTCGATGATGCATGGGGCGGGGCGGTCCCGGCGGCTCTGGTGGCGGAGGTCGGGCGCCGGGAGGCCGAACTCCGTCGGCTCCTCACCACACCCCAGCCGCCCGCCTACGCCCCCGGAGGTACGGGCCCTTCGCCGGCCGCCCCGCCGCAGCCGCCTGCGACGGCTCCGGGCACTCCGCTGCCGTCCCCCACGCCGACTCCCGTTCCCGACGGGCGCGTCGGCGGGTGGGTGTCCCGTCGGCCCCGGGTGATCACGGCGGTCGCGGGTGCCGCCGTGCTCGTCGCGGTCGTCGCGCTGGCCGTCCGGCTTCCGTGGGGCGGGGACGGCGACAAGGCCGCGCCTCCCGCCACCTCGCCCACACCGTCCTCGTCCGCCTCCCCCTCCGCTGCGGCGCTGCCGGAATCGTGGGTCGGTACGTGGTCCGGCGTCGGCCCCGGAACGCCGGAGGCGGACGGCATCACCCGGGCACGCGCCGGTGATTTCTCCGTCACGGTCACCCTGCACGCCGCAGCCGTGGGCGAGCTCGTGGGACGGCAGGTCAGCGACCTCAAGGAGGTCTCCACGGGACGGAACCTCGGGTGCACGGAGGCCCTTCAGCTGCGGCAGATCCGTCGGGACAGCGCGGTCTTCGAGGCGGTGACCAGCCACCCGACCGACCAGACGGCCACATTCGACTGTCCCAAGGGCAACCTCTACGTGCTGACCATGGCGGAACCGGACCGGCTGACGCTGGAGTCGGAGGGAGCGCAGTCGGCCGGCGCGCCCGCAGCTCTGACGCGGCGTCGCTGAACCGCCGTCGCTGAACCGCCGTCGCTGAGCCGCCGTCGCTGAGCCGGCGTCGCTGAGCCGGCGTTGACCTCAAGCGGGCTTGAGGTCGTACACCTGTGGTCATGACTTCTCCCTTGCGTATCGCGCTCGTCGTCGGCAGCACCCGGGAAGGCCGGTTCGGCCCGACGGTCGCCCGCTGGTTCGAAGGCGTCGCCGCCGACCGCTCCGACATCGAGCTCACCGTGATCGACCTGGTCGACGCCGACCTCCCCGCCCACTGGACCCATGACCTCGCGCCACGCGGCCGGGCCTTCGTCCGGCGCCTCGCCGAGGCGGACGCCTACGTGCTGCTCACCCCCGAGTACAACCACTCCTTCCCGGCCTCGCTGAAGCAGGCGATCGACATCGCGGGGCGCGTCTGGGCGCGCAAGCCCGTCGGCTTCGTTTCGTACGGCGGGCTGTCGGGCGGGCTGCGCGCCGTCGAGCAACTGCGCCTGGTCTTCGCCGAGCTGGCCGCCGCCACCATCCGCGAGACCGTCAGCTTCCACCAGTTCCCGTTCGACGAGTCCGGCCGCCCCCACGACACCGACGCGGCCGGGAAGGCGGCCGTGACGATGCTCGACGACCTGGTCTGGTGGGCCGACGCCCTCCGCACGGCACGTGAGCGCGAGGCGGAGTGGCGCGAAGCCTCGTGAGGACCGCGTACTACGCTGCCGATCATGAGCGGAACGGGGGGCGGGACGCCCTGGCACGTCCTGGAGAAGGTGCGCGAGGGGCGGGAGGAGATACCCGGCCTGCTGCGCGGGCTGGTGACGCCCGGCAGCGGACGGGTCCCGTGGTCGGCGTTGGACTACCGGCTGCGCTGGACGGACCCTCCGGAGCTCGTCGTCGCCGTGCTGCGGCGGTTGCTGGACCTGCTTGCGCAACTGGACGAGGCGGGCCGGACCGGTGTGCTCGACCTGGTCGCGGCCCGCGCCGTGATGCTGCGCGTGGGCGCCTTCCGGGCGGAGGCCCCCGGTATGTCGGAGGTGCTGGTCGACGGCCAGCGCGCCGCGGCGGGACTCCTGGCCGACAGCAGGGCCGGGGTGCGCTCGTCCGCGGCCCGGGCGATCGAGGAGGTCCGCGCCGCCGACCCCGCGACCTTGGAGGCACTGCGACGGCAGGCCACGGTGGAGACCGACCCCGCCACGCTGGCCCGCCACCTGATCGCGGCGGGCGAAGTGCTCGCGGCACTCGGCGCGTCCGGGCCTCCCGGCTGGCTGGACCCCTGGCTGCGCCACTACGATCCGCACGTCCGACTGGCCGCCCGGAGCGCGCGGCTGACGTCAGGTGGCGCCACACCCGACGGGGCGCCCACGACCACAGCCACGGCGACCGCCACGACGACGGCGACCCCGCTCACCCGGAGCCCCGACGAGCGTCGCGCGACCGTCAAGGAGGCAGGCGCCCGGCTGCGCAGGTGGCGCACCCCGGCGGCCGGGACGTGGGAGACGGTCCTCGCCGGCCTGTCCGACGACGAAATCCTCACGTCGCACGAGGCACACGGCATCGTCGGCCGGGGCGGATCGGCGGTCGCGCCGTACGCCGACCTCCTGGTCCCGCACCGCTGGAGGGCGGGTGAGCGCGCCGACCATCTCGTACGCGCCCTGATGGGTATCGGCGACCCGCGCGCCCTGCCGTGGTACCTCAAGCGTGCCGACAGCTCCTGGATGGAGGTCGAGTCCCTGCCGGTGGAGTGGGCCCCGAGCGTCATGCCCGCCCTGCTGGTGCAGCTCGCGGGGCGGCGGACGGAACGCGTCCTGCGCATCCTCACCGGCTGGGGTCCTGCCGCCGCGCCGGCGGTGCCGGAGCTCATGGGGCTGCTCGACACCCCGTACGCGCGCACGGCCGCGGGCGTCCTGGGCCGGATCGGTCCGGGCGCGGTCGACGCCGCGGATCTGCTGGCCGCCCTCGCGAAGGGCGAACTGCGCCCGCGGCGCTTCGCAGGGAGCGAGGACCGGGAGCCGCGCCGCTGGCACGGTGTCCAGACCGCCGCCTGGGCGTACTGGCGCGTCACGGGTGACCCGGGGCCGGCGCTCGACGCCCTCGGCGCGGCCACCCGGGGCGGGCTGGCCCGGCCGGTCCTGTCCCACCTGGCCGAGCTGGGCCCGCTCGCGGCCGGGTACGCGGACGCCCTCAAGCCGCTGCTGGGCAGCCTGGGCGAATGGACCCGGGTCGGCGCGGCCGAGGCCTGGTGGCGGCTGACCGGGGACGCCGAGACCGCGGTCGCGACCCTGCTTCCCGAGCTGCACCCGCTGTCGGAGCACCGGGCGGGTCCGCTCGTCCTCCGGGTCGTGACCGCCCTCGGAGCGATCGGCCGACCCGCCGCGGCGGCCGTGCCCCCGCTCACGGAGGTCCTCGCCTCGGAGCGCCGCTACGGCGGGGACATCCTGCGCGACGAGGAACTCTGCCGCGTCGTGCGCACCGCCCTGGCGGCCATGGACTGACTCCGGCACCCGAGGCAGGCGGTCAGCGCAGGTCGAGCCGCATCAGGACGCGGGGATGGCCGGCCAGCACCGAGGTCGTGTCGGCGGCGTGGGTGAAGCCGGCCCGTTCGAAGTTCTTCCGGATCCCGGCGTACGCCATCGTCAGGTCGACCTTGGCGTCACCGTTGTCGAGGGGGTACGCCTCGACGGCCGGCGCGCCGTGGGTACGGGCGAACTCGACCGCGCCGGCGATGAGGGCGTGCGAGATGCCCTGCTTCCGGTGGCCGGGACGGACCCGGATGCACCACAGTGACCAGACGGGCAGGTCGTCGACCTGCGGGATCTTGCGGCTGCGCGCAAAGGAGGTGTCCGAGCGCGGCGCCACCGCGGCCCAGCCGACGGGCTCGTCGCCGTCGTAGGCGATCACTCCCGGAGGGGGTTGCTCACCGCAGAGCCGGGCGACGAGCTCGCCCCGGGCCGGTCCGCGCAGCTCGTTGTTCAGCTTGGACGGGATCCGGTAGCTCAGGCACCAGCAGACGTTGGCCCCGGCCGACTTCGGGCCGAGCAGGGCGCGGACGTTCGCGAAGTCCGAAGCCGGGCGTACCTCGATGGTCATGACACCACCATGACACGGTGCACGGCGCTCACATCGGGAGCGAGCGCAGGTGGACCGGGCCGTCGGGCCAGTGCGCATCGGCCCGCAGCGGGGTCGTCATGGTCCGCAGCGGCATCGTCACGGTCCCGCCCGGCTGTTCGACGCGGACGTCCTGGTCGAGCGTGCGCCAGCCGAGCCGTTGGTAGAGGGGGACGAGGGACGGCCGGCAGAAGAGCAGGGCGTGCCGAAGTCCCGTGGTCCGGGCGTGGTCCAGAGCGGCCGTCAGGACCGTCCGGGCCAGTCCACGTCCTCGTACGTCCGGCGCGACGGCCACTCCGCCGACGCCCATCACCTCGGTGTCCACTGCGCCGATCGACAGGGGCAGTCTCAGCAGACCGGCGTGGGCCACGAGGCGGTCGCCCTCCAGGACACCGAAGTGGTCCTCCTTGGGGAGCCAGGTGAGGCCGGCGTCGGCGACGCCGAAGGGGTCCGGGCCGTCGCCGAGGATCCGGTTCTGCTCGGTCTTCGTGTAGTGCGCGAGGCGCACCGCGGTCGGATGGGGTAAGGCGGCGTGATCGGTCATATGGCCATGATCGCCTTTCCGGCCCTCACCCGGCCAGGCCGCGGTCGGGAGTGTGGTGATGATCATCCGGAGCCTCGCGCGGCTTGCGGGACGTCGGCACCTGTCCCATAGTCCGAGGTATGGACGCGCGCGAGGCGGCGCTCCGACGGGCTCATGACCATGCCGTCCGCTGGCTGGCGAGCCTGTCCGACCGCCGGGTTCCCGCACGCGCTTCGGTCGACGAGATCGTGCGCGCGCTCGGCGTCGAACTGCCCGAGGGTCCCAGCGCCCCCGCCGACGTCGTCGATCTGCTGGCCACCGCCTGTGAGCCGGGGCTGACCGCCTTCCCGAGCGGCCGTTTCTACGGGTTCGTGATCGGCGGCACCGAACCCGCGGCGCTGGCCACGGACTGGCTGGTCAGCGCCTGGGACCAGAACTGCGTGATGCGCGCCGTCTCGCCCGCGTACACCGCGGCGGAGGACATCGCCGGTGCGTGGCTGCTCGGTCTGCTCGGTCTGCCCGGTGACAGCTCGGTCGGCTTCACCACGGGTGCCACGATGGCGAACTTCACGTGCCTCGCCGCCGGGCGGGACGCGGTGCTGCGGGACACCGGCTGGAACATCGCCCGCGACGGGCTCGTGGGTGGGCCGCCCGTACGCGTCCTCGCCGGCGAGGGCCGTCACATGTCCGTGGACCTGGCGCTGCGCTACCTGGGGCTGGGCAGGCCCCGGCTGGTGGAGGCGGACGACCAGGGGCGCATCGGGCCGGAGGCCCTGCGGCGCACCCTGGCGGAGGGCGGCCGGGGGCCTACGATCGTGGTCCTCCAGGCCGGAGACATCCATTCCGGCGCCTTCGATCCCTTCGCCGAGACGATCCGCGCCGCGCGCGAGGCGGGCGCGTGGGTGCACGTCGACGGCGCCTTCGGGCTGTGGGCGGCCGCCTCCCCCCGCCACGCACACCTGACGGCGGGCTGCGCGGACGCCGACTCCTGGGCGACGGACGCCCACAAGACCCTGAACGTCCCCTACGACTGCGGACTCGCCATCGTGCGCGATCCGCTCGCGATGCGGGCCGCGATGGGAGAGCAAGGGGACTACCTCATCCAGCACGAACACGGCGATCCCACCGACAAGGTCCCCGAACTCTCCCGGCGCGGCCGGGCCTTCACCGTGTGGGCCGTGCTCAGGTCCCTCGGCCGGTCGGGGGTGGCCGATCTCGTCGACCGGCTGTGCCGTCACGCGTCCGAGTTCGCCGCGGGCATCGCCGCGATCGACGGCGCGACGGTCCTCAACGACGTGGTGTTCACGCAGGTCTGCGCCGAGTTCGGCGACGACGCGCGCACGGACCGGGTGCTCGCCCGGCTGCTCGACGACGGCACGGCGTGGATCAGCGGCTCCACTTGGCACGGCCGGCGCGTCATGCGGATCTCGGTGAGCAACTGGTCGACGACCGACGAGGATGTGACGCGGGCGCTCGACGCGATCCGGCGCGCGTCCGCCGGCGCCTGATCCGCGGGCCACCGTGCCGCAGCCCCGGCCACGGGCCACCCCTCCCGCACGCGGATGCGGGCGCGCGTCTAGCATCTCCTCGCTCGTACGAAGACCTGGAAGACCCTCCGGGACCGCGGTTCCGGCGGTCGGACAGAGAAGAGACGCGACACCGTGATTCCGGTACGTTCCCCGCGCCGTGACCTGATCCTGGGCGTGACCATCACCTTCGGCTGCGTGTCCGGACTCGGCCTGCTGGCCGGGTCGTTCTACATGCTCTTCTACGGCTCGGAGGGCGCATGCCAGGAGCCCGGCGCACGGGAGCGGCTGGCGCGGGTCTCCGCCGCGGTGCCGGCTGCCGCGGCCGGGACGGCCCCCGTGGCGGAGCGGACCGGTGCCGAGTGCATGGACGACAGCGGGGAACCCTGGATGACCGCGAACAGCGTGTACACCCACGGCGGAGACGTCGGGCCGCTGATCACCCACTACTGGGACACCGCGGCGGCGGACGGATGGAAGCCGGTCGGCACGCGCGCGAAGGCCGCGGACCGGTTCCGGACCGTCTCCGGCATGTGCTTCCGCAAGGACGTGGCGGGCGAGCCGGCCCTGCTCCGGGTGGGGTCCGCAGGGCCCGGGGAAGTCCTCGTGGCCGTGGAGTCCGCCCTGGACGGCTCCTCGATGGACTGCTGAACCCCCGCCCCCGGGGAGGATCTTGCGCCGGCGATCAGCCCCGGAAGGACTCGGGGCGGACCGGGGAGGCTGCGGCGAGGGCCTTGGTGACCCCGTCGACGCCTTCCCGGAGTCCGTAGACGGGGGTTTCGGGCTGCTGGCGCCAGGAGTCGTCGATGCCGCCCGCGTCCACGGTGTCGAAGCCGAGCTCCTCGATGAGGGCGCGGACGGCCTTCTTCCCCGCCTCGTCGTCGCCCGCGACCGGCAGTGCGATCCGGTCGGGCGCGCCCGCCGGGCGGTGCCGGTCGAGGATGTCCTGGGCGTAGGTGCCGTTGAAGGCCTTGATGACGCGGCGTCCGAGCTGCCGCTCGGTCCAGCGGCTCTCGGTCAGGCCGTCGTCCTCGACGCCGGCGATCCGGCCGTCGCGCTGCTGCGGGTAGTAGTTGCCGGTGTCGATGACGGTGAAGCCCTCGGCGGCCTCGTCGAAGAGGCCGGCGGGCAGGTCCGGCACGTTCTTGAAGGGGATGGTGACCACGACGATCTCGGCGCCGCGTGCGGCTTCCCGCACGGTGACGGGGGTGGCGCCGGTCTCCTCCGCGAGGGCTGCCAGGGTCGCGGGGCCGCGCGAGTTCGCCACGGAGACGTCGTGCCCGAGGGCGGTGAGCCGGCGGGTGAGGTTCCCGCCGATGTTGCCCGCGCCGATGATGCCGATCTTCATGAGCCCTCCTGTGCCTGCCGGGTCAGTGTCGCGCTCGTGCCAACTTCCGGCGTCGGCGCGGCATTCCGGTCCCGTGCGACTGTCCCCCGCACGAGCGACGGGATCGCGCCGCGACAGGAGGGCCGATCGGCGCGCGGGGCCGCCTGCCGCCTGCCCTGCGCACGTGCAGGCGTGACTTTTCGGCCGTTTCTCACATTCCGAGAACCGGGCGGTTCCGGGGGCGCGTCGGCCCGTTCAGCCACGCAGCACGGGGAAAGGCTCAGCCGATGTCCAAGCCCTCAGCCAAGCGGACCGCCTCCCGGCAGCCCTTCTTACGGGCGGCGGTGGTTCAGTGGATGACGCTGAAACTGCGCCAGGGCAGGCTTTCGGGGGCCGTCACGTTCGAAAGGGTGGTGGCCACGTAGATGCCGTCGGCCCGGTCGGTCTTCCTGCAGTCCTCCGTCCGGTACAGCACGACGTCGACGAGGGTGTTGTTCTCGACATGGGTGGCGCCCTTGGGGATGGCGATCCTGTGGCAGCCCGTGACCAGGGTGTTGGAGTAGCTCACCTCCACCGGCGAGTCGTGGCCGCGGAAGGTGAGCATGCCCACGGTGTTCCGACCCAGGCCCGAGCAGGCGGTGGCGGTCAGCAGGAGTGCTGCGGCCCCCGCGAGGATGCTGAAACGTCGCCTGTGGGACATGGTGCGGTCCTCGTCTGTGCGGTGGTGGCGGTCCTTGCACACAGCGTGGGCCCGGCGGGGCCCGGGTGGCTTCCGCTGCTCGGCCGACTGGATGAACGCGGCGGCGGATGGCGGCTGGGAGACACCCGCGCGGGGGACCCGGCCGGACCGGCCGGGTGCGCCGGCGACCACGGCCGCGGGGTGCCCGGGGCCGCCTCGGAGGGGTCCGGCCGATTCTTTTCGGTCCGGCGCGTAACCGCGGCCACGGTGAATCGTTTCTCTATCTGTCGCAGATACACACCCGCGTCCCCCGCGGCATCAGCGGCGCGAGGGTCCGGGGAAGTCCATCACTCCCCGGGCCCTCGGCTCCTCCCCCGGCCGGCGGGACCGGACGCCTGGTTGGGCCCGTCCGGTCACCGCCCCCGCGTTCCGTGGCACCGGAGCGGTCAGCGGCCGCGGCGGTTGTCGTAGACGGTGAGGGACAGCGCCTTCATCGCGTTCTCCGCCCGTTTGGCGTCCAGGCCCTCGTCGATGGCTTCGAGGGCGGCGGCCGCCGAGGTCTGCACGGGGTGCGGCAGGCCCTCGTAGGCGGCGATCCGGTAGGCCATCGTCCGGCGGGCCGTACGCTCGGCTTCGGTCACCCCGTCGGGGGTGAGGGGGAAGACGGCGGCCTGGTAGGTCGCGATGCACACGAGGGTCGCGTCGGAGAGGCCCTCCGCGTAGCCGTCGGCCGGAACTCCGTCCTCACGCTCGGGCTTGAGGAAGGCGAAGACCTGGCGGCGGGAGAGGTACGACCCCGCACCCGCGCCCAGGCCGGCCGCGCCGGCGCAGATCAGGGCCATCAGCCGGCCGGACAGGAGCAGACCGGCGCAGGCTCCCGCGACCGCACCGCACGTCACCAGGACGAAGGTGATCATCAGGTGGATGCGCTGGGCGGGCGGGGACTTCATGGCAGCAGTATGCACAGCGCCGGCGGGCCGACCGCCTCCCACCCCGTGCCCGTCAGACGCGGCGGTCGGCCGCGTCGAAGCGGGCCAGGGACAGGGCCCCGGCGTGCAGGGAGTCCTCCAGTGCGCGCTGCGTCGTCTCGTCCAGACCGCCCAGGGCCTCCGCGACCTCCTCGGCGGCGTCGCGGGCTATCTCGGCGGCCAGGTCTCGCGGCGGGGTACGGGGCCCCAGCTTGCTCACGGCCGACGCGGCCCGGGCCGGGGTGAGCAGGCTGGTGCCGTGCGCGAGCAGCCAGCCGGGGACGCCGGCCGCGCCGTCGGCGGGTGCCTGGTAGGGGCGCGAGCCGTCGAAGCGCTCGTCCTCGGCGAAGGCGGGCTGCTTGAACTTGGCCATGGGCCGGCCGGGCTCCCGGGTCTCTCCTGCGGGCTTGACGACCAGGCCTTCCGCGAGGTTGTCCGGCAGGGCGGGCAGGCCCAGTAGGCCGGGCAGCCGGGTGGGGAAGACCACCGGCAGTTCCTGGAGCCGGGCGATCGGGCCTTCGGCCAGCAGCGGGACGCAGACCAGGCCGGCCGCGTCCGCCGCCGCGCGCAGCGTCCGGTCGGCGACCCAGCGCGGGCCGTCCCCGTCGGCGACGGTCGCGTCGAAGGGCAGCCAGAGCAGGTCGGGGGCGTACCAGACGCCGGTCTGTACGGGTTCCGCGCCCCGGGTCGGCGGGACGTCGGGGTGGGGGTAGTGGCCGCCCGCGAGTTCGCCGTAGAGGGTGACGACCGCCGAGGACGCGGCCCCGCACTCCGTGCGCAGGGCCTGGGCGCAGCGGGTCGCCGCGACCGCGAGGGCGGGCCAGATCCGGCCGACGCCGAAGAACTCGTCCAGTCCGGCGTCCGCGAGGAGCTCGCGCCGCTTGGCCGGATGTGCGCCCGCCTCGTCGCACACGACGGCGAAGTTGGCGCCGTGGATCTTCTCGTGGGCGACCCAGTCCCGTCCGCGGGCCTCTCCCAGCCGGCGGTTGGCGGGGATCTTCGGATACGGGGCCCAGGGGCGTGGTTCGGGGTGCACCGCGCGATGGTAGCGAGCGCGACGGGTGCGGAGCACGGGTTTTCCGTGGCGGGGCCGGTCCCCGGTCCGGTGGTCCGGGGCCACGCCCGCGCGGTCGGGCCCGAAGGGATCCCCGACCGGAACGTGCGAGGTGGGCGCCTTCTAGTGTGGCCACGACAACCGGCCCGCTCGGAAAGGGAATCCAGACGTGTTCGCGGTGATCTACAGGTGGCGGCTCCGTCCGGGCATGGAGGAGCAGTTCGCCGACGGCTGGCGGCGGGTGACCGAGGCCATCCACGCGCGGTGCGGCTCGTACGGGTCGCGGCTGCACCGGGCGGACGACGGCACTTGGGTCGCGTACGCCCGCTGGCCCGACGAGGAGACGCGCGCACGCTGCTCGGCGCCCGACCCGGACGGGGTGGCCATGATGCTGGAGGCGATCGCCGAGCGTCTCCCGGAGACCCGGCTGCACATCGTCGACGATCTGCTCGCCGAACCCGGCACCGGCTGAGAGCCGGCTCGCCGCGGGAGCGGGGCGAAAGGACTCCCTCGGAGTGGACTTCGTTCCCGCGGTCGTTGCGGCGGCGCGGCCGGGCCGCGTCGACCTGCTTGCCTGGGACGCGGTCACTTCCGGTGGCCGTAACCGACTTTCAGGAGAGCGCGCCCATGGCGGCACCGCGGGAACCGGACGGCTCGAAGCTCGAAGCGTTCATGGAGAAGGCGCTCGGGGACCTGAGCGGGACGATGGCCACGGCCCTGTGCGTCCTGGGCGACCGGCTGGGCCTGTTCAAGGACCTCGCGGCCAACGGCCCCTCCGGCAGCCGCGACCTGGCGGACCGGCTGGATCTGCAGGAACGCTATGTGCGGGAGTGGCTTCGCGGTCTCACGGCCGCGGGCTACCTGGAGGAACCGCAGCCGGGCGCCTTCTCCCTCCCTCCCGAGCACGCCCCCGCGCTCGCCGCGGAGTCGGGTCCGATGTTCCTGGGCGGGGTCTACCAGATGCTCCCGGGTCTGTGGCAACCGTACGAGCGGCTCACCGAGGCGTTCCGGAGCGGCGGCGGCGTGCAACAGGCCGAGTACCCGCCCTCCTTGTGGGAAGGCATGAGCCGCTTCTCCGGCAGCTGGTTCGAGAGCGTCATGATCGACGACTGGCTGTCCACCTTCCCGCACATCGTCGGCAAACTGGAGCGCGGAAGCACGGTGGCGGACGTCGGCTGCGGCGCGGGCCGGGCCCTGATCGTCCTCGCCAAGGCCTTCCCGCGGTCGCGGTTCGTGGGCTTCGACAGCTTCCCGGGCCAGATCGAGCGGGCCCGTGCCAACGCCGAGAAGGCGGGGGTCGCCGACCGGGTGACCTTCGAGACGCTCGACGCCGGGCAGGGCCTCCCCGGCCGGTACGACCTCATCACGACGTTCGACGTCATCCACGACGCGGCGCAGCCGCAGCGACTGCTGGCCGCGATCCGGGCCGGAGTCGAGGACGACGGGGACTACCTCATGCTCGAGATCAACTCCCGGGACCGCCCCGAGGACAACGTCGGCCCCGTCGCGTCGCTGCTGTACGGATTCAGCATGTTCTACTGCATGACCACGTCCCTGGCCGGGGGCGGAAGGGCCTTCGGGACCTGCGGGCTGCCGGAGGCGACCGTACGCACGCTCTGCTCCGAAGCCGGGTTCTCCGAAGTCACCCGCTCCCCGGCCGAGGACCCGTTCAACGTCCTCTACGACATCCGGCCCTGAGGCCGTTCGCCGGCTAGTGCGCGCCGGCGGGGACTGGTGCGAGCCGGTAGGCGCCCTCGTGGGGGACGACCCGGCCGGCGGTGGGCGGCGCGAAGTGGGTGCCCAGGAGGAGGGTGTCCGTGTGGGCGAGGGAGCCGAGCAGCGTGCGGCGCGTGGCCTCGGACCGTCCGGGGTCGATGTCGACGCAGGCGCCGATGGCGGGGTGGGCGAGCTGGACGGGGTGGTGGATGCAGTCGCCGGTGATCAGAGCCGTCCGGCCCCGGCTGGTCAGCTCGACGGCGACGTGGCCGGGGGTGTGGCCGGGCGTGGGGAGCAGGCGCAGGTGCGGGGCGAGTTCGGCGCCTTCGGCGGGTACGTCGACGAGGTCGAGCAGTCCCGCTTCCTCCACCGGAATCACGGAGTCCAGGAACATCTGCCGGCGCGCCTGGTCCATGTCGTACCCGGCCCAGAACTCCCGCTCGGTGCGGGAGGTGACGTAGCGGGCATGCGGGAAGGTGGGGACCCACTCCCCGTTCGCCTCGCGCGTGTTCCAGCCGACGTGGTCGGCGTGCAGGTGGGTGAGGATCACCAGGTCGACCGATTCCGGGGGGAATCCGGCGGTGGCGAGTCGCTGGAGGTAGTCGGTGTCCAGGCGGTGCCAGGCCGGGTTGGCCCGCTCCTTGCCGTTGCCGATGCCGGTGTCCACCACGACGCGCAGCCCGTCGACGGTGAACGCGAAGCTGTGGCTGTCGAGGTGGAGGATGCCGTCCTCGTCGGCGAAGTGGGGGCGCAGCCAGTCCTGCCCGGCGACGACGGCGGGGGTGGCGTCCGGCAGCAGCCACGGTCCGGTGGCGGGCGGCAGGAGCGTCTCGTCGATGCGGTGGACGGTGACGTCGCCCACGGTCCAGGCGGGGATGGTGGTCGGGTGGGTGGCCGGCGGAGTGCTCATGACGGTTCGTTTCCTCGGTCTCGTGACGGATGGGCGGATGGAGGAAGGTCAGTCGGTCGGTTACGGAAGGTCGGCCGGGGCGCCGTGGGCTCCGCCGCGGCCGCGGCGCGACGCCGCGAGTGCCACCGGGGCCGCGACGGCGAGCAGGGCGGCGGCGACCACGTAGGCGTGGGTGGCGGTGGACAGCCCGTAGTGCCGGGTGGCGGCGCCCGCGGCGACGGCGGGCAGGCTCATGGAGAGGTAGCTGAGGACGTAGGAGGCGGCGAGGGTCGCCGCACGGTCGCGCGCGGGCAGCCCGGTGAGCGTCATGCGCAGCGCCCCTTGGGAGACGGCGCCGAAGGCGATTCCGGCCAGGGCCGCTCCGCCGTGGACGGCGGGCAGGCCGCCGCCGTGCAGAGCGCTCAGCGCCAGGGCGGCGGCGGGCAGGACCGCCAGGCTCCCACCGGTGACCGCGGTGTGCGCGGCCGTGCGCCGTAGCGTCCACACGGTGAGCGTGGCCGCCGCGGTGAGGGTGAAGAAGACCATGCCGCCGGCTGCCTGTGGGGCGGCCGGGGCCACGAGGTGCACCAGCGCCGGGCCGAGGGAGGAGTAGAAGCCGCCGAGGGCCCAGACGGCGACGACGGCGGTGCCGGCCGCCAGGAGCGCGCGCCGGGCCGGCGGCGGCACGGCGAGGCGCGGGCGCAGCGAGCGCAGGGCGCCGGCGTGCGGGTGGGCCGTCTCCGCCATGAAGGCGACCGCGACCGCCTGGGCGGTGAACAGGACCGCCGGCACCACGTACACGCCGGCCACGTGGGCCGGGGCGAAGTGCACGAGGAGGGTGGAGGCCAGGACACCGGCGGCCATGCCGGCCACCGGGGCGATGCTGTTGGTGAGGGCGGAACGCCCCGGCCGCAGCGGGTCCTCCAGATCGAGGAGGGCCGCTCCCGCGGCGCTGGTGGCCGCGCCGGTGGCCGCTCCCTGCAGGATCCGGGCGGCGATCAGCGCACCGGCGCCGTCCGCCGAGGCCAGCATCAGCATGGACAAGGCCTCCAGGGCCAGGGCTCCGGCCAGGACGGGACGTCGCCCCAGGTGGTCGGAGAGGGATCCGGTGGTGAGCAGGGCCAGCAGCAGCGCGAGGGCGTAGGCGCTGAAGACCACGGTGACGGTCAGCGCGGACAGGTCCCAGGCATGCTGGTAGGAGGGGTAGAGCGGGGTGGGTGCGCTGGATGCCGCGAGGAGGGTGGCCAGGATCGAGGCGTTCAGGGCGAAGGCCGCCGTGCGGTGGCCGGTGTTCCCGCGGACGGCCCGGTAGGGGGACGGCGCGGGTGCTCGGGGTGTGACGGCGGGCATGGGGCAGGCTCCTCGGCGCTAAACGCAATCGGTTTGCTTTAAGTCACCGTAGGACCATACTGTCGACTAACGCAAACCATTAGCTTTAGCTTGAGCTGTTCGAGGAGAGACACCGATGTCCACGGCTGACCTCACCCCACCGGAAGCGGCCTTCTGGGCCGCCCGCGCCGGGCTCCCGCTGCCGGCCGACCGCCACGCCGCGGTCGCCGCCGTCGCCCAGCACATCCACTCCGTCGTCGCGGTCCTGCGGGAGCTGGACTTCGGAGACACCCCGCCCGCCCCCGCCTACCGCGCCGAACCGGAACCGGAGAACCCCGATGCAGCCGTATGAGCTCTCCCTGACGGCGGCCGCCGACGCGGTCCGTACCCGGCAGCTGTCCCCCGTCGAGCTGGTGGACTCCGTACTGGAGCGCATCGAACGGGTCGAACCCCGCCTGCAGGCGTACGTCGGCGTCACCGCCGACCACGCCCGCAAGTCCGCGCGCGAGGCCGCACACGAGATCGCGGCCGGCCGCTACCGCGGTCCGCTGCACGGCGTCCCGATGGGCCTGAAGGACCTGATCGACGTGGCCGGCACGCCGACGTCCGCAAGCTCCCGGGTCCGCGCCGACCACCGGGCGCCGACCGACAGCACGGTCGCCGCACGCCTGACGACCGCCGGCGCGGTCCTGCTCGGCAAGACGCACACCCACGAGTTCGCGTACGGCCTGACCACCCCGCAGACGCACAACGCCCGGGACCCCGACCGGGTCGCCGGGGGGTCGAGCGGCGGATCCGCCGTCGCCGTGGCCTCGGGCTCCGCGACCTTCGCCCTGGGCACCGACACCGGCGGGTCGATCCGGGTGCCCGCCGCGCTCAACGGCGTCGTCGGCCTCAAACCGACCTACGGTCTCGTTCCCCGGCACGGCGTCACGTCCCTGTCGTGGTCGCTGGACCACGTCGGCCCGATCACCCGCACCGTCCAGGACGCAGCCCTGGTCCTGAGCGCGCTGGCCGGGCACGACCCGCGCGACCCCGCCTCGCTCGCCACGCCCGCCGTCGACCACCGGCCGGCCGGGGGCACGAGCCTCGCCGGGCTGCGGATCGGCGTGCCGCGCACCTACTACTTCGACCACGTCGACCCGGAGGTCGAAGCCGCCGTCCGTCGCGCCATCGACGACCTGCGGGCCCTCGGAGCGCGCCTCGTCGACGTCGAGATCCCGATGACCCGCTACGTCCGGGCCACCCAGTGGGGCCTGATGGTGCCCGAGGCCACCGCCTACCACGAGGCAACCCTGCGCACGGTCCCCGAGCTCTACCAGGACGACGTCCGCGTCCTCCTGGAGGCCGGAGCGCTGATGCCCGCCGTGGACTACCTGCGCGCCCAGCGCTCCCGCACCCTGATGCGGCAGGAGTGGGCCCGCATGCTGGAGCAGGTCGACGTCATTGCCGCCCCCACCGTGCCCGCGACCGCCGTGCGGGCCGGCCAGGAGACGATCACCTGGGCCGACGGCACGGTCGAGGGCGTCGCGGACGCGTACGTACGCCTCTCGTCCCCGGCCAACATCACCGGCGTACCGTCCCTGTCGGTGCCGGTCGGCCACGACGCGGCGGGCCTGCCCATCGGCATGCAGCTCCTGGGACGCCCCCTCGGCGAGGACGTGCTCTTCCGCGTCGGCCACGCGTACGAGCAGACCCGCCCCGCCCACGAGCACGGACGCCCGGGAGGTGGTCGGCGCGCTCGCTAGAAGCAATGATTTCGCGTTAAGGTGGGGGGTGTGAGCAGGCAGATGGTGCGCCCCGGAGGGCGCAGCGCCCGGGTCCAGGCAGCGGTGCACACCGCGGTGCGCGAACTCACCGCGGAGTTGGGCCGGGACGCCCTGACGGTGCCGCTGATCGCCCAGCGTGCGGGCGTGACCCCGTCGACGGTCTACCGTCGATGGGGGGACCTGCAGGAGCTGTTGTCGGACGTCGCGGTCGAGCGCCTCAGGCCCGAGACCGCGCCCCAGGACCACGGCGCCCTCGCCGACGACCTGGCGACCTGGGCCGAGCAGTTCCTCGACGAGATGTCCTCCCCCGCCGGCCGCGCCTACGTCCGCGACGCCCTGCTCGGCGACCCGGACGGCAGCAACGCCGGCCAGTGTTCCGCCTATGCCGCCGAACAGATCGGCGTCATCCTCACCCGCGCGACCGAGCGCGGGGAGCGGACACCCGACGTCGAATCGGTCATGGACCAGGTGGTCGCCCCCCTGATGTACCGCCTCCTGTTCCGCCCCCAAGGGCTCGACACCGCCTACGCGCTGAGGCTCGTGACGGAGGCTCTCGGCGCGACCGGCCCCGGCGGCGCAGCCTGACGCTCACAGGATTCCTAGCGAAGGGGCGGGGACGGTGTGCCGTCGGCCTCCAGCCCCTGCGGCCACAGGATCCTGAAGAAGCGCATCGCACTTGATCCGCGGTCGGCGGCCCGTCGGGCGAGGCGTTCTGCCTCGTCCCGGTCCCCGGCCTTCAGCCGCATCTCCGCGAGCCGGTTCAGGGCCCAGGTGTTGCCGTGGTCCGCGGATTCGGTGAAGAGGCGTTCGGCGCCGCGGGTGTCGCCGGCCTGTTCCCGCCCCACTGCCAGCCTGTACAGGGCTTCCGCGTCACCGTGGCGGGCAGCCAGTCGGGCGAGGCGTTCGGCCTCCTCGTGCTCCCCCGCCTCTTCGCGTCGCCCTGCCAGATTGGTCAGGGCGAGCCCGCTGCCGTGGTCGGCGGCCTGCAGGGCGAGGCGTTCGGCTTCGTGGCGGTCCCCGGCCTCCTCCCGTATCTCGGCCAGCCTGTACAGGGCATTGGTGTCGCCGTGGTGAGCGGCGTGCCGGGCGAGGCGTTCGGCGCTGTCATGGTCTCCCGCCCTCGCCCGCATCGCTGCCAGACAGACCAGGGCGGACGTCACACTCAGGTTGGCGGCGTTGAACACACCACGCTCGGGCTGGGCGAGGCGTTCGGCTCCGTGATGGTCCCCGGCCGCCTCCCGCATCTGTGCCAGCTCGTTCAGGGCCCAGGTGTCGCCGTGTTCGGCGGCCTGGGCGAAGAGTCGCTCGGCTCCTTGTGCGTCCGCCGCCGCCTTCCTGGTCATGGCCAGCTGGCACAGGCCTTCGGTGTCGCCGTGGTCGGCGGCCCGTCGGGCGAGGCGTTCGGCCTCGTCGTGCTCCCCGGCCTTCTCCCGCATCGCCGCCAGCGAGATCATGGCGCCGGCGTTGCCGTGGTCGGCGGCCTGCGTGTAGAGGCGCTCGGCGCCGTGCGCGTCTCCCGCCACCTCGCGCTGCAGCGCCAGTCGGTACAGGGGGTGGATGTTGCCGTCGTGGGCGGCTTCTCGGGCGAGGCGTTCGGCCTCCTCGTGCTCCCCGGCCTCCTCCCGCGTCTCGGCCAGCCGGTAGGGGGCGAACACCTCGCCGAGGTCGGCGGCTTGTCGGGCGAGGCGTTCGGCCTCGTGGCGGTCTCCGGCCTCCTCCCGTATCTCCGCCAGGAGCATCAGGGCGTAGTCGTCGCCGTCGTCACCTGCCCGTGTGAGGAGCTCTTCGGACTCGTCATGGTCACCGGCCTCTTCCCGCAGCCATGCCAGCCGGATCAGGGCCCAGGTGTCGCCGTGAGCGGCGGCGTGCCTGAAGAGCCGTTCTGCGTCCTTGTCGAACCCGGCCTCGCTCTGCACGTCGGCCAGCCGGTGCAGAGCACTGCTCTCACCCCAGAGAGCGGATTTCCGGACGAGCCGCTCGGCCCAGCGCAGGCGGTGGCGTTCGAGAGCGGCCCGGGCGAGGGTGTCGAGGTGGTGGGGGTCGGTGAGGTGGTCGGCGGCGGCTTGCCAGAACGCGGCGGGCGGGCACAGCGCGCGCCGAGCGCTCCCGGCGTGCTGTACGAGGTACGGCGCCGGCTGGTAGGAGGGCCCGCCCGGGCGCATCGCCGGTCCGCGGCCGTCAGGGGTACAGAGGGTGCTCGCCCGCAGGGGCGCATCGTCGGCGCCGGTGGGGGCGGTGGGGGCGGTGGCTTCGGCGAGTGCTTCCGCGAACCAGTCACCGGTGGCCTGTTCGCGCTCGGCCTCGCTCAGGTAGCCCTCGGCGGCCTGTGCCAGACAGGCGGCCGGCAGGTGCGGGCCCACGCCCAGACGTACGTAGTCCATCGCGGCCTCGAGCACCGCCCGCGCCGGCGCCGACACGTTCTGGAACCGTGCCAACAGGGTCGGTGCGCCGGCCAGGTACTGGGCGACCTGCCCGTTTCGCGCCTGCCCGAGGGCGTCGGCCAGCACGGTGTCGGACGCGGCCAGCCGCGTCAGGATGTCCGTGTCGGCGGGATCGAATGCGTCAGGGACGGTGACGGTCCGTCCTGCCAGCACGTCCCACGCCTCCGGGTACTCCCTGGGACGGGTGACGTACGTGCGGTGGTTGGCCGGCGAAAGGGTGCCCAGGACGAGGACCGGTGCGCGGGCGGGGTCGCGGAGCAGCGCGCCCAGGGCGGCCGAGAACCGCTCACCGGACCCGGAAGGTGCGCCGAGCCGGTGCTGTGCCTCGTACAGCCAGACAACGGTGCGGGGGCCGACCTGCTCGAGGTCGGCGAGCGCCGCCTCGACGGGCGCGGGCTCGCAGGGGTGCCACAGTCGCCACCCCTGCTCGGCCAGGGGCCGCAGGGCCTCCCAGCACGCGCGCGTCTTGCCGGTGGAGGCCTCCCCGACCAGGAACAGCCTGCCGCTCTGCCCGGCGAGCGCCGCCTCGACCAGGTCGGCCAGGGCGCGGTCGTGCGGGCGGACGACATAGCCGGGCCGGCCGGCCGGCGGCTCCCCGTCTGCACGGCTCGCCTGGTTCACGGGAGCGGGGTGCGCCTTCAGACTGAGCGGGTCGAGGTCGCCGAGGGCCACCCCCACGGCCTGCGGATTCGTCAGGGTCTCCCCTTCCTTGGACATCATGTGTTTCATTCCCTCTTGTTTCGGCGCGCCGAATCCCCGGAGATGCCTTGCCGACATGGGGGGGGCGACCGTGTGTGTCATCGTGCGGCTCTGAACATGCCGCTCGTCATCCCGAAAGGCGGATTCGTCCTCGTCACCCGTGTGTGGGTGAGGGAGGAACCGCCATGAGGAGCACCGGCAGGATGAGCCTGCTCGCAGCCGTATCGGCCGCCGTGCCCTCGCGGCAACACCCTATACGTCGCGGTCGTATGACCTGGTATCAATAAAATCGACGGATGGAACGCCAGGTGCACGTGCGGGAGATGGACGGGGCCGACATCGAGGCCGTCTCGACGATTCGCGTCCGGGGCTGGCAGGCGGCGTACGCGGGCATCGTGCCCCGGACGTACCTGGACGCGATGACGGTCGAGGACGACGCGGGCCGGCGGCGCCAGTGGTTCTCCCAGCCCCTCCGGGAGTCGGTGGACCTCGTGGCGGTCGGCGACCGCGGCCCGGTGGGCTGGGTCTGCTTCGGGCCGTGTAGCGGTGAGCTGCCGGGCGCGAGGCGGGCGGGCGAGGTGTACGCCCTGTACGTGTCGCCGGACCTGATCGGCCGGGGCATCGGCCGCGGGCTCCTCGGCGAGGCCCACACCCGTATGCAGGACCAGGGCTTCGCGACCTCGGCCCTGTGGGTTCTCCGGGACAACCAGCGGTCCCGGCGCTTCTACGAACGGGCCGGCTACGCGGCCGACGGCGCCACTCAGGACGACGTCTACGACGGGATCACGCTCTCCGAGCTCCGCTACCGGCGCGCGCTCTGATCCCGCACGTCGCCTACACGAAGCCGGGCTGTCCGGTCTCCTCGAAGCGATGGACCGAGCGTCGCAGGAGGTCGAGGAAGCCGGCGAGGTCGTGCGTGATCCGGTCGAACCCGACGTCCTCGGAAGCACCCCGGGAGCGCCACACGCCGCCGTCCGCGGCCACCGCGTACAGGGTTCCGCCGCCGTCGGAGCCGATCAGCACGGCGGGCACGGTCCCGCCGGCTTCGGGCAGAGCCGTGCGCTCCTCGAGCGCCCGGGCCCCGGAGTGCAGGAAGTAGGCGTTGCCGACGTCGCTCATGGTCACGGTGCCGATCTCGCCGTAGTACGCGGCGAGACCGGCGAAGCCGGGTGATTCCCCGGCGAGCCGCCCCGCAGCGACCCGGTCGTTCGCCTCCGGGGGGTGAATCGCGTTCTCCCCCGGCCCGTAGCCGTACTTCTCCTCGAAGCCGCGGGTCACCGCGGAGAGGCTCGCCGAGACCTCCTCGCGCCAGACGGCGAGGGAGGCGGGCGTGAGGGGGCCGGAATCGGACGAAGCGCGCATGGCCCCATCCTCACACCTGTCTCCGGGCCTCGGCAGCCGGCGGAGCCGCAGGACGGGCCGGATCCGTCACAGGGGGTCGACGTCCAGGAAGGCGGCGAGGGCGGGTTCGGTGTCGCCCGGGGTGCCGGGGAGGAGCAGTTCCGCCCAGATGACCTTGCCCTCGGGCGTGTACCGCGTGCCCCAGTGTTCGCTGAGCTGCGCCACCAGGAACAGTCCGCGCCCGCCTTCGTCCGTGGTGGCGGCGTACCGCAGGTGGGGGGCGGTGCTGCTGCCGTCCCATACCTCGCAGGTCAGGGTGTGGTCGTGCAGCAGCCGGACGCGGACCGGCTCGCTGCCGTGCCGCATGGCGTTGGTGATCAGTTCGCTGAGGATCAGTTCCGTGGCGAAGCCGAGTTCCGACAGGCCCCACTCGTCGAGCTTCTTCGCGGCGATGCTGCGCATGGCGCCGACCGCACTCGCCTCGAACGGTACGTCCCACTGCGCGACCCGGTCCGGGCCGAGGGTCCGCGTCCGTGCGATGAGCAGGGCCACGTCGTCGGTGGGCCGGGGCGGCAGCAGCATGTCGAGTACGGCCCGGCAGCTGTCCTGGGGGTCCCGGTCGGGGTGGCTCAGGGCCGCGCGCAGCAGTTCCAGGCCCTCGCCGATGTCCCGGGTCCGCTCCTCGACCAGCCCGTCCGTGTAGAGGACGAGCTGGCTGCCTTCCGCCAGGTCCAGTTCCGCGGTCTCGAACGGCATGCCGCCGAGCCCCAGCGGAGGTCCGGCCGGGAGTTCGACGATCTCCGTCGTCCCGTCGGGGGCGACCACCAGGGGCGGCAGGTGCCCCGCCCGTGCCACGGTGCAGCGCTGGGACACCGGGTCGTAGATGGCGTACAGGCAGGTGGCGCCCATGATGCCGCCGCCACCGTTCGTGTCGGCTCCGTCACCGTCGCGGTCGTGGTCGATGCGCTGTACGAGGTCGTCGAGGCGGGCGAGGATCTCGTCGGGCGGCAGGTCGAGGGAGGAGAAGTTGTGCACCGCCGTGCGCAGCCGCCCCATGGTGGCGGCGGCGTGGAGGCCGTGCCCGACGACGTCTCCGACGACCAGCGCGACCCGGCTGCCGGGGAGCGGGATCACGTCGAACCAGTCGCCGCCCACTCCGGACTGCGCGGGCAGGTAGAAGTGCGCCACGTCCATGGCGCTCTGCTCGGGCAGGGCGCGCGGCAGCAGGCTGCGCTGGAGCGTGACGGCGAGGGCGTGCTCGCGGGTGTAGCGGCGGGCGTTGTCCATGCTGACGGCGGCGCGGGCGACGAGCTCCTCGGCCAGCGACAGCTCGTCCTCGTCGAAGGGCTCCTTCTTCTGCGACCGCCAGAAGTTGACCACCCCCAGGACGACGCCGCGGGCCATGAGCGGGGCCGCGATCAGCGAGTGGATCCCGTAATCGACGATGGCCTGGGCTCGGGGCGGGTCCTGGGCCTGCCAGCCCGGCGCCTCGGACAGGTCGGTGACCAGCTCCGCCCGGCCGGTGCCGTAGCCGCGTGCCTGGGGGGTGGACGGCAGGAAGTCGATCAGCCGGCCGACGGGGTAGAGGGGATGGTCGGACCGGATGCCGCTGATCGCCGTGCGCCGCATGTCTGCGCCCGGGGCGGGTTCGTCACCGTCGAGCACCTGGTCCGCCAGGTCGACCGTGACGAAGTCCGCGAACCGGGGGACGGCGACGGCCGCGAGCTCCTCGGCCGTCCGCACCACGTCGAGGCTGGTACCGACGTCGCCGCCCGCGTCGTAGAGCAGCTTCAGGCGCCTGCGGGCCGTCTCGGCCCGGGCGGTCAGGACCCGCATCTCGGTGGAGTCGCGGATGGTGACCGCGCTGCCCTCCGGCCGGCCCCGGGGGTGGGTGGGCCGCTGGTTGACCACGAGCAGCCGGTCCCCGCTCTCCAGCACCTCGTCGGTGGCCGTCCGGCCGGAGAGCAGCAGGTCCGCCATCCGGCGGTCCAGGCCCGGTACGTCCGCGATGTGGCGTCCGTCCGCGTCCTCCGGCAGCCCGAGCAGCCGTTTGGCCTCGTCGTTCGCCAGCAGCAGCCGTCCTTCACCGTCGGTGATCAGCACCCCCTCGCGGACGGCGTGGAGCACCGCGTCGTGGTGCTCGTACATCCGGGTCATCTCCTGCGTGCCGAGCCCGTGGGTCTGGCGGCGCAGCCGTCTGCTGATCAGGGCCGTGCCGCCGGTCGCCAGGGCGAGGCCGGTGGCGATGGCCAGGAGGATGACGGGGAGCTGGCGGTCGACGACGCCGGTCACGTTCTTCACGGTCAGTCCGGCCGAGACCAGGCCGACGACCTTGCCGTCGGGGCCCTTGACGGGTACGACGGCCTGGATCTCCTTGCCGAGGGGGCCCTGCACGCTCTCGGTGTGGACCTTGCCGGCGAGGGAGGGCTCGATCGTGCCGACGAACCGTTTCCCGATGCGGTCGGGCTGGGGATGGCTGTACCGCATGCCCTTGGTGTCCATCACGACGATGAAGTCCACCCCGGCGGCCTTGCGCGTCTCCTCGGCGAGGGGTTGCAGGACGGCGGACGGGTCGTTCGTCTTCAGCGTGTCCTGCAGCCCCAGGGAGTGGGCGAAGGTCTCGGCCACGGACACCGAGCGGTTGCGCGCCTCCCGGTCGATGTCGTGGCGCGACTGGAGTACCAGGGCCAGCAGCGCCCCGGCCGCGAGCAACACCACGATCGCCACCTGGAGGACGAATACCTGTCCGGCGACGCTCCTGGTTCTGTTGCCTAGCGGTGACCGCACCGACGTGCCCGGCACGGGTGGCAAGGAATGGTCACGCACCCAGTTGTAGCACTTCCGAGCCTGCATGGCTCCCATCACGCACGGCGCGCTCCGGATCCGTCACGCCTCGTCCTGGACGGACGGTCAGTGCGAGGGGGTGCCGCCGAGGGCCAGGGGGCCGCCCGCGGCCGTGGCGGACGGGGCCGGCGTGGTCTGCGGGGCCTGTGCGGCCCGTGCGGTCTGTGGGGCCTGCCGGGTTTCCGGGGTCTGCTCGGCCGGCTGGGTTCCCGGGGCCTGGGGGGCTCCCGGGGCCTGGGGGGCTCCCGGGGTGGGCGATGCCTCCGGCGTGCAGGTCACCTCGTCGCGCGGCGTGTAGTGGGTCTTGAACTCCTCGTGCTTGACCTCCTTCCCGCCTTGGACGAAGACGCGGCCGACGGTGACGTCGAAGCCCTCGAGCGGGGTCTGGACCTCGCACGTCGGCCCGCTGTCCGTGTGCTTGGCGGGCGGGGTGACGTTCGTGCGCGGCCCCTTGGTCGCACGTATCTCGTCGTACTTCTTCGTGCCGAGGAAGGTGATGGTCAGCGAGGTGTCGGTGGACCGGGCCTGGATGTAGAGGGGGTGGCCCGAGTCGTTGACCCAGCGCAGGTCGAGGGTGCCCCAGGCGACGGTGGCCTCCCGTCCCTCGGGGTAGCGCTCGATGTAGAAGGAGTGGGCGCCGTGCTCGACGGGCTTGACGCCCGCGAAGAACGCCGCGTTGTACATGGTGGTGGCGACCGCCGAGACGCCTCCGCCGGGCGATTTCACGTACCGGCCGTCGTTGATCATGATGCCGTCGACGAAGCCGTTCTCCGGGGTGCGCTCGCCGACCGTACGGTTGAAGCTCCACTCCTCCCCCGGCATGACGACGGAGCCGTTGATGAGCTCGACGGCACGGCCGACGTTGGTGGTGCGGTACGGGGCGGCCGGGAAGTCGACGGTGAAGGAGGAGACCTTCTCCTTGATGCCGAGTCGTCGCGTCTCTTCGCTGGTGAGGTCCGGCTGGACGGCCACGGTGGCGACCTCGCCGCTGCGGGCCGCGCCCGAGCGGGTCAGCAGGGGCAGCACGGCCTTGCCGAGTGCCGCCTCGGTGACCTGCCGGCCCTCGCGGCCCGGCTCCCCGATGACCACGCTCCCGTCCGCGTCCAGACGGGGCACGGCGTCGCGCGGGGACTCGGTGACCGCCCCGATCGGACGGGCCACGGCGGGGTCGGCGAGCAGGCCCTTGGAATCGAGGGCCGGTACGAGCCGGCCCTGGGCGTCGGGCCGCATCTTGAGGTGCTCGCCCAGGACGCCGGGGCCTATGGACAGGCGCTGGCCGGCGACGGTGAGGTTGACGGGCCCGGACATCGCGGGCTGCGCGAACTGCTGCATGGCCCGTCCGGTCTCCTCGGCCCCGATGCGGGGCTGGGTGCGCTCGACGGGCATCACGACGGGGTCCGCGGCGGGCCGCAGGTAGGCCTCGCGGAGGGTGGTGAGGGCCCGGTCCTGGATGAGGGTGACGCCCTGCTGGGGGGCGACGGCCTTCGCCGCGCCCTTCTCGAAGGTGATCGACCCGTCGCGGGCCTGCCGACCGGTCGCCTCGCCGATGCGGTCGACCGCGGCCCGGGCGGTCTGCTCGTCCATCCGGATCACCGGCTCGAGCTCGCGGTCGGCGGAGGCGAAGAGCCGGCCGATGACGGTGGCCGGGCCGTATCCCGTCCGGACGGCGCGGTCCACGGTCGCGGTGGTGTCGAGCGAGAGCCCGAGCGCGGCGGGGACGGCCTTCTCCACATGGTCGCCGATCTTCATCGCGACCGGCGCCGCGGCGGCGGGCCCGAGCTCCCGGGTCAGCTTCTGCTGGGCCTGTCCCCGGCTCATGCCGCCGATGTCCACTCCCAGGACGCGCGTGCCCCGGTCGATGTCGCTGCCGGCCACGAGCCCGGTGACGTAGAGGCCGCCGCCGAGTCCCAGGACGACGGCGCCGCCCGCCAGTGGCAGGGCGATCCGTCGGTTGGAGGTCCAGTTGCCCACGCGTCCCATGCCTCTCCCACGGCGCCGACCGGTCCAGCAGGTGGCGCGGGTCCCACGAGCGACCCATATACGACAGTTCCGAGAAGCAATGATCCACGCCGAATGGGTGATTCTGGGGCGAATGTAATAGTTCTCACGATGCGGGTCAGGCCTTGCGCAGCGTGGCCGCGTGGTCCGGTACGGCGGTCTGCAGGTCCTTGGGAGGGCGCTCGTACCCCGTCGACGCGGGCCGGGGCGGCAGCGCGAGCGAGGGCAGTGGCACGGACTCGTACGGGACCGAGGACAGCAGGTGCGCGATCATGCTGAGCCGGGCGCTGCGCTTGTCGTCGCTCTCGACCACGTACCAGGGGGCGTCCGCGGTGTCGGTGTGGACGAGCATCTCGTCCTTGGCCCGCGAGTACGCCTCCCAGCGCGTGAGGGACTCCAGGTCCATCGGGGAGAGCTTCCAGCGCCTCAGCGGGTCCTCCGTACGGCGGCGGAACCGTTCCTCCTGCACGGCGTCGCTGACCGAGAACCAGTACTTGCGGAGCAGGATCCCGTCCTCCACGAGCATGCGCTCGAAGACCGGGCACTGGCGCAGGAAGCGCTGGTGCTCGGCGGGCGTGCAGAAGCCCATGACGTGCTCCACCCCGGCGCGGTTGTACCAGCTGCGGTCGAACAGCACGATCTCGCCGGCAGCCGGCAGGTGTTCCACGTAGCGCTGGAAGTACCACTGGCCGCGCTCCCGCTCCGTGGGCTTGGGAAGGGCCGCGATCCGAGCGACACGGGGGTTGAGGTGCTCGGCGACCCGCTTGATCGTTCCGCCCTTGCCCGCCGCGTCGCGGCCCTCGAAGACGACGACGAGCCGGGCGCCCGCCACCCGCACCCACTCCTGGAGCTGGACCAGCTCCGTCTGGAGCCGCAGCAGCTCCGTCTCGTAGACCGCCCTCTTGAGGCCCATGACCGTTCCTCCTCGTCGTCGTGCGGGGCGTGGATCAAGGCCGCCACCGCGCGGAGCCGATGTCGCCGTCCGTGACGGACAAGATACGCAAGCGGTACGAGCCGACGCTCGACCACTGCCGGGGCGGGGCTGCGGGTGGTCGTCGTGGCCGGGCCCGCCTGCCGGGCCAGTCGCCCCGGGCGCTCGCCGGCAGGACCTTCAGCAGCCCCTCGGGGGCGTCCCGCATCAGGTTGTGGCCGCCTGCCAGGGCCGAGGCGCCAGGCGCGTTCCTGGTCGGCCACCAGAGACCAGCAGGAGTCGCCGCCCTCCGGGACCACGGCGCCCACGTAGACCAGGCCGGCCACGCGCCCGGGGACGCGGTCGGCGGCGGTCAGTCGGTGGCGGAGAGGAGGATCTTGCCGGTCGTGCGGTGGCTGTCGGCGAGTTCGTGGGCCTTGGCCGCGTCCGCGAGCGGGAGCACGGTGTCGAGAGTGCGGGGCACAACAGCCCGGCTTCGGCGAGGGCGGCGATCTCGCGCATGCCCGCCTGGTCGGCTGCCACGGCCATGAAGGCGTCGCGCAGTCCGGGCGGCCTTGCGATGTCCGCCAGTTGGGCCTCCGCCGGTGAGGCGAGCGCGACCAAGCGGCCGCCGGGGCGCAGGGCGCGCAGGGAACGCGGCCCGTAGGCGCCGCCGATCGCGTCGACGACCGCGTCGACCGGAGCCACGGCCGTCTCGAAGTCCGCTTCGGGTAGTCGACGAGTTCGTCGGCGCCGAGCGAGCGCAGGAACTCGTGCTGGGCGGCGCGAGCCGTGCCGATGACGTGGGCGCCGCGCGCGTTGGCGATCTGCACGGCGAGATGGCCGACCGGGAGGCGTTCCGCATCGGCTGAGCCAAGGGCGTCAAGTCGGCGTCTGGCCGGGCGCGTTGGCGTTGCCGTTGCCGGATCATCGGGTTAGATTTCTGGAAACTGATTCTAATTTCGGGCGGGGCAGACGTGTTGGAGCTGACGGGGAGCGGGGCCGAGCCTCTGGAGGCGGGGGATCCGCGCCGGATCGGGGCTATTCCGCTGGCGGGCCGGCTCGGGGCCGGAGGCATGGGGCGGGTGTACCTCGGGGTCCAGGACGGCCGGTACGTCGCCGTCAAGCAGCTGCTGTCCTCCGTCGTCGGGGAGGACGAGGACTTCCTGCGGCGCTTCGGGCACGAGCTGGACAACCTCGCCCGGCTGCCCGCGGAGGCCACCGCGCCGCTGCTCGACAGCGACCGCACGGCAAGCCCGCCGTGGTTCGCCACCGCGTACATCCCCGGGCTCACCCTGCGGGAGGCCATCGCGCTGCACGGCGGCCCGCTGCCTGCGGACGCGCTGTGGCTGCTCCTGCGCGAGGCGGCGGCGGGCCTGGCCTCGGTGCACGCGCTGGACATGGTGCACCGGGACCTCAAGCCGTCCAACGTCATGCTGACGCTCGACGGTCTCACCCTCATCGACTTCGGCGTCGCCCGGGCCGCGGAACAGAGCCAGCTGACCAGGACCGGCATGGTGGTGGGCACGCCCGCCTACATGGCTCCCGAACAGGCCTCGGGCAGGCGGCGGTTGAGCGGCGCCACCGACGTGTTCGCGCTGGGCTCGGTCCTCGCGTACGCGGCGTGCGGGCAGCCGCCCTTCGGTGACGAGTCGGGGCACGGCGTGCTCTACCGGATCGTGCACGAGGAGCCCGACCTGGAGCCGTTGCGGGAGGTGGAGCCGGAGCTCGCCGACCTCGTCGCGGCCTGTCTCGACAAGGACCCCGACGCCCGCCCCACGGCGGCCGAGCTCCTCGAACGCGCCGCGCAGCACGGCCCGTTCACGGAACCGCTGTGGCCGGCGGCCGTCACCGAGCGGCTGACCGAGCGGGCGGCCTTCGCCGCGAACGTGCAGGAGGTCGACGTACCGACGCTCCCGCTCACGGGTGAGAAGCCGGATGCAGATGCGGGAGCGGATGCGGGAGCGGAACCGGCGCAGGCACCGGAGGATCCCGGGCCGGCGCCCGTACCCGCCGCGTCCCGTCCGGAGCGGCCCGAGCGGCGCCGTCGTACCCGCGTCCTGCTGGCCGTCTTCCCGGTCGTGGTGGTCACGGGCGGCACGACGCTCGCCATCCAGTACCTGCCGCACACCGGCTCGCCGCAGGCCGGGGCGGGCAACACCCCGCACAGTTCGGTCACGGCGCCGGCCGACCCGACGCCGCCCACGGCCGCGGGCAGCAGCCCGGCGGCAACGGCGTCGCCTTCGCAGTCGCCGGCCCAGGACCAGGCGCAGGGCGGGGCGGGCGGGGTCCCTCCGAACGCGGCCGCCGCGGGTACCGGACAGGGCCCCGGCCCCGGTCCCGGCCCTGGCGGCGGCGCCCAGACCGGCCCGGGCGGCTCGGGAGGCTCGGCCGGATCCGGAAACGCCGCGAACGCGGGCGGCGCCGGCAGTACGCGCCCGTCCGGTGGCGGGAGCTCCACCGCCCCCACCACCCCGGCGCCCCCCGCGTCCGGCACCTACCGCTACCGCAACGGCAACAACAGCAAGTGCATCACCCAGGTCTTCGGGTCTTCGGACCACGGCGAGTGCTCGGACGGGTCCGCCCGCTGGACCGTGCAGGGCAGGCCGGACGGGAGCTTCAAGCTGGTCAACCAGCAGAGCGGGGGGTGCCTGTACTCCAACGGGCTCGGCCAGGCCGTCTTCGTGGGCGACTGCGCGCAGGACATCGGCCGGATCTGGCGTACGGGGGCGAACGGCAGCCTCCGGAGCGACCTCGGCGGAGGCTGCCTCGACCTGGGCATGGCCAGCGGCCTGGTGACGAAGTCGTGCGGCGGGGAGGCCTCGCAGCGCTGGACGAGGCAGGGCTAGGACCGCGGTACGGGTCTCATGAACCGCTTGGTTCTCCGAGTGCGAACGATGCCCGCTCCTGCCACCCCGTGCCGTCGTGGACCATGAGTTCCACCGACGAGACGCGGGAGGTGAACGGGAGACCGCCGGCGAGGTCGGCCTCTATCTCCTTCAGGGGGGCGACCCCTTCCTCGCCTTGGGCGATGGTCAGGTGGGGCACGACCTCGGCGAACCGGCCGCCGTACGGCGGGGCCTCGGGCCAGCGGTCCGCGACCGCCTGGGTGAGCTGCCGCAGTCGCGTGTCCGGCTCGGGGACGAGGTAGAGCACGTCCGGGAACCGCCCGCACTTCTCGAACCGCAGGTCGAACGCCTGGTGGCGGCCCAGCAGCTCCGCAAGGGCCGAGTGGACGTGCTCGTCCACCCGGCTCTCGTCAAGGAACGGGAAGAGCACGGTGACATGTGCGGGAACCCCGTCGTGGGCCGAGGGGTCGAGCCGCTCCCGCCAGGCCCGTACGACCGGCTCCGCCTCCGGGATCCGGACGACGAGTCCCGTCTGGCCCGCCTCGAACACGCTGGTGCTGTCATCTGTCATGGCACCGCATGGTGTCACCTCCGCCCCCGGACGGCAGGTGACTTCTCTTCACCGGGCGACCGGGCGCTAAGCGGAAGTGCGGCCGCGGCCCTTGTCGGGCCTGCCGTTCGTCGGGGGGTAGCCGGGCTTCGCCGGTATCGACGGCAGGGCCGGCGGTGAGGGCAGGGGCGGGAGCGCGGGCGCGTACAGCCAGGCCGAGAACAGGTCGTCCAGCGGCTCGGCGGCGTAGCGGGCCGCATGGGTGGTGAAGCCCACGGTGGTCACCACCCCGTTGCGGTGCACGGTGACCCAGTCGCGCAGCATGCGGAAGAACGCGCCGTCACCGAGGGCGCAGCGGATCGCGTGCACGACGAGGCCGCCGCGCTGGTAGAGGCGGTCGTCGAACATCAGCTTGCGGCCCGGGTCGGCCAGCCGCAGGTCCTGCGGCTGCGTGGCCAGCAGCCGGTGTGCGGCGGCCGCCAGCTCCTGCGCGGTGCGCCCGCCGGAGCGCTCCGACCAGAGCCATTCGGCGTACTTCGCGAAGCCCTCGTTCAGCCAGATGTGCCGCCAGTCGGCGATCGTCACGCTGTTGCCGAACCACTGGTGCGCGAGCTCGTGGGCGATGAGGCGCTCCGAACCGCGCGCGCCGTCCACGTGGTTGGTGCCGAACAGGGAGAGGCCCTGGGCCTCGACCGGTACGTCCAGTTCCTCGTCGGCGACGACCACCGTGTACTCGCCGAAGGGGTACGGGCCGAACAGTTCCTCGAACAGCTGCATCATCGCGGGCTGCCGGGCGAAGTCGCGGGAGAACTGCGCCAGCAGGTGCGGGGGCACGTGGGCGCTCTGCGGAACGCCGCCGAGCCCGGGGTCGCCGAGCAGCACCGTCTGGTGCATGCCGATGGACAGGCCGACGAGGTAGCTGGAGGTGGGCGCGGACTGCTCGTACACCCAGGTGGTGGTGCTGGCTCTGGTGGTCCGGGTGAGCAGCCGGCCGCCGGCCACGACCGTGTAGGCGGAGGGCGTGTTGACGGAGATGTGGTACGAGGCCTTGTCGGCGGGCCGGTCGTTGCACGGGTACCAGGAGGGGGCGCCGACCGGCTGGCTGGCCACGAGCGCGCCGTCGGTCAGTTCCTCCCAGCCCAGGCCGCCCCAGGGGCTGCGCACCGGCTTGGGGTTGCCCGCCCAGTGCACCTCCACGGTGAAGGCGGCGCCGGCGGGCAGCGGCTTGGCCGGCCGGATGCGGAGCTTGCCGCCGCGGTGGGTGTAGTGCGGCGCCCGGCCGTTGACCAGGACGCGCCCTATTCTGAACTCGGCCAGGTTGAGGTGGAACTCCGCGAGCGGTGCCCGCCCGGCGATGGCGCTGAGCCGGGCCGTCCCGGCCAGCCGGTTGGGGCCGGGGCGGTATTCCAGAGCGAGTTCGTACCGGTGCACGCGGTAACGGGAGTCGCCGTTGGCCGGAAAGTACGGGTCCGACACCTCTGTCTTCTGGCCGCTCACTGCCGCTTCCGCTCCCTGCGCTGTGCTCGTACGACGTGCTGGTGTCCTGCTGCCGCCACTGCCGCTCCCGACCACCGCAGGGGCGGCCCTTTCAGGACCGCCACGCCTCGATCGGATTGCCCAGCCAGCGGGTGTCGGCGGGGACGGACTCCCCGGCCATCACGAGAGAGGCGGGACCCAGGGTGCTGCGGGCCCCGACCGTGCTGCCGGGCAGGACGATTCCGCCCGGGCCCAGGGTGGCGCCCTCGCGGAGGACCACAGTATCCGTCCTCAAGATCCGGTCGTGGAAGAGGTGTGTCTGCAACACACAGCCGCGGTTCACGCTGACCGCGTCGCCCAGCTCCACCAGGTCCGTTTCGGGCAGCCAGTAGCTCTCGCACCACACGCCGCGGCCGATCCGGGCCCCCAGCGCCCGCAGCCACAGGGACAGCAGCGGGGTGCCGGGCACGGATCCGGCCAGCCACGGCACGGCCAGTACCTCGACGAAGGTGTCGGCCAGCTCGTTGCGCCAGACGAAGGCGCTCCACAGCGGGTGCTCGCCGGCCCGGTGCCGGCCCACCAGCAGCCATTTCGCGGCCACCGACACCGCACAGGCGGCCAGGCCCGCGGCCAGCAGGACCGCTCCGGACAGCAGCGCGGCTCCCCAGGTCCCCAGCCCGGTCGCCGTGATCAGCGCGCAGAGCGCCGCCACGGTCAGGACGGCCAGCGCGGCCGAGCAGAAGACGGGGACGAGCCGGCACAGTTCCACCAGGCCGCGCGCCCAGAGCAGGTGCGCGGGCGGGTCGTACGTCCGGCTCTGGTCGGCGTCGGCGGTTGACCGCGGCAGCTTGACGGGCGGCAGGCCCAGGTACGAGCTGCCCTTCTTGGCCTTCTTCGGGGTGGCGGACAGGACGCCGACCAGCCCGTCGTCCGGCACGGTGCGGCCGGGGGCGGTCATTCCGGAGTTGCCGAGGAAGGCCCGGCGGCCGATCTCGGAGTGTCCGATGCGTACCCAGCCGCCGCCCAGCTCGTAGGGGGCGGTCAGGGTGTCGTCGGCGAGGAACGCGCCTTCTCCCACGGTGGTGAGGCTCGGCAGCGCGAGGACGGTGGACACCTCCGCACCCCGGCCGATCTTCATGCCGAGCAGCCGCAGCCACACGGGGGTGATCAGCCCGGCGTAGAGCGGGAAGAGCGTCTCCCGGGACAGGTCCATCAGCTGGGTGACCGTCCAGGCCTGCCAGCCGACCCTGCTGTGCGTCGGATGGTTGCCCGTGCGCAGGCCGAGGCTGAGCAGCCGTACGGAGACCAGCAGCAGCAGTGCGTAGGCGAATCCGAAGGCGAGCGCCCCCGGGACGACGGCGATCAGTGCTCCGCGCAGGGCCTGGACGAGGCCGGCGTCGGCGGGCACGAACCGGCTCACCACGAGCAGGGCGGGCACGGTGGCCAGCACGGGCAGGGCGGTGAAGCAGAAGCCGGTGGCTCCGTACATGGCCCGCCAGTGGACCGAACGCGGCGGGCGTTCCTTGGGCCAGTTGCGCTTGGCCTTGCCGAGCTTGCCGGCGGGCGCTCCGGCCCAGCGCTGGCCGGTGGGGATCTGGCCGACCACGGCCGAGCCGGGGGCCACCTCGGCCCGCTTGCCGACGCGGGCGCCGGGGAAGAGGATGCTGCGGGTGCCGACCACCGCGCCGGCGCCGACCTTGATCGTGCCGATCTCCAGCCGGTCCCCGTCCAGCCAGTGCCCGGAGAGGTCGACCTCGGACTCCACGGCGCAGCCGCGGCCGAGTTTGAGCATGCCCGTGACCGGGGGCAGGGAGTGCAGGTCCACCTCGGGGCCGATCTTGGCGCCGAGGGCCCGCCCGTAGCGTTCCAGCCAGGAGCCGGTGAGTGAGGTCGCGCCGACGTACTCGGCCAGCCGTTCGGCCGTCCACAGCCGCAGGTGCACGCTTCCGCCGCGCGGGTAGCGGCCCGCCTTCACCCCGCGCAGCAGCAGCCGGGCGCCGCCGGCCGCGATCGCGAGGCGGCCGGGCGGGCTGAAGAGCAGCGCGGCTCCGGCGGCGACGAGCCACCAGGACGCGGTCGGCGCCCACGGGTAGGGCCCGAACCAGTGCAGGACGTTGCCCAGGGCGAGCAGCGCCACCGTCCAGCGCAGGCCGACCAGGGTGAAGAGCGGGAGCAGCAGGAGCGACTGGGCCACTTTGGAGCGGAGCGGTACGGGGGCGATGGTCCGGGCCGCGCCGTCGTCCTGGACGGACTTCTCCAGCCGCCGGGCCAGCTTGCGCAGGGTGGGCTGCTGGTAGATGTCGAGGACGGCCGCGCTCGGGTAGCGGGTGCGCAGCCGGGTGGTGAGCTGGGCGGCGGCGAGGCTGTTGCCGCCGATCGCGAAGAAGTCGTCGGCGGCGCCGGTGACGGCCACGCCGAGGGTCTCGGTCCACTGCTCGGCGAGCCAGGCCTCGGTGCCGTAGAGCTGCTCGGCGGGCCCGGTGGTCTCCAGTTCGGGCAGGGGCCAGGGCAGCGCGTCGCGGTCCACCTTGCCGGAGGTGCGGGTCGGCAGCTCCTCGACCGGTGCGAGCAGCGGTACGAGGGCCGCGGGCAGCTCGGCGCGCAGCCGCTCGACCGCCGCCGCGTGGTCCCAGCCCTCCTGGGTGACGAGGTAGCCGACGAGGAGCTGGTTGCCGCTGCGGGCGGTGCGTACGGCCGCGGCCGCGCCGGCGACGCCGGGCAGGGCCTGCAGTGCGGCGTCCACCTCGCCCAGCTCGATCCGGCGGCCGCCGAGCTTGATCTGCTCGTCGGCGCGGCCGAGGAAGACCAGGCCTTCCGGTTCGGCGCGGACGAGGTCGCCGCTGCGGTAGGCGCGCTGCCAGCCGAGGGATTCCAGCGGGGCGTACTTCTCGGCGTCCTTCTCGGGGTCGAGGTAGCGGGCGAGGCCGACGCCGCCGATGACGAGCTGGCCGCTGCCGCCCATCGGCACGGGCTCGCCGGATTCGTCGACCACGGCCAGTTCCCAGCCGCTGAGCGGCAGGCCGATCCGGATCGGTTCCTCGCCGGTGAGGAGCGCGGCGCAGGCGACGACGGTGGCCTCGGTGGGGCCGTAGGTGTTCCAGACCTCGCGGCCCTCGGTGACCAGGCGCTGGGTGAGCTCGGGCGGGCAGGCCTCGCCGCCGAAGATCAGCAGCCGGACCTCGTTGAGGGTCTCGGGCTCCCAGAGCGCGGCCAGGGTCGGCACGGTGGAGACCACGGTGATCTCCTGGTCCGCCAGCCAGGGGCCCAGGTCGGCGCCGCTGCGGACCTGGGAGCGCGGGACGGGCACGAGGCAGGCGCCGTAGCGCCAGGCGAGCCACATCTCCTCGCAGGAGGCGTCGAAGGCGACGGACAGCCCGGCCATGACGCGGTCGCCGGGGCCGATCGGCTCCTCGGTGAGGAACAGCGCGGCCTCGGCGTCCACGAAGGCGGCGGCGCTGCGGTGGCTGACGGCGACGCCCTTGGGCTTGCCGGTGGATCCGGAGGTGAAGATGATCCACGCGTCGTGCTCGGGGCCTGGGCGGGAGGTGGCCGCTCCGGCGCCGGCGGGGCCGGTGACCTCGATGCGCGCTCCGGCGCCCAGCACCGCCCGTACCCCGGCCTCGCCGAAGACCAGCTCGGCGCGCTCGTCCGGGTCCTCGGCGTCGACCGGCACGTAGGCGGCGCCCGCGGCGAGCACGGCGAGGATGCCCGCGTACAGCTCGTTGGTGCCGGAGGGTACGCGTACCCCGACCCGGTCGCCGAGGCCGACCCCGGCGGCCGCGAGGGCCCGCCGGCGGCGCTCGACCTCGGCGGCCAGCGCCCGGTAGGTCAACCGGGTGGTGCCGTCGTCCAGGGCGAGCTCGTCGGGGTACGCCCGTACGGAGGCTTCGAAGATGTCGACGAGGGTGCGCGTCGGGGCGGCGGGTCCGGCGGAGAACCGGGCGGATTTGCCGGACTCCCCGCTCTCGGCCCCGTACGCGTCCCCGCCGTCGAGCAGAGTGAGTTCACCGTGCTCAGGTGTTGCAGCCATCGGCCCTCGCGTCTCGTTCCCGGAAACCGTCCGGGTCGCCGGCGGAGCCCAGGTCTGCCCGGGTTGTTCCGTTCCAGCGCCAAACAACCCACCAGTCTAGTGCGGCATCAAGGATTTTCTTGTTGAAGCCTGACGTGTGGCCGGGAAGGAACGATGGCGCCGCACCGTGGTGAACGGGTCGTGAACGGTCCGTTCAGTGCTCGGCGGTGTACCGGATCCGCGCCCACAGCGGGAGGACGAACCAGCACAGGAGGTACCAGGCCAGTACTCCGGCCACGAGCCAGGGCACGAGGGCGTCGTGGGTGGCCACCCTGAGGACCAGGAGCAGGGCCGAGGTGCAGGTGGCCAGCAGGAGGACGAGCCCGGTGAAGGTGAGGCGCGAGGCCCAGGCCACCGCCTCGCGCTTGATCCGCCGGCCCGAGACGATGCGGTGGAAGGCGACGGGTCCGATGAGCGCGCCTGTCGCCAGGGAGCCGAGCACGACGGTGACGATGTAGATGGTCTTGTCGGTCTGCGGAAGCTGGTGGAAGAGGGGGGTGAAAACGACCGTCAACAGGAAGCCGAAGAGGATCTGCACGCCCGTCTGGGCGACGCGGATCTCCTGGATCAGCTCCTGCCACTGCCGGTCCGCGCGTTCTTCCTCGCTCTCGCTTCTTCCGTCGGGGGCCTGCGACATGGCGTCTCCACGGGTCAATGGCCGAGTTGGCGCTTGAGGTCGGCCTTGTTCATGGAGGACCGGCCGTGCAGGTTGCGCCGCTTGGCCTCTCCGTAGAGCTGGTCGTACGTGGGCCCCTGCGCGCCGCTGTGGGAGCGCCGTCCGCCCCGTTCGGCGGAGGACATGTCCTGGAGCGACGTCTTGCTCGCCGTCTTGGACTCTCCGGCGCGGGCCCGTTCCTTGTTGACCGTTCTCGCGGCGATCTCCTCGGCACGCCCGGTGCTCTCGCCGCGCTTCTGCGCGCTCTCCTTGATGTGTTCGTACTGGCGTTCGCGCTTGGGGCTGAAACTGCGGGGCATGGTGACTCCTCGGTCGGAATCCGGTGTGCGGCGCCTACCCCCTCCGCGCCCGCTCACTCCCGGGTCCCGCCCGCACCCGTCAGGCGCAGGCCGGGCACAGACCCCGGTAGGTGACCTCCACGCCGGACACCGTGAAGCCGAAGCGTTCCTCCGCCGGGAGGCCGGCCAGCGGGCTTCCGGTCGGGTGGACGTCGCGGATCAGACCACAGCCGGAGCACACCAGGTGCTGGTGCGGGTGGTGCGCGTTGGGGTCGTAGCGCTTGGCCCGGCCGTCGGTGGTGACCTCCATGACCTCGCCGAGGGCGACCAGTTCGCCGAGGGCGTTGTAGACGGTGGCCCGGGAGATCTCGGGCAGCCGCTCGGCCGCGCGGGCGTGCACCTCGTCGGCCGTGAGGTGCACGTGGTCGCCGTCGAGGACCTCCGCGACCACGCGCCGCTGGGACGTCATCCGCCAGCCACGCCCGCGCAGCCGCTGCAGCAGGTCACTCATATCGGCTCACCTGTTTCAGGTTCGACGGGTACCCGCAGTCCATCGGCGGACGTCCGGGATCCGATCGGATATGGGCTTGGTGTGCTTCTTGACTTGGATTCCGTCCATCGTAGGATCGGTTTCGTAGATAGCCAAGAGACAGGAAGACTCCAGAGCGGCAGGTGACACCGTCCGGGACGGTGACCGCCTCGGCGTCGGGCCGACCGACGGGGCCGGGGCCGTGCACGGGGCCCTTGCCCGGCAGTTTCCTCGCATTCAGTTCCTGAACACCGTGATCCGCCTGGTACGGAAGGATTCCCATGTCCGAGAACCATGCCGAGAACCATGAGGCAATCGTCGTAGACGCCGCGTCGCAGGGCGGTGGCTGCCCGGTCGCACACGAGCGCGCCCCGCATCCGACCCAGGGCGGCGGAAACCGGCAGTGGTGGCCGGAACGGCTCAACCTCAAGATCCTCGCCAAGAACCCCGCCGTGGCCAATCCGCTGGGCGAGGAGTTCGACTACGCCGAGGCCTTCAAGACCCTCGATCTCCCGGCGGTGAAGCAGGACATCGCGCAGGTGCTGACCACCTCCCAGGACTGGTGGCCCGCCGACTTCGGCCACTACGGCCCCTTCATGATCCGGATGGCCTGGCACAGCGCCGGCACCTACCGGATCAGCGACGGCCGCGGTGGCGCCGGCGCCGGCCAGCAGCGCTTCGCACCGCTCAACAGCTGGCCGGACAACGGGAACCTCGACAAGGCCCGCCGGCTCCTGTGGCCGGTCAAGAAGAAGTACGGCCAGAGCCTGTCGTGGGCCGACCTGATGATCCTGACCGGCAACGTGGCCCTGGAGCAGATGGGCTTCGAGACCTTCGGCTTCGGCGGCGGCCGCGCGGACGTCTGGGAGCCCGACGAGGACGTCTACTGGGGTCCCGAGACGACCTGGCTCGACGACGAGCGCTACACCGGCGACCGCGAGCTGGAGAACCCGCTCGGCGCGGTCCAGATGGGCCTCATCTACGTCAACCCGGAGGGCCCGAACGGCACTCCGGACCCGCTGGCCGCCGCGCGCGACATACGGGAGACGTTCCGCCGGATGGCGATGAACGACGAGGAGACGGTCGCCCTCATCGCCGGCGGCCACACCTTCGGCAAGACCCACGGCGCGGGCCCGGCGGAGAGCGTCGGCGCCGACCCCGAGGCCGCCTCGATCGAGCAGCAGGGCCTCGGCTGGGCGAACTCCTATGGCACCGGCAAGGGCGCCGACGCGATCACCAGCGGTCTCGAGGGCATCTGGACCAACACCCCGATCACCTGGGACAACAGCTTCTTCGAGATCCTCTTCGGCTACGAATGGGAGCTGTTCAAGAGCCCCGCCGGCGCCCATCAGTGGCGGCCGAAGGAGGGGGCCGGCGCGGGCACCGTGCCGGACGCCCACGACGCGTCCAAGAGCCACGCTCCGACGATGCTGACGACCGACCTCTCGCTGCGGATCGACCCGGCCTACGAGCAGATCTCCCGGCGCTTCCTGGAGAACCCCGCCGAGTTCGCGGACGCCTTCGCCCGTGCGTGGTTCAAGCTGACCCACCGCGACATGGGCCCCGTCGCGCGCTACCTCGGCCCGGAGGTCCCCGCCGAGACGCTGCTGTGGCAGGACCCGCTCCCGCCGGTGACGCACGAGCTCGTCGGCGCCGGCGACATCGCCTCCCTCAAGGAGCAGGTCCTCGCCTCGGACCTGACGGTGTCCCAGCTCGTGTCCACGGCGTGGGCCTCGGCCTCGTCGTTCCGCGGCAGCGACAAGCGCGGCGGTGCCAACGGCGCGCGCATCCGGCTCCAGCCGCAGAGCGGGTGGGAGGTCAACGAGCCCGATCAGCTGGCGACGGTGCTGCGCACGCTGACGGGGATCCAGGAGTCCTTCAACGCCGCCCAGTCCGGCGGCAAGCGGATCTCGCTCGCCGACCTGATCGTGCTCGCCGGCGCGGCCGCCGTCGAACAGGCCGCCAAGGACGCCGGTTTCGACGTCACGGTGCCCTTCACGCCGGGCCGTGCGGACGCGGCGCAGGAGCAGACGGACGTGGAGTCGTTCGCCGCGCTGGAGCCGACCGCCGACGGGTTCCGCAACTACCTCGGGAAGGGCAACCGGCTGCCGGCCGAGTACCTGCTGCTCGACCGGGCGAACCTGCTGAACCTGAGCGCGCCCGAACTGACCGTCCTGGTCGGTGGCCTGCGCGTGCTCGGCGCGAACCACCAGCAGTCCTCGCACGGCGTCTTCACCACCTCCCCCGGGTCCCTGACCAACGACTTCTTCGTCAACCTGCTCGACCTGGGGACGACGTGGAAGGCGACGGCCGGGGACGAGAGCACCTTCGAGGGCCGTGACGCCGCCACGGGCGCCGTCAAGTGGACCGGCACCCGTGCCGACCTGGTCTTCGGGTCGAACTCGGAGCTGCGGGCGCTCGCGGAGGTCTACGCGAGCGACGACGCGAAGGGGAAGTTCGTGAAGGACTTCGTCGCCGCGTGGGACAAGGTGATGAACCTGGACCGGTTCGACCTCGTGTGATCCTGAGTCCGGGCCGGCCGTCCACCCCGGCCGGCCCGGACGCCTGGGAGGCAGAACTTTGGAAATGATCTTCCGGAAACTTCCGGACGACCGCCACGCACTCGAAGTCCGGGACCGGCGGGGCCCGGACGTCCGGCTGCCGGCCGGGCCGACCGGCCCGACCATGCCCCACGACCTCGTGCACGCGGCGGTCGAGAGCGCGCTCGGCATCACCGACGGGTTCTGGGGTGCCATGGCCGAGGGCGCCACCTTCGAAGGATTCGAACCGGTCGGGCCGACCCGCCACCGCCGGTCGGGACTGAAGGTCCTGCGGCGCAAGGGCGACGCGGTCATGCGGGCCGAGCTCTGCGTCAACTGGGCCTACCGCGTCTGGACCGGGCTGCCCACGGACGGGCGGGGGCTGGGCCGCAGCCCCCTCGACGACCGGCAGACCGCCCTGGCCACGGCCGCGCTCGACCGCGCGGCGCAACGCTGGTCCGAGGTCGAGGAGGGCGAAGCCCTCACCTGGCGCTGGTGACCGACGCCCCGCACCGCACGGACGCCCTCCGGCCCGCCCCGACGGTGACGCCTTCAGCCCTGCCGCCAACCGCCTCTGACGCTCCTTCAGCAACCGAGGAAGGACAGGCGGACCTGGCGCCGGGGGTTGTCCCGGTTGGTGTCCACCAGGGTGACGGACTGCCAGGTGCCCAGCGCGAGCGTTCCGTCGATCACCGGCAGCGTCGCGTGCGGCGGGACGATCGCGGGCAGGACGTGGTCCCGCCCGTGGCCGGGGGATCCGTGCCGGTGCCGCCAGCTCGCGTCGGCGGGCAGGAGGGACCGCAGGGCGCTCAGGAGGTCGTCGTCGCTGCCCGCCCCCGTCTCGATGACGGCGAGGCCGGCGGTCGCGTGGGGCGTGAACACGTTCAGCAGTCCGCACCGGCCCCGTGCCACCTCCCCGAGGAAGGCGGCGCAGGCGTCGGTCAGGTCGTGGACCGTCTCCCGGTCGCCGGTCGTCACGTCGATGGTGCGCGAAGCGAAGGTGTCGGGCATGGCCCCATCCTCACGCCGCGGCTCCCCGCAACCGTGCAGCCACGGCGGTGTCGGCCGGCCCGACGCGGGCAGGCGGCCGAATCGATGGAAGGGGGGCCGGTGGAGGGCGAGGTGTCGGTGGTCGAGGTGAAGGCCTTGACGGAGGAGCTCGTCGCGCTCGATGTCACGGCCGGGGCACGGTGGGCGGTGGGCGCGGCCCTGGAGGCGGTCCGTACGGTCGATGGCCGCGGGCCGGTGCGGGACGACGCGGGGCTGGACGACGCGGAGCGAGACGACGCGGGGCGGGCCGCGCGCGCCCGACTGCTCCAGGTCGCCGCGTGGATCGCCTTCGACGCGGAACGGCACGGCGTGTCGCGGCGGCTCCACCTACGGGCCCTGGAGCTGGCCCGGGGCGGCCGCGGGGCCGGACCGGCCACCGTGGAACCCCTGATCCTCGCGGTGCTGGCGATGCAGGAGGAGCATCTGGGGCGGCCCGGGAGCTCGCTGCGGATCGCCTCATCCGTGCTGGCCCGCGAGGACCTTCCCGGGCGCGTCGCGGCGATCTTCCAGGTGCGCGCGGGGCGGGCCCTGGCCCGGCTGGGGCGCGGGCCCGAGGCCGGGCGGGCCCTGCGCACGGCCGCCGAGCTGCTCGCCGATCCGCCGACGGACCGGGACCCGCCCTGGGCCTGGTGGTTCGACCGGCCCGAGCTCGAAGGCCACCAGGGGCTGGCGCGGGCCGCGCTGGGGGACCTGGACGCGGCGGCCGCCCTCCTCCACGGCGCCGCGCACGCCGGCGGTGATGGCCCGGCCTACCGCGTGCTGTTCGCCGCGGAGCTCGCCCGGGTCCTGGCCCGGGTGGGCGACTGGCGCGAGACCGGCACGGCCATGGCGACCCTGATCGACGCCGTGCCGGCCGTCGGGTCCGTGCGGGCCCTGCGGACGATGGGCCGGGCCGCCCGGCTCGTCGAAGGCGGCCGCCGCGTACCGCGCCGTACCCGCGAGACCGCCCGCCACCTCGCCCGGGCCCTGCGCGAAAGCGACCGGAACGCCCCTTAGGAATTGGGCAGTTGAGCCGCCACGATGACGTTGCCGTAGAGGTCGGCGAAGTGCAGGGAGCGGCCCGCGTCCCCCACCCGTTCGTTCCACACCCGCACGCCGTGGGCACGCAGGTGCGTGCCGGTCCCGCGTACGTCGTCCGTGTAGAGGACGAGCATCGGCTGGCCACCGCACTGACGGCCGATCAGGTCGCGCTCCCGGGCCGTGCCCGCGGGCATCAGCCAGAGGCCGGCCGCCGGAAGTCCTGTGGAGCCGGGCAGGCCGATGTGCAGGTAGCGGTAGCCGTCGGCCGTCCGGTCGTGCAGCACGACGAAGCCCAGGACGTCCCGGTAGAAGGCCAGGGCGGCTTCGGCGTCCGCGACGAGCAGCACCGTCCGGCCGAGGGCGGTGAAGGGTGGTTCGCGGTCGGGAGAGGGAGCCATCGGAGAGTCCTTCCGGTGTCAGTCGACGCCCAGCAGACGCCGTCGGTCGTCGGGGCGGGACGCGAACTCGGCCGCGTCCGCCCGGTGCACGATGCGGCCCTTCTGCATGACGGCCACCTGCTGGGCGGCGGACAGGGCCAGCCCCAGGTTCTGCTCGACGAGGACGACCGTCATGCCCTGCGCGCTCACCTCGCGGATCACCTCGCCCACCTGCGCGACGATCGCCGGGGCGAGCCCGTCGGACGGTTCGTCGAGGAGCAGCAGCCGTGGATTGCCCAGCAGGGCCCGGGCGATCGCGAGCATCTGCTGCTCTCCTCCGGAGAGCTGGTCGCCGCGGTGCCCCAGCCGCTCCCCCAGTCGCGGCAGCAGGTCGAGGATGCGCGCCCGGGTCCACGGCCCCCGCGCGCGGCGCCGCGGCGCCGCGATCGCTAGATGTTCCGCCACGGTCAGCGGTGCGAACACCCGGCGCCCCTGCGGGACGACGCCCACCCCGGCCCGGGCGATCACGTCGACGCGGGCTCCGCCGATCTCCCGGCCGTCGAGCGCGACGCTGCCCTCGTAGGGCCGGACGAATCCCATGACCGTGGAGATGAGGGTGGTCTTCCCGACCCCGTTGCGGCCGAGGACGGCGAGGGTCCCGCCCGCTTCGAGATCGAGGTCGACGCCGCCGAGCACGACGCCGCCGGCGTAGCCGGAGCGCAGGCCGCGCACGCTGAAGAACGGTTTCACGAGGAGACCTCCGTGGTGCCCAGGTAGGCGCTCTGGACCTCGGCGGAAGCCCGTACTTCGTCCGGGGAGCCGGTGGTGAGGTGGTTGCCGAGGTGCATGACGGTCACGGTGTCGGCGAGCTCGAAGACCATGTCGAGGTCGTGTTCGATGAGGAGGACGGTCACCTCTTCGGGCAGGGCGGCGATCAGTTTCGTCAGCCGCTCCGTCTCGGCCGGGGACATCCCGGCGGCCGGTTCGTCCAGGAGCAGCAGCCTCGGTTCGGTGGCGAGCGCCACGGCGACCTCCAGCTGTCGCCGTTCACCGTGCGAGAGCTCGGCCGCCGGCAGGTCGTGCCGGGTGGGCAGGCCGACGCGCTCCAGCAGCGTGCGCGCCTGCGCGGTCGCGGCGGCCCGGGCGCCGGCCCTCCGCCGGCCGGCGGGCCCCCTTCCGGCGCCGGCTCCGGCCCGGCGCAACGCCGCGAGCAGGACGTTCTCCAGCACGGTCTCCGGCAGGAAGAGGCTGGAGTGCTGGAAGGTCGCGGCGATGCCGAGCCCGACCCGTCGGTGCACGGGCAGCCGGGTCACGTCCCGCCCGTCGAGGAGCAGGGATCCGGCGGAGGCGGGCAGGGTTCCGGAGACGAGGCCGAACAGGGTGGACTTGCCTGCGCCGTTCGGGCCGATGACCGCGTGGCGCGCGCCGGGGCGCACGGTGAAGCTGACCTCGTCCACGGCGCGGAAGGACCCGAAGTGCTTCGAGACTCCGCGCAGTTCCAGGAGATCGGGTGCGGGATCGCTCACGCCGTCCTCTTCCGGGTCGGCCTCGACGGGAGCCGTACGCCGGCCAGTCCGCGGGGCAGTGTGTAGACGGCGACGACGAAGAGCAGCCCGAGCAGCAGCGGCCCTCGTCCGGCGACGGCCTCGAGGTTGCCGAGGTGGTCGCGGGTGGTCCAGATCAGCGCGGCCGCGGCGCAGGCCCCCCACATCGAGCCCGGGCCGCCGATGACGACGGCCAGCAGCGCCAGGGCGGCGATCTCGAATCCGGCGTCGCCGGGCGAGACGAACCGCTGTACGGAGACCCACAGCGACCCGGCGGCGCCGGCCAGCGCCGCGGCGCCGCAGTAGACGGTCAGGGCGTACCGCCGGGTGGGGTAGCCGATGGCCTTCATGCGGGCCTCGTTGTCGCGGATTCCGCGCAGGGCGAGGGCGAACGGGGTGGAGCCGAGGCGGCTGACGGCCGCGAAGAGCAGGAGGAACACGGCCAGTACGTAGAAGTAGACCAGGCCGTCGAGCTCCAGCGCGGGCAGACCGGGCAGCGGTACGACCGGCGGGATGCCGGACATGCCGTCGCTGCCGTTGGTCAGCGTCTTCCAGTTGACCGCGGCGCTGTACGCGATCTCGCCGATGGCCAGCGTCAGCATCAGGAACACCACGCCGCGGGCCCGGACGGCGAGCCACCCGGTCGGAACGGCCACGAGCGCGGACGCGCCCGCGGCGATCAGGAGTTGGAGTGCGCCGATGTCGGTGAGCCGGGTCGCGACGATCGCCGCCGTGTAGGCGCCGACGCCGAAGTACGCGGACTGGCCGAGGGTCGGCAGTCCGGTCAGGCCGGTGAGCAGGTTCACGCTCAGGGCGAGCAGGGCGAAGACGAGGACCCTGGAGAGGGTGCCGATGGCGTACGAGCCGAGGAGGAAGGGGGCCAGGGCGAGTCCGGCGACCACGGCGGTGACCAGCAGCCGCCGGGTCGCGGAGCCGGGCCTTGCCGAACGGGACGGTGCGGAGCGGCTCATGTGCGCACCGCCGGTGCGACGAGGCCGTGCGGGCGGACCACGAGCACCAGCAGCATGGTGCCGAAGAGGAGGAAGGGCGCGTACTCGGGGAGCAGGGCCACACCGAGCGTCTGGACCTGGCCGATGAGCAGGGCGCCGGCGAGGGCGCCGCGCACGGAGCCGAGGCCGCCGACGACCACGACGACGAGCGAGAGGACGAGCACGCTCTCGTCGACGCCCGGCCCCGGGCCCAGGATCGGTGCGCCGAGGACCCCGCCGACCGCGGCCAGGGCCGCGCCGGCGGCGAAGACTCCGTAGAGCACCTTGCGGATGTCGATCCCCTGGGCGCGGACCATGTCGCGGTCCGCGACGGTGGCCCGTACGAGGGCGCCGAGCGAGCTGCGTTCGAAGACGAGGTACACGAGGGTGGCGAGGCCGGCGGCGATGGCGATGAACACCAGCCGGTACACCGGATACGTGTGGCCGAGGAGGTCCACCGTCCCGCGCAGCGAGGCGGGCGGGTCGGTGGGGAGCACCTCGCCGCCGAAGGCGGCGGCGAGGAGGTCGGCGACGATGAATGTGATGCCGAGCGTGAGCACGGCCTGGTCCAGGTGCCCGCGCCGGGCCAGCGGCTGGGTGAGCGCCGTCAGCGCCGCTCCACCCAGGGCGCCCACCAGGGTTCCGGCCGCCAGGGCGAGCAGGAGGCCCGGCAGGGTCCCGTCGGAGAGTGCGTAGGCGGTGTAGGCGCCCGCGAGGTAGAGCGTGCCGTGCGCCAGGTTGAGGACGTCCATCATGCCGAACACCAGGGAGAGGCCCACGGCGATCGTGAACAGCAGCAGTCCGAAGGCGACTCCGTCGACGACGCTGACGAGGTTGCCGTCCAGCCATCCGCCCATCTCAGCCGCCCAGCCGGCCGAGGTCGCCGGCGACGGTGTTGGCTCCCTGCCGGACCTCCCGCAGGTACCAGGGCTGTACGGGCGTGCCGCCGCCGTTGAACCGCCAGGTGCCGCGCGGGCTGTCGATGTCCCCCACCGTGGCGATGGCGGCGTTGACCGTCTCCGGGGTGACGGAGGCGCCGGCCGCCCCGATCGCCTTGTCGAGGACCTGCGCCGCGTCCCAGGAGGCCATCGCGTAGGTGGTCGGGTCGGCGCCGTAGGCGGTGCGGTAGGCGGGTGCGAACTGCTTGTTGGCGGCGTTGTCCAGGTCGGCGCTGTAGTTGAGCGCGGTGAGGATGCCGGTGGCCGCCTCTCCCTGCCCCTTCAGTACGCCGCCCTCGGTGAGGAAGCCGGGCGCGTAGAGCGGGATCTTGCCGGCGAGTCCGAAGTCGCGGTACTGCTTGACGAAGTCGACGGCCGCGCCGCCGGCGTAGAAGCAGAAGACGGCCTTGGCGCCGGAGTTCTCGATCTGGGCGAGGTAGGGCTGGAAGTTCTTGGTGGCCGGGAACGGGGTGTAGACCTCCTCGCCCGCGATCTTGCCGCCCGCGGGGAGGAAGGTGGACTTGAAGCCCTCGATCTCGTCCTTGCCCGCCTGGTAGCCCGCGGCGATGAGGAAGACCGGGCCGCCGGCCTTCTCGGCGACGTGCCGGCCCAGGGCCTTGCCCGGCTCGTCGTTGACGTAGGAGGTGCGCCAGACGTACTTCGTCCCGGTCAGGGTCGTGGGTGAGGCGTTGGAGCCGACGAGCGGGACCTTGCTGGTCTCGAAGAGGTCCTTGACCCCGTTGATGGTGGCCGAGCTGACCACCCCGCTGACCGCCAGCACCCGGTCCTGCTTGACCAGCTTCTCGGCCGCCGCCTTGCCGGAGTCGGCGGTCTCCCCCTCGTCGGCGACCACGATCTGCACCTCTCGGCCGCCGAGCCTGCCGCCGTGCTGTGCGACGTAGAGCTCGAAGCCCTGCTTCATGTCGTCGCCGAGCGCCTTGTAGGTCCCGGACTGCGGGACCAGGAGTCCGATCTTCACGGGCCCGCTCTGCTTGCTGCCGTCGCCGTTGCCGAGGCTGGCGCCACCGCATGCCGTGGCCAGCAAGAGGCCGGTGACTGCGGTGATCAGACCTACGGGGCGAAACCGACCTGCCATGGGGACTCCGTACGTTGTGACCCGGCCCTGGCGGACCGGATGGTGCCGATGGGGTGCGGAATGGTGGTGCGGAACGGGTGCGGAGTGGGGGTGCCCGACGGGGTCCGGGAGAGGAGCGCGGGGTCGAGGTGACACGTGTCTATCGCGTATTGACGACGCTCGTCAATAGTTCACGAGATATGCGCGGCGAGCGCGCTCCGCCCCTTGACCCGGGTCGCTCGTATGCCGTAGCACTGACCCTCGTCAATTTCACGCTATGCCGTTACGGCAGCGGGGCCCCCGATCCGTCAGGGAGTGAAGCACCATGACCGACGATCCATCGCGGCGCAAAGTCCTCAAGAACAGCGGGGTGTTGGCCGGCGCCGCATTCCTCACCGGCCTTCCGGGCCTCCCGGGCGCTTCGCCGGCGCAGGCCGCACCCCGGGCGAACGAGCCCTCGCCCGTCGTGGACCTGCCTGCGGGCCGGCTGCGCGGAGTCATCGAGGGAGTGCTCGCCGTGTTCAAGGGCGTGCCCTACGCGGCGCCCCCGGTCGGCGCCCTCAGATGGCGGCCCGCCCAGCCGCACCCCGGATGGCAGGGGACGCGCGAGGTGACCGCCTTCGGCCCGAGCGCACCCCAGCCCTATCAGGAAGGGGCCGTCGGGCCGATCGGCAACCACGGCGCGCCCCCGTTCAGCGAGGACTGCCTCACGCTCAACGTCTGGACCCCCGCGGCCGATGCCGGCAAGCGCCCCGTGCTGGTCTGGATCCACGGCGGCGGCTTCATCTCGGGTTCCGGTTCACTGCCCAACTACTCCGGCGAGACCTTCGCACGCAACGGTGACATCGTCGCCGTGACCCTCAACTACCGCCTGGGCCCGCTGGGATACCTCTACTTCGGCGAGGACGGCGCAGGCGGGAACTTCTGGTTCACCGACCAGCTCGCCGCGCTGCGCTGGGTCCGGGACAACATCGCCCGGTTCGGCGGGGACCCGGACAACATCACGCTCGCGGGACAGTCCGGCGGCGCCTTCTCGGTGGCGGCGCTCGCCGGCGCCCGGCCCGCCGGCCGCCCGCTGTTCCGGCGGGCCATCCTGCAGAGCCCGCCGCTCGGGCTGCAGATCCCCACCCGCGCGGAGTCGCTGCAGCGCAGCGCCGCCTATCTCAAGATCGTCGGAGTGCCGGACGTGGCCGCGCTGCGGGCCGTGCCCTGGCGCCAACTGGTCGACGCCACCTTCGCGATGCTCGGCCACACCAAGCAGTGGGGGTACTGGTCGACGCCCTATCTGCCGGTGATCGACGAGGTGACGCTGGACCGCAACCCGGCCGACCTGCTGCTCAGCGGCCCCGGGGCGGACATCGACGTCCTCATCGGATGGACCCGGGAGGAGGCCAACCTCGCCTTCGCGCTCAACCCGGAATACGCCGGCGCGACGAAGGACCAGGTGCTCGCGAGGATGCGGAACACCTTCGGAGCGCGGGCGGGCGAGGCCTACACCGCGTACGAGGAGGCCCGGCCGGGCGCCCGCCCGCTCGACGTGCTCATGGACCTGATCGGCGACGACCTGTGCCGCATGCCGGCCGTCTCGCTGGCGGAACGGCGGGCGGCCCGCGGGCGGCCGGTCTGGGCGTACCAGTTCGACCTCCCGACGCCCGCCTACGACGGCCAACTGCGGTCGGCGCACTGCCTGGAGCTGCCGTTCGCGTTCAACAACTTCGACAAGTGGTCGCAGGCGCCGTTCCTGGCGGGGCTGGACCCCCGGGTCCGTGACGGCCTGGCCTCGAGCATGCACGCGTCCTGGATCTCCTTCATCCGCACCGGCGACCCCAACCCCGGCCCCATGCCGAACTGGGCGCGCTACGAACGCGGTTCCCGCACCACGATGCGGCTGGACTCGGTCACCTCGGCCGTCGACGACCTCGCCGGGTACTGGCGGCGCCTGCACCAGCCGACGGGGCGCTGAGCGGCACGAGCCCGGGCATGCGGCCCTCCCGGAGCAGGACCCGGCCGGGAGGCCGCACGCCCCGGTGGCGCCCGAAGACCGCCTGGCCTAGGGGGTGTCGGGTCCGGACCCGGACCCCGGCGGCTCCTCCGCCAGGCCCGTGACCTCCTGTACGTGGCGCAGGCCGGGCGCGGCGAGCACCTCGTTCAGCTGCTGGAAGATCTGCCGTGCGGCGACCGCGTTCCAGTCGGCGGGGAGCAGTTCGGCGGGCAGGCCCGGGTCGAGGTACGGCAGGCGGCGCCACTGGGTGAGCATCGGGACGTAGGCGCGGAAGGCCTCGGCGCCGTCGATGTCGCGCTGCCCGGTCAGCTGCGCCGCGAGGGGTCCGTAGGCCTCGGTGAAGCCCGCGTACTGCTCCTCGATCGCCGGGAAGTCCCACCAGGAGCTGACGGTCTCGGGCAGCCGGCTGAAGGCGGCGTAGTCGGCGGCGAACAGGTGCACGTAGTCGCTGAGCCCGCGGCGGACGAGCATGTCGCGGGCGTCGCCGAGGAGGCGGCCGGGCGCCAGCCACACGCCGGGGGCGATGTTGCCGAAGCCGAGCCAGGTCAGCCGGGTGCGCAGCTGGTAGCGGTAGGAGCGCTCGGACTCCGGGACGGAGAAGACGGCCATCGCCCAGCCGTCGCTCAGCTTCGCCGGTTCCAGGCTGCCGAAGATGCGCCGGTCGCCCTCGTCGAAGACGGGTTGGGCGGCCGGGCTGAGCCGGTACCCGGTGGCGCCGCGGCGCTCCGGTTCTAGGACGCCCTTCTTCTTGAGCCGGGAGATGGCCGAGCGCGCGGCCGGGCCGTCGACGTCCAGTTCGGACATCAGGGTGACCAGGTCGGCTACGGAGATCCAGCCTCCGAGGCGTCGCAGGAACGCCCCGTAGACCGTGTTGATCAACGAGCTGGGCCTGAGGGGACTGTCCGCCATGATCGCCTTCCGTCGTATGCGGTCGCGATCCTACCGAGCCGCGCGAACGCGGCGCCGTCCAGTCCCGCCGGGCCCGGGCGGGCCGGGCCCGGGCAGGTCCGGGTCAGAGGCGCGCGGCGCGTTCGAGGCGGCCCAGGTCCACGTACTTGAAGTCGGTGTCGGTGCGGGCCTCCCCGTCGGGACCGGTCGTCACGGGGGTGTTGGCGCCGTCCTGGACGACCAGCAGGCCGTTCGGGAACTTCTTGCCCAGGGGTGCACTGGTGACGGCGGCGCCGTCGCACTCCTGCGACCCGTCGGGCGCTCCGGGCCTGGTGCCCGCCGCGATGCGGAAGCTGCGGACGTACGCGTTGCCGCGCTCCCGCTCGAAGACGGCGAAGGTGTCGTCGCCCTGGCTGGAGGCGAGCAGGTAGCCGCCGTGCCCGGGGTGCTCCGGGTCGCGCCAGATGGTCAGTCCCTCCACGTCGGCGGAGATGTGCCGGCCGCCGAAGCCGGGGTCCGCGCCCGCGTCGCATTCCTCGGTGTCGGGGTTCCAGGTGCCGGGCACTCCGAAGGAACGGACCTTCTCGATCAGCCGGGCGGGCGAACGCAGGTCGGCGTCGAGCTTCCAGATGCCGACGTCCTCCTGTCCCGCGTAGAGGTCGCCGGTGTCGGGATCGATGACCATGCCCTCGACCTGCGGGAGTTCGCCCGGTTCGCCGCACGGGGTCCACGCCTTCCCGTCGGGCAGGGTGAAGGTGGAGGGCAGCGAGGTGGTGCGGACCGTGCGGTAGCCGACCTTCCCCTGGGCGTTGGGCACGAGTTCGGCGAGCGCGAGGGCGGTGGCGTGGCGCCGGCTGGTGACCGCGAAGGAACGGCCGCTGCGGCGGTCGGTGTACGCGGCCAGGCCGTAGACGGTCCGCTGGTCGTTGACCTCGTCCTGATCGGCGGAGAAGACCTGCGGGGCCGCCGACTCGTCGGTGACGTCGACCAGGGGGGCGGCGGGCCGGCGGGGGTCGATCCGGTAGACGCGCAGCTGGTCGCGGCCCCGGTCGGAGACGACGGCCACGTCGTGGCGGGCGCCGCCGGGGAAGCGGAGGCCGGTGATCAGGTCGACGTTGTTGAAGCGGCCGGGCGCGTCGCCGTCCCTCGGCGGCGGCGGCGGGGCCGGCAGGGACTGCACCTGGCGCCCGTCGAGGTCGTACACGCGCAGGCCGCCCTCCTTGGCGGTGGCGATGACCAGGCTGCGGTCCGGGTCCTTCGCGTTGCGCCAGATCGCGGGGTCGTCGGCGTTCGCGTTGCCGCCGGCCTCGTCGTCGAAGAGGGAGGGCGTCTCCAGGGAGGCCTGCACCTGCGGCAGCGACGACGGCGCGCCGTGGTCACCGCGGGCGTGCGCCGGCCCGGCGACCACTCCCAGGGCCACGAGGGTCGCCACTGCCACGACCGGCGTCCGCCTTCTCCTGATCACGCTCATCCTGCCTCCTGCTCATCGTATGGGGTGGGGGGCCTGGCCGCGGTTCGATCCCCTGGGGGTGGTCCCGGGCCGGCGCCCCCACCGTGGTCCACCCGCGGGTGGCCGCCATGGAGCGGACATGACGTGCACATGACCGAGCTGTGAAATCCCTCCAGCCGAGCGGCTTTCTTAGCGGAACGTTAGATCTGCGTGCCGGAGCTTGTCCGGGTACAACGGCCGACGCATGCTCGGGACACTTCCCCGCCACCGGGGCATTTCTCCCTCTCCCCTCGGGGACTTCCGTCAGGAGCCGCCATGTCCGCGTCCGCCGTCATGCCCGCTTCACCTCCCGGGGACGAGCGCAAGAAGCGCCGCCTCGCCCTGATCGGCGGATCACTCGGCAACCTGGTCGAGTGGTACGACTGGTTCGTCTACGCCAGCTTCGCGATCTACTTCGCCGACTCCTTCTTCCCCGGCGACAATCCGACCACGCAGCTGATGAACACGGCGGGCATCTTCGCCGTCGGCTTCCTGATGCGCCCCGTCGGCGGGTGGATCCTCGGCCGCGCCGCCGACCGGCACGGCCGCAAGAGCGCCCTCACCCTCACCGTCACCATGATGTCGGTGGCCGCCCTGCTGATCGCCGTGGCCCCGACCTACGGCCAGGCCGGCTACTTCGGCGCGCTGGTGCTGCTGCTCGCCCGCCTGCTCCAGGGGATGAGCATCGGCGGCGAGTACGCGGCCAGCGCCACCTACCTGACCGAGGCGTCGGCCCGCAACCGGCGCGGCCTCGGCTCCTCCTTCCAGTACGTGTCGATGACGTGCGGCCAGCTGCTCGGCCTGGGCATCCTGATCACGATGCAGCACACCCTCACCACCGCCCAGTTGGAGAGCTGGGGGTGGCGGATCCCCTTCGTCCTCGGGGCGTTGTTCGCGGTGGTCGTCTTCTGGCTGCGGCGCCGGCTCCAGGAGACCGACGCGTTCAAGGAGGAGTCGTCGGGCGAGGACGCCCACGACGACAGCACGCGCGGCACGCTGAAGGCCCTGTGGCTCTACCGGCGGCAGGCCGGCCTCGTCATGGCGCTCACCCTCGGCGGCACCGTGGCCTACTACACCTACACCACCTACCTCACCAAGTACCTGGTCGGCAGTGCGGGCATGCCGAAGACGACCGCCACCCTGGTCAGCTTCACGGCGCTGACCCTCTTCGCCGTGCTGCAGCCCTTCGCCGGGATGCTGTCCGACCGGATCGGCCGCCGTCCGCTGCTGATCACCTTCGCGGTGGGCTGCACCGTCGGCACGTACCCGATCATGACCGCCCTCGGGTCGGCGTCCTCGTACTGGTCCGCGCTGGGCCTGTCCCTGCTGGCCCTGGTCGTCATCACCGGCTACACGTCGATCAACGCGGCGGTGAAGGCGGAGCTGTTCCCGACCCGCGTGCGCGCCCTGGGCGTGGCGCTGCCGTACGCGATCGCCAACGCGCTCTTCGGCGGCACGGCGGAGTACGTGGCGCTGTGGTTCAAGAACAGCGGCCACGAGAAGATGTTCTTCTGGTACGTCTCCGGGTGCGCCCTGGTCTCCCTCGTGACGTACGTCCTGATGCCGGACACCCGCAACACCGCGCTCAGCCGCGCCGAGGCGGAGGCCGACTCCGGTGCCCGTGCGGGTGCCGGTGCCGATGGAGCCCTGGGGCGTCCGGCCTCGGCTCCCGTAAGCTGAGCCGACCCGGTCACAGGTCGCGAGGGAACTGTCTATGCACGCGCTTCTCGTCGAGGACGACGACCGGATGGCCCGGGCCCTCGGCACCGCTCTCGCCCAGCGCGGGCACACGGTGCGCCGGGTGGGCCGGGCCCTGGACGCCCTGCGGCACGTGCACGAGGCCGAGTTCGTACTGCTGGACCTTGGCCTTCCCGACCTCGACGGGCTCGAACTGCTGCGGCGGCTGCGGACCGTCTGCGACGCGCCCCTGATCGTGGTCACCGCGCGCTGCGAGGAGCGCGACATCGTGCAGGGGCTGCGGGCGGGCGCCGACGACTACGTCGTCAAGCCGTTCCGGATGGCCGAGCTGATGGCCCGTATCGACACGGTGCGCCGGCGGACGGACAGCCACTCCGGCCGGGCGGGCGGCCACCCCGCCGACACCACCGGCGCCGGTGGCGGGCCGGTCCGCACCGGGGACGTCGAGGTGGACCTGGCGGGCCGTACCGTCACCGTGGCGGGCGCCGAAGTACGGCTGACCCGGCGCGAGTTCGACGTCCTCGCCTTCCTCGCCGCCCGCCCGGACGAGGTGCATTCCCGCGAGGCGATCCTGGACCGGATCTGGGGGGACGCCTTCCTCGCCGCCTCCCGCTCCCTGGACGTGCACGTGGCCGGGATCCGCGCCAAGACCGGCCGCTCCCACCTGGTGCGCACGGTCCGCGGCTTCGGCTACCAGCTCGGCTCCCCCACCGCACCCACGGACGGGGACGGGGACGGCGCGCGATGAGGCGCAGGCTCCTCGCCGTGCTGATGGTGCTGATGGGGGCCGCGGCCCTGCTGCTCTGCGTCCCCCTGGCCGACGCCTACGCGCGCGGCCGCACCGAGCACCTGCTGCTGCAACGGCGTTCGGAGGCCGTGCGGTTCGCCGATCTCGCCGACCGGATGCGCACCGCCGCCGACCGGGCGGAGCTCTCGGCCGAGATCGTCCGCTACGCCGAGCTGTACGGAGCCGGGGTGGTGGTCGACACGGCGGGAGAGACCATCGCGCGGGCCGGATCGGGACCCGCGTCGCAGGCGGCCACGGACCCGGCCGCCGATGCCGGAACGGACACGGGCGACGCCGCCACCGGTACGGGCACCGGCACCGGCACCGGCACCGGCGCCACCCCGAAAGCCCCTTCCGCGGCGGCGGAGGCGCGTCGCCGCGCCCTCACCGGCCGCTCCACCGACCGGCTGCCCACCCTGCGTCCCTGGGGTCCGAGGACCGTCGTGCTCGCCGAACCGGTGGGCCGGGACGAGCGGGTCAGCGGGGCGGTCCTGCTGGCCGTCCCCACCGACGCCGCCCGCCGGGACGTGGCGGTCCGCTGGTCGCTCATCGCCGCCGGAGCGGTCGCCGCATTCGCGGCGGCGGCCCTGGTCGCGGCGGGGATCGCGCGCTGGCTGATGCGCCCGCTCCTCGATCTGGACCGGGCGGTGGAACGGTTGACGGCCGGCAGCCTCCAGGCGCGGGCCGTCTCCGACACCGGGCCGCCAGAACTGCGGCATCTGCGGCTGCACTTCAACACCATGGCGGAGGCCATGGCCGACTCCATCGGCCGCCAGCGCGACTTCGTCGCCGACGCCTCCCACCAGCTGCGCAACCCGCTGGCCACCCTGGTGCTGCAGCTGGAGAACGTGGAGCCGCACATCGCTCCCGGTCCCGGCCTCACCGAGCACACCCGCGCCCTGGACGAGGCGGAGCGCCTGGAAGAGCTCCTCGACGGCCTGCTGTCCCTGGCACGGGTGGAGTCCGGCACGGCGGAGCCGAGCGATCAGGACGTGGCACAGGCGGTACGGGACCGGGTGACGGCCTGGACCCCGGTCTTCCGCGCCGCGGGGCTGCGCCTGACGGCCGCCGGCCTGCCGGAGGAGCTGCGGGCACGGGCCCTGCCCGACGCGGCGGGCCGGATCCTGGACGCGCTCCTCGACAACGCCGTCAAGTTCGTGCCGCGTGACGGCCGGGTCGAGGTGTTCGCCGCGCGCGCGGCCGACGGGAGCGCGGTGGTCCGCATCACCGACGACGGCCCGGGCGCGCCGGAGGACCAACTGGCTCTGCTGCTCAGGCGTTTCGCGCGCTCCCCCGAGCACCAGAACGTGCGCGGCAGCGGCCTGGGACTGGCCATCGCGGACGAACTCGCCCGCGGCAGCGGCGGCGGACTGGACCTCCGCGGCAACGTGCCGCACGGCCTGATCGTCCAACTCCGCCTCCCGCCCCCGTGACGGCCCGGCCTAGCCGTACACCGACCGGTAGTAGGCGACCGCCCCCGGGTGGAGCGGCACCTCCCCGGTCGAGATGGCGAACCGTGGCTCCAGCCGCGCCCCCGCCGTGACCTCGCGAAGCAGGTCGCGCCATTGTTCGAACACGACGTGGAGCAGATCGCGCGCGGCACCCTCCCCCACGTCCGCGCGGGCGAGGAGGTAGTTGCCGACCCCGATGGTCGCGACCGGCTCCGCGAGCCCGTACACCCCGGCCGGCAGGGTGACCGCCGAGTAGGCGGGGGCGTACCGCTCCCGCAGCGCGCCCACGTAACCGTCGAGGGGCAGGAAGCGCAGCGGCAGCTCGCGCGCCAGTGCCGACAATGCCGGTGTGGGCACGCCCCCGGACCAGAACAGCGCGTCGACCGCGCCCTCGCGCAGCGCCCCGACCGAGGCGGCCAGGCCCAGTCGCCGTGCGCGGGCCGGCGCGGGGCCCTCGCTCAGCCCGGCCGCGCGCAGGACCCGTTCCGCCACCACCTGCACGCCCGAGCCCTCCGCGCCGGCCGCGACCGGACGCCCTGCGAGGTCCTGGACCGTGCGCACCGGCCCGTCCGCCGGGACGAGGAGGTGCGTGTAGTTCACGTACACCCGGGCCAGTGCCGTCACCGCGGCCGGCCGGGAGAAGGACTCGCGCCCGAGTACCGCGTCCTCGGCCACGTCCGCCATGGCCAGTGCCAGTTCCACGGAGCCCTCGTCCAGCCGGCTCAGGTTGTCCACGCTCGCCGCGGTGCCGACGGGCACGATCTCGAGCGGCCGGCCGCTCGCGGCGACGGCCTGGGCGAGGGCCTTCCCGAAGGCATTGTACGGTCCGCCTTCCGGCCCCGTCGCGAGCCGCAGCCGGCGTACCGGTCCGGCCTCGCCCGCGCATCCGGCCAGCGCGCCGACGAGGGCGCCGAGCCCGCCCGCCATCACCCGTCGGCGGCTGGGCTCTGCACTGGTCACCGGCCAAGAGTAGGCCCTGTCCGGGTACCGCCGTGGTGGCGAAGGGCTGCTTCGCGGCCCGGCATGGCAGAGTCCTCTCATGGTCATTTCGATACGCGAGCCGCGCCGTTGCTCCGCCGCGGCCGCTCTCCTCCTGGGCGCCGTCCTGTCCCTGACCGCCTGCGGCGAGCGCCGCGGCACGGACGCGGCGCCCGCCGCCCCGGACGCGCTCCCGACCGCGAGCCCGGCTGCGACCCTCGGTGCGAGCCCCACGGCCGCCGGCGCCTCCCCCTACGTGGAGCCCGGGGCCGGCGACGGCGCCCCGCACTACGGGGACAACAACGCCCACCGCCGCTCCGGCGAGATGTCCCCCGCCAGTGCGAAGGACGCCCGGAGGGAGGCCGACCGGATCGAGCCGGTGCTCAAGCGGCTCTGGGAGGAGGGGAAGTGGGACCCCGAGAGCGTGCGGTCGGCCTTGCGGCCGCTCGGATACGAGGAGGAGAAGACCGGGCCGAAGGGAGAGCGGCTCGGCGGGACGCTCGGCGTGCGGGAGATGGAGCCGCGCTTCCAGACCGACCACTACGTCACGCCCGAGGGCACCCGCGTCGGGCTGCGGGTCCACGACGACGCCTGTGTGACGGCGTTCGTGCAGAAGACCAACTACCAGGTGAAGACGAACGGCCCCTACATGGAGAGCGGCTGCTTCGAACCGCCCTTCGCCCACTGACGGCCCGCGGCCCCCGTGCGCTACCACCACGTCGACGTCTTCACCGGCCACCCCTACAGCGGCAACAGCCTCGCGGTGTTCCCCGAGGCGGATGCACTGACCGGCGGACAGATGCAGGCCGTCACCCGCGAACTGCGCCACTTCGAGTCCGTCTTCCTGCTGCGCGACGGCTCGCCCGCGCACCCGCAGCGGGCCCGGGCCCGTGTCTTCGACCTCACCGGGGAACTGGACTTCGCCGGTCACCCGCTCATCGGCGCCGCCGCCGTGCTGCACGCCCTCCACGGCGCCGCCGACCACGAAACCTGGACCCTGCGGCTGCCGGCCAGGACCGTGGAGGTCACCACCGAGCGCCGCGGTCCGGGCCGGTACGCGAGCCTCCTCGACCAGGGCGCCGCCGCCTTCCTCGGCCGCCCCGACCCGCACGGCCTCGCCGCCCTGTTCGCGCTCGCACCGGAGGACCTGGACCCCGGTCTGCCGCCGGAGGTCGTGTCCACGGGCCTGCGCTACCTGGTGCTCCCCGTCCGCGGCGACGCGCTGGCCCGCGCCCGCGTCACCGCACCCCTCGACGGGCCCCTGGCGCGCATCGGCGCCCGGTTCGCCTACCTCCTGGACGCCGCGGCCCTGGAGGGGCGGCACTGGACCAACGACGGGGTCCTCGAAGACGTGGCCACCGGCAGCGGGGCCGGCTGCGTCGCCGCCTACCTGCGCCGCCACGGCCGCATCGGCGCCGACGAGCCGGCCGTTCTGCGCCAGGGCCGGTTCACCGGCCGCCCCAGTGAGATGACCGTCATGGCCGGCGGTCACGGCGAGGACGTCCGCTCCGTGCGCGTCGGGGGCGGCGTCGCCTTCGTCGCGGAGGGCCGACTGCGCGAACTGCCGCCGCAGTGAGCTCCCGTACGGCGTACGGCCCCTTCCCCACCGCGTCCCCCCATGATCATCCGCCTGGCGGGAAGAGTACGTCGGCGTGGGCCATTCAGGGCGACCGCCGTGTGTCGGCCCTCCCTGGCGGGGCGGGGCTCCTACCTTCCGGAGGTGTACGTTCCGAATCTGCGAAAGGCATCGCCGTGAAGCGAACCGTCCGTACCACCTCCCGCGCCCTGGCCGTCCTCGCCGCCGGCACCATGCTCGGCCTGTTCGCCGCCGCCGCGCCCGCGGCCGCCGACTCGGGCCCGACGTACGTGTTCGTCGTCGGCAGCACCATCGTCCAGTCGGCCCAGGACGACATCTTCAACGCCGGCCGCGACAACACGGTCGGCTCCCACAACGGGGAGACCGCGGCCACGTCCGTCTCGGCCTTCGAGACCATGCCGCTCATCGACTGGACCGAAACCTTCTGACCGACGGGGCGACGCGTCCACGAAGCCCGAGGACAGGGGCCGATCGCCGTCCGGGCGGCCCCGTCCCCGGCCACATCGGCACCCTGTAATTCGCCAACTCAGCGCGAAATCGGCACCAACTCTTACCCACTCGCGGTCCACTTAAAAGATGCCCAAGACAACTGTGTTGTCCGACAGGTGAGTTACCAACAGGAAGTGATGGAACGTCGCACAGAGTTGCGGTACCTTCCATCACGTCGCCGCCACACCCGGGGCACAGGGCCCCATGGGACTTGCGGCGCAAAGGACCCGACACCTGTTGACGACAGCGACCGAAGTCTTCACAGTCCGGCCGTACACCCCGCACTGCCAGGTGATTAGCACCGAAGGCGACCATGCCGTCATAGGCATCTCCCCGGGGAACAGCTATTTCTCCGCCCAGCGCGTTCTCGACCTCGCCCAATGGGGGATGCGCAACTTCGAGCAGGTCGACCTCATTTACACCGACCTGCACGTAGCAGAGATGTACGAGGCCCTCGGCTACGGCGAGGACGAGGCCCGACGCAAGGCGGTCAAGAATCTGCGGGGCGTTCGCGCCAAGGTGAACAACGCCGCCGCGGAAGCCGACCCCACCGGCACCCGCCTGCGCGCCCGGCCGATGTCCTCCCTCACCGACATCCCGGCCTACCGCGCCCTGCACAGCCACCTGAACAACCTGCTCGACAACGACCCGGAGTTCCGCACGACCTGCAACTCCCTGGTCGACTCGTTCCTCTCCTCCAAGGTTCTCGACGGGAAGTCCGCCACCACGCGGCAGCGCGAGGTGTGCCTCGAGTACGTCTGTGCCGAGGCGCCCCTCTTCCTCGACACGCCGGCCATCCTCGGCGTGCCGTCTTCGCTCAACTGCTATCACCAGCTCCTGCCGATGGCGGAACTTCTCTACTCCCGCGGTTCGGGGCTGCGCGCCTCGCGCAACCAGGGACACGCCATCATCACGCCCGCCGAAGGACACCCCGATGCCCACTGACACCCTGCTCGACTTCCCGTTCTCCGCGCGCGGCGACCAACTCCCCCGTGAGATCGAGGCGCTCCGCAGCGAGCCCGTGAAGCGGGTCCGCACGATAGCCGGCGACGAAGCCTGGCTCGTCTCCTCCTATGAACTGTGCAAGCTGGTCCTGGAAGACCCCCGGTTCAGCCTGAAGGACACGTCGGCTCCCGGCGTGCCCCGCCAGTACGCCCTGACGATCCCGCCCGAGGTCGTCAACAACATGGGCAACATCACCGGAGCCGGCCTGCGCAAGGCCGTGCTCAAGGCGATCAACCCCAAGACCGACGGCCTCGTCGACTGGATGCGCGCCGAGGCCGATGCCCTCGTCGACAGCCTGCTGGCCTACGGTGCTCCGGTGGACCTGCGCGGCCAGTTCGCCAACCCGTACGCCGAGCGCCTCCACTGCCGCATCCTCGGCATTCCGGAGTCCGACGCCCCGCGCCTGGCCGCCAGCCTCGACATCGCCTTCATGAACTCGGCGTGCCCGGTCACCGGTGCCAAGCTCAACTGGGACCGGGACATGGCCTACATGGTCGAGCGCCTGGACGACCCGGCCACCACCGGGCTCATGTCCGAACTCGCCGCCCTGCGCGAGGACCCGGACTACGCCCACCTGACGGACGAGATGCTGGCCACGGTCGGCGTGACGCTGTTCGGTGCCGGTGTCATCTCCACCATGGGCTTCCTGACGATGGCGCTCGTCTCCCTCATCCAGCACCCCGAGGTGTGGGAGCAGTTGCGCGAGGCGCCGGAGAAGATCCCCGCCGCCGTGGACGAACTCCTGCGCATCAACCTCTCCATCGCCGACGGGCTGCCCCGCCTCGCCCTGGAGGACGTCACCCTCGGCGACGTCGAGGTGAAGAAGGGCGAGCTGATGCTCGTCCTGGTCGAGGCCGCCAACACCGACCCGGCCGTGTACCCGGACCCGCACGTCGTCGACATCGACCGGGCCAACGCCGGCACGCACCTCTCCTTCGGGGGCGGGCAGCACTACTGCCCCGCCACCGCCCTCGGCAAGCGGCACACCGAGATCGCCATCCAGGTCCTGCTGGAGAAGATGCCCAACCTCCAGCTCGCCGTCCCCGTCGACCAGTTGGTCTGGCGGACCCGCTTCATGAAGCGCCTTCCGGAGCGCCTGCCCGTGTTCTGGTAACCACCGGGCGCGTGCGCGCGTACGACGACTGCCCCGGCCGGAACATCCGGCCGGGGCAGTCCCCGTGGCGGTTCGCCCGCGACGCCGTGGCAGGTGTCAGGCCCCGACGTAGGCCGCGAGGTGCTCGCCGGTGAGCGTGGAGCGCTTGGCCACGAGGTCGGCGGGAGTTCCCTCGAATACGACCTTGCCGCCGTCGTGACCGGCGCCGGGGCCGAGGTCGATGATCCAGTCGGCGTGGGCCATGACCGCCTGGTGGTGTTCGATCACGATCACCGACTTGCCCGAGTCGACGAGCCGGTCGAGCAGGCCGAGCAGGTGCTCCACGTCGGCGAGGTGGAGGCCGGTCGTCGGCTCGTCGAGGACGTAGACGCCGCCCTTCTCCGACATGTGGGTGGCCAGCTTGAGCCGCTGCCGCTCGCCGCCGGACAGCGTGGTGAGCGGCTGGCCGAGGGTGAGGTACCCGAGGCCCACGTCGGCGAGCCGGTCGAGGATCTTGTGCGCGGCCGGCGTGTGCGCCTCGCCGGCGCCGAAGAACTCCTCGGCCTCGTCGACGGACATCGCGAGGACCTCGCTGATGTCGCGGCCGCCGAGCCGGTACTCCAGCACCTCCGCCTGGAACCGCTTCCCCTCGCAGTCCTCGCAGGGGGTGGCGACGCCCGCCATCATCGCCAGGTCGGTGTAGATGACCCCGGCGCCGTTGCAAGTGGGGCAGGCGCCCTCGGAGTTGGCGCTGAACAGCGCCGGCTTCACGCCGTTGACCTTGGCGAACGCCTTGCGGATCGGGTCGAGCAGGCCGGTGTAGGTCGCCGGGTTGCTGCGCCGGGAGCCGCGGATCGGCGTCTGGTCGACCGACACCACCTGCTCGCGTGCCGGAATCGACCCGTGGACGAGGGAGCTCTTGCCGGAACCGGCGACCCCCGTGATGACGACCAGGGCCCCGAGCGGGATGTCGACGTCGACGTCCCGCAGGTTGTTCGCCGTCGCGCCGCGGATCTCCAGCGCGCCGGAGGGCTCGCGCACCGTCTCCTTGAGGGCGGCCCGGTCGTCGAGGTGGCGGCCGGTGATCGTGTCGCCGGCCCGCAGGCCCTCGACGGTGCCCTCGAAGCAGACGGTGCCGCCCGCCGTCCCGGCGCCGGGGCCGAGGTCGACGACGTGGTCGGCGATCGCGATCGCCTCGGGCTTGTGCTCCACCACGAGGACCGTGTTGCCCTTGTCGCGCAGCCGCAGCAACAGGTCGTTCATCCGCTGGATGTCATGGGGGTGCAGGCCGATCGTCGGCTCGTCGAAGACGTAGGTGACGTCGGTGAGCGCGGAGCCGAGGTGGCGGATCATCTTGACGCGCTGCGCCTCGCCCCCCGACAGCGATCCCGCGGGCCGATCGAGGGCGAGGTAGCCGAGGCCGATCTCCACGAAGGAGTCGAGGGACTGCTGCAGGGCCGCCAGCAGCGGTGCCACCGAGGGCTCCTTGAGGCCGCGGACCCATTCGGCGAGGTCCCTGATCTCCATCGCGCAGGCGTCGGCGATGCTGATCCGCTTGATCTTGGACGACCGGGCCCCCTCGCTGAGCCGGGTGCCGTCGCACTCGGGGCAGGTGGTGAAGGTGACCGCCCGCTCCACGAACGCCCGGATGTGCGGCTGCATCGCCTCCTTGTCCTTGGACAGGAAGGACTTCTGGATCTTGGGGATCAGCCCCTCGTAGGTGAGGTTGACGCCGTTGACCTTCACCTTGGTCGGCTCGCGGTACAGGAAGTCCTGCATCTCCTTCTTGGTGTACCGGCGGATCGCTTTGTTCGGGTCGAGGAATCCCGACTCGGCGTAGATCCCGACGGTCCACACGTTGTCCGACTTCCAGCCGGGGATGGTGAACGCGCCCTCGGCGATGGACTTGGAGTCGTCGTAGAGCTGGGTGAGGTCGATGTCCGAGACCTTGCCGCGGCCCTCGCAGTGCGTGCACATGCCGCCGGTGCGGTTGTAGGTCGCCTTCACCGTCTTGGTCTTCGCGGCGCCGCGTTCGACGGTGATCCCCCCGCTCGCCCGGACCGTGGCGGTGTTGAAGGAGTACGCGCTGGGCGGGCCGATGTACGGCTTCCCGAGCCGGCTGAAGAGGATGCGCAGCATGGCGTTGGCATCGGTGGCGGTGCCGACCGTGGAGCGGGGATCGGCGCCCATCCGCTGCTGGTCGACGGTGATCACGGTCGTCAGGCCGTCGAGGACGTCGACCTCGGGGCGGGCGAGCGTCGGCATGAAGCCCTGGACGAAGCTGCTGTACGTCTCGTTGATCAGCCGCTGGGACTCCGCGGCGATCGTGTTGAACACGAGCGAGCTCTTGCCCGAGCCGGAGACCCCGGTGAACACCGTCAGCCGGCGCTTCGGGATCTCGATGCTGACGTCCTTGAGGTTGTTCTCGCGCGCGCCGTGCACGCGGATCACGTCGTGGCTGTCGGCACCGTGCGGCGCGGACGACCGCGCCCCCGTCCCCGTCCCCGTGGCCTTGCTCATCGTGTCTCCGTCGTTCGGGCGGGGACCGCGTGCGCGGTCCCCGTCGGTTTCGCTGGTACGGACTCTGCTGGTACGGACTCTGTTGCGGGCCGGCTCTACCGCTTCGGCTGGTTGAAGCGGAGCATGTTGCCGGCCGGGTCGCGGAAGGCGCAGTCGCGGACGCCGTACGGCTGGTCGATCGGCTCCTGCAACACCTCCCCGCCGGCTGCCTGGATGCGCTCGAAGGTCGCGTCGACGTCGTCGGTGGAGAAGATCACCCCGCGCAGCATGCCTTTGGCGAGCAGCTCCGCCATCTGCTGCTTGTCGGTCGGGGAGGCGTTGGGGTTGGCGAGCGGGGGTTCGAGGACGATCTCCACATCGGGCTGCTCGGGTGAGCCGACGGTCACCCAGCGCATCCCCTCGAACCCGACGTCGTTGCGCACCTCCATGCCGAGGACGTCGCGGTAGAACGCGAGCGCCTTGTCGTGGTCGTCGACTGCGATGAAGCACTGCGAGAGCTTGATGGTCATGCCTCCGACGCTACGAGGCGGCGGCCGATTCCGCTTCTCCGTTTCTGATCGGTCGCGTATGGATTTTCGCGATGCACGCCGGGATCGCCGCGCCGGCCTCGTGGCTGCGGGCCCGGTACGCGCTCGGGCTCTCGCCGACGAGCTCGGTGAAGCGCGAGCTGAACGACCCGAGCGAGGTGCATCCGACCTCGAAGCAGACCTCCGTGACGCTGAGGTCGCCCCGCCTGAGCAGTGCCTTCGCACGCTCGACGCGGCGGGTCATGAGGTAGCTGTACGGGGTCTCCCCGAAGGCGGCGCGGAAGCTGCGGGAGAAGTGCCCGGGCGACATGAGGGCGACATTGGCCAGCGCCGGGACGTCGAGCGGCTGGGCGTAGTCGCGGTCCATCGTGTCCCGCGCGCGACGCAGGCGTACCAGGTCCTCCAGGGTCATGGACCCAGCATCGCACGAGCGGGGCCGGGGTGTCGGCCGCCTGTGCGAACTCGGTCGGGCGGCTGCGAGCGAGCGTTCGGGAGCCGGGCCGCCCGGTACCGGTTCAAGATCAACTCACAGCCAGCCGGCCTGCGCCGCCCGCAGCCCGGCCTCGAAGCGGCTGCGGGCACCGAGCCGTTCCATGATCGATGCCATGCTGCGGCGGACGGTGCTCAGGGACACCCCCAGCCGCCCGGCGGCCGTCTCGTCGGTGAGCCCGTTGGCCAGCAGGGTGAGCAGTTCCCGTTCCTGCGGGGTGAGCCCGGTGTCCTCGTCCCGGGCCTGCCGTGCGCCGAGCGGCAGGGCGACCGCCCACACCTGCTCGAAGAGCGTCGCCAGCGCGGTCATGGCCCCGGCCGCGTGGAGGAGGACGGCGCCGCGGCGGGTGTCCGACGGGTCCAGTGGGACCAGCGCGCTGGCACCGTCGATGAGGATCATCCGAAGGGGGAGGCTGGGAACCGTGCGCACCTCGCCCCCGGACTCGGTCAGCCAGCGCGCGTACTCCAGCGTCGGAGCGCTGTTGCGGACGCTGTCCAGGCAGACCGTCCGGACCTCCACCGCGGAGCAGGATCTGGGCGTCGTTGTGCCGGGCCGCCTCGATGGACGCCGTGGAGTGTCCGCCGCCCGGCATGAACGTGCAGACCGAGGTGGTGGCCTTGTCGGCGATCTGCTCCAGCCGGCTCTGGATAGCGTCCATGCCGATGAGGCGCTCGCTGTCCGTCTCCTCACCCTCGCCTTCGCCCGCGATCCCGCTTCCGGGCTCGGCGATGTCGGCGATGTCGGCGATGTCGGCGATCATGCGGGTGACCGCGACGTGGGTCTCGTCCAGTTCCCGTCGGCGCTGCTCCAGTTCGTCCTGCTGGCGGCGGAGCAGCAGCTGCAGCCCCAGTTCGGGGTGGATCGCGCGCCACCCTCCGGGCCGGTCCGCCGACCTGCGCAGCAGGGAGAGCTCGGCAAGTCTGTCCAGCGCGTCCCGCACGTGCTGTTCCTCAAGTCCGAGCCGCTCGGCCATCTGCCCGACGCCCCAGCCCTCGGGGCGGGCGGCCAGCAGCATGTAGACGGCCTCGGTCGATGTGTCGAGTCCCAGTGCGGACAGCATCGCGGTGCTCCTACCCACGTCATCAACGTCTTTTCCAGGCGTACAGCAGCATGGGGGGGGAGACAGCGGCGGCGGTCTCGTGGGAATCGGAGTTCAGGCCGTGTCAGGGAGCAGCAGGCTGGTCACCCGGCCCGGCACCCGGTCCAGCGCCGAGCCGGGCGGCAGGCCGCCGGGGCGGGCCGCGAACCGGGACGGGGTGAGCCCCGTCATCGCCTTGAACTCGCGGATGCGGTGGGCCTGGTCGTGGAAGCCGCCGAAGGCCGCCCCCTCGGCCCCGTCCAGGCCGAGCGACGGGAGGCGCAGTGCCGCGCGGACTTCGGGCGAGACGGTGGCGCCGCGGTCGCCGCTCCGGCAGCGGGCTCCGGAGCGCGAACGATCACGACCATGCCTACCCCCCGTATAGGGCGCCTACGGTCCGGACGGCCACCAGGATGCATCAGCCCGGGCGGAATCCACAGGCGGGTCTCGGCCAATTGCCGTGCGGGCACGGCAATTGGCCGGTTCCAAGTGGTGACACCAAGCTCTCCGGAGTACTTGCTCCCACCCGTCCTCCCTTTCACCGGCCCCGGCCGGGCGGAAGGCTGTTCACCAGCCCGGAAGCCCGGGTCATTCCGGAAAACAGAATTGAGGTAATGCCGTGATCTGGGACTGAACCGACCCGACTCATCGAGGAATCGCCCGGAGGATCCGACGGGAAAGGCAGGCAGCACCGTGAAGTTCCCGGTGAACTCCCGGACCGGATCCGGGGACCGCGGGCGGCGGCCGCCGGCCTCAGCCCGCGCCCGGCCCTTCGGCCAGGACCTCCCGGATCACGTGCCGGGCGTTGCGCGCCATCGCCGGGTTGGTCGTCCGGTAGTACGGCAGGGCGATCAGCGCCTGCGAGAGCGTCCGGCCCCGGCCCCGCCTCCAGGTCGCGCCGTCCACGCCGAGCCCCTCACGGAAGACCTTCCGCGCATCGGCCGGCAGCAGGTTCCACGCCGGGAACAGATCGCACGCCGGGTCCCCCACCCCCGTGCACCCGAAGTCGATCACCGAGCTCAGCCTGCCACCGCGCACGAGGAGGTTGCCCGGCGTCAGATCGGCGTGCAGCCACACCGGCGGCCCGTCCCAGTCCGGGGCCCGCAGCGCGTCCTCCCATACGGCGGCCGCCGCATCGCAGTCGACGCCCTCCTGCGGGATCCCGCGCAGTTCCTCGATCGCCGACCGGGTGGCCCCGTCGAGCGAGGCGACCGGCCCGCCGCGGTAGGCCCGCGGCGCCCCCGGCAGGGTGATGCTCCGCATCGCCGTCACGAATCCGGCCAGGTCGCGGGCCAGCGCAGCCGGTTCGCCCAGCGCGCCCGCCTCCGGGTTCTCGCCCGCCAGCCACCGGTACACCGACCACCGCCACGGATACCCCTCGGCGGGCTCCCCGGCCCCGAGCACCTCGGGAACGGCCGTGGGCAGCCGGGATGCGAGGCGCGGCAGCCACTCCCGTTCCGTGGGGACGTCATCGGCTCCGCCCTCGAGCAGGGGCAGCCGTACGACCATGTCCGCACCCAGCCGGTACATCGCGTTGACCGTGCCGCCGGAGGGGTACCTCTCCACCGGCATCCCCGCCCACTGCGGGAACTGCCGGGCGACCAGCCGCCGTACGAGGTCGTCGTCGACGGGGTGCTGACCGGGGTGCATCTGTCCTGTGCTCACGTCCGCCATCCGACCCTGGTGGGCCGCCTGGATCAATCGATTTATCCCGGACGGTGGCGCCGTTGCCCGGAGGGGGTCTTGATCGTTCGGTTTGCTGACGGGATGTCCGGGGCGGTCCTCGGCAGGTGCGTACGTCGACAGGTGAGGCGAGTGGTCGGAATGCGAGTGGCGCGCAGGACCGTGTTGCAGGCGGCTTCGGCGGGAGCCGCGGCGGCACTGCTCGGCCGTTCCCCCGCGGCCGGTGCCCAGGACCCCGAGGCCGTTGCCCGGGACTCCGCGGCCGCGGCGGCGCCGGTCGCGCTGCGGTTCACCCGTACGACCAACGGAGCCGCGACCGCCACGGCCGGCGGGGACCGGATCGTCGCCGAGGTGCAGAACGTCCTGTGGTCGCTGCCCCCGGACGGCGGGCCCGCGACTCCCCTCACCCCGCCCGATCTGGAGCCCGGGCGTCCGGTGTTCTCCCCCGACGGCCGGCAGGTCGCGATGAGCGCCTACCGCGGGGGCGTCTTCCACCTCTGGGTGATGAACGCGGACGGCTCCGGTCTGCGCCGGCTCACCGACGGTCCCTTCGATCACCGCGCGCCGGCCTGGTCGCCCGACGGCCGCACCCTCGCCTGCTGTTCCGAGCGCGGCGGTGATCCGGTGGCCGGCAGCCCGTACCGGATCTGGGCCGTCCCGGTCACCGGTGGCCGCCCGCGCCGGCTGACGGGCCTGCCCGGGCAGGACGGGCCCGGCCAGGACGGGGAGTGGGAGGATTTCGACCCCGTCTGGTCGCCCGACGGTTCCCGCGTCCTGTTCGTCCGCGCCACCTCGACCGCCGGCACGCCGGGCGGGGACACGCTGACCGCCCGGACCATCGCCTCCGTCGCCGCCGACCCCGGCGACGGGCCCCGGACCGGGACCGTACGGATCGAGCACACCGTCACCGACGGCCGGCTGCTGGCCCCCGCGCTCTCCCCGGCCGGCCGCACCGCCTGGCTGTCCGCGGCCCCCGGCCCCCGCAAGGCCGAGAACCTGACCCTGTTCGCCGACGGCCGTCCGGTCCCCCTCGACGGTGACCTCGCGCCCGCTCCCCCGCGCTGGATCGGCGACGACGGGCTGCTGATCACCCTCGACGGCCGGTTCCGGGTGATCCGCCCGCACCGTGACGGCGGCGACGGCCGGGAGATCCCCCTCGATGCCACGCTCGACGTCACGCGCCCCCGCTACCGGGTCAAGGAGTACGTACTGGAGGCCGAGCGGAGCCGCCCGGTCCGGGGCATCCACCTGCCCGCCCTGTCCCCCGACGGCCGCAGCGTGGCCTTCGCCGCGCTGAACGCGCTGTGGACCGCACCCGTCGCCGGCGGGGCGCCGCGCAAGGTCGTCCAGGCCCCCGCCACGGCCTACGTCCAGGGGCCGGTGTGGACCCCGGACGGCCGGGCGCTGGTCTACACCGACGACCGCGACGGCCTGAACACCGTCCGCCGCCGGGAGCTCGACGGCGGACGGGAGAGCGTGCTCGCGCCGGGCGGCCGGGTCTACGGGGCGCTCTCCCCGGACGGGAAGCGGCTCGCCGCGCTGGACCTGGCCGGGCGGCTCCTCGTCCGCGATCTCGCGACCGGGACGGAGACCCCGCTGGTCCCGGCACTGGGCGGCGGCGGACTGCCCGGCCCGCCCAGCTGGTCGCCCGACGGCCGGCACCTCGCCCTGTGCGACCGCAACCGGCTCAGCCGGCGCTTCCGCGAGGGCTACAACCTCATCCGGATCGTCGACACCGCCACCGGCGCCGCCCGCCTGCACGCGCTCGCCCCGCACGTCTCGCTCGCGGACCGCTACGCCTCCGGACCCGTCTGGTCACCCGACGGCCGCTTCCTGGCCTGCGTCAGCGAGTCGGCCCTGTGGCTGCTGCCCGTCGGGCCCGACGGCACGCCCGCCGGCCCGGCCCGCCGCCTCACCGACGAGCCGGCCGACCACCCCTCCTGGTCCGGGGATGCGCGCACCCTGCTCTACCAGTCCTGCGCCCGGCTGCGCCTGCTCGCCCTGGACGGCTCCGGCGCACCCGCCGGGCCGGCCCGCACCGTGCCCGTCTCCCTCTTCTACCGGCGCCCCGCACCCGTCGACACCGTCGTGCACGCGGGGCTGCTGTGGGACGCCACCGGCTCCCCGCCCCGGGCCGACGTCGACGTCCTCGTCAGCGACGGCCGGATCACCGCCGTCGAGCCGCACCGGCCGGGCCGCCGCGCCGCCCGCACCGTCGACGCCTCCGGCGGCACGGTCCTGCCGGGCCTGTGGGACTCGCACGTCCATCCGTACCCCTACACCTACGGGGCGCGCCAGGGTGTGCTGCACCTCGCGTACGGGGTCACCACCGTGGTCTCGCTGGGCGGTTCGGCCTACGAGCAGGCCCGGCTGCGCGAGGACATCCGGGCGGGGCTGCTCGCCGCGCCGCGGCTGCTGGCCGGCGGGGAGCTCCTCGACGGCTCGCGGGTCGCCTACAGCATGGGGCGCGCCCATCGCACCCGTGCGGGATTCGCCCGCTCGCTGGCCCGGGCCGAGGCGCTGGACTGGGACTTCGTCAAGACGTACGTACGCGCCCCCTACGAGCTGATGGCCGAGGCGGCCCGCTTCGCCCACGACCGGCTCGGCGTCCTGGCCGGCTCCCACCTGTGCGCCCCCGGCATCCAGGCCGGCCAGGACCTGACCACGCACCTGGTGGCGACCGAGCGCGCGGAGTACGGCCACGGGGCGACCCCGCGGGGCCACACGTACCAGGACACCGTGGAGGTGTACGCGCGCGGCGGTTTCGACCTCGTCGCCACCCCCTTCACCGCGCTGCCGCTGCTCGGCGCCGATCCGGCGCTCGCCGCCGATCCCCGGGTGACGGCCCTGATGCCGCCCTGGGACGTGGAGGCGGTCCGGGCCGCGGCCGCGCATCCGCCGAGCCCGGAGCAGAGCGCCGTCCTGGAGCGGGAGGTTGGCGTCTACCGGCGTGTCGTCGAGGGGGGCGGCCGCCTCGCGCTGGGCACCGATGCGCCGCTCACCCCCGTCGGGCTCCACCTGCACCTCGCCCTGCGCGCGCTGCACCGGTACGGGATGTCGCCGGCGGAGGCCCTGACCACGGTGACCCGGACCCCGGCCCGGGTCTTCGGCGTCGCGGACCGGCTGGGCACGGTCGAGCCGGGCAGGATCGCCGACCTCACCCTCGTCGACGGCGATCCCTTCACCGACTTCGCGGACCTGATCCGCGTACGGGCGACCGTGCGGGCCGGTGTCCTGCGGGAACGCCCCTCCCTGGAGCGCGCCTTCACCCGGTCCGGCGCGACGCCGGACGCTGCCCCCGGGGACTGGCGGGCCGTGCTCCACCAGATGCTCCGGGACGGCTGCTGCACCGCCCCCGAGGACACCCGCTGAAGTCGGCGGAACGCGCCGTCGGCGTTCGCGGTCAGGGCTGGTCGAACCAGGCGAAGGCGGCGATCCGCCAGCCCTCCGGGGTCCGGACGAACTGGATGGTCTTGGTCCCGCCGCCCTCGAACGGCTCGCCGTCGAGGATCCCGGACTTGCGGTACTCGCCGAACCGCGAGGCGATGTCTCCCGCGATCTCGGTCCGTTCCGAGGTCTCCCACTCGGAGAACTCGGCCAGCCGGCCGCCGGACAGCAACAGCCGGCGCGGCTCGACGAACTCGTCCACGGTGTAGGAGGTGAGGTCCGGGCCGGTCTTCACGATGACTCCGCCCGGCAGCATCAGCCGGCGGATCCGTCCCACGTCGGCGGCCTTGCCGCCGCGGTTGTCGAAGGCGCCGAAGAATTCGGCGGTCACCACGTCTATCTCGGCCTTGGACATGGCGCGACAGTAACACCCGTGGGGGCGGCGGACGTCGCTCCGCTTTCAGGGGTTCCGGCCGCGCGCCTCGCGGCTGCGGCGCCGGGCGATCGCCTTGGCGTACAGCAGGTGGCCGATGGCCTCGGCGGCGAGCAGCAGGACGACCTGCCAGGGCGTGAGGTGACCGGTGCCGAGGACGACGAGCAGCGGAATGACGACTCCGGGCAGGGCCCAGGTCGCGACGTATCGCAGGGGACGGCCGAAGCGCAGTGCGATGGCGGCGTGGGCCAGGTGGTAGAGGGCGAGCCCGCCGGCGAGGGCCCAGACCGCGCCGCGGGGCAGGTGCGCGTGGCCGGCCTCCTCGACGGCGGTGGCGAGCCCGGCGGCCATGCAGATGACGGCGGCGGTGACGAAGAAGTGCAGGAAGCCGCCCACGTCGCGGGCGAGGAGGTAGGCCCGGTTGCCCTCGGCCGATCCGAGGACGAGCTCGGCCGAGGTCGCGGCGAAGTCGAAGTACGACCACCAGAGCGCGGCCAGCAGGACGAAGCCCAGTGCGGCCACGACTGCGGCCTGCGCCGTCCACACGTGGTCGGCCGAGGTCACCAGGGCGATCACCGATTCGCCGAGCACGATGATGACGAACAGCCCGACCCGCTCGACCAGATGTCCGGTGTGCACGCGGCCGGGGACCCCGCGGCCGCGGGAACCCAGCAGCAGCACGATCTCGGCGGTGAGCAGCGCGGCCCAGACGGCGTACCGCCAGGGCAGGGGCACCGCGACCGACGCGGCCCAGAGCACGGCGGAGACCAGGCAGTAGCTCAGGGGCCGCCAGCGCGGGACGCGCAGGGCCGCGGGGAAGCGGGTGGCCGGCCACCACAGCCCGAGCAGCACCAGCCGGGTGCCCGCGTAGCCGAGCGCGTACGCCGCCGCGCGGTTTCCGTCTTCGTCGGCGCCCGGCACCGCGGCGGCCATCACCGCGAGGCAGAACATGGCCGAGAGCATGAGCAGGCGGCGGCGCGGGCCGTCGTCCTCGAAGAGGTTCGCGGAGACCGTCAGGCTGGGCGGCGAAGGCGACGAAGACGAGGTCGAAGAACAGTTCCAGCCAGCCGGCGTGCCGGTCCTCCCGGGCCGGCGGTGCGGGCGACGCCGGCGGTGGGGGCGGTGCGGCCTGCGCGTTCACCGCGGACCGGCCGGGTCGCCGTGGCCGGGGTCAAGGCCCGCGGACCCGCGGCCGGTGCCGCTCATGCCTCGTCTCCCGTCCATGGGCCGTCCGTCCGGTCAGGCCGCCAGCGCCCTGGTGATCACCAGGGGCGGCCTCTCCCGCTCCGCCTGCCACGCGCGGCCGGCCGCGAGGTCCGGGTCGGCGACGGTGAGCGCCTCGTCCACGGTGGGCCGGTGCTGGACGACGTCCCGGAATCCGGCGCTCTCCAGCAGGCCCGGGTAGTAGCCGACGGGCCACGCGTGGTTGCGCATCTCCTGCCAGGATCCGTCCGTGCGCCGCAGCCGTACCGTCAGCTCGTCGCCCGGCCCGTACACCTCGCCCGTTTCGCCGACCCGCAGCGAGGCGTACTCCGTGCCGTTGCAGGCGGGATCGGTGCTCAGCAGCACGAGGGGGGAGTCCGGCCGCAGCAGGCGGCGGATCTCGCCGAACACCTCGAGCACGGCGTCCTCGGTCGGCAGCGACGCGAGCACGTGGTTGCACATGACGGCGTCCGCGCAGCCGTCCGCGAGGCCGGTCACCCGGCCGTTCTCCACGAGGTGGTACTCCGCCACCGCGGTGGCCGAGGCGCGGGCGAGCACCAGCATCTCCGGGGAGGTGTCCACCCCGATGACCCGCGCCCCCAGCTGCCGGGCCGCGCGGTCGGCCACCTGGCCCGGCCCGCATCCGTAGTCCACCAGGACCGCGCCGGGGCCGATCCGTGACAGGGCCCGGAAGACGAACGGGTACCCGAGCAGCCAGTCCGTGGCCGCCTCCACCGCCGCGAATGCCCGCGCGCCGTCACGTCCGGACCAGGCGGCGCCTTCTGCGGCGCCGCGCTGCCCGGGTCCCTCCGACCAGTCGCTCACAGCCCCACTATCGACCCAGTACGACCGCACGGCATTGTTACGACACGACCGCTAGAGGTTGATCCAGTAGCGCCGTTTGGGGCCGATGAGGGTGTCGCGGACGTCTTCCAGCACGCCGCCGTTGGCCTCGATCGTGCGGATCGACGCCTCGTTGCCGGGGTCGCAGGTCAGCAGTACCCGGTCCATGCCCAGCAGGCGGGCCTCGTGCTGGACGGCCGCGAGGGCCCAGGTGGCCAGGCCGCGGCGGCGGGCCGAGGGGCGGACGCTGTAGCCGATGTGGCCGCCCGCGTCGAGCAGGAAACCGTTCAGGTAGTGGCGCAGGTCTATGGCGCCGAGGTAGGTGTCTCCGTCGGCGATCCACCAGTACGTGGCGTGCACGCGGCCGTGCTCGACCGGCAGCGTGCGGTCCGCGTACCGGTGCAGCCGGTCCACCCAGGCCGCGAAGCCCTCCGGGCTGTCCACGTCGTCGTCGGAGCCGAGCCCGGCGCCGTCCATGGGGGCCTCGGGGCCCGCTTCGAGCTGTGCGGCGAGCCAGGAGCTGTGCAGGCGCGGGGTGGGGTTGATGAGCTCTGGCATACCTCGGACCCTAACAGTCGGATCATCCGACCCGATCCGGTGCTGCCGGGGGGTGGACCTCAGCCGGACGTGGGTGAGGGCTGCACGGGTGCCGACGATTCGGGCGCGGACGGCTTCGGCGCCGGCGACTCGGATTCCGGCGGCTTGTGGCCGGGGTACACGTGGTCCGGCGTCACGATGCTGGTGATCGCCTCGCCGAAGAGGGTGCTGGGCTCCTGGCCGTCGTGCAGGACGTCGGTGTTGAGGATGACCACCAGGGTCGCCTGCTCCTGCGGCAGGTAGACGCCCAGGCTCTCGTAGCCCGGGAGCGAGCCGTTGTGCCCGATCCAGCCCTGGACGTTGAAGAGGCCCAGTCCGTAGCCGGCGCCGGGAATGCCGAGCGAGGTGGTCTTCAGGCGCTGGGCCTGTGTGGCGGACGTCAGCAGCGTGCCCGTGGCGAGGGTCCGTGCCCAGCTGCGCAGGTTCTGGAGGTCGGAGATCATCGCGCCCGCGGCCCAGGCCCAGGACGGGTCCCAGTCGGTGGCGTCCTCGATCTTGCCGGAGGCCGTCTGGTCCGTGTAGCCCTGCGCGTGCGGTTCGGGGAATTCCGCGCCGGTCGGGAAGAGCGTGCGGCGCAGTCCGGCCGGCCCGACGACGTCCTGGTCGATGACCTCGTCGAGCGGCCTGCCGGTGACCTTCTCGATCAGCAGGCCGAGCAGGATCAGGTTGGTGTTGGAGTACTCGAACTGCGCGTTCGGCTCGAACTGGACCGGGTGCTTGAAGGAGTACGCCAGCAACTGCTGGGGCGAGAAGGGGCGATCGGGGTCGGTGGTGAACGCCTTGTCGAAGTCCGGGTCCTCGCTGTAGTTGAAGAGCCCGCTGCGCATGCCGGCCAGTTCGCGCAGGGTGATGCGGTCCCCGTTCGGTACGCCGCCGATGTAGTCGCCGATCGGGTCGTCCAGGCCGACCTTGCCCTGGTCGACCAGCTGGAGGAGGGCGGTGACCGTGAACGTCTTGGTCAGGCTGCCGATGCGGCTGTTGAAGTCGGTCCGCATGGGTGCGCCGGTCGCCTTGTCGGCCACGCCGAAGGCCCTCACGTAGCTGCCCTTGCCGGGTGCCCACAGCCCCACGATCACGCCCGGCACCTGCGCCTCGTTCATGACCTTGCGCACGGCGGCGTCGAGTTGGGCCGCGACGGCGGGCGTGAGCACGGGGAAGCCGCCGTCGGCGTCCGGGGTCGGGGCGGCGGGGGCGGCCCGTACCGGGGCGGGCGTGCCGTACGCGGAGCCCGCGACGGCCGGGGCGACGAGCAGACCCGCTGCGGCGGCGGCCGCACACGCCCGGCGGAACCGTATGTGCGTCGGAGTCACCAGATGCCTCCTGCCGTACAGGGTCAGGGCACAGCGATCACGATCAGCCTAGGCTCGTGGCGGCCGGGCCGCGAGGCGAGCGGTCCGCTACTGCAGGGGCCGCGCGCGGGCGATGACCAGGGCGACGTCGTCGTGGTCGTCCGGCCGGCGCAGGGAGTCCAGGAGCCGGTCGCAGGTCTCCTCCAGCGGGCGGCCGGTGTCGGCGAGCAGGTCCAGGAGGAGGTCGAGGCGTTCGTCGATGGGCTGGTCGCGGGTCTCGACCAGGCCGTCGGTGTAGAGCACGAGTTGGTCGCCGGGCTCCATGGCCACGGTCGTGGCCTCGAAGGGGATGCCGCCCACGCCCAGCGGCGCGCCGGTGGGCAGGTCGAGGAGTTCCGGGGCGCGGCCGGCGCGGATGAGGACGGGCGGCAGGTGTCCGGCGACGGCCACCCGGCACGTGGCGCGGTGCGGGTCGTAGACGACGTAGACGCAGGTGGCGATGGTTTCTTCGAGGGCGGCGGTGGTGCGGTCGAGCTGCTGGAGCACCTGGGGCGGGTCGAGGGCGAGTTCGGCGAGGGTGCGGGTCGCGGTGCGCAGCTGTCCCATGCTGGCGGCGGCGTTGATGCCGCTGCCCATGACGTCGCCGATCACCAGGACGGTGGTGTCGTCCGGGCCGGCGATGGCGTCGAACCAGTCGCCGCCGATCTCGCTGCTGGCCGCGGCGGGCCGGTAGCGGGAGGCGACCTCCAGGCCGGGTGTGGGCGGCGGGTGGTGCGGGAGGAGGTGGTGCTGGAGGGCGAGCGCGGTGTGGTGTGCGTTGCGGTACCAGCGGGCGTTGTCGATGCACACGGCGGCGCGGGCCGCCAGTTCGCCGGCGAGCACGATGTCGTCGTCGTTGAAGGGCAGCGGGTTGCGGGTGCGTTTGAGGTCGAGGGCGCCGAGGACCTCGCCGCGGGCGATGAGCGGCACGGCCAGGTACGAGCGCAGGCCGGCGCGGGTCAGGAGGGTGGCGGCGGTGCTGTCGCGGGCGATGCGCGAGATGTCCTGGGCGTGCACGTGGGCCACCAGCACCGGGTGGCCGGTCGTCACGGACTGGGTGACCAGCCGGTCCGCGGCGTACGCGGCGATGTCGCCCGGCGGGTCCGCGGCGCGGACGGCCTCGCTGGGGAAGGCGGACGCGACGGCCAGGGCACGGAACACGGCGGGCTCGTGGGCGGACGACCGCAGGGTCGGCCGGCCTTCGAGGACGGAGTCGAGGATGTCGACGGCGGCGATGTCGGCGAGCTCCGGCACGACGACGTCGGCGAGCTCGCGGGCGGTCTGGTCCAGGTCGAGGGTGGTGCCGATGCGGACGGTGGCGTCGGCGATCAGGGCGAGGCGCCGGCGGCTGCGGGCGATCTCCAGGGCCGCCTGGTGACTCTGGGTGACGTCGACCACGGAGGTGGCCAGGCCGAGGACCCGTCCGGTGGCGTCCTCCAGCCGGTAGTAGGACACCGACCAGGCGTGTTCGCGCTCCCCGCCGTGGGTCCGGCCGGCCGTGAACTGTTCGAGCAGCGGGGTGCCGGTCGCCAGGACCTGGCGCATGGCCGACTCGGCGGCCTCCGCGTCGTCGAGGAAGGACAGGGCCTCGCGGACGCCCCGGCCGATGTGCTGGGCGGCGGGCAGCCCGTTGATCCGCTCCAGGGTCGGGTTGACCAGGACGTAGCGCAGTTCCGTGTCCAGGACCGCGAGCCCGATCGGGGACTGGGCCACCAGGCGTGCGGAGAGGGCGAGGTCCCGCTCCAGCTGCCGCAGCCGGGTACGGTCGGTGGCGATGCCGAGGGCGTACAGCTCGCCGTGCTCGTCGAGCAGTCGCATGTTGCGAAATTCCACCAGGCGCGTACCGCCGTCCTTGTGGTGCACCGGGAAGGCGCCCGCCCAGTCCCCCGCGCCGCCCATGACGCGTGCGAAGAGCTCGGTGACCAGCCCGACGTGGTCCTTGGAGGCCAGCAGCTGGGCGGCGGGGCGGCCGAGCGCCTCCTCGGCCGACCAGCCGAACAGCTGCTCGGCCTGGGGGCTCCACAGGGCGACCCGTCCTTCGGAGTCGAGGACGACCGCCGCGACGTTCAGGACGTCGAGCAGCCCGCTGGGCGCGGCGAGCCCGACCTCGGCCCGTCCGGCCCCACCGGCCCCCAACCCGTCGATCGAACCCATCGGGGACGCTCCCTTCCGGCACCCTCGGCCCGGCGCCCACCCGCCCAGGGGCGGCCCGGGGCGCACGGCTACCTCTCATCGTGCCCCGGAACCCTCCCGGCAGCGTCCGGAGCGCCGCCCGGCCGGGTGGTGGTCATCGGCCGGGATCGGTTCACTCAGCGCGCGCATCTGCGATTCACCGCGGCCCGGGCGCCGGCGCCGGGACCACGTAGGCTCGGCGGATGGCGAAATACTTCGACGTGCACCCCGAGAATCCTCAGCGTCGCACGATCGGCAACGTGGCCGACATCATCCGCTCCGGCGCGCTCGTCGCGTACCCGACAGACTCCTGCTTCGCGCTGGGCTGCCAGCTCGGCAACCGTGACGGCATCAGCCGGATCCGGTCGATCCGGAACCTCGACGACCGTCACCACTTCACCCTGGTGTGCCAGAACTTCGCGCAGATGGGCCGGTTCGTCCAGATCGACAACGACGTGTTCCGCGCGATCAAGGCGGCGACACCCGGCAGTTACACCTTCATCCTCCCCGCGACGTCGGAGGTGCCGCGCCAGTTGCTGCACCCGAAGAAGAAGACGGTCGGAGTCCGGATTCCCGACCACGTCGTCACGCAGGCCCTGCTCGAGGAGCTCGGTGAGCCGCTGCTCTCCAGCACCCTGCTGCTGCCCGACGAGGCCGAGCCGATGACGCAGGGCTGGGAGATCAAGGAGCGGCTCGACCACGAGGTGGACGCCGTGCTGGACTCGGGCGACTGCGGCACCGAGCCGACCACGGTCATCGACTTCTCCGGCGGCGAGGCCGAGATCGTACGGCGGGGCGCCGGCGACCCGGCACGGTTCGAGTAGCCGCACCGGGTCCGGGCGCTCACGCGGAGGGGCGCACGTCCCGGTAGAGGCCCAGGTACCGGTAGGCGCCGGATTCGGCCCGGTAGAGATGGGCGATGCGCTCTCCGGTCAGGACGTGGGTGCCCGTGTCGAAGGCGAGCGGCTTGGCCAGGCCCTGGTGGGTCGTCCGGAAGATCCGCCGGGTCAGGCCGGCGCGGCCCCGCCCCTCCTCGTCCAGGCCGGTCAGGGCCGCGGCCAGCAGGCCCACGGCGTCGTACGCCTCGGTGGCCCAGCGGCCGGGCGGCGCCCCGTGCGCGGTGCGGTGGGCCCCGACGAACTCGGCGGCGGCGGGGACGGCCAGCGGGTCGGTGAAGAGGGCGCTGAACACCCAGCCTTCGGCCGCCGGCCCGGCGTCCGCGAGGAAGGCCGGTTCCATGACGTGCTGGAGGCCCACGCGCGGGCCCTGGAATCCGGCCTCGGTCAGGGCGCGGGCCAGTCGGGCCGCGCGCTGCGGTGAGGTGCCGGCGTAGACGACGGCCTCGGCCCGGGCCTCGGTCAGGGCGCGTGCGGCGCCCGCGAAGTCGGAGCCGCCGACCGGGATCCGGTGGACGGTGAGCGTGCCCATCGAGGGCGGGCTCTGCCGCAGGGTGCGCACGAACGGCCAGGTGGGCTCGCCGCCTTCGGCGTCGTCGACCAGGCCCGTGTGCCGGACGGGCCGGATCCGGCTGAGGTAGTCGATCACCGGGAGGGCGAAGCGGTCCCCGGCCGGGCGGGTGGCGCACAGGGTCCGCCACTGCGACTGGGCGGTCTCCGAGCTGTCGACGGACACCAGCACCAGGGCGAGATCGGCCGCGGCGCAGGCGGTGGCCAGCTCGGGCACGGCCGCGTCCCAGGTGGGGCCGGTGAGTGCGGCCACCGTGGGGTCGGCGGCCAGCTCCTTGACCACTTGCGCGGCGCGCGTCGGGTCCCCGCCGTCGTCGGCGACGCGCAGGGCCAGCCGGAACGCGGCGTCCTTGCGGCCGTTGTGCCGCTCCACGGCCAGTTTCATGCCGCGCTCGTGGGCCTGGCCGCTCTCCTTCCCCGGCCCGGTCAGGTCGGCCTGCAGAGCGAGGGTGAGGGTGGCGAGTTCGCGGGCCGGCGGCGGCGCCGCGCCGCGCGCCTTCCCCCGGGTGGCGAACCAGGCAGTCGGTGCGCCGACGGCGGCCAGGCCCGCGCCGGCCGCGAGCAGCCGCCTGCGCGTGAGGCCCCGTACGGGCGTCCGCGGCGCGTCGATGCGGGTCGGCTCCGGGGCGGGCAGGTCCAGGGCCCTGGTGGAGCGTTCGGCTATGAGGCGGGACAGCGGGGGCGGCAGCCAGTCCTCGGCGTCCGCGCCGGAGGGGTCGTCTCCGAGGAGGGCGCTCAGCCGGGCCGGGGTCGGCCGGGCGGCCGGGTCCTTCGCCAGGCAGGCCAGCACCGGTTCGAGCAGCTCCCCGGGAAGTCCGGTGAGTTCGGGCTCGTCGTGGACCGTGCGGTAGACCACGGCGGCGGCGTGCCCGCCGCCGAACGGGCCGTGACCGGTCGCCGCGTACGCCAGGACGCAGCCGAGGGAGAACACGTCGCTCGCGGCGCCCGCGGCGGCGCCGCCCGTCCGGGCCTGTTCCGGGGCCAGGTATCCGGGCGTGCCGATGACGGCGTCCACGGCCGTGAGCGTGTCGGCCCCCTCGGCGCGGGCGATCCCGAAGTCGATCAGCCGGGGCCCGTCGGGGGCGAGGAGGATGTTGCCCGGTTTGACGTCGCGGTGGACCAGCCCGGCGGCGTGCACCTGCGCGAGCGCCTCGGCGAGCCGTGCGCCCAGGGTCCGTACGGCCCGGACGGGCAGCGGACCGTACCCCGCCACCGCCTCGGACAGGGCGGGCCCGGGGACGAACGGGGTGGCGAGCCACGGCTCGCGCGCCTCCGCGTCGGCGGCGACCACCGGGACCACCCAGCGCCCGGTCAGCTGCCCGGCGGCCTCCACCTCGCGGCGGAAGCGGAGGCGGAAGTCCGGATTGGAGGCGTGGTCGGCGCGGATGACCTTGACCGCCACCAGGGTGCCCGTGGCGGAGCGCGCGAGGTACACCGTGCCCATGCCGCCCGAACCGAGCCGTCCCAGCAGCCTGTTGCCGCCGATCGCGGCCGGATCGGCTGGGATGAGGGGGCGCATCCGCCGCTATCCCGCCGGGGACGCGGTGGGCGCGGGCCCGGAGGCCGGGCCCACGTAGCGGATGCGGCCGCCCTCCACCTTGTGCAGGAAGTAGGTGTTGCCCTTGACCTGCCGGCGTTCGTCGAAGGCGTACTCCTTGGTGAGGCCGCGGAAGGTGCCCTGGGTGAGCCCGGTCAGCAGGTCGGCGCGGTTCGGGCGGCTGCCGCCCGCCGCGGCGGTGACGAGCCGTTCGATGACCAGGCGGGTCGCGTCGAAGGCCTCCGCGGTCCAGATCGCGGGGGCCGACCGGTACGCCGCCTGGTGCGCGCGGGCCACCTCCGCGACCTCGGGGGCTTCGGGGCCGGTGTACGGCGTGCAGAACTGCCAGCCCTCGGCCGCCTGCCCGGCGGCCGCGAGGAACTCCGGGCCTGCGATGGTGTAGTCGGCGGCGCGGGGCCCCTTGAAGCCGGCGGCCGCCAGCAGTGCGGCCGCCTTGGCCCCGCCCGCCCGGGTGCCCGTGTAGAAGAAGCCGTCGACGCCGTGGGCGAGCATGTCGGTGATCACCGGGGCCAGGTCCTGGGTGCCGCGCGGGACGACGCGCACGTAGAAGGTGGCCTCGGGCGCGAAGAGGGCGAGGGTGCGGCCCACGAGCAGGGCCGCCTGCCAGGTGTCCGTGTCGCCGTCGCGGTCGCTGAGGATCCCCATCTTCCGGACGCCCTGTTTTCCGGCCAGTTGCAGGTTGACCGCGGCGGCCTGGGCCGAGGAGATCGGGCAGACCTGGAAGAAGCTGCGCCGGTCGGTGACGCTGAAGGTGGTCGCCAGGGCGGACACGGTCACCAGGGGGACGGAGCTCTCGCCGTAAAGTTCGAGGCAGGGGATCACGGAGTCGTTGCCGGTGGGGCCGATCACCGCGAACAGGTCGCGGTTGGCGATGAGTCCGGTGGCGGCGGCCGCCGAGCGGTCGGCCCTTCCGGCGTCGTCGGCGGTGGCGACGGTGAGCGTGAACGGCTTGTCCTTGCGGGAGTTGAACGCGTCGACGGCCAGCCGCACCCCGCGCTCCTGAGCCTGCCCGGCGGCCTTCTGCGGGCCGGAGAGGTCGGCGTGCAGACCGATCACCCAGGGCCGCGGGGTGTCCGCGGCCGCGGTTCCGGGCTCGTCCCGCTCGCGCAGCGCCAGCCAGGCGGCCAGGCCGCCGCCGGCCGCGAGCACGGCGCCACCGGAGGCGAGGGCGAGGAAACGCCTGCGGGTGGGTGCGGCCGTGCCGGGTGCGGGGGCGGCCTCCGGATCGGCGACGGTCTCGTCGATCCCGGGCAGGGCGAGCAGCGCGGCGGCGCGCTCGGCGATGGTGGCGACGACCGGGTCGGGCAGCCAGTCGGTGCCCTCCCCCGGGGTGTCCTCGGTCAGCGCCGCGTCCACCTCGTCCGCGGTGGGGCGGATGTCGGGGTGCTTGGCGACGCAGGTCCGCAGGAGCGCGGTGAGTTCGGGGTCGGCGAGGACCTCCGGGCCGAACTCGGGTTCGTCGTGGACGGTCCGGTAGAGCACCGCGTCCACGGTTCCGGTGCCGAAGGGCAGGCGGCCGGTGGCGGCGTACGCGAGGAGGCAGCCGAGCGAGAAGACGTCGCCGGCCGGTTCGGCGGGGCGGCCCTCGGCCTGCTCGGGCGGGAGGAAGCCGGGAGTGCCGAGGACCGCGTCGGCGGAGGTCAGGGCGGTGTGCTCGCCGCCGCGCGCGATTCCGAAGTCGATGAGCCGGGGCCGGTCCATGCCGAGCAGCACGTTGCCGGGCTTGACGTCCCGGTGTACGAGGCCCTGTGCGTGCATCCCCCCGAGGGCCTTGGCCAGGGCCTTGCCGAGGATCCGTACGGCGCGCAGCGGGAGCGGGCCGTGGGCCGCGACGGCCTCGGCCAGGGAGGGGCCCGCGACGAAGGCGGTGGCCAGCCACGGTTCGGGCGCGTCCGGGTCGGCGCCGGTGATCCGTACGGCCCACGGGCTGTCGACCTCCGCGGCGATCTCGGCCTCGCGGCGGAAGCGGGCCCGGAAGTCCGCCTCGTCGGCGTACTCCGCGCGGATCACCTTGACCGCGGCGAGGGCCCCGTCGTCGGTGCGGCCGAGGTAGACCACGCCCATGCCGCCGGCGCCGAGCCTGCCGAGGAGGCGGTACCCGGCGATCCGGGAGGGGTCCGAGGGATGGAGCGTCTCCATCAGCCCGCCGCCTTTCCGAGCTCCTGCTTGGCCTGGATCATCAGCCGGCTGGTGCCCTGGACGACGAACCCGACCATGTCCTCGTCGGTGTAGCCCGCCGCACCCTTGCCTGCGACGGCCACGGTGACCGGTCCGAACTGGGCCTGGTGCCATCGGTAGTGGTGGGGCCCGCCGTGCTTCGTGCTGACGTACTCGCCGGACTCGCTGAAGGCGTCCTCGGTCCAGCCGTTCCCCTGTTCACCGAGGTAGAGGGAGCCGCCCCACAGGTTCTTGAGCTCCTCCCCCTCCCGCAGCTTCTGGGTCGGGCAGCGCAGGACCTCTTCCATGGCGCGGGCGGTCTCCCAGCCGGATTCCTGGCGGTTGCGGTGGACGGTGACCGTGGCGTTGAGCTGCAGGCGGCCGCGGCCGTCCTTGGCCGGAACGTGGAAGGAGCGGGTGCTCGTGGCGAGTACGTCCTCCGGCAGGCCCGCGGTCTGCCAGACGCAGTCCTCGTCGATGACGGGCCAGCGGGACGGATCGCTCTCGAACGGGGTGCTGCGCACGACTTCGGGGCCGAAGGCCGCCTCGGTGATGGCGATCCGGCCGAGCAGGTCGCGGGCCTCGGCGACCGTCTTCGGCTGCTTCGACTCGTCCAGCTCAGGCACGAGGGGGAACCCGGAACTGCTGGGCGAGGCGGCCGGCGTGCTCGCGCCGGAGCCGCCCGGAGCCGGGCCGCCCGTGGCGGGCGACGACGCGGCCGGGGTGCGGCCGGGCGCGTCGCTCGTCGCCGCACCGCCCTTGGCCGTGCCGTCGGCCGTACAGCCGACGAGTAGGAACAAGCCCGCTGCGGCGCACCCGTAGGTGTGCAGCGCGGAGCGCCGTCTGCGTGTCTCCGGTCCCCCCACGGCACGGATCGTACCCCGCCGCGACCGCGCGCAACTGGCCTATGGAAAAGCCGTGTTGGGGGCGCCCCGGACGACGGTCTCAGTGCCGCGTGCCGAGGGTCCAGGCGGACTCGTGGCGGGTGAAGCCGATGTGCGGGTAGTAGCCGACCGCGGCCGGGGCGGAGAGCAGGATCACGTTCGCCTCGGGCGCCGCCTCCTGGGTGACGCGGATGAGGTCGCGGCCCACGCCCTTGCCCTGGTAGGCGACGTCGACGGCCAGGTCGCTGAGGTAGGTGGCGTACGCGCCGTCGGTGATCGAGCGGGCGATGCCGATGAGACCGCCGTCGTCGGCTCGGGCGACGACGACGAGGTTGGCGCCGGCCAGCATCCGGGCGAACCGCTCCCCATCGGCGACGGGACGGCGCTCGGCGAGGGTGGAGGCGCGGTAGAGCCCGATGACCTCCTCGACGTCCAGGTCTGCGCCGACGACTCGCTCACAGGTCCACATACCGCTGCAACTCCTCGCACGTAATAGGCATTATTCAACAGTGATTATTACATGCAGGGGAAAGGGGAAACACAAACCGGTGGACCGGTATGCGTGACGCGCGAGCTGGGCAGGATCCGGGAGCGTCCGTCCACGGAAGGAGCGCTGTGCTCACTCACGTTCCCGCTTGGCTCCGACGGTTCCTCGAACGTTTCACCGGCACCACGGCCCGTGGCGCCGGCCCGGCGAGAAGCGGGGCCCCGCTCTTCACCGCGGATTTCGGGTCGGCCGCCCAATGGGTCGCCGGCCGCTCCTGGGCCTATCCGAACGGCGGACCCACCAACCCCGGCGACAACAAGCTCGACCATCTGGTGGCGGACCCGTCCTACAGCCGCACCGGCACCTTCCGGGCCGTCCGCCGCCCGGACGGCAACTGGAACGCGGGCCTGCTGACCACCGAGGGCAGCGACGAGGGCTTCATGGTGCGGGCCGGGGACGTACTGGAGTCCCGGGTGCGGCTGCCCGTCGAGGCCGGCGCCTGGCCGGCGATCTGGACCTGGCGGGACGGCGGCAACGAGGTCGACGTCTTCGAGTACCACCCGGACAACCCCGACCTCCTGGAGCTCTCCAACCACGTCAAGGGCGGATCGCGCTACCACCGGGACCCCGCGGTCGCCCCCGGCGGCTGGGTGGACCTGAAGGTGGAGTTCGGGGCGCGCTCGGTCGTGTGGTGGGTCAACGGCGCGCGGGTGTTCGCCGACCGGCGGGGGGTGGGGCGCAACTGGAGGGCGTACCTCATCGTCAACCTCTCCGTCTGCGCCGGGCGCTACCACCCGGCGCCCGACGCGAACGTGTCCGAGATGTCGTACGAGGTCGCGTACCTGCGCGTCCACCGCCCCTAGGAGGCAGAAGCCGGGGCGGGGGCCGGGGCGGCGCAGCTCTCGTGGCCCCAGCGGCTCCCGTTCTTGGCGATCATGTCACCAACAACGTAGGGCTTCCCGCAGGGGCAGCTGCCCGGGAACTTCGCCTTGATGGCCCGGGACGCGCGGCCCGGTGCGGCCCCTTCGGCCGTCCGCTTCCTCGCCGTGCCCGCCTTCTGGCGCGCGGGCGCGGCCGGGGCCGGTACCGGCAGGTCCGCGTGTCCGAGGGCGGTGCCGGCGGCCTCCTGCGTACGGGCCGCGTCGCTGGCGGCCTGGTCGGCGATCGCGTTCAGGAGGTCACCGTCCTCCCGGTGCGCCGGAACGTAGACGAACGTCACGTCACGCTCGGCCAGCAGCAGGTCGATCTGCTCGACGAGTCCGCGGTTGGCGACGGGCTGGCCGGAGGCGGTCTTCCAGCCGTTGCGCTTCCAGCCCGGAAGCCACTGCGTCACGGCCTTCATCGCGTACTGGGAGTCCATCCGCACCTCGACGGACGTCCCGGGGGCGAGCGCCTCGAGCAGCCGCTGGAGGCCGGTCAGCTCGCCGATGTTATTGGTGGACCGGCCCAGCGGCCCGGCCTCCCAACGCTCGGGGCGTCCCTGGGAGTCGGCGATGACCCAGCCCCAGCCGGCCGGCCCGGGATTACCTTTCGCCGCTCCGTCACAGGCGGCAATGATGCGATCAGACATCCCCCGATCATGCCTCATCCCCCGGGGTGGCGAGCGGTCGGCTCGGGAGCACGTCCTTGGCCGCCAGGCGGGAGCCCGCGTAGCAGAGCCGGTAGACGTCGGCCTGGTCCAGGAGGCTGCCGTGCGAGCGGTAGTACGCGCACTCCGTGCCCGGGGGTGCGGGCAGTGCCCTGAGGACGTCCGGTACGTACCGGAACTCACGGTCCGGGAGCAGGTGCGCGAGCTCGCCGCGCTCCTGGCCGGTCCGGAGGGCCGCGAAGTCCGCGGGGCGCAGCACGCAGGCGGTCAGCTGGTGGGCCAGGTAGAGGGCGGAGCCGAGGAGGACCAGACCGAGTCCGGCGGGCGCCGCGAAGGCGACGGCGAACCGGCGCCGGGTACTGCGCCGGGCGGCCGCGAGGCCGCGCGCCGATTCCGAACCGGTGTCCTGCAGGAGCTCCGCGTCGGCTCCCGGCCGCCGGGGGCCCACCTGGTGCGGCAGGGTGGCGAGCACCTCGAAGCCGCCCCGGCGGGGCGCGGCCTGCAGCGTTCCGCCGATCAGCCGGACCCGTTCGCGCAGGCCGGTGAGCCCGCGGTGGCCGGAGGCCGGCGCGCCGGCGGGTACGGGGACGGGCGACGGGCCCGCGGGCGGGGCGGAGTTGGCCACCCGTACCTCGGTGCGGGCGCCCTGGTGGACGATGCGGATCCGGATCGCGGCGCCAGGGGCGTGTTTGATGGCGTTGGTCAGCGACTCCTGCACCACGCGGTACGCCGTGCGGTCCACCAGGGGCGAGAGGGCCCCGGCCTCCCCCTCCTTCCGCAGCTCCACCGTGACGCCGGACTCCCGCACCCGGGCCACGAGTTCCTCCACCGGCTCCACGGAGGAGGCCGTCGGATCCCCGTGCGGTCCGTGGCCGCCCGGGCCGTCGGTTCCCTCGCGTACGACACCGATGGTGTCCCGCAGGTGGCCGACGGCGTCCGAGACGGCCGCGCGCAGCACGGCCAGGTCCGCCCGGTCCTGGCCGGACAGGGTGGGCGAGAGTTCCAGGGCGCCGGCGCGCAGGGCGATCAGGCTCAGTTCGTGGCCGAGCGAGTCGTGCATGTCGGCGGCGATCCGGGTCCGTTCCCGCAGCCGGGCCTGCTCGGCGACGAACCGCTGCCGCTGTTCGAGGCCGCGCGCCCGCTCCCAGCCCCCGCGCACCAGGGCCAGCCTGGCCTGCCGGTAGCGGCCCGCCAGCCAGGGCAGGAGGAGGGCCGAGGGGATCATCGACACCGCGTAGAACCAGTACACGGCGCCGACGCCCAAAACGGCGCACAGCACGAGGTCGACGGCCATGCAGGCCCCGAAGAGCAGGAGCGCCGCCCCCGTGCGGGTCGACCGGACGCCGAGGAGGTACGTCAGCAGGGCCAGGGCCACGAGGTACGGGCTCGCCGTCGCGGTCGGCTCGGCCAGGCTCAGCGCGCACACCGCGTTGGCCAGGAACACGGCCGCGCCGGGCCGTTTCCGGCTGCCGGGAACCGCCACCGCCAGGATCGACAGGGGCAGGACCAGTCCGAGTACCGGGGAGGCTTCGGCGACGCGCTCCCGGTAGCCGAAGACGCCCGCGCCCGCGAGAGCCGCCCACAGCGCGGCGTCGCGCACGGCCGGGCCGGTCCCCCAAGCGGCCAGAGCCGTCGGCGTCCTCACGCGTGCCCCGCCTTCCCCCTCGTGTTCCCCCACGTCACCGGCCGAGGCTAGTTGACGTCATGCGTCACGGCGCCGCAGGACGGCCCGGCCGGCCAGATGGGCGGCGGCCGTCCAGGCCAGCACGATCAGGAACCCGACCGCGGGCGGGTAGGGGGCGCCCTCGCCGGCGCGCATGAAGTGGCCGCCGGCGCTCTGCGGAAGGTAGTCGTACACCGTCAGGAGGAAGGAACCGCCGAGTGCGGTGCACATGCTCAGGAGGACGGAGAGCAGTACGACGACGGCCGACAGGGTGCCGGCCGCGGTCCGCAGGGCGAAGGACAGCCCGACCGTGAGTACGGCGGTCAGGGCGTGGTAGAGGCCCATCGCCAGGACCTGGGAGAGCGCCTCGGCCGGGTTGAGGGCGGCGTGCCCGCGGAAGGGCGTCCAGGCCACGGCCATGCCGAGGATCGCGAACAGGACTCCGGCGGCGAAGGCCACCGCGGCCGCCACGACCGCCTTGGCCAGCTGCAGGCGGTGCCTGACCGGCACCCACTGGAGCGAGGTGCGGGCGCTGCCCGTGGCGTACTCGGCGGTGACCGTGCTCATCGCCAGGACGACGATGACGAACTGTCCGAGGACGGCGGAGGAGACCGGGGCGTTGCCGAGTGGCTGGACCGGCCTGTCGTCGATCCGGGCGATCGAACCGTAGTAGAAGGTGAAGACCCCCGTCAGCAGGACGCCCGCGAGCAGGCAGGCGTACGGCGCGCGGACGGACCACAGCTTGGTCCACTCGGCGCCGACCGCACCGGCGAATCCGCCGCGGGACGCCGCGGCACGGGTGGTGGGCGGCAGGGGTGACGTGGCTGATGTGGCTGACATGTGTTTCACACCTCGGTCGTTGCGGTCGGGGCGGGGCCGGCGGACACCTGCGGCCGCCCTCGCGCCGCCGTTCCGTACTCGACGCTGTGCTCGGTCAGTTCCATGTAGGCCTGCTCCAACGAGGCCGGAACCGTGTGCAGTTGGTGCAGCCGGACGCCCAGGTGGTGGGCGAGGTCGCCGATCTCCGCGGCGGCCCGGCCCCGGACGACGATCTCGTTCCGCTCACCGCCCTGGGACTCGACGGACACCTCGTCGTACGCGCCCAGGTGGCCGGCCAGACTGTCGAGGTCACCCGGGTCGGCGGTGCGCACGCGCACCGAGGCCGAGGCGCCGGCCGCGAGGAAGTCCGCCATCGGGGTGTCGGCCAGCAGCCGGCCCCTGCCGATGACGACGAGCCGGTCGGCCGTGAGCTGCATCTCGCTCATCAGGTGGCTGGAGAGGAAGACCGTACGGCCCTGGGCGGCCTGGGCGCGGACGAGTTCGCGCACCCAGCGCACCCCGTCGGGATCGAGGCCGTTGACCGGCTCGTCGAGGATGAGCACCTTCGGATCGCCGAGCAGGGCGCCCGCGATGCCGAGCCGCTGGTACATGCCGAGCGAGAAGGCCCCGGCGCGCCGGCGCGCCACCTTGGCCAGGCCCACCGTCTCCAGTACCTCGTCGACGCGGCGGACGGGGATGCCGTTGCTGCGGGCCTGCGCGATCAGGTGGCTGCGCGCGGAGCGGGCGGGGTGCAGGGCCTTCGCGTCGAGGAGCGCCCCGACCTCGCGGACCGGGTGGCGCATCGAGGCGTACGGCCGGCCGTCGATGAGCGCCCGGCCGGCGGTGGGCCGGTCCAGGCCGAGGATCATGCGCATCGTGGTGGACTTTCCCGAGCCGTTGGGGCCGAGGAAGCCGGTGACGCGTCCCTCCTCGATGTCCAGGGTCAGTCCGTCCACGGCGACGGTGTCGCCGTAGCGTTTCGTCAGGCCTCGCAGGGTGATCACGGGGGTTCCCTTCGGTGTTCGCGGTACTGCCACGACCGTAGGAATCGCCCGGTCCGCCGCGCATCGGCCGCAGGTCGGCGATCGGCTCCCCTACTTTCGTCAGGGGTCCCCGCCGAACGGCCGGGCCGCCGCCCGTCGTTAGACTGCACCGGTGGTCCAGGTGCTGGTGGCAGACGACGAGGCGATGGTCCGGGCGGGCGTACGCGCGATCCTGGCGAGGGATCCGGGGATCGAGGTCGTCGGCGAGGCGGCCGACGGGCACGAGGCCGTCGACGCCGTGCGCAGGCTCCGGCCGGCGGTGGCCCTGCTCGACATCCAGATGCCCCGGCTCGACGGGATCGCGGCGGCCGCCCGGATCCACCGCGAGCTGCCCGGCACGGCGGTGATCATGCTGACCACCTTCGGCGAGGACGAGTTCATCGGGCGGGCCCTGCGCGAGGGGGCGAGCGGCTTCCTGCTCAAGGCGGACGACCCGAGGGAGCTGCTGACGGGCGTGCACGCGGTGGCGGCGGGCGGCGCGTACCTCTCGCCGAGGGTCGCCGCCCGGGTCATCGCGGGGCTGCGCACCGGGCGGATGGCGGGCGGAACGCCGCCGCGGGCCGCCGTGGAGCGGCTGACGGAACGGGAGAACGAGGTCCTGGCGCTGCTGGGCATCGGGCTGTCCAACGCCGAGATCGCCTCTCGCCTGCGTCTGGTCGAGGGCACGGTCAAGGCCCACGTCAGCGCGATCCTCGGGAAACTCGGCGTACGGAACCGGGTGGAGGCGGCACTCGCCGCCCACGAGGCGGGCCTGACCGAGAAGCCGGGCAGCTAGCCCCTGCCGGACGTTTCTGCTGCCGTGAAGGCGCCGCCGAGGAGGACCGGGACGACCTCGCAGACGTCCGGTTCGGTCGCGAGGGCCACGTCGCAGGCGAAGCCTGCGGCCGTGAGTTCGCGGCCGGACGCGCTGCCGGTGACGGAGGTGACGGCATCCGGCGTGGCCTGGTGGCAGTCGGCGGCGGCCGCGGCCTCGGGGGACAACGGGCCACGGCCCAGCGTCCGCAGGGCCGCGAGGACCGCTCCGGCGCCGAGGAGGTCCTCCAGCGCCGGGCGCAGGCTGCCGTCGGGCCAGCGTTCGCCCGAGGCTATGACGGCGACCGGGCGGTCGGGGTTTCCGTAGCCGTGCCGGGCGAGCCAGTGGGCCACTGCCGTCGCGTTGCGCAGGCACGCCGCGACCACGGTCGACCGGCCGGCCGCGGCCGCGATCGAGGAGCCGTTGGGTGAGGGCAGGACCAGTCGCGGGACGACGGGGGCGCGCCTCAGCGCCGCCGGCGACAGCGACCACGGCGATTGCGGGGTGGCCGCGCGCCGGCCGACGGCCACCCGCGCGCCCCTCTCCTCGGCGAAGGCCGCCGCGGACTCATCACGCCAGGCGTAGGGGAAGACGCGCATCCCGCGCTCCACCGCCACCGTCACCGAGGTGGTGAACGACAGCACGTCGACCACCACCAGACACGCGACGTCCCCCGCGAGCCGCTGCGCGCCCACGGGACCCCAGTCGAAGCGTGCCCCGCTGCCGTGCTGCGCGAACAAGTCGTCCATGGGTGACGAGCCTGCCACGGTGTCGGGGCGTCCGCGCCGGCGGGCTCGCGGTCACCGGTTCAGGAGCCGGGGCCGGGGCCGGATCCGGGCCCGGTGGCCGTGAGCAGGTGGCACTTGTCGAAGTTCATGCATCCGCAGGCGAGGCAGTCCGCGACCGCGTCGCGCAGGAGCTGTGTCTGCCGGATGAACAGGTCCAGTTCGGGGAGCTTGCGCTCGGCGAGCGCGCGCCACTGGCGGGTCGCTCCGCGGTCGGTGTCGGTGTCCAGCAGGGCGCGGATCTCGGCCAGGGTGAACCCGGCCCGCTGGGCCATCTTGATCAGCGCGATCCGCCGTACGGTGCCGGCCGGATAGACACGCCGGCCCGCGGCCCGCTCGGCGGACGGCAGCAGACCGATGCTCTCGTAGTAGCGCAGGGCCGACGGCCGCATCCCGACCTGCCGGGCGAGCTCCCCTATTCCGAGCTTCCGCACCGGTCATTCCCCCTTGACTTCAAGCGCGCTTGAACCAGAAGTCTGACCTGGTGACTTCCCCACAGACAACTCGCCTACTGCCGCAGGCCTACCGGCCGCTGTTCGCCCATCCCCCGTTCCGGAGGCTCCTGCCCGCGCTGGCGGCCTCCGATCTCGGTGACGGAATGAGCGTGGTCGCGGTGGCATGGCTGGCCATCGAGATCGCGCCGCCCGGCCGGTCCGGGATGCTGCTGGGAGCCGCGCTCGCCGCGTACGCCCTTCCCGGGGCGGCCGGTGCGCTCCTCTTCGGGCGGTGGCTGCGCCGCCTCCCCGCCGCACGGCTGCTGGCGGCCGACAGCCGGATCCGCGCGGTGCTCCTCGGGTGCGTGCCGCTGGCCTGGGCCCTGGACGTGCTGCACCCCGTGCTGTACGTGGCCCTGCTCGCGGGCTCGTCGGTCCTGCACGCCTGGGGCAACGCGGGCAAGTACGCGCTGCTCGCGGGGCTGCTGCCGGCGGAGCAGCGGCTGGCCGCCAACGCGCTGGTGAGTTCCAGTGCCTCGGCCTCGATCGTCATGGGCCCCGCGCTCGCCGGATTCCTGGCGGCGGTGATCAGCCCTGCCTGGCTCATCGGTCTGGACGCGTTGTCGTTCGCCCTGCTCGCCGCCCAGGTGGGCCGGGTGCGGGGCGCGTCCGGCGGGGCGGGCCAGGACGGCGAGGCGGGGCAGGAAGGCGGGCCGGGGACCGCGCCCGTCGACGCCGACCGGTCGGCCGCAGGCATGCACTTGTTGCACAAGCAGCCGGAACTCCTCGGTGTCCTCGCCCTGACCTGGTTCTTCAACTTCCTGTACGGACCGGCGGAGGTCGCACTGCCCCTGCACGTCACCGATGACCTGCACGCGGGGGCCGGCCTTCTCGGCCTGTACTGGGCGCTGTTCGGAGCGGGCGCCGTACTGGGCGGGCTGGCGGCGGGCGCCCTGCGCAGGTTCCCGCTCTGGCCGGTCACCCTGACCATCGTCGCCGGCTGGGGGCTGGCCCTGGTGCCCTTCGGCCTCGGCGCGCCCGCGGCCGTCACGCTCGCCTGCTTCACGCTCGGCGGGTTGATCTACGGTCCGTTCACGGCGCTGTCCTACACCCTGTTCCAGGACCGGACACCGGCCGCCTGGCTGACCACGGTCCTCGCGGCCCGCAGCGCCGCCCTCCTCACCGCCGGGCCGGTGGGCACCGCGCTCGGCGGACCCCTCATCGCGCTCATGGGGCCGCGGGGGGTTCTGGCGGCGTCGGGGGTCGCGACCGTCGCACTCGCCCTGGTCGCGGCCGTGATGCGGGTCCGGACCGGTCGGCGGGCGGCGTCCCGCCTCGCCTGAGCCGGTCCGGAGCCCTCAGGACCCGCCCGGCGGGGTGACGGCGGATCTGATCTCGTCGGCCAGCAGCCGGGCCGCGGTGTCCGCCGCGCCGGCCACGAGGCGGGTGCGGGTGAGGCAGAAGGCGAGGCCCCGCGCCCGGTCGGCGAAGGCGATGCTGCCGCCGCTGCCGTGGTGCCCGAAGGCCGTGCGTTCGCCGCCCGTCTCGGGCAGGCCGAGGAAGTAGCCCAGCCCCTTGGCGTACCTGCCGAGGAGCATCAGGTCCTTGCCCTCCACGGCCACCTCCGCGGCCAGCGCCATGCGTTGCGGGGAGAGCAGCCGTACGCCGTCGACCTCGCCCGACAGCGCGGCGTACAGCCGGGCGGCGGCCCGCGCGGTCGTGGTGCCGCAGGCGGGCAGGTCGGCCAGCAGGTACGCCCGGCGGTTGGCTAGCTCGGCGACGGTCCACACGGCCCGGTTGGGGGCCACGTACCGGCGGAACGGCGCGGTGGGCGGAAGGCTCTCCAGCCAGGCCGCCCAGTTGCCCTCCACGAGCGGCGCCGTACGGGCGAGTTCGCTCTCGGGCAGGCCGAAGAAGAGCTCGTCGGCCACGCCCAGCGGTTCGGTCACGTAGGTGCGCAGGGCCTCGGCCGGGGTCAGGCCGGTGATCCGGCGTACCGTCTCGCCCAAGATCCAGCCGAAGGTCCAGCCGTGGTACCCGCTCGCGGTGCCCGGCTCCCAGAGCGGTTCCTGTGCCGCGACGACCGCGCACATCGTGTCCCAGTCGCACAGCTCCTCCGGGGTGATGGCGGAGGGGAGCTGCGGTACCCCGATGGTGTGCGTCAGGGCATGGCGTACGGTGGCCCGCTCCTTGCCGCGCGCCCCGAACTCGGGCCAGTAGTGGGCGATGGGGGTGTCGTACGCGATCAGCCCGCGCTCGGCGAGCACGTGCACCAGGGTCGCGGTGAAGCCCTTGCCGGTCGAGAAGCTGTGGATCAGCGTGTCGGATCCGAGCCGGCGGCCACCGGGCCGGTCGGCCCAGCCCGCGTGCGCGTCGACGATCGGCTCGCCGTCGAGGTAGGCCGCCACCTGGAGGCCGCTCTCCCGACCGGACTCCACCAGCTCTTCGAGAATCCCGCCGACCCGCGCCCGGACGTCCGCGCTCACCCTGCGATGCACCTGTGCATCATGCACCAGGGCCGTGCGGCGATCGCCGCACGGCCCTGGTGTCGCATGTCGGATGTTTCGGCACGTCAGTGATCACATGGTGACGACGTCAGGACGAAACGGTTCTCCGGCAGTCGTGGGACTAGGCGGGGGTGATGTTCTCCGCCTGCGGGCCCTTCTGGCCCTGCGTGATGTCGAACGTCACGGCCTGGCCCTCCTGGAGCTCGCGGTAGCCCGAGGCGTTGATCGCCGAGTAGTGGGCGAAGACGTCCGGGCCGCCACCGTCCTGGGCGATGAAGCCGAAGCCCTTCTCAGAGTTGAACCACTTCACAGTTCCCGTAGCCATGTTCATGCCTTCCGTTGACGTACGTCCTCCACACGGCGTGGAAGACGGAGGTGATCGCCCTGGTCCTACGGCACAACACAGCAAAACTGCCCACACCGAATGGCACGGGCAAGGCACTTGGAACCACGACAGCTACCCGTGAAGGTACACGCCTGCACGCACGGTCACCAGGGGGAATGATCTCGCCTTAACGGCGGGATTCTGCCGGTGCGCGGACCGTAAGGACCCGGCCGTCCCGAAATGTGTCGAGTGGGGCCCCCGGAATGCCGTAGGGTGAGGTCTACCGACGCGGGGTGGAGCAGCTCGGTAGCTCGCTGGGCTCATAACCCAGAGGTCGCAGGTTCAAATCCTGTCCCCGCTACTGCTCACGAGGCCCGGATCCTGACGGATCCGGGCCTCGTGCCATTTCCCCGTACGGTCTCCGGCCGGAGCGCGGGTCGGGGGCGGCCGCCCGCCGGAAACCCGGCCGACGACCATGTGACGGCCCTCACACGACGAACTGTCGTCCGGTGTCAACCGGATGCGGGGCGGCAGGCGTATGCCCCGTGAGAGGTGCACATGGATTCGGGAGCGATTTTTTGACCGTCGAGGAGTTCGAGGAGTTCTACGCGCAAGCGGCGGGACGGCTCACAGGACAGCTGTACGTGATGCTCGGTGACCATCACGAGGCACAGGACGTGGTGCAGGAGGCCTTCGTCAGGGGCTGGGGGCGGCGGCGTCAGCTGGACCGGGACGGCAGGCCGGAGGCCTGGATCCGTACGGTCGCCTGGCGGCTCGCGGTCAGCCGCTGGCGGGGGCGTCGGCGGACCGCCGACGCCTGGCGGCGCACGGCGCCCGCGCCCCATGTGGAGGGGCCGGGGCCGGAGGCGGTCGCCCTCGTGGAGGCGCTGCGGCAGCTGCCCCCGAAGCAGCGCCGGACGATGGCGCTGCACTACCTGTGCGATCTGACCGTCGAGCAGATAGCCGCCGAGACCTCCCTGTCCGCGAGCACGGTCAAGACCCATCTGTCCCGGGGCCGGGCCGCGCTCTCCCTCCGCCTGCAGGACCCCCGCACCGAGGAGGCCCACGATGCCTGACTCCCACGACCCGCTGCGGTCCCTGTTCCGGGAAGCCGCCTCCGCCGCCGAGACCCGCACCGGGCTCCCGCCCGTCGCCGTCATCGAGCTGCGCGGGGAACGGGTACGGCGGCGCCGGATCGCCGGTCTCGCCGCCGCCTGCTGCCTCGTCCTCGCCGGATCCGGCGCGGCCCTCGCCGCGTTCCTGCCGGAGAGCCCGGGCCCGGTCCTCCCGGCGAGCACCCCCTCTCCCCTGGCCCCGTCCTCCGGGCCGACCCCGACGCCGTCCACCTCGTCGTCCCCCACCCCGACGACCTTTCCGTCCTCCACTCCGACCATGAGCGCGACCCCGCCCCGCCACACGACGGCGCCGCCCGGCGCTCCCACCGGCACGACGTACCCGGGCGCGTCCGCGACTTCCACGCGGCTGCCCGGGTAACCCCCACCCGCGCCACTCCCCCATCCCCGCCCGCGGACCCCGGCCTTGCACCCCGGCCGGTGGTTCCGCATGCCCTCACAGGGTCAGGAGATCCCGTATGTCCGTTTCCGCCCCGCATCGGCCGGCCGAGATCGCCGACCCGCGCACCGCCGGGCCCCACGTCCCCGACGACGAGGGCCGCACCGACCGCACGCACCGCACCCGTCGTGCCGGCCGTGCCCGCCGGACGCTGTCCCGGCTCGGTCCGGGCGACCGCGAGGTGCTGTGGCTCTACCTGCTGACCCGCGTCGGCATCTGGACCACCGCGGGAGTCGTCGGCTGGCTGTTCCCCTCCGGCGGCAACGCCCGCCGGCCCGCCTCGCCGCTCGCGGCCTGGCAGCAGTGGGACTGGACGCACTACATGCACATAGCCAGGGACGGCTACTTCCCCGGCCGGGCCGGACCCTGGACGGCCGGCTGGGACAACCGGGAGGCGTTCTTCCCCGGCTTCCCCCTCACCCTGCGCGCCGTCCACACGGTCATCCCCGACTGGGCCGCAGCCGGAGCGCTGATCTCGTTCCTCGCGGGCGGCGTCGCCGTCCTGGCCCTCGCCCGCATCGCCCGCCTCCGGCTGCCCGACCAGGACGCGGGCCGGCGTACGGTCTTCTTCTTCCTGCTGTCGCCGTGCGCCGTGTTCCTCGCCGCCGGATACACCGAGGCGCTGTTCCTCGCCCTGGCCCTGCCCGCCTGGCTGGCGGCGCAGCGCCAGAACTGGCGGGCGGCCTCGGTCCTGGCCTGCCTGGCCTGTTCGGTGCGCGTCACCGGGCTGTTCCTCGTGGCCGCGCTCGTGCTCCACTTCGTCCTCACCGCCCGGGGCCGCGCCTGGCGCGCGGCGCCCTGGCTGTGTCTGCCCGCCCTCGCCCCCGCGCTGTACTCCTGGTACCTGCAGACGCGGACCGGGGACTGGATGGCCTGGAAGCACGCCCAGGAACGCGGCTGGTACCGGGACTTCCACGCGCCGTGGGAGGCCTGGGCGAACACCTGGGAGGCCGCCTTCCACCACACCCAGCCCACCGGGTACGCGCTGATGTGGCAGGCCGAACTCCTGGCCATGCTGGTCGGTGTCGTCCTGATCGCCGTACTGGTACGGGGCCGCCGCTGGCCCGAGGCGCTGTACATCGCCCTCACCCTGTGGGCCCTGGGCACCTCCTACTGGTACACCTCGGTCCCCCGTTCCACGCTGCTGTGGTGGCCGCTGTGGACCGCACTGGCCGCCTGGAGCCTGCGCCGCCCCCGGCTGCAGTCCGCCTACCTGTACGTCGTCGGCCCGCTGGGCATCACGGTCGCCCTCACCTTCCTCACGGGCCGCTGGGCCGGCTGAGGACCCGGTCAACGCTCTGCCACCGTGCCCTGCGGCGAACCGGCCCCCGCCCGGTCCGCTGGCGCGCATACTCGGTGCATGGCCGACACCACCACAGTCGAGGTCGACACCGATGTGCACGACCGGCTCGCCGTCCTCGCCGCGGACCGCGGACTGAGCCTGCGGGCGTACCTCGCAGAACTCGCCGCCGCCCAGGAGAACGAGGCCGCCCTCGCCCGCGCGGCGCGCGCCTTCGAGAAGGCCCTCGAACGGCCTGGTTTCCGCGAGGGCTTCGCCCGCGACTTCGGCGGCCTCGCGACGCACCGGCTCTCGGAGACCCGGAACCGGCCGCCGCTGGGCCGGGCCGTCGGCCGCGAGGACCAGGCCTGACGGCACGTCACGGCCCGCTCGTACCGGCGAGGCGCCCCGCCTCCAGGACGGCGGTACGGTCGGCCAGAGCGGCCGCGGCCGCCAGGTCGTGGGTGATGAACACCAGGGCGAGGTCCTGGTGTTCGCGCAGCCCGGCGAGGAGTTCGAGCACGGCCCCGCGGGTGGCGGGGTCGAGGCCGGAGGTGATCTCGTCGCAGACGAGCACCCGAGGCCGCGCGAGCAGGGCCCGGGCCAGCGCGGCGCGCTGGAGTTCCCCGCCGGACAGCTCCCCCGGCCGCCGGCCGGCCGGGCCCGCGCCCAGGCCGAGCGCCTCCATCGCCCGGGCGGCCTCCGCGCGGGCGCCCCGCACGTCGGCGCCGTGCAGCCGGACCGCCGTCCGGGCCACCTGGTCGAGGACCGGCCGGTGTTCGTCGAAGGCCGCCTTCGCGTCCTGGAACACGTACTGCACGGCGGCCAGTTGGGTCCGGCTGCGCGCGCGCAGGCTCTTCGGCAGCGGTTCGCCGTCGAGCAGGATCCGGCCCCGGTGTCCGGCGTGCAGCCCGGCCAGGCATCGCCCCAGGGTGGTCTTGCCGCTTCCGGAGCGGCCGACCAGGGCCAGGCACTCGCCCGCCCCGACCGAGAGGGCGACGTCGTGCAGCACGTCGACCGTGCCGCGCGCGGTGCGGTGCCCGGCGGTCAGGGCCCGCGCCTCCAGGACGACCGGCCCGGCCGGGCGGGGTGCGCGCGGGACGGCGGACCTCCCGTGCACCGGGTCGCCGAGCACGGCGCGCACCGGTCCGCGCTCCACGACCCGGCCCGCGCGCATCACGACGACCTCGTCGGCCAGCCGGCGCACCACGTCCGTGTCGTGGCTGAGCAGGACGACGGCGATGCCCCGTCCGGCGAGAGCTGCCAGCTCCGCCACGACTGCCTGCTTGGTGAGCGCGTCCTGTCCGGTGGTCGGTTCGTCGGCGACGATCACCCGGGCCCCCAGGAGCAGCGCCTGGGCCAGGACCACGCGCTGCTGCTGGCCGCCGGAGAGCTGGTGGGGGAAGCGTCGCAGCGTCTGCGCGGGATCCGGGAGCCGGGCCGCCTCCAGGGCTTCGAGCACCCGCCGGCGGACCTCGCGGCGGCCGCCTCCGCGGCGGGCGGCGACATCGCCCAGCAGGGCGCCGACGCGCCGGGCGGGGTTGAGTACGGCGGCGGGGTGCTGGGGTACGTAACCCACCGGGCCGGCCCGTTCCGTCAGCACGGCGCCCTCGACGCGGGCGCCCGGCGGGTACTCGCCGAGGAGCGCGAGGCCCGTGGTGGTCTTGCCGCTGCCGGAGGGGCCGATGACGGCGGTGATCCGGCCGGCGCGGGCGGTCAGGCTCACCCCGTCGACGATGGCCCGGCCGCCGATCTCGACCCGCAGGTCCCGCACCTCTGCCACGGTGGTCATGTCCGTACTCCCTTCCGGCGGTGTCCCGGCGGGCCGGGAACTCCCGCGTGCAGCGCCGCGTCGCACAGCAGGTTGGCGCCCATCGACAGCGCCGCGATGAGCAGGGCGGGCACCACCACGGCCCAGGGCTGCAGGAACAGGCCGGTCCGGTTGCGGTCGACCATCACCGCCCAGTCGGCGGCGTCCGGAGCGGCGCCGACGCCGAGGAACGCGGCGGTGGCCACCAGGTATAGGGCGCCGGTCAGCCGGATCCCGGCGTCCGCGGCGAGGGTGCGCCGCAGGGAGCGGGCCACGTAGCCGAGGGCCGTGCGCCACCAGGATTCGCCCTGCATGCGCAGCGCTTCGACGGCCGGCCGGGCGCAGACCTCGACCGCCGCCGCGTGGACGACCCGGGCCGCGTCGGGTACGGCGGCCAGTGCGACCAGAGCCGTCATTCCGGCGGGGCCCGGCGTGAAGGTGGCCGCGACGAGCAGCACCATGAGCAGCGAGGGTACGGCGATCAGCACGTCCAGCGGTCTCATCAGGGCCTCCTCCAGCCAGGTCCGGCGGGTGAGGGCGGCGGCGAGCCCGAGCGGCAGGGCGAGGAGGTAGGCCAGCAGGGTCGCGCCGAGCGCCACGAGGACCACGGACCGGCCGCCGAGGAGAATCTGGCGCCAGACGTCGCGGCCGCTGAAGTCGGTGCCGAGCCAGTGGTCCTGGCCCGTGGCGAAGGAGACGGACCTCGGTCCGGCGGGGCCTGCGGCCAGCGGTCCGAGCAGGGCGAGCAGCAGGGGTACGGCGACGAGCGCGATGCCGAGGGCGTAGCGCGCCGGGCGGCGGGTCAGGGTCACGCGGCCACCTCCGAGCGGGGGGCGAAACGGCGTGCGACGAGGTCGGCGCCGAGGTTGGCGAGGACGGTGACGACGCCGAAGACGACCGCCATGCCCTGGACGACGGGTACGTCCCGGGCGGCGACGGCCTCGATGAGGACGGTGCCGAGGCCGGGGACGACGAACAGCGCCTCCACGACGATCACTCCGCCGAGCAGCCAGTCGCAGGTGCGCGCGAGCTGCTGGGTGGCGGGTGCCAGGGCGTTGGGCAGGGCGTGCGCCCAGCGGATGCGGGAGCCGGACAGTCCGCAGCGGCGGGCGTGGGCCGCGTACGGCGAGGCCATCGCCTCGATCATCCCGGCGCGCACCAGCCGGCTGAGGGTGCACACGGGCCGGGCCGTCAGCACGAGGACGGGCAGGACCAGGACCTCGGGCCGCTCGAAGGGATCGGCGGCGACGGCGGTGGCCGGGAGCCAGCCCAGGTGCAGGGCGAACAGCGCGGCCAGCAGCACGCCGAGGGCGAATTCCGGCACGGCGTGCACGGCCAGGGTCAGGGCGCTGACGGTCCGGTCCACGACGCCTCCCTCGCGGCGGGCGGCGAGGACTCCGAGGCCCACGGAGAGCGGGACCAGCACGGTGAGCGTGGCGGCGGCGAGCAGCAGGGTGGGGCCGAGGCCTTCCGCGAGGCGGTCGCCGACGGGCGCTCCGGTGACCAGGGAGGTACCGAGGTCGCCGTGGAGCATGCCGGTGACCCACTCCAGGAGCCGTTCGGCGGCGGGCCGGTCCAGCCGCATGGCCGCGCGGATGCGGGCGATGCGTTCGGGGTCGGGCTGGTCGCCGGCGAGCGCGACGGCCGCGTCGCCGGGCAGCGCCTCGGTGAGGGCGAAGACCAGCAGGACGACGGCCGCCGTCTGCCCCAGGCCGAGGAGCAGACGGCGGCCGGCCCAGGGGAGGCGGCCCCTCACGCGAGCCAGAGCTTGTCGAAGCGGGCCCAGTCGAGGGTGTTGGCGGGGGCGGCCTCGGACACGCCGCGGACCTTGGGGGCGGTGGCGACGATCCAGTCGGCGAAGCCCCAGATCAGGAAGCCTCCTTCGTCGTGGAGCCGGCGCTGCATCCGCTCGTAGAGGGCGGTGCGCTCCTTCTCGTCGGGGGTGGACTGGGCCTGCTGGTACAGGTCGTCGAAGTCCTTGTGCCGCCACTTGGTGGCGTTGGTGGTGGAGGCGGTGAGCAGCCGCTGGGAGACGTGGGATTCGATGGGCATGGCGCCGGACCGGTAGGAGGCGAAGGTTCCGGAATCGAGGATGTCCTTCCAGTACGTCTCCTTGTTGCCGACCTTGACCTCGACGGTGACTCCGGCCTTGGCCGCCTGCTCCTTGAAGATGCCTGCGGCCTCGATGAAGCCGGTGGCGGCGGGCGCGGTGTCGAGGGTGACCTTGAGTCCTTCGGCTCCGGCCTCCTTGAGCAGGGCCCGGGCCCGTTCGAGGTCCTGGACGCGCTGGGGCAGGCCGGAGGCGTAGTACTGGCAGCCCTTGCCGAAGAGGTCGTTGCCGATCTCCCCGGCGCCGGAGAGCGCGCCGTCGACGAGTTCCCGGCGGTCGGCGATGAGGAAGAAGGCCTGGCGGACCCGCTTGTCGTCGAAGGGCGGCCGGTCGGTCTTCATGACGAAGCCCTGCATGGCGCTGCCGGGGAGCCGTACGACGTCGATGCGGCCCTTGCCCTCGTGGGCGCGGGCGGTGGCCGGGTTCAGTTCGTGGGCGTACTCGACCTGGCCGCCCAGGAGGGCGTTGACCCGGGCGGACTCCTCGCCCGCAATGACGAATTCGAGTTCTTCGAGGTGGGGGGCGCCCTCCCAGTAGGCGGGGTTGCGCTTGACGAGGAGGCTCGCGCCGGGCTTGAAGGAGACGAAGGTGAAGGGGCCGGAGCCGACGGGCCGGTCGAAGGCGGTGGTGTCCTTGGGGACGATGTAGGCCCCGAAGGCCGCGAGGGTGTTGGGGAATTCGGCGTACGGCCGCTTGAGTCTGAACTCGACGGTGGCGGCGTCCACGGCGCGGCTCGCGGCGAGGTCGACCGGCTCCAGCGAGGCCTTGGCACGGAAGGTGCCCTTGGGGTCGGCGATGCGGCGGTAGCTGTAGAGGACGTCCTCGGCCGTGACGGGCCGGCCGTCGTGGAAGGTGGCCCGGCGCAGGGTGATCCGCCAGGTGTCGAGGGTCTCGTTGGGCTCCCAGCGTGCGGCGAGGCGCGGCACGGGGGCGAGGTCGGCGCCGAAGTCGGCGAGCTTGTCGAAGAGGGCCTTGGCGCGGGCCGCGTCGACGAACAGGTTGGCCGCGTGGGGGTCGAGGGTCTCGCCCGGGCCGCCGCCCGCGAAGGCGGCGCGCAGCCGCCCCCCGGGCCTGGGGGTGGCGTCCGCGGTGTTCTTCGCGTCGGTGGCGGTGCCGGAGCCGGTTCCGCAGCCGGCGGCGAGGGCGAGGGTGGCCGCGCTGCCGGCGATGAGGAGGGTTCTCCGGGCGGGGCCGGTGGGGCGGTCGTTCATGACGGGCTGTCTCCGTTGCCGTGGTGAGGGTGGTGAGGGTGGTTCGGGTGCTGCACGCGGGCCACGAGGTGCAGGCGGTCGGAACTCGCCGTGGGGAGCGGGGTGTCGCCTTCGCTCCAGGGCGGTTCGGTGCGGGGGCCGGGCCGGTCGTAGAGGTCCAGGGGCTCGAAGCCGGCGGTGGTCAGGAAGTGGCGGAGCTCCTGGGGGAAGAGCAGGCGCCAGGCGGAGTGCTGGACGGCCGGGGGCGATCCGTCGTCGGCGGTCCAGACCCGGCGGCGGCGCAGGAGCTGGGCGGCGTGGTCGATGTGGAGGGTGGTGTGCGAGGTGTACGTGGTCCCGTGCCGGGTGAATCCGGCGGTGCGCGGGCCGTCGAGCAGTTCGGTGGTGCCGAGGAAGAAGGCGCCGTTGCGCATCTCGGCGACGAGCAGCCCGCCGGGGGTGAGGTGGGACCGGCAGCGGGCGAGGAAGGCGGTGAGGTCCTCGTTGGTGTGGCAGTAGAGGAGGGAGCTGTCCAGGCAGACGACGGCGTCGAAGCGGGCTCCGAGGTCGAAGTCGCGCATGTCGGCCCGGTGGTAGGCGGGGCCGGGGTGGCGGGTGCGGGCGTGCGCCAGCATGGCCTCGGAGGTGTCGATGCCGGTGACTTGGCGGCCGGCCTCGTGGTGCAGCCAGGCGGCGTCGCGGCCGGTTCCGCAGCCGACGTCGAGGACGCGGGGGCCGGCGCCGTGGCGCGCGAGGACGTCCTCGGCCCAGCGGGCGGCCAGGTGGTCGGGGTCGGGGAAGCGCTCTTCGTACAGCTCGGGATGGTCGGTGAGGAGGTTGCCGGTGCTCATCGTTACTCGCTTCTCGGGCGGGCGCCGTCGCACCGGCGGGCGGGACCGGGGTCCGGGCCGGGCCCTGGCCCTGGCCCTGGCCCTGGCCCTGGCCCGGATGCGGAGGCGGAGGCGAATGCGGAGGCGGCGGGCAGGGCCCGTCTTCGGTCCAGCCGGGCGACGGCCGCCGCGGAGGCCAGCCCGAGGGCGAGGCAGCAGGCGAAGGGCAGCCAGGCGGCGCCGGTGTGCCCGGCGGTGTCCATCGCCCAGCCGACCGCCGCGCTGCCGAGGGCGGCCGCGGTGCCGGACACCGCGTAGAAGAGCCCGTAGTAGGTGCCGGTCAGGCCCTCCCGGCCGAAGGCCGGTATCAGCTCCATCACGAACGGCTGGGCGATCATCACGCCGACGTGCAGGAGCAGGGCGCCGGCCAGGACGGCGAGCAGGGCCGCCGGGTGCGGGGCCGGGGCTCCCGCGACGAGCAGGGGCGGGACGAAGCCCAGCCCCATGACGGCCAGGCCGGTGGCGATCCAGCGGCCGCGGCTGCCCGCGGACTCCAGCCTCCGGGTGATGCGCAGTTGGAGGAGGAGGTTGGCGAGAGTGCCGGCGAGGAACAGCAGGCCGATCGAGCCGTCCCAGCCGGAGGCGCGCACGGCCGCGTGGGGCAGCAGGAGGTAGAGCTGGTTCTGCAGCCCGTACATGCCGATCATGGCGACGGAGAAGGCGAGGAAGCCGCGGCTGCGCGCCGCTTCCCGCCAGTCGCCGAGCAGTCCGGTGTCCGGGGCGGGGATCCGCCGGGCGGGCAGCACCAGGAGCTGCGCGAGGGTGAGGACGGCGAAGACCGCGGCCGCGGTGACGGCGGCCGCCCGGAAGTCCACGAGGAGCAGCAGGGTGCCGAGCAGCGGGCCGAGCAGCGACCCGGCGGTGGCGAACACGTTGAACAGCGCGAAGGCCTCGGCCTTGCGCTCGCCCGCCTCCTGGGCGACGTAGGTCCGTACGGCGGGGTTGAACAGGGCCCCCGCGAGCCCGCTGAGTATCGCGGCGGTGAGCAGCAGCGGCAGGGTGTCCCCGAGGGCGAACAGGGCGAACCCCACCGTCCGCAGCGCGCAGCCGGCGATGATCACCCCTCGGGCGCCGAGCCGGTCGGCGGCCGAGCCGCCGATCAGGAACAGGCCCTGCTGGCTGAGGTTGCGCAGGCCCAGGACCACGCCGACGACGGCTGCGGAGAGTCCGAGGTCCTCGGAGAGGTGGGTGGCGAGGTAGGGGACGAGCAGGTAGAAGCCGGTGTTGACGCCGAGTTGGTTGACCAGGAGCAGGCGTACGGCGAGCGGGAAGCCGCGGACGGCGGCGAGGGTCTTCACCGGCCCGTCTCCCCGTCGGCGAGTCTGACGCCGAGGCCGGCCCGGTCCGCGGCGCGTACGGTGCCGTCGGTCCCGCCGATGCCGGTCCAGGGGTCTTCGGCGAGCAGCAGGTGCCCGTCGAGGTCCACCCAGCGGGCCCGGTCGGCGAGGTGCACGGCGGGGGCGATGCCCAGGGAGCTGGCGGTGAGGCAGCCGAGCATCAGCTCGGTGCCGGTGCCGCGCAGGGCCTCGTGGATGCGCAGGGCGGCCCGGACCCCGCCGCACTTGGCGAGTTTGACGTTGACCCCGTGGACCCGTCCGGCCAGTGCGACGGCGTCCTCGTAGGAGACGGCGTCCTCGTCGGCGATGACGGGGATCGGGGAGTCCCGGGCCACGCGGGCGAGGGCGTCGGGGCGGCCGGGGGCGATCGGCTGTTCCACGGCGGTGACGCCGAGTGCGGCGAAGCGCGGGAGCAGGTCGAGGGTCTGGCGTTCGCTCCACGCCCCGTTGGGGTCGAGCAGCAGGCTCGCGCCGGGGGCCCCGGTGCGTACGGCGGCCACGCGCGCGAGGTCTTCGGCCGGGTCGGGGGATCCTGCCTTCACCTTGAGGGCGGTGAAGCCGCTCAGGGCGAGCCGGGCGGCCTGCGCGGCGGCCGGTACGGGCCCGGTGATGCCGATCGTACGGGTGGTCGCGGCGGCGGGGGCGGCGGGCGTGCCCAGCAGGCGGTGGGCGGGCTCCCCTGCCCGCTTGCCCACCAGGTCCAGTACGGCGGCCTCGATCGCGGCCAGCACCCCCGGCGGCAGGCCGTGCCAGGCCGGGTGTCCGGCGCCGGTCTCCGCCCAGGCGGTCTCCGGGTCGGGGAAGCGTTCGGTGGCGGCGCGCACCGATTCCAGGTGGCGGTGGATCCGGTCGGTGGGCAGCCCGAGGTAGTCGCTGCTGACGGCCTCGCCCCAGCCGCGCAGTCCGCCGTGTTCGACCGATATCCACACGGCGTCGCGGCGGGTCATCACGGAGCGGGAGATGCGCAGGGGTTCCGTGAGGCGGAGGTCGGCGGTGTGCCGGGTGAGCTTCACGCGGCGCCCCCTCGGGCGGGGGCGAGCACGGTGGCGCAGCGGGCCCAGCCGGCGGCCTCGGCCGCGTGGGGGTGCGGGATCTGCAGGGGGCGGACGGCGAGGGCGCAGGTGTCCAGGCCGTGGGCGTGGCAGAAGTCGTCGTCGTAGACGGTGCCGAGGTAGCGGTGGGGTCCGTCCGGGAAGACGGTCGCGACGACCGCGCCGGGCTGTGTGCGGGCCGCCCAGGCGGCGACGAGCGCGACGGCTCCGGTGCTCCAGCCGCCGCTGACGAAGGCGGAGCGGGCGAGCCGACGGCAGGCGTCGACCGCTTCGGCGGGCCCCACCCAGTGCACCTCGTCGAAGGCCTCGTAGGCGACGTTGGCCGGGTGGATGCTGCTGCCGAGCCCGCGCATCAGGCGGGACCGGGCGGGCTGGCCGAAGATGGCCGAGCCGACGGAGTCGACGCCGATCACCTTCAGCCGGGGCCAGCGGCGGCGCAGCGGGCCGGCCAGGCCGGCGCTGTGTCCGCCGGTGCCGACGCTGCACACCAGGACGTCGAGGTGGTCGAGCTGGGTGGTCAGTTCGGTGGCGAGGGTGAGGTAACCGGCGGCGCTGTCGGGGTTGTTGTACTGGTCGGGCCAGTAGGCCCCCGGCGTCCGCCGCAGCACCTCGCGCAGCCGGGCGATCCGGGCGGCCTGCCAGCCGCCTTCCGCGGCCGGGCGGTCGACGAGTTCGAGCCGGGCTCCGTAGGTGCGCAGCAACTGGCGCATGGACGGTTCGAGTTCGGTGTCGCCGACGAGGACGACGGGGTGGCCGAGGGCCTGGCCGGCGAAGGCGAGTCCGACGCCCAGGGTGCCGGAGGTGGATTCCACGACGGGGGCGCCCGGCAGCAGTTCGCCGCGGTCGCGGGCGCCGGTGAGCATGGAGACGGCGGCGCGGGCCTTCATCCCGCCGGCGCCGAGGCATTCGAGCTTCGCCCAGAAGCCGGGATGGCGGTGCGGCAGGTCGGTGCGGATCCGGGCGAGCGGGGTGCCGCCGAGCAGTGGCAGGAGGTCGGGGTTGGCGGTGTGGGCCGCCGGGCGGGGCAGGATCGGGGCGAGGGTCACCGGGCGCCCCCGTAGCGGTGGACGACGCCGGGGCCGCCGTCGAGCCAGAAGAAGGGGTAGGGCTCGGCCGAGACGGCGCTCACCCCGGCGCCCAGGAAGTGGGGCAGGACGGCGCTGCCGGTCTGGGCGAACATGACGAGGGGTTTGCCGGTCGCGGCGGCGTGGTCGAGCAGCGGCTGGAAGGTGCCGTTGCCGAGGGTCATGCCGGAGGCGAGGACGGCGTCGCAGCGCTCCAGCTCGGCGAGGGCGTCGGTCAGGACGGGCTCGCCCCATTCGGTGGTGCCGCCCTTGAGGTCGCAGGGCGCGTACGCGGTCCCGCGCTCGCGCAGTTGCTCCAGCAGGGAGTTGACGACGCCGACGACGAGGACCCGCTCCGCTCCCGTCGCGGGGAGCAGGTCGGCCACCGCGCGGGCGCGGGCCCGGGAGCGGTGCAGTGAGCTGCCGGCCGGGATCGGGTAGGGGCGGGCGCCGTTGTCGGGCGTGTGCGGGCGCACGTGCATCAGGTAGGCGTCGAGGGCGGCGATCCGTACGGGCGCGAGCGGGTGGTCGAGCAGTTCGGCGACGGTGGCTCCCGCGCAGTCTTCGAGTGCGGCCGGGGGCAGGGCGCCGGGTTCCACGGCGCAGGAGCCGACGGCCGCGGCCAGCCGGATGCTGAGCACCTCGTTGCGGTAGCCTCCGGAGCGGCCTTCGTGGCGTACGGCCTGGGCGGTGGTGAAGGCGAGCGCGACGCGCTGCCCGGCGGGGTCGGGCCCGTGGGCTCCCGCACGCACGCGCGCGAGGAGCTCGTCGACGGTCCGCACGGCCGGTGTGCGAAGGGAGGGGGTGGAGACGGCGGCGGTCACGCGGTCACCGCCGCGGGCAGCTCGGAACAGGTGTAGGAGGGGCGCAGTCCGGCCAGCAGGTGCTCGGCGGCCGCCCGGGCTCCGCCGCCTTCGGTGTCGGCGGTCATGACGTGGCCGAGGTACTCGTTGTTGCTGGTGGCGGGCAGTACGGCGCGGCCCGGTTCGGCCAGGGTGAGCTCCAGGACCTCGGGCCGCAGGCGTACCTCGTCGGCGCCGTCGATGCCGGTGAGGGTGCCGGCGCCGTCGGGCAGCAGGAAGGCGATGGCGGCGCTGCGCACCCCCGTGGGACGGACGGAGAGGTCGGGCGCGCGGCCGAGCGCGAGGTCCACGCAGGTGGCCGCCAGGTCGACGCCGGTGACGTGGCGGACCAGTTCGGTGATGCGGTTGCCGGCCGGGCGGGGGTTGACCTCGATCAGGCGCGGACCGGCGGGGGTCAGTTTGAGTTCGGTGTGGCAGACGACGTGGTCCAGGCCGAGTGCCCCGACGGCGCGTACGGCGCTTTCGGCGGCTTCCTTCGCCAGGTCCGGGGCCAGGCCGGCCGGGAACATGTGGCCGGTCTCGATGAAGGCGGGCGCGCCGCCGATGCTCTTGTCGGTGATGCCGACGACGTGCGTGGCGCCCCCGTGGGAGACGGTCTCCACGCTGATCTCCGAGCCGGTGAGCAGTTCTTCGAGGAGGAGGACGGGGGCGCGGCGCTGGCCGCGGGCGTTGACGGGGAACTCGGCCAGCGCCCGGCAGGCCCGCTCCAGTTCGCGCGCGTCGTCCACCCGGCGGACCAGCATTCCGGCGCACAGGTCGACGGGCTTGACGACGAGCGGATAGCCGAGGTCGCGGGCGGCGGCGAGTGCCGCGGCGGTGTCCGCGCAGACGGCGAAGCGCGGGCCGTCCACCCCGGCCCCGGCCAGGACCTGGCGGGTGAGGTCCTTGCGGCAGGCGTTCCCGACCGCCTCGGGGGTGGGTCCGGGCAGGCCGAGCCGCTCGGCGGTCCGCGCGACGGCGGGCAGGTAGTAGTCGCAGGAGGAGACCACTCCGTCGAAGGCGAGCACCTCGTGCAGCCGCTCGACGAGCGGGAGCAGGGTGTCCGTGTCGTTGGTGTCCGCCGTGACGATGTTGCGTGCGCCGAGCAGCGGGTGCGGCCCGTCGGCCGGCGCGGCGCGCAGATAGTGGTGCAGGTCCCGGGTGAGGAAGCTGAACGTGTGTCCGCCTTCACCGATCGCCCTGGGCAGGAGCCTGCTCATCGATCCGACCCAGCTTTCGACAACCAGCAGATGTCCCACAGGAGTTCCTCTCAGACCGGCATGACAGCACTTGGGCGCGCGGGCGGCACGGTGCGCCCGGCAGGAGGCGCCCGAACCGAACCCGGCAGACGTTATCCGAAATCGTTTTCATTTCCAATACGCCGATTTTCGGGTACGGTCTGGAGGCATGGAAGAACTGAGACAGCATCAGGAAGTGCGCGTGGGGGCGTACGAGGTACGGCACGCCGGGCCGCAGGACGTCCGGGGAGCGCGCAGCGTCATGCTCGACACCTTCTACCGGGAGTTCACGTACGGGTACGTGCCCGAGTGGCACTCCGACGTCGTCGACATCCGCGGCACCTATCTCGACCACCCGCGCCACACCCTCGTCGTGGCCGTGCGGGACGGGGAGGTGGTGGGCACGTGCGCCGTGCACTCCCGCGGGCCCGTCCACCCGCCACATCCGCGCTGGCTCGCCGAGCGCTACCCCTCGGGCAGCACCGCCCAGCTCCTGCGGGTCTACGTACGCCCCGCGCACCGCAGGCACGGGCTGGCCCGGGCCATGGTCCGGGAGGCGTGCGCGTTCGCGGCCGGCGTGCCGGGCTACGAGCGCGTCTACCTGCACACGAACGTCGACATCCCGGGCGCGGAGCGGTTCTGGCGCAGCCTGGCCACCGAGGTCTGGGACGCCCGCACCACGGGCGAGCACGGCGGATTCGGGACGGTCCACTTCGAGATCCCGGCGCCCTGGGCGCTGCCGTGACTCCCGGCTCCGGCGCGACTGCGGGCCGTGCTGTGACTCCGCCCACCCTCCCTTGACCGATCAAGGAAGGGTTACCTAAGTTCGAATCATGAGCCCGCAGCCCCCCACTCCCCCCGCCGGCCCGGACGACGCGGCCGCCGAGCCCGCGCTGGTCGGCTTCACCGTCGACCTCACCTCCCAGGAGGTCCTCCGGCGGGCCCAGGTGATGGAAGCCCTCGGCCCCGACTGGGACCCGATCGAGGTGCTGCGCGGCGAGGAGGCGGCGTACGACCTGCTGTACTCGGGGCTCGACGAGGCCCAGCAGCGCATGTACGACGAACTGGTCGCGGCCGGCGTGCTCCCCGGGCGAGGACACGGCCGTGCTGCCGCTTGACCCGCAGGCCGACATCGGCCGCCGGGCCTGGGTGGCCTGCCCGAACTGCGAGGACACCCGTGGGTGCGAGCCGTGCGGGGAGCGCGGCGCGTGCTCCGCGCACTGGCGCTACCTGCTCTCCAACACGGGCAGCCTGCTCCACCTGCAGTGCCCGGGCTGCACCCACGTCTGGGTGCACGAGAGCGGCTTCGGCGCCACCCGCTCCACCCTGTGGAGCCGAATCACCGGCGGCCCGTCCCACCCCTGACCCGCCTCCGTCCCGCCCCTCGGCGGTCGACGGGCCGGGCCCGCGGGAGGTGCCTATCCTCGAAGAAGGGGCTGCTCCGAGCCCTGGAGGACGGCTGTCATGACCGAGTCGAGCGAAGCGGTCCAGGCGGACCGCACCCTGAAGGCACGGCACCGTGCGATGTGGGCGCAGGGCGACTACCCCTCCGTGGTCTCCCACGTCATCCCGGAGCTCGGGGCCCGGCTCGTACGGGAGTGCGGCGTCCGGCAGGGCGACCGGGTCCTCGACGTCGCTGCGGGCTCCGGCAACGCGGCCATACCGGCGGCCCTGGCCGGGGCCGACGTGGTGGCCTCCGACCTCACCCCCGAGCTGCTGGAGATCGGGCGGCACCTGGCCGCCGTACGGGGTGCCCGGCTGGAGTGGCGGGAGGCGGACGCCGAGGCCCTGCCGTTCGCGGACGGGGAGTTCGACATCGTGATGTCGTGCGTCGGCGTCATGTTCGCCCCGCACCACCGGCCCGCCGCCGAGGAGATGCTGCGCGTCTGCCGCTCCGGCGGCACGATCGGGCTGGCCAACTGGACCCCGCAGGGCTTCGTGGGCCGGATGTTCGCCACGATGAAGCCCTTCGCTCCCCCGCCGCCGCCCGGCGCCGAGCCGCCGCCGCTGTGGGGGGACGAGGAGCACGTCCACGAGCTGCTGGGCGACGCGGTGACCGACGTCGACGCCCGCCGCGAGACGGTCCGCGTGGACGCCTTCGCGCGGCCCACGGCCTTCCGCGAGTTCTTCAAGGCCTGCTACGGGCCGACGATCGCCGTCTACCGCGCCGTCGCCGGCGATCCGGACCGGGTCGCCGCCCTGGACTCCGCGCTCGACGCCCTCGCCGCCGAGCACACCGTGGACGGGGTCATGGAGTGGGAGTACCTCCTGCTGACCGCCCACCGCCGGGGCTGACCGGACACCGCCAGGGCTGACCGGCCCCCTGGCCGGCCCGGTGTCCCGCCCCGGTCAGTCGACGGCCGGATGCACCTCCGGGTGAGCGTCCCACCACTCCTTGTGGAAGGCGTTGTTGTCCACATTGGCCAGGTAGGCGCGGGCCGCGGCCCGGTAGAGCAGTTCCGCCTGCCCGGCCGACAGCGCCGAGCGGTTCCAGGCCACGCGGATGCGGCCCGTGATGGGGGTGCCGACGAGCGGGCGCATCACCGTGCCCTCCCCCGGCGGGGCCGTCGGCTGGCAGAGCGAGACCGCGCGGCCCGCGGCGATCAGGTCGTGCTGCATCTTGCGATCGGTGATCCGGTAGCGCAGTGACGGGCTGAATCCGGCCTTCGCGCAGGCGGCGACGAGGGCCTCCGGACCGCCGTCGTCGTCCTCGACCAGGGTCAGCCACGGCTCGTCGGCAAGGTCGGCCAGGTCGACGCGGTCGAGGCCCGCGAGGGGGTGCTTCGCCGACAGCCGGATGCAGAAGGGCTCCTTCGGGATCAGCGTCCTGGCCAGGGTGCCCTCGGGCAACGGGACCTCGTGGTCGTTGACCTCGCCGTACACGATGGCGTCGTACCTCCCCGCGCCGAGCATCCGGGCCAGCGCGGTCACCGAGTCCTCCAGGTCCACGGCGATCTCCCGGCCGGACATGGACAGGTCCGTCTGGGCGAGGAGGCCGTCGAGCAGCACGAGCAGGATGCAGCCCAGGCGCAGCGGACCGCCGGCGGACAGGGCGCGCGCGTCCGCCCCCAGGGCGTCCATCTCGCTGAGCACGCGGCGCGCCCTGGCCAGGACGAACTGCCCCAGCGCGGTGGGTTCCACCCCGCCCCGGCCGCGCACGAACAGCTCGCCGCCGGTGACCTGTTCGATGCGCCGCAGCTGCGCCGAGAGTGCGGGCTGGGAAACGCCGAGCCGTCGCGCCGCGCCCCCCAGGCTGCCCGCCTCCGCTATCCGGCAGACGGCTTGCAGATGCCTCAACTCCAGCTGCATCCGGGCAGCGTACGCAGCCGCCCGTCGCGGCACCATAACGCGGGCCTTATGCCTGCCGGGATGTCCCATTCTCGTCATGTTCACGCTCATACTCGGCCGCGAACGAACACTCATCCCCGACCCCCCACGATCGGAGTGGACGTTGCAGCCCAGAAGATGGACGGCGGCCGTGGCGGCGATGGCGCTGACCGCAGGTCTCGCCGGCACCCTGGCCGGGACGGCGTCGGCGGCGCAGCAGGCGCAGCCCGCCCCCTCCCAGAAGGACGCACCGGCCGCGCGCGCGGTCGCGGCGGCCGACCAGGCCGTCGACAGTGGTCTCGACTCCCTGGTCAACTCCTCGCAGGAACAGTACGAAAGGCGCCTCGTCACCCCCTGGGTGAAGGACCTCTACTCCGTCTCGTACGAGCGCAGCTACCGCGGCCTGCCGGTCGTCGGCGGCGACGCGGTCGTGCTCGCCGACGGCACCGGCAAGGTCCGCGCCCTCCAGTCGGCCTCCTCCGTACGGATCGACGTGGCGACCCGCGCCTCGGTCTCCGCGAAGGACGCCGAGTCCACCGCACGGGCGAGGCTGGCCTCGGTCGACAAGGTCGAGAGCAGCCGGCTCGTCGTCCGGCTCAAGGACGACAAGCCGGTGCTGGCCTGGGAGACCGTGCTGAGCGGCCGTACCAGCACCGCTCCCAGCAGACTGCACGTCTTCACGGACGCGCGGACCGGCGCCTTCGTCGACAGCTACGACGAGGTGGTGGCCGGCTCCGGCAACAGCAAGTGGAACGGGCCGGGCCCGATCTCCCTCGACACCACCAACTCGGGTTCCACGTACACGCTGCGCGACCCGAACCGGACCGGCCTCAGCTGCGCCGATTACAGCAACGGCACGGTCTTCACCAAGTCCTCCGACTCCTGGGGCACCGGCAATCCCACGAGCAAGGAGACCGGCTGCGTCGACCTGATGTTCGCGGCGCAGAAGCAGTGGGACATGCTCGCCCAGTGGCTCGGCCGCAACGGCGTCAGCGGCAACGGCCGCAGCTTCCCCGGCAAGGTCGGCCTGAACGACCTCAACGCCTACTGGGACGGCAGCTCGGTCACCATCGGCCGCAACAGCGCCAACGAGTGGATCGCCGGCGTGGACGTGGTGGCCCACGAGTACGGGCACGCCATCGACTCCAACACCCCCGGCGGCACCAGCGGCCAGGAGTCCGGTCTCGGCGAGGCCACCGGCGACATCTTCGGCGCGCTGACCGAGGCGTTCATCAACCAGCCGGCCCCGTACGACACCCCGGACTACACCGTCGGCGAGGTCATCAACCTGCAGGGCCGGGGCCCGATCCGCAACATGTACAACCCGCCGGCCGTCAACAACGACCCGGCCTGCTACAGCTCCGCGATACCCGGCACCGAGGTGCACAAGGCCGCCGGCCCGATGAACCACTGGTTCTACCTGCTGGCCGAGGGCAGCAACCCGGGCGGCGGCAAGCCGACCAGCCCCACCTGCAACCAGTCCACGGTCACCGGGGTGGGCGTCCAGAACGCCGGCAAGATCTTCTACGGCGGCATGCTGCTCAAGACCAGCAGCATGTCCTACAAGAAGTACCGCACGGCGACCCTGAGTTCCGCCAAGTCGCTCGACGCCACCTGCGACCTCTTCAACAAGACCAAGGCCGCCTGGGACGCGATCAGCGTGCCCGCCCAGCCCGCCGACCCGACCTGCACCCCGAGCGGCCAGAACAACGACTTCTCGATGGCGCTGAACCCCTCGTCGGGCACCGTCCAGCAGGGCGGTACGGTCACCACGACCGTCGGCACCACCGTCACCACCGGCACCGCCCAGTCGGTGACGCTGACCGCCAGTGGTCTGCCGGCCGGGGTGAGCGCCTCCTTCAACCCCGCCACCGTGCAGTCCGGCCAGTCCTCCGTACTGACCCTGACCGCCACCGCCAACGCGGCGCCCGGCGCGTCCACCGTCGTCGTCAAGGGACAGGGCGCCGCCCTCTCCCACACCGTCGACTACACGCTCAACGTCGGCGGCACCCAGCCCGGCAACGACCCGCCGGACATCAGCGTCGCCAACGTGCAGGCGCACCTGGCCCAGTTCGGCACCATCGCCTCCCAGAACGGCGGCCACCGCCGGGCGGGCAGCGCCGGCTACACCCAGTCGCTGGCCTACGTGAAGGGCAAGCTGCAGGCCGCCGGCTACACCGTGACCGAGCAGAACTGCTCCTCCTGCACCTACCCGTCGAACAACCTGATCGCCGACTGGCCGGGCGGCCCGGCCGACCAGACCGTCATGTTCGGCGCCCACCTGGACGGCGTCTCGGCCGGCCCCGGCATCAACGACAACGGCTCGGGCTCCGCGACCCTGCTGGAGAACGCGCTCGTCCTCGCCCAGAAGAACCCCACCATGACCAAGCACGTGCGCTTCGCCTGGTGGACGGACGAGGAGCAGGGCCTGAACGGGTCCGAGTTCTACGTCAACCAGCTGAGCAGCGCCCAGCGCGCGGCCATCAAGGGCTACTACAACTTCGACATGGTGGGCTCCACCAACGGCGGCTACTTCATCAACAACGTCAACTCCGCCACCGCGGCCCCGCTCAAGGCGTACTGGACCTCGCTGAACCTGGCACCCGAGGAGAACACCGAGGGCCAGGGCCGCAGCGACGACTACTCCTTCCAGCAGGGCGGCATCCCCACCTCCGGCTACGCGGCCGGGGCCAGCGCCCGCAAGACCTCGGCGCAGGCCGCGAAGTGGGGCGGCACGGCGAACGCCGCCTACGACCCCTGCTACCACAGCTCCTGCGACACCACGAACAACATCAGTGCCACCGTGCTGGACCGCAGCGCCGACGGCGTCGCCTACGCCGTGTGGAAGCAGGCCGTCGGCGGTGAGACGCCGGCGCAGGACTTCTCCATCGGTGTCAGCCCGTCCGCGGGCAGCGCGGCCCCCGGCGGTTCCACCACCGCCACGGTGAACACCGCCACCGTGAGCGGCGCCGCCCAGACCGTCGCCCTGTCCGTCACCGGCGCGCCGGCCGGCGTGAGCGCCACGCTGAGCCCCGCGTCCGTGCAGTCCGGCAGCTCCTCCACGCTGTCCGTCCAGGTCGGCGCGAGCACCGCGCCCGGCACCTACACCCTGACGGTCACCGGCTCCGGCACCGTCAGCCACACCACCACCTACACGCTGACCGTCACCGGCGGCGGCAGCTGCACACCGCGCCAGCTCGTGGTCAACGGCGGCTTCGAGAACGGCGCGAGCCCGTGGAGCGCGACCGCGGGCGTCATCACCAACCAGTCCGGGCAGGCCCCGCACGGCGGCACCTACAAGGCGTGGCTGAACGGGTACGGGTCCACCCACACCGACAGCGCCTCGCAGTCGCTGGCCGTCCCGACGGGCTGCGCCTCGTACCGGCTGGCGTTCTTCCTCCACATCGACACGGACGAGGACGAGAACGTCGTCTACGACCGGTTCACCGTCTCCGTGGGGGGCCAGACGCTGGCGTCCTTCTCCAACCTGGACGCGAACTCCGGCTACGCCGAGAAGTCCTACGACCTCTCCGCGTTCGCCGGTCAGACCGTCACCCTGAAGTTCAACGGCGTGGAGGACCAGTCCCTCCAGACCTCCTTCGTCGTGGACGACGTCACCCTCCAGGTGAGCTGACGCCCGCCCGGCCCTCCGAAGTCCGGCCCGGTCCCCGTACGGCGGGGGCCGGGCCGGACGCCTGCCGTACCGCGCCGACCGCGGCCACGCACCAACCCGCCACCCAGACGGCGCCGACCGCCAGCGCCGCGAGCGCCGTGCCCATGTCGGGGGGCGTGTCGCCGAGGCCCGGGGCCACCCCCGCCGCCCGCGCGCCGAAGCCGGCGACCCCGGCCCCGACCATCGCGATGCCGGCCCAGGAGACGGCGACCGCGGCCCACCGGACGGACCGGGCGGCGGGCGGGCGTACCAGCAGCAGGGCGACGAGGGCCATCAGCAGACCGAGGCCGGCGTTGCCCAGCTGGGCGGCCGTGACATCGGCGACCCGGGCGTAGGCCTCCTGCGGTGCGGGGAAGCCCGGCATGCCCAGCTCGCCGTCCCGGGCGAGGTCGATCTTGCTCACGGTGTAGGCGAGCGCACCGGCACATGCGGTGAGCGCGCCGATCTGCCGGTTCCTCGGTGATCGGGTCATGGCCCCATCCTGCTGCGCGGGCCCGCGCCGCCACCTCCTCCCCGCGTACGGTCCTGCTCCCCCGCGCGGGGGAGCAGGACCGTACGCGGGGCACGCGTCACGCGGAGCCGCCGGCGAACTCGGCTTCGAGCACCTCGGTGAAGAGGCCGATCGGGTCGCTCCAGTCGCCGTTGAGGCTCTGGGAGACGAGGTGCCCGCCGTCGCGGGTGCCGTAGGTGTAGCAGAACGATCCGGTGAAGGCGCCGCCCATGCCCCAGACCCGCCGGCCTGAGGACAGCTCCACGGAGGCCACGGCGAGGCCGTAGGAGGTGTGGGGGATCCACTTGCCCTCGGGGGTGGGGAACACGGTGAACATCTCCTCCTGCTGGGCGGGCGGCAGCAGCCGTCCGCCCAGCAGCGCGCCGAAGAACCGGTTCAGGTCCCCGACGGTGGAGACCATCCCGCCGGCCGTCCAGGCGAAGCTCGCGTCGAGCTCGGTCACGTCGTGGATCTCGGCATCGGGTGCGGGCAGGTGGTTCTTGCTGTAGAGGCGGGTGTGCGGTCCGCGCAGCTCGTGCTGGTCCTCGCCCGGCAGGTAGGTTCCGGTCAGTCCGAGCGGGCGGACGATGCGCTGTTCGAGCTCGTCGGCGTAGCTCCGGCCGGTCACCTTCTCGATGACGAGGCCGCTCAGGATGTAGCCGGTGTTGCTGTAGGTCCAGCCCTCGCCCGGCGCGAAGTCGGGGGCGTGGGACATGGCGACCTCCACCAGCTCCTCCGGGCGGAACCGGTCGTAGCGGTGCTCCAGGAAGGCGGGGCCGTAGTGCCGGGACGTCAGCGATTCGTCCTGGGCGTAGTTGAAGAGCCCGCTGGTCATCCCGAGTAACTGGCGGAGGGTGACCGCGCCGCCGTCGTTGCCGTTGCCCCGGACCAGGCCCGGCAGCCACTGCTCGACGGTGTCGTCCAGGCCGAGCCTGCGCTCGGCCGCCAGCTGGAGGAGGAGGGTGGCCGTGAACGTCTTGGTGGCGCTGCCGATGCGGAACTGCTCCTGCGGCAGCCGCGCGCGCCCCGTCGCCGTGTCCGCCACCCCCGCCGCCCCGAACCAGCGGCCCGCTCCGTCCTGCACCTCGGCGACCATGCCGGGGAGGCCGCTCTCGCTCACGGCCCGGTCCAGGACCTCCTGCACGGCCGAACGTGAACTCGTCTTCTGGGGAACGGACTTGGTCATCTCGGTCTCCTCGATGCGGCTCCGGCGTCTTCCCTGAGTGAAAAACGCTACGCCGCGGGGCCCCTCGGCGCTGGCCCGCTCCCGGCCAACATCGAGAAGACCGGGACAACCGGATTGCACCTCTTCCCTTCTACGGCGTCAGCCGGTATCCGGGAGGGTTGCGGGGAGGTCGGCCGGCAGCCGTTCCGTGCACGGCCGAACCGGGCGGCCCGCCGTCACTTGGAGGTGCCGCTCCCGCCCCGCTCGGGGGCGATCATCGCGGTCAGGCCGAGGTCCAGCTCCGCGCCGTCGACGAGCAGCGCCTCGATCGTGCGGGAACGCGGGTCGATGTCGGCCTCCATGCCCTCGCCCCGGTAGTGGGGGTACCCGGAGGAGCCGGTCTCACCGGTCGCCTCGACCGTGGCCACGCGCAGGGCCCTGTCGGCGGCGGAGGCCCCGCGCAGGTTCTCGATGTGCTCGGGCACCAGCAGGATCTGGAAGCTCTGCGGCTCAGTGGTCATGGCTCGAAGCTACCTGATCAGGTGCCCCGGAGCGGGCGCTCACACGCCCCACCTCGTACGCTCTCCAGGACCCCCTGAAGCGAACGAAGAGGCAACACCATGAGCGGCGATTCCCCGAGCAAGATCCTCCTTGTGGCGAAGGACCGCACCCTCCGGGACCTGCTGGAGCGCCTCCTCGCCGGCCGGGGGTTCGCCGTGGTCGACGGCGGGAGCGGGGTGGACACCGTCGCCCTGCTGGGCAGCGCCGGCCCGATCGCCCTGGTGATCTGCGAGCGCACCGGTCCGGGTCTGGACGAGGTGGCCCTGTTCGAGGAGATCCGCCGGCACCCCGACCACGGGCGCGTGCCGATCCTGGCACTGCCGCCCGCGGACCCGGAGTGCACGGTCCGCGCGCTGGAGGCCGGGGTGAGCGACTGCCTCGCGAAGCCGTTCCACCCGACCGAGTTCCTGTCCCGCGTGGAAGCCCTCGCCCGTCCGGCCGCGGCCTGATTCCGCTCTTCGGTCTCCGGCCCGTCGTCGGGATCCGGCCGGTCCGGGCCGGCGCGTGCGATTGGCCGGAGATCGCCCTGGTCCGGCCGGCCCGGGGTTCCTACGATTCGGGCACCCGGTCTTCACCGATCGGGAATTGTCAGGGACATGCCTAGATTCCCCTTCCCGGGCATGCCCCGTTCCACCCTGCACACCGGTCTGTGACGACCCGGCCCCGCTCTGGCCGGCCGCACCCCCCACCTTCCGGCACGCGGGCACACCCGCCTGCGCGCCGTCCGGTACCGAAGCAGTGGATTGGAGAACCATGTCCGGTGCATTCCTCGTGAGCGGCGCGATCGGCGCCCTGCTCACGGCCACCGTCCCCACGCACGCCACCCCGTCCGCCATCGTGGACCCGCCGCCCGACCGCATCGTGATCGAGGTCGCGACCGTCAACGGATCCGGGTGTCCCAAGGACACCGCGGAGGTCGCGGTGTCCCAGGACAACACCGCGTTCACCGTGACCTACAGCCAGTACCTCGCCCAGGTCGGCGGTGGCGCACCGCCCACCGCGGCGCGCAAGAACTGCCAGCTCAGCCTGATCGTGCACGTGCCCCACGGCTTCACCTACGCGGTCGCCAGCGCCGACTACCGCGGCTACGCCTCGCTCGCGCCGGGCGCGAAGGCCACCGAGAAGGCCTCGTACTACTTCCAGGGCTCGCCGGACACCGCCGCGCGCACCCACAACTTCAGCGGGCCGCAGGAGGACAACTGGCAGGCCACCGACGTGACCGACTGGGCCCAGCTGGTGTGGGCGCCGTGCGGCGTGCAGCGCAACTTCAACATCAACACCGAACTGCGCGTCTCCAGAGGCACCTCGTCCCCCTCGTCCACCAGCTACATGACGATGGACTCCACCGACGGCAGCATCAACACCATCTATCACCTCGCCTGGAAGCAGTGCCCCGGCAAGTGATCCGCCCCGGCCGCCCCCCGTTGCGCGTGCGCGCGCAGCGGGGGGCGGTACCCGCGTTCGCGGACCAGGCGGGCGGCGAGTGCGGTGAAGGCCCGGGACGCGGCGCTCTCGTAGGCGTTCTCGCGGCGCAGCAGGGTGACCGTGCGGGACGGGAGGGCGGGGTCCAGCGGGACGGGGCGCAGGTACGGGTGGTCGTCGGTGACCGCGGCGGGCAGCACGGTCGCCAGTGAGGTGCGCCGGACGATTTCGGTCAGGGCCTGGACGGAGTTCGCCTCGACCGCGATGGGCGGCCGCACGCCGTGGGCGGCGAGGTAGGCGTCGACGTGTCCGCGGGTGGCGAAGTCCCCGCTGAGCAGTGCCAGTCGGCGCGCCGCCAGCTCGCGTACGGGGAGGGGCTCGGGATCCGCATCGGCAGCGGCGACCAGGGCGAGGGTCTCCGTGAACAGCGGGGTCGCCTCGATGCCCGGCAGGTGCGGCCCCTCGAAGGCGAGGCCGAGGTCGTGGTCGTCGGCGAGCAGGCCGGCTTCGATGCGGTCCTGCGGCATCTCCCGGAGCTCCAGGGTGATCCCGGGGTGGGCGGTGTGGAGTGCGGCGACGAGCGGGCCCACGAGGTACGCGGTGAAGGTGGGGGTCAGCGCGAGGCGCAGGTGGCCGCGGGTGAGGTCGGCGAGGTCCATCAGGGCCCGCTCGGCGGCCGCGAGGTCCCGCAGGGCGGCGCGCGCGTGGTGGACGTACGTAGCGCCGGCGTCGGTGAGCCGTACGGCGCGGCCGGTGCGGTCCAACAGCTGGGCGCCCACGGTGCGTTCGAGCTGTTTCACCTGCTGGGACAGGGTTGGCTGGGAGATCCGCAGCTCCTCGGCGGCGCGGGTGAAGCTGCCGTGTTCGGCGACGGCGATCAGATAGCGCAGGTGACGCAGTTCGAGAGCCATGCGGACAACTATAGATGTCATCGATGGCAGGCATGGATATTGCGTCTTGGACACAATAGATGCAGGTCATGCATGGTGGAACACGTCAAGCCCCCCGGGGCCCACCCCCATCGAAGGGAGTGACCGTGCAGGACCTCTCGGACGGCGTCGCACGCTTCCGGCGCGAGGTGTTTCCGGCGAAGGCGGAGCTCTTCGCCGAGCTGGCCGGTACGCACCGGCCCGCGACCCTCTTCATCGGCTGCTCCGACGCCCGCGTGGTGCCGGAGCTCCTCACCCAGAGCGAGCCGGGCGAGCTGTTCGTCGTCCGCACCGCCGGGAACCTCGTGCCCGCCTACGCCCCGGGCCCGGACGGGGTGACGGCCAGCATCGAGTACGCCGTCGCCGTCCTCGGTGTCACCACCGTCGTCGTGTGCGGGCACTCCGCCTGCGGGGCGATGACGGCCCTGGCCGAGGGCACGGACCTGGGCGCCGCCCCTTCCGTCGCCGGCTGGCTGCGGCACGCGGACGCCTCGGTGGCCCGGACGGCGGGCGCGGGCCCGGACCGGGTGTCCGCCCTGGTCCACGAGAACGTACGCGCCCAGCTCGCGAACCTCGCCACCCATCCCTCGGTCGCCCGGGCCCGGGCCGCGGGCACCCTCACCCTGCGCGGGTGGGTGTACGACATCCGCTCCGGCGACGTCGCGGAGGTCGGCCCCCTCGCCGACCGCACGGCGGCGCTCACCCCGCGAACCGCCTGAAACCCCTCCCCCGAACCCCCGCCTCCCTCTGAACCCCCTCACCCCCGAAGGACGTCCCGCCATGCCGCACGCCCAGTTCGACCCCACCGCCCGCCAGGCCCTGGCCGTCGCCGTCGTCGATGCCAAGACCCGCAAGGACCTCACCTGGCAGCAACTCGCCGACGCCGCCGGCCTGTCTGTCGCCTTCGTCACCGCCGCCCTGCTCGGCCAGCACCCCCTCCCCGAGCCCGCGGCGCACGCGGTGGCCGGGCTGCTCGGCCTCGACGGGGACGCGGCGCTGCTCCTGCAGACGATCCCGACCCGCGGCCCGGTGACCGGTGGTGTCCCCACCGATCCGACGATCTACCGCTTCCACGAGATGCTCCACGTGTACGGGACCACCCTGAAGGCCCTGGTCCACGAGCAGTTCGGCGACGGGATCATCAGCGCGATCAACTTCAGGCTGGACGTGAAGAAGGTCGCCGACCCCGAGGGCGGCGAGCGTGCCGTCATCACCCTGGACGGGAAGTACCTTCCCACGAAGCCCTTCTGACGTACGCCGAAGAGCCTCTCGCCCGGTCGGGCGGGAGGCTCTTCGAGGTGAGGTTCGGTGCCCACGGTGACGGCCGTCGGGCCGGCGCGCGCCGGTTCTGGGGTGGATCCGCGGATCCGGGTGGAACAAGCCGGGGCCCCGTGGGCACTCGCGCAGGCGTCGGAGGCCCCGGCTCGTACAAGGGGACGGCGTCAGCTGCCCGACGAGATGTTGCCCGACAGGACCGGGATGTTGCTCAGGATGTGCGAGAGCGGCTCGTCGCCCTTGGCCTGGGTGGAGTTCTCGGTGCACTGCTGGTTCTGCGGGTTCGACAGGACGTTGACGTCCTGGATGCCGAGCTGGCCGGCGGCAAGGACGTTCTGCAGGTTGAGCTTCGCCGGCAGGCCGATGCAGGGCTTGTTCAGGGTGCCCTGGACCAGGCCGAGCTGCGGGCTCAGGTCGCCGTGGGTCTTCTGGTTGCCGTAGATCTGCTGGGAACCGTTGCCGTTGACCGTGGTGACCCCCTGGTCGTTGCCGATGGCCATGGCCGGGGCGGCCAGGGCGGCGCCCACGCCGACGATGGACGCGGTGGCGGCGGCGGTGGCCAGAATCTTCTTCAGCATCAATGGGTCCTTATGTCGCACGAGTGCATGGTGGATGAGCGCCTTGATCAACGCACCGGCCGGCGACAGGTTCCGCCGGTTCACCCGATCGGCCGCTCCGGCACCTCGGGGCCGCGTACGGCCAGACTCAGCTCGACGACGTAGTGCTCCTCCACCCGGCCCTCCGGGAAGCGCCGCATGAGGAGGGCGCGTTCGTCGGCGAGGAAGGCGTCCGTGCCGGGCTCGCCGACGAGGAAGAGGGAGTGCGTGGACAGCTTGGCCAGGTGGGTGTCGACGGGGACGCGGCGCGACCACGCCAGGCGGCGGACGGTGAAGCGCAGCCCCTCCTGCGAGCGGGCGCGCTCGTTGATGTACCAGCCCGGGCCGAACCGCTCTTCGAGGCGCGCCTGCTGATCCGCGATCCAACCGACCGTGACGTCCGGGTCGTTCTGCCAGACCGCCAGCGCCCCGCCGGGGCGCAGCACGCGCAGCGCCTCGGGGCCGGAACGGGCCGGGTCGGTCCAGTGCCAGGACTGTGCGTACGTGAGCAGGTCCAGGCAACCGGAGGCCAGGGGCAGCCGGTTGCCGTCCGCGCGGACGAGCGGCGTCCGGGGGTTGCGGCGCCGGAACTCGGCGGCCATGCCCTCGCCGGGCTCCACCCCGATCACACGGGCGCCGCGCGCCTCCAGCAGGGCGGTGGCGATCCCGGTACCCGCCCCGACGTCGGCGACCCGGGCGCCGGCCAGCGGAAAGCCGGCCAGCTCCGCCAGCGTGTCGAAGAGCGCGGGCGGATAGGAGGGGCGATGGTCTGCGTAGCGCGCGGCCGCGGCGCTGAATGAACGAGCACGGGATTCGGTCGTCATGCCGTCCATGATGCCGTTGGCCCCGGGCGCTGTGGAGCGGGCACGGGAGGCGGGTCGGCGCGTGGTGGCCGCACGATATGTCACGGAGCTGGTCGGGGCGTTGGAGCGGTACGCGGGGCGTCCCGCGCTCGGGACCGGCCCGGTCGTCCTGGAGTTCCAGGAAGTACTGGACGGTGCCTGCCGGGTGTCCGCGGTGCTCTCCGAGGAGGGGATCGGGCGCGGTTCGGGGCTGGCCTGTGTGGCGGGCACGAACCGGCCGGAGGTGCTGCTGGTACGGATCGCCGCGCACCTGCTGGCGGCGCGGCTGACCCAGGTGCTCGCCGGACCGGCCCTGTACGGGCTGGACTTCATCCTGCGGGACTGCCGGCCGGACCTGGTGGTGCACGACGTCGCGGTGCCCGGCACCGGGGCTCCGCGCCTCGCCCTGGACGAGCTGCTCCGACGGGCCGCCCGGCGCGAGGCGGCGGCGGTGCCCGTACGGGCGCGGGAGGACGACGTGGCGCGGGTGACGTACACCGGCGGGACCACGGGGCTGCCCAAGGGGGTGGCCTCCACCTTCGGCGCGATGGCCGCGCGGAACGCCGTACACGCGGAGGGCTGGGCGGAGTCGGTGTACCTGTCGGTCACCTCGCTCGCGCAGCGGTCGGGTGGGCGCTGCCTGGAGCAGCTGCGGGCCGGGGGGCGGGTGGAGATCCTCGACCCCTTCGGGACCCGGGAGTTCGCGGCCGCCTGCCTGCGGCTGGGGCCGGTGTCCACGTACCTGACGACCTCGATGCTGTACCGGCTGCTGGCCGACCCGGCGACGGCCCCCGGGATGCCCGGGCTGGAGAGCGTCTCGTACGGCGATTCGCCCGTCCACCCCGAGCGGCTGCGGGAGGCGGTGACCCGCTGGGGCGGCCGGTGGCAGCAGGGGTACGGCACGAACGAGGCGGCGGTGATCTGCCGCCTCTCCCCCGCCGACCACGAGGCCGCGGTGGCCGGGCGGCCCGAGCTGCTCGCGTCGGTCGGACGGCCGGTCCCGGGGGTGGAGGTCGAGGTGCGGGACGAGCGGGGCGCGGCGCGGGCGGCCGGTGACACCGGCGAGGTGTGGATGCGGTCGGCGGCGATGATGGCCGGGTACTGGGGCCGGCCCGGGCTGACGGCCGGGGTGCTGCGGGACGGATGGCTGCGGACGGGGGACCTCGGACACTTCGGCGAGGACGGGTATCTGTACCTCGACGACCGGGTCATGGACGTGGTGATGGTCGACGGGGACAACGTGTACTGCGTGCCGGTCGAGGCGGCGCTCGCCCGCCATCCCGCCGTGGCACAGGCCGTGGTGGTGGGCCGGCACAGCGAGCTCACCGGCGAGGAGGTGTGTGCCTTCCTGGTACCGGCGACCGGGTTCTCCGCCGGGGCGGAGGCGGCCGCCGAGGCCTGTGACCTGGTCGAGAACGAACTGTCCCGGGCGCACCGGCCGACCGCGGTGTTCTGGGAGCGGACGATCCCGCTGACCGCGCGGGGCAAGCCGGACAAGCTCCGGCTGCGGGAGCGCGCGGCCGCGGCCGCCACCGCCGAGGAGGAGGGGGACGGCGGCGGGAGCCGTGGAGGGGCGTAGCCGACGGGAGTGGGCCGCTCAGCGCCGGGTGGCGGCATAGGTCCAGAAGTCCCGCATCACCTGCGGCGGGGTGGGGCCGGTCAGTTCCCGCTGGGTCAGGAGGACGGTAACCGTCCCGGTGGCGGGGACCACGTGGGCGGCGGTGCCGGTGCCGCCGATCCAGCCGTACCGGCCCGGGACGTTCCACGGGTCGCGGTGGGTCACGTCGACCGAGCCGCCGAATCCCCAGCCCTGGCCCTCCAGGAACAGGGTGGCTTCCTCGCGCTGGCGCGCGGTGAGGTGATCGGTGGTCATCTGCCGTACGGACTCCGGCCGGAGCAGCCGCCCGCCCTCGTACGCGCCCTCCGCGAGCAGCATCCGGCCGAAGGCGTGCACGTCGTCGACGGTGGAGACCAGCCCGCCGCCGCCGGACGGGAACGCGGGCGGGCTGCTCCACTGGCCGTCGGGCGCGTCGACCAGCTCCGGGGCTCCGCCGTCGGGGCCGGCCCGGTAGGAGCTGGTGAACCGGTGGCGCTGCTCCCGCGGCACGGCGAAGGCGGTGTCGCGCATCCCCAGCGGCGCGAAGACCCGCTCGGCCAGGAACTCGTCGAAGGGCTGTCCGCTCGCGCGGGCGACGAGCACCCCGAGGATGTCGGAGCAGGTGTGGTAAAGCCACGCCTCTCCCGGCTGGTGCAGGAGCGGGATGCGCGCCAGGATCGCCGTCCACTCGTCCGGCGCCGCGACCTGTCCGGGGTGCGGCGGCCCCTGCTTGAGCTCACTGAACAGCGGGGCCACGGCGGGCAGCGAGAAGTCGGCGGGAAAGCCGTAGCCGGCGCGGAAGGTGAGGAGGTCGGCGACGGTGACCGGGCGGTCGGCGGGAACCACGTCGTCGACGGGTGAGGACGGGGTACGGACGACCATCGGCGCGGCGAGCTCCGGCAGCCAGCGGGCCACCGGGGCGTCGAGGCCGAGCGGCCCCTCCTCGATCAGCATCATGGTCGCCGCGGCGGTGACCGGCTTGGTGATCGAGGCGATCCGGAAGAGGGAGTCGCGGGCCATGGGGGCGGTGCCGGAGGTGTCGAGGGAGCCGACGGCCGCGCACTCGACGTCTTCTCCGCGGGCCACCAGGCCCACGGCGCCGGGCAGTGATCCGTCGGCGACGTGGGCCTCCAGGAGACTGCGCAGGTCGCTCACGCTCATGGTCCACCTTCTCGTACGTGCGGATGCTCGTAGGGAAGACTGCCGCCGGGGCGATGAATCATCGGTCCGACACGCATCGGTCCGGCGCGCATCGGTCCGGCGCGCAGGGGCGGACGCGGCCGCGGTCACCGCCGGCCCACGGTCGCTACGCGGCCGGAACCACCGAGGCCCTTATGGCCGCGGCCCACTCCTGCAGCAGGGCGGCGTGCCGGATCCGCTCCGCGTCGGAGAGGCGGCCCTCGGCGCGGGCGAAGAGGCAGCGGATGTCGGCGTTGATCTCGGCGAGGGAACGTTCGGCCGTGGAGTGGTCGTCAGGGGTCGGGCTCACGTGATCAAGAGTAATCGGGGGGTGTGACAGCCGTGGACCATGTCCGCAATGCGGACGCCCCGCTCATTCGGCGATCCTGGCGGCCCGGGACTGGAGGTAGCGGCGCTCCGGGAGGCTGAGGGTGAGTCCGGCGGCCTTCGCGTAGGCGGCGCGCGCCGCCGTCCGGTCGCCCGCCATCTCCAGCAGGTGGGCCCGTACGGCTTCGAGGCGGTGGTGGCCCGCGAGGCGCTCGTCCGCGTCCAGCGCCGCGAGCAGGTCGAGGGCCTGCCGCGGCCCGTGCACCATGGCCACCGCGACGGCGTGGCCCAGGCGTTCCACGGGACCGGGGACGAGCCGCATCAGCACCTCGTACAGGGCGAGGATCTCCGCCCAGTCGGTGTCCGCGTCGCTCGCCGCCTCGTCGTGGACGGCCGCGATCGCGGCGCGCAGCTGGTACGGCCCGAGCGGGGTGCGGGTGAGGGCGTCGCTGACCAGGGCGACCCCCTCGGTGATGGCGGCGCGGTCCCAGCGGGAGCGGTCCTGCTCGGCGAGGGGGACCAGGCTGCCGTCGGGCTCGGTACGGGCGGCGCGGCGGGCGTCGGTGAGGAGCATGAGGGCGAGCAGGCCGGCCACCTCGCCGTCGTCCGGCAGCTGCGCGTGGACGGCGCGCGTGAGGCGGATCGCCTCGGCGGCGAGGTCGGCGCGCTGCAGATCGCGGCCCGAGGTGGCGGTGTAGCCCTCGTTGAAGATCAGGTAGAGCACGTGGAGCACGTCGGCGAGCCGTTCGGCGTGGTCCGGGTCGAGGTCCCGCCCCCGGTCCCGCCCTCGGTCCTGCCCGTCGTGTGGGAGGCCGAACGGTGCCTCCGCGGCCCTGATGCGCCGTTTCGCCCGGCTGATCCGCTGTCCCATCGTGGCCTCGGGCACCAGGAAGGCGCGGGCGATCTCGGCGGTGGTGAGGCCGCCGACGGCGCGCAGGGTGAGGGCGATCCGGGCTTCGGGGGACAGCTCCGCGTGGCAGCAGAGGAAGAGCAGGGCGAGGGTGTCGTCCTCGGCCGGGGCGCGCTCCCCCGGTGGCGGCTCCACGAACGCGTCACGCGGGGTCAGCGCGGCGGCGGTCTCCTCGCGGCGCCTGCGCGCGTCCTCGCTGCGCAGCTGGTCCGTGAGGCGGCGGGAGGCGACGCGGATCAGCCAGCCGCGCGGGTTGTCCGGGCGGCCTTCGCGGGGCCACTGCCGTGCGGCGGCGAGCAGGGCCTCCTGTACGGCGTCCTCGGCGGTGTCGAAGCTGCCGTAGCGGCGGACGAGCGCGCCGAGGACCTGCGGCGCCAGCCGGCGCAGCAGGTCCTCGTCCGCGGGGGTGGGGGCCGTCTTCACATCTCGGTTCCCGAGGCGGTGTCGACGGGTTGGACCACGACCGGGTAGTTCGGCGCGCCCTCGGGGGCCGGGCAGGCGTAGGCGCGGGCGGCGATCTCCGCGGCCCGGGCGAAGTCGGGGACGTCGACGATCCAGTAGCCGGCGAGCACCTCCTTGGCCTCTCCGTACGGTCCGTCGGAGATCACGGGGGCACCGTCGGCGCCCACGGTCACCAGGCGGGCCTGGCGGGGTTCGGTGAGTCCCTGTCCGTCGACCCACTCGCCCGACTCGACGAGCTCGGCGTTCAGGGCGCCCATGTGGTCGTACATCGCCTTCAGCTCCGTCTCGGACCATGCCGGGCCGCCGCTGTCCGCCTTGCCGAACATGGCGTCGTAGTCGGCCTGCTTCCCGAGGACCATCAGCATGTACTTCATGGGGTGCCACTCCTTGTGTTCTACGTGTTCTGCTCACGGGCTCCTGGACCGGGAGCCTCTCGCATGGGACGTCGGAGCTGTCCTTCCCATTTCGACACGTGGGCCGGTACCGCGCGAGACGGCCGTGTCCCGTCGACGACCTGGTCACCGCCGGCCGGGTTTCCGTGACCGAACCGTCGCCGCCCCGAGGCCCGATCGGGCTCGTCGGCCGGTCAGGTGATTGCTAGGTTCCTGCGGAAGCCGGCCGACCCCGGCCGACCGACCCTGGGGGAAACCGATCTCATGCCCGCTACCCGAGGCCCCCGCAGGGGCCTGTCCGCCGCGGCCGTCGCCGCCGTCCTGCTGGCGGGTTCCACCGGGTGCGGGGACAAGGGTGCCGAGGGCCCGGCGGCGGCCTCGGTCCCGGCCTCCGCCCAGGTGCCGGCGTCCGCCTCCGCGTCGGAGTCGGCGGCCGCCGACTCCGCCTCGGCTTCTGCCTCCGCGTCCGTTCCGGCCTCTCCTTCCGCTTCCTCCACGTCACCGGCCGCGCCCACGACCCGGGCGGCGACGCCGCCCCCGGCGCCGACCCGGCTGACCGTCGCGGTCGACACCCGGGGCGGCCGGCTCGCCCTCGTACGCGGGGGCGCCGCGCAGGAGTTCACCGTGACCCTGCGGAACGGGAACACCGCCGAGTACCGGCATCTGCTGGTCGCCTTCCAGATGGAGTCCCTGGTCGGCGAACCCGGCGACCAGCCGGGCAGCGGGCCGGGTTTCCTGCTGGAACGTTTCGACCAGGCCTCGGGCGCGTGGCGCCCGGCCGAGTTCCGCGTCGCCAACGACGTCAAGCCGCTGTCCCTGTTCGCGGGCGGCGGCCCGCTCGCCCGCGAGGCCGTGCGCGTCGAGCGCTACCGGCTGCGTGCGACCTCCGGCGGGCCGACGGGCAGCAGCCCGGTGGTGGTGTCCTTCATCGACACGGACGCCGACCGGCAGGCCGCCGCCCATGCCGTCCTCGGACACTCCACCACCCGCTAGGACGAAGCTCCCGAGCACGCCTCCCCGGCTGCGAGCGCGGCGGTCCGCCAGGCGGCCGTGACGGCCCGTCGGGCCCGGTCCGTCGCCTCCGGCACCCGGTCGGGGAGGTGCAGCGGCGAGCCGATGTGCACGTGCAGGCAGGGCCTGCGCAGCGGGGCGGTGACCACTCCCGCGAGCTGCTTGGCGCTGCTGCCGGAGCACAGGCGGCGGGATCCCGCCTGGCCGACGGGTACGACGGGAGCCCCCGTCGCGGCGGCGAGCCGGGCCAGGCCGCTGCGGAAGGGGCCCGGGGCCGCCTCCCCCGCGTCGCGGCGCGACGGCAGGCCGCCTTCGCCGTAGAGCAGCACGCTGCGGCCCGAGGCGAGGGCGACGGCGGCGGCGTCCAGGGAGTCGGCGGCGCGGGCGGTGCCGCGGTGGACGGCGATGTGCCCCTCGCGCCGGAGCGCGGAGCCGAGCAGGGGTACGCGCCACAGGCCGCCGGTGGCCAGGATGACCGGCTCGATCCCGTACCGGCGCAGCGCGGCGACCACGACGGCCGGATCGGCGAGGGAGGTGTGGTTGGCAACGAGGATGCTGGGCGCGGCGGGCCGCGCGCCCGGGTCGGCGGTGACGGTCAGCCTCCCGAAGGCGGGGACGAGGGCGGCGGCGATTCGGCTGAGCATGGACGGCCCCGTTCGAGTGCGGCGGTGGTGGTGCGGTCCATGGTCGACGGGCGGGGAGCCACGGTCATGAGTAGGCGTACTCAATCGAATGTGACCGAACTGTCACAGGATCAAGCACACGGAACGAGCGGGGTCGCGACCGACATCTAGCAGTGCGGCGGGGCTCCTCGGGGCCCCGCCGCACAGTATCGGAACGGTGTGAGCAGCAAGGCGGGGCTGGGATGAAGGCGGTAACGGTGGCGGGCGGTTCCTCGGACGACCCGGAGATCGAACAGGGGACCACCGTCCCGGAGACGGAGCCCGTTGTCGCCCCCGACAGCAGGGGCAGCGACGAGGCGAAGACCGGGGCCGGGGCCAAAGCCGAGGCCACGCCCCAGGCCGACGCCGATGGCGAAGCCGCCGAAGCCGGGGCCGAGGTCGGGGCTGCGGGCGAGGCCGCAACCGGGCCCGCGACCCCGACGAAACCCGAGGCCGACACCAAGGCCGAAGCTGAAGCTCAAGTTGAGCCTCAGACCAACGCCGAGGCCGAATCGGAGCCCGAGGCCGAGGTCGAGGTCGACGCCGAAGCCGGGGCGGAGCCTGAAGCCGAGGCCGCACCCGAGGGCAAGGCCGCGGCTGAGCCCGGGGCGCAGGCGGAACCCGAGGCCGACGCCGAGGTCCTCGAACCCGCGGCCGGGGCTGAGCCCGAGGCCGAAACCACGGCTGGGACCCGAACCCCCGCCGCAGCGAAGGCCCTGGCCGATGCCGAAGGCGGGGTGGAGCGCCAGGCCGAGGCCGAACCGGAGGTCGACGCTGCCGGCGCAGCCGCAACCCAGGCCGCACCCTCGGCCCACGTGGCTGGAGCCGACACCGGAGTTGGGGCTGAGCCTGACGCCGAAACCGCAGCCGGGACCGGAACCCCGGCCGCATCCGAGGGCGACGCCGAAGGCGAGGTGGGGCGCCAGGCCGAGGCCGAACCGGAGGTCGACGCTGCAGGCGAAGCCGCAACCCAGACGGCGCCCTCGGCCCCCGTGGCCGGGACCGTGGCCGGGACCGGGACCGTGGCCGGGACCGGGACCGTGGCCGGGACCGGGACCGTGGCCGGGACCGGGACCGTGGCCGGGACCGGGACCCCGGCCGAGGGCGATGCCGAAGGCGGGGCGGAGGCCCAGGCCGAGGCCGAACCGGAGGCCGACGCTGCAGGCGAAGCCGCAACCCAGGCGGCACCCTCGGCCCACGGGACCGGGACCGTGGCCGGGGTTGATCCTGAGTCCGCGGCCGCAGCCGCGGCCCTGGCCGGCGCCGAGGGCGACGCCACGGGCGGGGCGGAGGCTCAGGCCCGGGCCGAAACGGAAGCCGACGCTGCCGGTGGAGCCGCAGGTGGGACCGGAACCCCCGCCACAGCCAAGGGCGATACCGAAGGCGGGGCGGAGGCCCAGGCCGAGGCCGAACCGGAAGCCGATGCTGCCGGCGAAGCCGCAACCAAGGCCGCACCCTCGGCCCACGGGGCCGGGGCCGACACCGGATCCGGGGCTGAGCCTGAGTCCGACGCCGCGGCCGCAGCCGAGGGCGATGCCGAAGGCGGGGTAGAGGCTCAGGCTGGGGCCGGAACGGAGGTCGACGGCGGTGGGGCCGCGGGTGGGGCCGGGGCGGAGGCTACGCAGGTCATCGCCGTGCCCAGGCCGCGGCGGGTCGCGTCGGGCGGCTCTCCGAGGGTGCCCGCCTGGGCGCGGGCGGACGCGGACGCCGAGCGGACGAGCGAGTTCGTGGCGCTCAAGGACCTCGACGTCCCCCCGCCCGCCGCGCCGGAGGCGAAGCCGGCGGCGCGGGTCCAGCCCCGGCCGCCGGAGGCACCCCCGCGGCCGCTGCCCGCGCTCGATCTGCTCGCCGAGCTCACCAACACCCCTCCCACGCCGGAGACCCCCCGCCGGACCGCCCTGCGCCGCGTCAAGGTGTGGACGCCCATCCTGCTGGTCCTCGCCGGCGCGTACGTCGCCGCCCAGATGCTGCGCCCCCTGCCCGCCCCGCAGATGGTCGCCGCCGAAACCGGCCTCACCGTCGACGGGCAGTTCTCCCTGCCCTGGCCCGGCAAGGGCCAGGGGGCCGTTCGCGTCGTCGGCTCCGGCGACCTCGGCACCTTCGGCGAGCAGAAGCCCGTCCCGACCGCCAGCGTCGCCAAGGTGATGACGGCCTACGTGATCCTCAAGGGCCACCCGCTGCGCAAGAGCGACCCCGGCCCCGAGATCACGGTCGACGAGAAGACCGTGGCGGACGGCACCTCCGAGAACGAGTCCCGGATCTCGGGGCTCACCGTCGGCCAGAAGTTCAGCCAGCAGGACATGCTCAAGATGCTGATGATCCCCTCGGGCAACAACGTGGCCCGGCTGCTGGCCCGCTGGGACACCGGCACCGACTCGGAGGCCGCGTTCGTCGAGAAGATGAACGCCGCGGCCAAGGAGCTCGGGATGAACAGCACCACGTACACGGACCCGAGCGGTCTGGACGCGGGCACCGTCAGCACCGCCACGGACCAGCTCAAGCTCGCCGAGGCCGTCATGAAGGACGAGACGTTCCGCTCGATCGTCGTCCTGCCCAGCGCGGCCATCAACGGGCTGCCCCAGAAGCTCACCAACAACAACGTCCTGCTCACGGACCGCAGCCTGAGCGTCGTGGGCATCAAGACCGGCTCCAGCACGCCCGCCGGCGGGACCCTGATGTGGGCGGCGTACAAGTCGGTCGGCGACAAGGACCATCTGATCCTCGGCACGCTGATGGACCAGCGTGTGGACGGCCCGGACCTGAACGCCGAGAAGAGCCTGGCTCTGGTGCAGGAGAACAGCAAGAAGATCATCAAGGCGGTACGGGGGGCCCTGGCGTCGACGCCGGTCATCCGCAAGGGCCAGCCGGTGGGGTACCTGGACGACGGGCTCGGCGGCCGGATGCCGCTCGTGGCCACCAAGGACCTGAACGTGATCGGGGTACCGGGCCAGCAGCTGAAGCTGTCGCTCGTCGCCGGCCCTTCCCCGCTGCCGCACTCCGCAAAGGCCGGCACCGAGGTCGCCGTACTGACCGTCGGTGAGGGCGAGGGGGCCAAGAGCGTGCCGGTGGCGGTCCAGACGGACATGGCCGAGCCCTCGTTCGGCACCCGCATGACCCGCCTCGGCTAGAACGGCCGGCCGGAACGGAGGCGGGGGGGGGGCCCCCGGCGCGCCCCCCCCCCCCCCGGGGGGGCCCCCCCCCCGGCCGCCCCGGGGGGGGCCCCCCGCGGGCCCCCCCCCCGCCCCCCCCCGCCGCCCCCCGCCGGGGGGCGCGGGCGGGCCCCCCGGCGGGCGCACCGGCGCGGGGTTGGGGGGGGCCCCCCAACCCCGGCGCGGGGGGCGCCCCCGCCCCGCCCGGGGCCGCTCCGGGGCCCCCCGGCCCGCCCCCGCCTCCGCCGTTCGGTACCCCTCAGGCCTGCCGAAGCGGGTCAGGCACCGTGCGGCACCCGCGACGGACGGCCCGAGCCGCGCGTCAGGGAGTATCCGAAGATGCCCGCGGCGGCTGCGAGCAGCCCGCCCATCGCGGTCCAGATCCAGCGGTCCGACCACCAACCGCCCGACCAGCCGTCCTCCGGCTCGCGCAGGGACGCGGTCACGGTGCCGGCGACCAGGGGCGTGGAGAGGGCGCCGTCCACCGCGTGGACGCCACCGGTCTCCTTCACGTCGGCCTCGACCGCCGCGCGCACCGGCAGGCCCAGGTCCTCCTCCGGCAGGCCCACGACCGTCAGGCGGACGTAATAGCTGCCCGGCAGCGGGTCGTTGGCCCACGGCTCGGCGCCGGACCGGACGGTGCGCAGGGTGCAGGACAGTTCGACGGTGGCGGCTTCCTTCGCCGCGGTCGCGTTCTGCGTGCCGTACGTGCACGCCTGCCGGCGCCGCAGTCCGTCGTACACGTCGAGCTGCCAGGTCGAGGCACCGTGCCGGGTCGCCGCTTCGGGGAGCGTGACCGCGGCCTTCACCGTGGCGCGCTGCTGCGCGTCGAGCGGCAGCACCCAGTAGAGGTAGTCGCCGGTGGACGCGCCGGCCGTGGCCTTCTGGCCCGGCCGGAACGCCGCGGCGGTACGGAAGCTGGTGCCAGCCTCGGTGGGGGCGGACTCGGCCGTGCCCTTGGCCGGGGTGGCGGTGGGGCTCGCCGAGGGCGTGTCCGCGACCGCCGTGCCCACGGCCGTACCCGCCACCGCGAGGGCGGCGGTTCCGGCGAGCAGGGCGGCGGTCAGTGTGCGTACGGTACGCATCAGTTGGTCCTCCAGACGGAGATGCGCCAGCGCGAGATCCAGCCCCACACCAGACCGGCCAGCAGTCCGGCGAGGGCCAGCACGGCCAGCAGCCACCAGCCGCGGCCGAGGCCGAACGCGGCCACGTCGGAGGCCCCGTCGGGTCCGTCCACCAGGTCGATGGTCAGCTCGACGGGCATGCCCGGGGTGGTCTTGACGGACGCGGGAGCGGAGAAGGAGTTGCTGACCTGGATGCAGACGGTCTCCGCCGCGGGCTTCGCGTCTCCGTCCGCGTCCTCGTCGTCGATCTCGGCCTTCGGGTACCGCAGGCCGGTCGAGAGGACGTCGGTGCGCCCGTCGCCGGCCTCCGAGCCTCGTACGATCTCGCGCCCGTGGACGGTCGTGGCGCGCAGCAGGACTCCGTAGTCCTTGTTGACGGCCCGGTCGGCGCCGATGCTGACCGAGGCGCGCAGTTCCTGGCCCGGGAGGACGTCCACCCGGTACCAGCGGTGCTCGCCGAAGGTCTCGCGGTCGCTGTAGAGGCCGGCTTTCAGCTGCGGGGCGCCCTCGCACTGCTTGGCGCCCTCGGTCGCGACCGGGTTGACGACCGGGTCCGCGGCCCGGTCGACGAGTTGGCGCACTCTGCTGGAGAGTTCCGCCTTGTGCTGCACCGAGGTGTACGTACCGCCGGTGGCCTCGGCGATGCAGGTCAGCTGGGCCCGCGTCTTGGCGTCGGGCACCAGGCCGAGGGTGTCGATGACCAGGTGGATGCCCTTGGCGGCGATGTCGCGCGCCACTTCGCAGGGGTCGAGCGGGGCGCAGGTGTCCTCGCCGTCGGTGATGAGCACGATCCGCTTGGTGGCGTTGCCGCCCTCTAGGTCCTGGGCCGCGCCCTGGAGGGCCGGTCCGATCGGCGTCCAGCCGGTGGGGGCGAGGGTCGCCACGGCGGTCTTCGCCTCGGTCCGGTCGAGCGGCCCGACCGGGTAGAGCTGCTTGGTGTCCTTGCAGCCGAGCGCCCTGTCCTCACCGGGGTAGGTCGCGCCCAGGGTCCGTATGCCGAGTTGCACCTCGGCGGGTACGGCGTCGATGACCTCGTTGAAGGCCTGCTTCGCCGCGGCCATCCGGGACTGGCCGTCGATGTCGGTCGCCCGCATGGAGCCGCTGACGTCCAGGACGAGATCGACCTTGGGGGGTTCCTTCGCCGTCGGTCCGTCGGCGGCGGTGGCGCTCGCCGGGAAGAGCCCGACGGCCAGGGCGGCGAGCAGGCCGCACGCCCCGGCCGCCAGCCGTTTTCTAGTGATCATCGCCGGATCGTATTGAGGATCGTCCGGCAATCCAAAACCGGGTGCCTGCCGTGGCTTTCAGGGGTACGCGGCCTTCCGCCGGGCGTCCCGGCGGCGGAGCGGGCCGGCGGGCGGGGGCGGACCGGGCCGGCGGACGGGGGCGGACCGGCGGATATCCGGGTGCATGGGGCGCGGCGCCCGATCTATTCTGCCGGGATGAGCACCCGTACCTTCCGCATCACCGTCCGCGGCTCGTTCGACGGTCTGACCGGGGACCAGCGGGCCGAGCTGCTCGCGGCCGCGCCCGAGCACGACATGCTGCGTGCCGAGTTCACCGTCGAGGGGCACCTCACGTACGACCTCGCGGCCCGTCCCTTCTTCACCTTCCGTTTCCTCGAATCGGGCGAGACCGAGGAGGACGTCCTCGATGCGACGGCCCGTGCGGAGCTGGCGGCGGAGGGCTGGCTGACCGAGCGCGGGTACGGCTTCAAGCAGTTGAAGTCGCAGGCCCAGGACCTGTCGCAGGCTCCGCTGGGCAAGCGCGGGCGCCGGGAGGCGGCCCGCGCCGACGGCCGGGCCTGACCGCGGCCCGCCGGCCGCGCCTCGCCCGTCAGGCCGTGCCGTCCGCGGCGAAGACGGCCCCGAGGTGGGCGGCCAGCGACTGCGGGGCGGGCGGGGCGAGGCGGGCGCCCAGGTAGCCGTCCGGGCGGATCACGAAGGCCGTCGGCCGGTCGGCGGCGTAGAGGCGGGCGAACTCGCCGCGGCTGTCGCGGTAGACGGGCAGCGGGGTCGCACCGGCCCGGCCCTCGGGCAGGGCATCGGGCGGGGCGTCGGCGGGGAGCACCACGCAGACCTCCACCCGTCCGCCGGAGGACTCCCCCGCCGTCCGTACGAGTTCGTCGAGGCCGGGCCCGGTGCCGTACAGCAGCAGGAGGTGCTCGCGCTCCCGCAGGAGGTCGTACAGCCGCAGCGGGTAGGCGGCGATGTGCCCGGTGAGCCCGCCGCAGTCCGGCGCCCGGTCGCCCGGGCGGGGGCCGCGGCCCTCGCCGGGCGGGTCCACGACCGGGCTTCCCCGGTAGCCGACGAGGAGTTGGGCCTCGCGCAGCATCAGGGTCTCCGGGTCGTCCGGGTCGGACTCGAATCCCTGGGCGGCGTGCCGCACGGTGCGGCCGACGACTTCCTCGCCGACGGGCCGGCGCTCGGCGTCGTAGCTGGCGAGGAGGCCGGGACGGGCCGCGTCCCGGACCGCGAGGGCGAGTTTCCAGGCCAGGTTCCAGGCGTCCTGGATACCGGTGTTCATGCCCTGGGCGCCGGTCGGCGGGTGGATGTGCGCCGCGTCCCCGGCGACGAAGACCCGGCGGTCCCCGTACCGGTCCACGATCCGGTGGCTGATGCGGAACACCGAGGCCCAGCGGATGTCGGAGGCGGTGGTCGGCTGCGGTGACAGCCGGTCCAGGACGGCCTGGATGTCCGCCAGTCCGGGGGCCCGGCTGCTCTGCAGGCCGTGGGCGATGCCGTCAGAGGCGGTCCCGGTCTGCCGGTCGGTGGAGAGTTCGGGCGGCACCATCATGGACATCCGGTACCGGCCCGGCCCGGGCAGCGGGATGCAGACCAGCAGGTCGTCGACGGCGCCGTCGCCGCCCCGGTGCACGGAGCGCACGCCGTAGCCGTGCGGCACGTCCCAGTCGACCCGCACGTCGGCGAGCATGTACTCCTCGGGGAAGGCGCCGCCCTCGTAGCTGAGTCCGAGCCCCTTGCGGACGATGCTGTGCGCGCCGTCGCAGCCCACCAGGAACCAGGTCCGTACCTCTTCCTCGGCGCCGGAGGGGGTGTGGAGCCGGGAGGTCACCCCGTCGGCGTCCTGCCTGAACGACACCAGCTCGGTGCCGCGTTCGACCGTGGTCCCGAAGCGGACCAGGAACTCGTCGAGGATGCGCTCGGTCTCGTACTGCGGCAGCGCCGCGAACCCGTAGGGCACTTCGGGCGGCAGGACGAGGTCGAGGCGCGGCTGCTCGATGCCGTTGACGTACATGTACTGTCCGCGCATCGGGACGGCCGCCTCCAGGGCGGCGCGGACCAGCCCCATGCGGTCCCAGAGCTCCAGGGTGCGCGGCTGGATGCCCACGGCCTTCGCGAACGGCAGCCGGGCCGGCAGCCGGTCGACGATCCGGCAGGAGACCCCGCGCCTGCGGAGCTCGGCGGCGGCGGTCAGCCCGACCGGGCCGGCGCCGACGACCAGGACGTCCGTTGCATGGGTACGTGCCACTGGAGCCTCCCGGCGTGCGGCCCCCTGTGGGGCGTTGCCCCTTCATGGTCGCCGCGCGCCGGGTGTCCGGCATCTTTACTCGATCACGAGGTCGACGTCGATGTTGCCGCGGGTGGCCCGGGAGTAGGGGCAGACCTCGTGGGCCTGCTTCACCAGCAGGGCCCCCGTCTCGCCGGCCAGGGACTCGGGGAGCTCGACGCGCAGGGTGACGCCCAGGCCGAAGCCGGCGCCGTCCTTGCCGATGGAGACCTCCGCGGTGACCGAGACCTCGCTGGTGTCGGCCTTGGCCTGGCGGCCGACGAGGCCGAGCGCGCTGGCGAAGCAGGCGGCGTAGCCGGCCGCGAAGAGCTGCTCGGGGTTGGTGCCCTGCCCGTTGCCGCCGAGCGCCGGGGGCATGGCGAGGGCGAGGTCGATCTGGCCGTCGGAGCTGACGGTGCGGCCCTCGCGGCCGTTGGCGGTGGCGACAGCGGTGTAGAGCGCGTCCATGAGAGTTCCTCTCGCAGAAATGAACCGTGGCGGCGGCCGGTGGTCGACCGCGCTCCATCAGTAGAGCACGCAATTCAGTTGTGCGCAATTAAATGCCCCGCAAGCTCGCCGCGGGTACACTTGCCGTCATGACCGAGCAGCCCACCGCGACCCACCCCGACCAGGACTTCCTCCGCCTGGACGGCCAGATCTGCTTCGCGCTGAACGCCGCGAGCCGCGCGTTCGGCGGCCTCTACCGCGTCGTCCTCAAGGACCTGGGGCTCACCTACCCCCAGTACCTGGTGATGCTGGTGCTCTGGGAGCACGGCGAGCTGCCGGTCAAGGAGATCGGGCAGCACCTCCGGCTGGATTCGGGCACGCTGTCCCCGCTGCTCAAGCGGCTGGAGACGGCCGGGCTGGTCCGCCGCGAGCGCAGCACCGAGGACGAGCGCTCCGTCCACGCCCACCTGACCGGGGAGGGCGCCGCGCTGCGCGTCCGCGCCGCGGAGGTGCCCCGGCGGATCGCGGCCGCCACCGGCTTCGAGCTCACCGAGATCCTCGACCTCCAGACCCGCCTGAACCGCCTCACCGCCGCGCTCGACGCGGCCGTGCCGCGGGAGGCCGGAGAGGCGTAGGCCCCTCCCGCGCCGGACACTGGTCCGGGAGGCGGGAGGCGGGAGGCAGTCGATGGAACCGGTGGCGGCGCTGGACCGGATCGCCTTCCTGCTGGAGCGCGCACAGGCCCCCACCTACCGGGTACGGGCCTTCCGCACGGCGTCCGCGGCGCTCACGCGGATGGGCGGGCAGGAGGTGGCCGAGCGGGCCGCGGCCGGCACCCTGGAGGCCGTCAAGGGCATCGGTCCCAAGACGGCCCAGGTCGTACGGGAAGCCCTCGGCGGGACGGTGCCGGCCTACCTGCAGACCCTGGAGGACGAGGCCGCCGCCCTCCCCGAGGGGCCCCCGGCCACCCCTGCCGCCACCGCACTGCGGGCGGCCCTGCGCGGGGACTGCCACATGCACTCGGACTGGTCGGACGGCGGCAGCCCCATCGAGGCGATGGGCCGGGCGGCGGCCGCGCTGGGCCACGACTGGGCCGTGCTGACCGACCACTCGCCGCGGCTGACCGTCGCACGGGGGCTCTCCCCGGAGCGGCTGCGCGAGCAGCTGGCGGTGGTGGCCGGGCTCAACGACACGTGGGCGCCCTTCCGGCTGCTCACCGGAATCGAGTGCGACATCCTCGACGACGGGGCGCTGGACCAGGAACCGGAGCTGCTGGAACGGCTCGACCTCGTCGTCGGCTCGGTGCACTCGAAGCTGCGGATGGACGCTCCCGCGATGACCCGGCGACTGCTGGCGGCCGTCCGCAATCCGCTGATGGACGTCCTGGGCCACTGCACGGGGCGGCTGGTCACCGGCCGCACCCGCCCGGAGTCGCAGTTCGACGCCGAGGCCGTCTTCGCCGCCTGCGCGGAGTCCGGTACCGCCGTGGAGATCAACAGCCGGCCCGAGCGCCTCGACCCGCCGCGGCGGCTGCTGCGCCTGGCGGTGACGGCCGGCACCTTCTTCGCGATCGACACCGACGCACACGCGCCGGGCCAGCTGGACTGGCAGGTGCTCGGCTGCGAACGTGCCGTGGAATGCGATGTTCCGGCGGGGCGGATCATCAACACCTGGACCGCGGACCAGCTCCTGACCTGGACCGATACCCGACGCACCCCCTGAGTGTCCTCACACGGGCAGCGCCCCGACGCTCTCGGGCGCGAAGAACTCCGCGGGCGAGGTGACTCCCGCGGCCACCCTGGCGAAGCCGTCCATCGCCGGGCCGCTGCGCGACACGGCGCCGAGCACCTGGAGCATCTGCGGCGGGGGCGGGTCCAGGGTGGCGAGCTCGGTGGTGAACTCGTACATGGGCAGGACCTGTCCGTCCCGGCTCTCCTGGTAGTCCTTCATGGCCGCGTCGAAGGTCCGTTCGCCGGCGAACGTCCGGTCGAGCGCCCGCACGCACAGTTCCGCGTCGCGGAAGGCGTCCTGGATGCCCTGGGCCGTGATGAAGTCCTTCAGGTACCCGGCGTCGCCGACGAGCGCCCAGCCCGGCCCGTACGGACGGCGCAGGAAGTTGGGGACGGCCGCGCCGACGAGACGCTCCACGCGGCGAGCCGACGCGACCCGGTCGGCGAACGACGGAACCAGGCCCAGGGTGGCCAGGTATCCGGCCTCGATGTCCGCCCGGTTGGTCTCGAAGTCGCGCATCGGCACCCCGCAGATCACCACGGTCAGGCCGTCGTTGGTGGGCCAGGCGGCGAAGGCCCGGTCCGGCCGGACGTAGGTCTCGAACCGGCCGTCCATCGGAAGGCCGGTCCAGTACGCGTAGTAGCTGCACTGGAGTTTCGGCTTCTCGGCGTAGGCGGCCGCGCCGACGGTCCGCGCCACCAGGGAGTGGGCCCCGTCCGCGCCGACGACGACGCGGGCGTACTCCGTGACGCTCTTCCCGCCCGCCCCGTGCCCCCTGATACCCGTGACCGCGTCGCCCTCCACCACGAGGTCCTCGACCGTGAAGCCCTCCCGCACCTCCGCGCCCGCCCGGTCGGCGGCATCGACGAGGATCTTGTCCAGGACCGTACGGCGCGGCGCGTACCCGGCCGGGAACCCACGGCCCGCGGGCGACCCTTCGATCGTGAAGGGGCCGAAGTCGAAGGAGTAGGTGGCGATCGGCGGGCAGCCGCTCGCGATCACCTCGGGCAGCAGCCCCCAACGGTCCAGGGCCGCGAGACCCGGCGGGTGGACGAGGTGGGTGGAGACCGTGTCGCTCGGGAACGTGGTCCGGTCGGCCAGGAGCACCCGGTAGCCCTTGCGGGCGAGCAGCATCGCCGTCGGCGCTCCGGCGCACCGCGCGCCGACGACCACGGCGTCGTAGATCTGGTTCGACATGACGTCACCTACCGTCGGTCGGTGCCGTGGGCGCGCGGGCGCCGCACGGGTTCCTACGGTTTTCGTACGGTGGAAACGCTAGGCGGCGGACCGGGCCGTCCGCGTCGGCAGAACGTCCACTCCCGGGCGTGGGCATTTGTGCCCACGCCCGCGTGCGCGCGAGGGTCAGACGAGGCCGTGCCGGTGTGCGTAGGCCGTCGCCGCCGAGCGCGACGGCACTCCGAGCTTGGCGAAGATGTTGCTGAGGTGACGGGCGACCGTCTTCTCGCTCAGGAACAGGTCGTCCGCGACGGCCCGGTTCGACTTCCCCACCGCCACGTGCCGCAGCACCTCCCGCTCCCGCGCCGTGAGCCGGCCGGCCGCCCCGTTCGCGGCCTTGAGCACGAGCTCCTCGGCACGGAGCAGGTCCGGTACGGCGCCCAGCTCCCGGAAGACGGCCGTGGCGGCCTCGATCTCCAGCCGTGCGGTGATGTCGTCGCCGCTCTCCCGGCAGGACAGGCCGATGAGCAGGCGGGTCCGCGCGGCCTCGTACGGTGCGTCCAGGTCCCGGAACGTCGCCACCGCGTGGCCCAGCACCGCCTGGGCGCCGCGCGCCTCGCCGGCTGCCAGGAGCACCGCGCCCCGCGCCTGTCCGCCGATCGCGCTCAGCAGCGGGGAGTCCACGGCCTCGGCGGTCGCGGCCAGTTCCTCCGCCGCGGCGCGCGCCTCCTCCAGCTCCCCCGCCGCCAGCATGATCTCCACGTACGCCGGCAGGATCCGGCAGCGCGCGATCCCGTCGCCGGACGCGTCGAGCGCGGTACGGATCGCGCGGGCGGCGGCCCCCGTGTCCCCGGCCGTGAGCAGGGACAGCGCGAGCCCCGGCTGTGCGCCGTGGCCGAGCCTGCTGGCCTCGCGGTACGCCGCCCGCGCGCGCTCGGTCTCGCCGCGCAGCCGGTGGAGTTCGCCGAGCTGGTAGTACGCGGCGTCGGCGGAGCCCGCCGTCGGGTTCGACCGCAGCCACCGGCAGGCGCGGTCCGCCTCGTCCAGGGCGTCGTCCCAGTCCCCGTGGAGACGCATGAACTCGACGCGGTGGGCCAGGCAGACGCCCCGGTAGGGCACCAGTTCCTGCTGCGCGGCGCACCAGCGGGACAGTTCGGCCGTCCATTCCCGCGCCCGGCGCAGGTCGAAGACCTCGTGGCAGGCCGCGATCACCGCGCAGTAGGCGAGGCCGGACACGATCGGGGAGACCTCGCCCGCCGTCACCCCGACCATGGCCTCGTCGAGGAGGCGGATCCCCTCCTCGGCCCGGCCGGTCCTGATCAGGCTCTCGCCGATGCAGACCATGGCGAAGTTGGTGAGGTCCGGGTCCTCGAAGCGCGTCGCGACGGCCAGGGCCCGTTCGGCGACGGCCAGGGTGTTCTCCGCCTCGCCGGCGAAGTAGCTGCGCAGCGCCTCCAGCGCCAGCAGGTAGCCCTCCTCGACGGTGTCCGGCCCGACCGTGTCCGGCTCACCGGTGTCGAGCAGCCGCCGCGCCCGCGCCGTCCAGCCGGCGCAGCGGGACCACTCCCCGCTCAGCACCAGGTCGAGCCCGAGCCAGAACACGCAGCGGACGGCGCGCGGCACGTCGCCGCGGGTCAGCCACGCATGGTGGGCGCGCGTCCACAGGTCGTCGCTCTCGGCGTCCCGGCCGGTCAGGTGCGCGGCCAGGGCGAGCCGCTCCAGATCCTCGGGATCGAGCGGGTGCCGGCGGTCGGCCTCCGAGAGGACCACGTACACGTCGCCCCACGCGTGCCGCGCCAGTGCTGCTCCGGCGGACCGCTGCGCTGCGGCTGGCTCCATGGCCCCATTCTCCCCGAGGTGCCGCCGGATGAGCGGCAGGCTCAGGGGCGGAGCTCGACGAGCAGCAGGACCACGTCGGCCGCGGCCACCGCCATCGTGGTCAGGAACGGGAGCCTTCCGGTGGGCCGGCGGGCCGCGAGGAGCAGGGCCGCCGCCGTGGCGGCCAGCAGCGCCCAGCCGTACGCCGTCACCCGCCCCGGCGGTCCCGCGACCAGGGCCGCGGCCGAGCCGAGGACGAGCAGGGCGGCTGCCGCGGCGGAGCGCCGTACGCCGAGCCGCTGGGGCAGCCCCACGACCCCGGTGGCGAGGTCGTCCTCGATGTCGGGCAGCACATTGGCGAAGTGCGCGCCCGCGCCGAGCAGGGCCGCGGCGGCCGTGAGCCAGGGGGGCGGCCAGGGCGCGCCGGGCAGCCCGAGGGTGACGAAGGCGGGGAGCAGACCGAAGGCGAGGGCGTACGGGGCCCAGGAGGCGGCCGTGCGCTTCAGCCGGAGGTTGTAGCCCCAGGCGGCCGCGACGCCGACGAGGTGCACGGCGCCGGCGAGCAGCCCGCCGGCCAGCGACAGCGGGACGCAGAGCAGCAGCGCGACGGCTGCCGCCCGGGTCACGGCGGCGGCCGACACCGTACCGGCGACCAGGGGTTTGTCCCGTCGCCCGGTGGCCAGGTCACGGCGCAGGTCGGCCCGGTCGTTGCACCAGCCCACCGACAGCTGTCCGGCGGCCACCGCGCCCACGGTGACGGCCGCCCCGGGCAGGCTGCGGCCCGCGGCGGCCGCCAGGGCGGCGCTGAAGAGGGTCACGGCGGTCGCGGGCAGCGGGTGGCACGCCGCGAACAGGCCGGTCACCGTGGTTCCGGACCCGGCCGGGCGGCGGGCACCGGTGGGCGCAGCCGTCTCGGCCGGCTCGGCCCTCTCGTCGGGGGCGGCCCTCTCGTCGGGGGCGGTCGTCTCGGGGGTCTGCGGGGTTCGCGCGGGCACGGCGACACGCTATGCGGCGCCGCGCCCGGTTCGCCTGATTCATAACGATGTGTCAGTTATTTCCTATGGTGAATCAATGACACGTGTTCTGGCAGTGCGCAGCGTGTTCCCGCCCCATCTCCACCCCCAGGCCGAGATCACGGAGGCGCTCGCCCGCTTCCTGCCGCCCGGCTCCGATACCGCCCTGCTGCGCCGGGTCCACGCCTCGGTGCGCGTGGAGCGCCGCCATCTCGCGCTCCCCCTGGAGCGTTACGGGCCGGCGAACGACTTCGGCACAACGAACGCCCTGTTCGTCGAGACGGCCCTGGACCTCGGCGCCCGCGCCCTCGAACTGGCCCTCGCCGACGCCGGCCTGGCGGCGCACGAACTCGACCTGGTCATGTCGACCACGGTGACCGGGCTCGCGACACCCTCGCTGGAGGCCCGCCTCGCCACCCGCGCAGGGCTGCGGCACGACGTGCGGCGGGTGCCGCTCTTCGGCCTCGGCTGCGCGGCCGGCGCCGCCGGGGTCGGCCATCTCCACGACCACCTGACGGGCCGCTCCGGGCACGCCGCCCTGCTGCTGTCCACCGAGCTGTGTTCGCTGACCCTCCAGTCCACGGACACCTCGATGGCGAACCTGGTGGCCGGGGCCCTCTTCGGCGACGGCGCGGGCGCCCTGCTGGCGGTCGGCCGCGACCATCCCCTGCACACCACCGGCGCCGGGCCCGAGGTGGTGGCCGCCCGCAGCCGGCTCTATCCGGGCACCGAGCACCTCCTGGGCTGGGACATCGGGCACTGGGGGATGCGCATGGTGCTCGGCCGTGAACTCCCCGACCTGGTGCGGCTGCACGTGGCCGAGGAGGTCGAGACCTTCCTCGCCGCCCACGACCTGAAGCCCGCGGACGTCGACGCGTGGATCTGCCATCCCGGCGGCCCGAAGATCCTCGACACGCTCTCGGACGCGCTCGCCCTGCCGGAGCGGGCCTTCGCCGCGAGCCGGCGCTCCCTGGCGGCCGTGGGCAACCTCTCCTCCGCCTCGGTCCTGCACATCCTGGACGGCGTCCAGAGCGCGGGGCCGCCACCGCCCGGTTCGGTCGGGCTGATGCTCGGCTTCGGCCCGGGCTTCGCCTCCGAACTCGTCCTCCTCCGCTGGTGACCCCGATGAACGCGATGGACTCCATGCCACTCATCCCACTCATGCCCTCCGTGACCTCCGCGGCCCTCCCGGCCGACGTGTCCCTCCCCGCCGACGCGGCCCTCCCGGCCGCGCTGACCCTCCCGGGCTCCCTGACCGTGCCGGCCTCCCTCGTCCCGTACCTCCTGCTCATCGGCCTCGTCGTCGTCGAACGCCTGGCCGAGCTGATCACGGCCCGCCGCCACACCGCCTGGAGCCTGGCCCGCGGCGGCCGCGAGTACGGCCGCGGCCACTACCCGGCCATGGTCGCCCTGCACACCGCGCTGCTGGTCGGCTGCGTGGTGGAACCCTGGGCGGCCGGCCGGCCGTTCGTCCCCCTGCTCGGCTGGTCGGCCCTCGCCGTCGTCGTGGCCGCCCAGGGCCTGCGCTGGTGGTGCATCGCCACCCTCGGACGGCGCTGGAACACCCGGGTGCTCGTCGTTCCCGGTCTGCCGCTCGTGGAGGCGGGACCGTACCGGCTGCTGCGCCACCCCAACTACGTGGCGGTGGTCGCCGAAGGGGTCGCGCTGCCGCTGGTGCACACGGCCTGGCTGACCGCGCTGGGCTTCACCGTGCTCAACCTGCTCCTGCTGCGCGTCCGGATCGGTTGCGAGGACGCCGCCCTGACGGACGGCGGCCGACTGCGGGCGCCCGCCTCCGTGCCGTCCGCGAAGGCCGCCCCGTGATCGACCTGCTGATCGCGGGCGGCGGTCCGGCCGGGCTGGCCACCGCCATCCACGGCGCCCTCGCCGGCCTGGAGGCGGTGGTCGTGGAGCCGAGGCCCACGCCCATCGACAAGGCCTGCGGGGAGGGCCTGATGCCGGGCGCCGTACGCCGGCTGCTGGACCTGGGCGTTCCCGTGGCCGGGCAGCCGTTCCACGGCATCCGCTACGTCGACGGCGTGAGCGGCCGGCACGCGGAGGGACTCTTCCGGTCCGGCCCGGGCCTCGGCGCCCGGCGCACGGAACTGCAGGCCGCGCTGGCCGAACGCGCCGCACAGCTCGGCGTACGAGTGGTCCGTCAGCGCGTCGACCAGGTGCGCCAGGACGTCCACCACGTCAGCGCGGCCGGGCTCACCGCCCGCTACCTCGTGGCCGCCGACGGCCTGCACTCCCCCGTCCGCCGCGGGCTCGGCCTCTCGGCGCCGGCCGCGCCCCGCAGGCCGGCCCGCTACGGGCTGCGCCGCCACTACGAGGTCGCCCCGTGGAGCGACCTCGTCGAGGTGCACTGGTCGGCGCGGTGCGAGGCCTACGTCACCCCGCTGGGACCCGACCGTGTCGGTGTGGCCGTACTGACCGCCGAGCAGGCCCCGTTCGACGTACAGCTCGCCCGCTTCCCGCTGCTGGCGGAGCGGCTGGGCGCGGGCGCCGACCGTACGCCGGTGCGCGGGGCCGGGCCGCTGCGCCAGGGGGCCCGCGTACGGGTGGCGGGGCGCGTGCTGTTCGTGGGGGACGCGGCCGGGTACGTGGACGCGCTGACCGGCGAGGGCCTGACCCTGGCCGTGACGGCGGCCGGCGAGCTGGTGCGCTGCGTCCGGGCGGGCCGGCCGCAGGCGTACGAGCAGGCCTGGCGGGACCTGTCGCGCAGCTACCGCACCCTCACCGCGTCCCTGCTGTGGGCCCGTCACCAGCCGCGGCTCGCCCCGCGGATCGTTCCGCTGGCCGCCCGGCTTCCGCGCGTGTTCACGGGGGCGGTGAACCTGCTCGCATGACACGGCACCCCGCGCACGGGGCGCGGGGTGCCGGTCGGGCGGAGGGTGCCGCGGGTCAGGCCGAGTTCTCCTGACGGTTCCTCAGGGCCAGTCCGGCGAGGACCGCGCCGGCCGCCGCGCACAGCACGACGGTGACGCCCGCCCAGGCCAGGGTGGCACCCACGGAGCCGGCCAGCGGGTCGAAGCCCGCCGATCCGCCGAGCACGTGCAGGGCCACGACTCCGGTGCCGGTGACCGCGCCGGCCCGCCAGACCCCGGGGGTGTCCCGGAGCGCCACGAGGGCGCCGGTTCCCAGGCAGAGCACCGTGACGAGGAGGGGCAGGAAGTCGGCGGGGGCCGCGGACGGCAGGGCCGTCAGGTCGGCCGGCAGGTGCAGGGCGCCGCTGACCAGCAGGGCGAGCGCCACCGGCCAGCGCAGTACGTGCCGCAGCGCCGGGGAGCCGGCCGGCTCCTCGACGGGGGCGGAGCGCCGGCGCGGCTGCGGGTGCCGCTCCTGGTACGGCGCGTCGTACAGCTCCCTGTACGGCAGCTCGTACGGCTCGTCGAACCGCTCGTCGTACGGCTCGTCCTCGGGCTCGGGGTGGCGTTCGTCGTCGTCCGGCTCGGGGGCTCCGGGGGGACCGGCGCGGCGCTGCCGGTCCGCCGTGCCGGGCTCGTCCTTCCCGAGGATGGTGACCAGCAGGGCCACGTCCTCGATGGACCGTCCGACGGCGGCGGCGCGCAGCGTGATGTCCGCTTCGACCACCTCGTGCGGTGACTCGCCGAGGAGGGCGACCATCCGCTGTACGTCCTGTACGGGCCGGGCCACGGCGGCCGTGCGCAGCGCCTCATGTCCGGCGTCGGGCAGCCGGCCGCCCTCCTTGAGGAGGCTCACCAGGGCGGTGACCTCCTCGAGGGGACGGCAGGTGGCCGCCGTGTCCAGCAGGGTCCGCATGCGCTGTGTGTTCGGCGCGTCCGGCGCGTCCGGTGCGGTGGAGTCGGGGGTCCCGCGGCGGTCTTCGTGGGGCGTCGTCGCGAGGGTGATGGGGTCATTCATGGAAAGCTCCGTTCGCCGACGCGCGGGTCTACACATCGCACGCCGGTCATCGTGCGTCATGGGAAGCGCACGCTTTGTTACATTGAGTGCCAGTTCTGCTCACTGCGCCATTCGGGGCGGGCAAACGGGGGTCTCCACGCCGGCCCGCCCCGGCCCGCCCGGGTCCCCTGGGTCGCCTCGGAAAGGTCGTCGGTGTGACCGGCATTCGCCAGTTCCGTCGCCGGTGCGCGCTGCTGCTGCCGGTGGTGCTGCTCCTGCTGGGCGCGGCCGCACCGCCGGCGCGGCCGGCCGCCGACACGGGACCCGTCGTGAGCACCGACCGTGGGCTCGTACGCGGCCGTGCCCACGGCGCGTACAGCACCTTCGAGGGGATCCCCTTCGCGGCTCCCCCGACCGGCGCACGGCGCTGGCGCCTCCCGGAGCCGGCGCCCCGGTGGGAGGGCGTACGCGACGCCGGCGCTCCCGGGGCGCGCTGCGTACAGCTGCCCGTCCTCGAGCCGGGCGGGCCGATCGGCTCCGAGGACTGCCTGTTCCTCAACGTCACCGCTCCGGCGGGCGGCCGCGATGCCGGGGGCCGGCTGCGGCCGGTCATGGTCTGGTTCCACGGCGGCGGCTTCTTCAGCGGCGCGGGTGATTCGTACCGGCCGGACCGGCTGGCCGTGCAGGGCGGGGCCGTCGTGGTGACCGTCAACTACCGGCTGGGCGTCTTCGGCCTGTTCGGCCATCCGGAGCTCGGCGGGGCCCCCGGCTTCGCCCTGGCGGACCAGCGGGCGGCGCTGCGCTGGGTGCGGGCGAACGCGGAGGGCTTCGGCGCGGACCCGCGCAACGTCACCGTTTTCGGTGAATCGGCGGGGGCCCTCAGCGTCTGCGCCCACCTCACCTCCCCCGCCTCGGCGGGCCTCTTCCAGAAGGCGATCGTGCAGAGCGGGTCGTGCTCGACCACGATGCCTCCCCGGTCACTGCTGCCCGGCCTCGGCACGTACGAGCCCTTCGTGCCCGAGCGGCGCACGGTCGAGGAGGGGGTCCTGGCGGCGGCCCGGCTCGGCTGCGGCCGGCCCACCGGAGTGCTGGACTGCCTGCGCCGCCTGGACGCCGGCACCCTCGCGACCGCCGAACTGATGCAGCGCTTCTCCCTGGTCTCCTACGGCAACCGGACGCTGCCGCTGGAGCCCCGGCAGGCGCTGGAGGCCGGCCGGTTCCACCGGGTGCCGGTGATGCAGGGCGCCACCCAGGACGAGATGCGCCTCTTCCTCACGCAGACCCTCCCCGCGTATCCGATCGGCGACGCGGCCGCGTACCGAGCCCGGCTGGACCTGTCCTTCGGCGCCCCGGCCGCCCGCGCCGTGGAGGCCCGCTACCCGGTGTCGGCCTACCCGACCCCGGCGGTCGCCTGGGCCACCCTGCTGACGGACGCCTCGTTCATCTGCCCGGCGTTGCGGGACGGCGGGGCGCTGGCGCGCCACGTGCCGACGTACGAGTACCGGTTCAGTGACCGTGACGCGCCCAACTTCACCGGAATGCCGGAGGTGCCGGGGCTGCCGTTCGGTGCGGCCCACGGGTTCGAACTTCCCTATCTGTTCACGATGGCTCCGCTGGCCGGCCCCCAGCAGCAGCTCGCGGACCGGATGACCGGCTACTGGACCGGATTCGCCCGCACGGGTGTCCCGGCCGCGCCGGGAGCGCCGCCGTGGGCGCGCCGCGGACCGGAGGCGGCGGTGCTGTCCCTGGCGCCGGGCGCGGGCGGGATCCGTACGGTGGACGGGCGGGCCGAACACCACTGCGCGCTGTGGGACGCGCAGTGGCCCGGGGTCACCACCTCTGGGTGATGACGTCGTAGTCGTGGGCGCGGAGGGTGAGGGTGCCGGTGTCGCCGTAGACCTGGCGGCGCCACGCGGTGAAGACGTCGGCGATCCGGCGGGCGTCCTCGGCGGCGCCCTTGCCCACCTGCCTGGTGGTGAAGGTGATGCGCGCCTCGCCTTCCGCGCGGACCTTGCGGACGCGGGTCTCCCTGAGGCGGATGTCGCTGTCCTGGTCGGTGCGGCGCTTGTCGAAGTAGGCGTTGAAGTCCCGGGTCATGTCGAACCAGTCGGCCGGGCCGCAGGGGCCGCCGCCGTTCCCCATGTCGCCGTCGGTGGGCGGGCCCACGTATCCGCCGGTCTCCTGATCGGTCGGCGGACCGGCGGGGGCTCCCGTGTCCTCGTCGGTGGGCGGACCGGCCGGTGCACCGGTGTCCTCGTCCGTGGGTGGACCGGCGTAAGCGCCGGTCTCCTGGTCCGTCGGCGGGCCGGCGTCCCCGCCCGTGCTCTCGTCCGTCGGCACGTCGAGGCCGCACTCGGCCGGCGCGAGCGTGGGCACGCCGGCGGGCGGCGCGGCCTGCCCCGCCCGGGTGGTCCCGCACCCCGCCAGAACGGCGCACAGGAGCCCCGCCACCATCACCCGTCCCGTCACGGACCCCGCTGCGATTGTCATGACCATCCCCCTTTGGTCAGCAAGAGGTGATCCCGGCCGTCCCGGTTCCGCCTGGTGCCCGCCCGGTCGCGGCCGCTACGCGAGCACGACGGGTTCCCCGACCCGGACCGTCCCGGGTGTGAGGACCTGCGCGAGCACGTCGAGCCGGTTGTCGTGCGCCCTGGCGATCGCCTTCAGGATCAGCGGCGAGTGCGGGAGGTCGTGCTGGGCCTGGTTGGTCATCACGCACCGCTCGCTGGAGCGCAGGAACTCGACGTGGAGGGTGTCTCCCAGGCGGGCCTTGCGGCCGATCCACTCGTCCTCGACGAACGGCGGGGTGCCGGGCGGGGTGCGCAGCAGGATGTTGGGACGGAAGCGGCGTTCGTCGACCGGCACGCCCGGGACCTCGTTGCGGATCCAGTCGAGGGTGGCCGTCGTGAGGACGCTGAGCGGCAGTTGGTCGAAGTGGGAGACCTCGCCCTCGCGGGCCAGCTCGACGTCATCGCGGCCGAGGTAGGTGCGGAGGTAGGCCGTGGGGTCGGCCACCACGCGTCCGTGGCGGTCGAGCAGTTCGGGGAGGCCCGGCTGGTGGTCGCCCGGCGCGTAGCGGGAGCTCAGGTGGAGCAGGCCGTCCATCCGCCGGAAGCGCCGGGTGTTCTTGCCCGAGCCGAACCTGCCTTCCGCGTCCCGTACCGCGTACAGCCGGTCGCCGACCAGGCCGCGCTCGTCGACCCGTACGCGGCGCAGCAGTTCGCCGCCGGTCGACTTGATCGGGTACCGCCACAACCGCTCGGTCACGCCCACGTTCTCCGCCACCGGAACGACGGTACTACGGTGGGATCATGACCCGTTCCCTGGTCCGGCCCCTTCTCTACCTCGATGTCGACGGACCGCTCATCCCGTTCGGGGCGGGCCCGTACCCGCCCGGGGACGATGCCAATCCGCTGCTCGCCCGCATCGATCCCGCCCTCGGGCCGAGGCTGGCCGCGCTGCCGTGCGAGCTGGTGTGGGCCACGACCTGGATGGCCGAGGCCAACGAGTGCGTCGCGCCCCGGCTCGGCCTCCCGGAGCTGCCGCTGGTGGCCTGGCCGGAGCCGTCCGACGAGGACGGGCGGGGCGGGATCCACTGGAAGACCCCCGCCCTCCTCGCGCACGCGGCGGGACGGCCCTTCGTCTGGGTCGACGACGAGATCACCGCCGCCGACCGGGAGTGGGTGGCCGCCCGGCACCCCGGCCGGGCGCTCCTGCACCGCGTGGATCCCGGGCGGGGACTGACCGCCGCGGACTTCAACGCGCTGTGGGCATGGCTCCGTTCGGGATAGCCGCCCAGGACGCGGCGACCAGGGAGCGTTCCGCCGCAGCGAGGTGGGTGGCCGCGGCCAGCCAGGCCCAGGCGTAGCCGTCGGGCGAGGGGTCGGTGAGGCGGCCGAAGGCGTTGCGGGGGCGGCGGTCGGCCTCTGCGGCGAGGGCCGCCGACAGCTCCGCCGCCGCGGTGAGACCGGCCCGGCGCAGCGGGCCGTACGAGGCCAGGGGCTCCGTACCGCGGGCCGCTTCGGCGACGGCGCGGCGGCCACCCGCGACCCCCGTCTCCAGGAGGCGGCGTACCCGCCACAGCGGGGAGTCGGCCAGCGGGTCCGGGCCCTCGGCCGCCGGGACCACCCGGGGGGCTTCGGCCTGCGGCGGGAAGTGGATGCCCTGGAGGCGGTCGTAGCCGAGGTCGGCGCGGCCCAGCCATTCCTCGGGCAGCCGCAGCGTGTACGGCTCTCCGGGCACCGGGCCGACGGCGAGGGGGCGCAGCGTGGCGGCGCGGTCCAGGTCGGGGCGGCCCAGGACCCGGAGCCGGAGTCCGGGGTACGCGGCGATGCGGCGCAGGTTGGCCGTGTGCGGCAGCTCCGGGTGGGGGTGCGCGGGCAGCAGCCGCAGCAGCGGTGCGTCCGGGCGGGTCTCGCGGACGAGGAGGTGTTCGCCGGCCGCGCCGACGACGGTGACATCGCAGCCGAGCAGCGCGGACTCGGCCGCCTCCGGATCGGCCAGCAGCTCGGCGACGGCCTCGGCGGCCGGGCGGGCGAAGAGCGGCGCGGCGGGCTGCTCGGTCCAGGGCGTGCCGCGCAGCGGGGTCGCCCTGACCCCCCGTCCCGCGCCGAGCCTGCCCTCTGCGGAGACCGTCGCGCCGACGATGCGCAGGCCGCCGCGGGCGAGACCGGCGTGGTCGAGGGTGGCGCCGCCGAGGGCGACGGAGGCGGAACCGGCTCCGCGGGCGCGGGCCAGGCCGCCGGGGCGGACGTCGGACACCGAGTAGCGGGAGCCGTCGGGGGCCAGCAGGTGGGTGACGACTCCGCCGTATCCGGTGGCGGAGAGGACCGGCTCCCGGCACAGGCCGTGGACCTGGAGGCTGCCGCCGGGCGCGTAGGCGCGGCGGGCGGTCCCGGTCAGTGCGGGGTCGGCCGCTCCGGAGGCCAGCAGGCCGGCGGTGTGCAGGAGTTCGCGGAAGGCTCCCGTGAGGGCGCCGAGCCGCTGCGTGGCCCGGCGCTCCCGGGCGGCGCGCAGGCCGCGTACGACCCGGAGGGCGGCGGCCTCGGCGCGCGGCAGCCCGGCGAGGCGGGCGGTGTGCGCGGCGCGCAGCAGCTCGGCCTGGACCACGGCCCCGCCGGCCGTCACTCCGGCGGCGAGGGCTTCGGCGGCGGCCTGCCAGAGCGCGGCCGCGGCGCCGAGCTGGGCCTCGGTGAGGGCCGGCACCGGGCCGGTGGACTCCGGGCCGGTGGACTCCTCGGGCCCGGGCTCCGCCGGGGTTGCCGCCTCGGGCTGCTCCGCCGGCGGTTGCGCGGGGGCGGCGTCCGCGAGCGGGGCCGCGCCCAGTGCGGCTGCCCGGTGCAGGCAGCGGGGCGCCAGCAGGCAGCTGCACGTGGCCTGTCCGGCCTCGGTGACCGTGCCGGCCGGGCCGGGGCGCAGGGTGACGAGGGCGTCCTCGCCGAAGCTGACGGTGACGCTGCCGTCCGCCGCGCGGGCGGCGCCCGCCGCGCAGCTCTCGGTGGCGGCGTCCAGCTTCTTGCGCAGGCGGGCGGTGAGGTTCTCGACCGCTTCGGCGAGCACCTCGGGTGCGACGGGCGGCAGTTCGGTGCTCAACGGGACTCTCCACGGAGGCGGTCGCCCACCCAGCGGGCGAGGGCGAGGGGACTGAGGGCGGCCACGGGCATGCCGGCCGCGACGAGTTGCCGCGCGACCGGGACCGAGTACCGGGGCGTCCCCGCGTCGTCGAGCGCGGCGCAGCCCATCAGGTGGGCGCCGGAGGCGGCCAGCGCGCGGACCTCTCCGAGGAGTCCGCCGATCGGGGCGCCCTCCTCGAAGTCGCTGACCACGACGACGAGGGTGCGGCTCGGGACGGTGATCAGGGTGCGGGCGTGCGCGAGGCCGGCGGCGATGTGCGTACCGCCGCCGACGCGGACCTCCAGCAGCAGCGAGAGCGGGTCTTCGACGCGGTCGGTGAAGTCCACGACCTGGGTGGAGAAGGCGAGGAAGTGGGTGGACAGGGTCGGTACGCCGCCGAGTACGGCCGCGGTGAGGGCCGACCAGATGACGGAGGCCTCCATCGAGCCGGAGACGTCGACGACCAGGATCAGCCGCCAGTCGGCCTCGCGGCTCGCCCGGGTGCTGAAGACGGGCCGCTCGGGTACGACGACGACCGTGCCGTCGTCCCGTCGCCGGGTGTGCGCGAGGTTGGCGCGCAGGGTCCGGGCCAGGTCGAGCCTGCCGCCGGGGCGGCGGGTGGGGCGCGGGGTGGCGAGGCCGGAGAGGGCCGGGCGCAGGCGGGTGGCCAGCTCCTTGGCGAGCTCGTCGACCAGCCGTTTGACGAGGGGGCGCAGGCGGGCGAGTTGGGCCTCCGGGAGCCCGCCGGCCAGGGACAGTACGGAGCTCAGCAGTTCCACGGAGGGCCGTACGGCCGCCGGGTCGAGCTGGGCGAGCACGTCGGTGCGGCCCGCGTCGGCGGCGTCGGCGAGCACCTCCTCCCGTACGTCCGCGCCGAACAGCGACTCCAGCTCCTGCGACCACTCCCGGGCGGTGGGGAAGGAGGCCTCCTGGCCGCCGCCCTGGCCGGAGTCGAGGTCGGACGTGCCTTCGCCGCGCCCGGCACCGTACAGCTCGTCCAGTGCGTGGGCGTAGCGGCGGGCGCCGGCGGGCAGCCGGTCGCGCTCGCGGCCGAGCAGCAGCCGCCAGCGGTCGGCCGGGGCGAGCCGGTGTTCCCCGGCCTCGGGGGCCGGGACGGGCGGGGCGTCGGGGACGTCCGGGGCCGGGGCGGGTGCGTCCGTCCCGGTCGCCGGCAGCGGGAGCGCCTTGAGCGCGGCGAGTCCGGCGGCGTCGGCGGCGGCCCACAGGGCGAGCAGGGCGGGCGGGGCGTCGAGTGCGAGGTCGAGGCGGTCGCCGAGCCGCTCGGTGACGGTGTCCAGCAGCCGGTCGCGGGCGGCGGGCGAGAGCGCGTCGAAGCCGCCGCGCAGGGCCGGGAGGCGGTCCAGGAAGTCCTGGTCGGCGAGGCGTTCGACGCGGTCGAGCAGAGGCGTCAGGGCGGCCGGGGAAGACTGCAGCAACGGCCCTGCGGCGGTGAGGAGTCCGGCGAGCCGGCGGGTCAGGGCGCGCCGGCTGTCGGGGCTGCCCGCGGCGTCGATCCACCCGGCGGCGCGGCCGCCGAGCCCGTCGGCCGGGTCGAGGTCCAGGAGGACCCGTACGGCCAGGGCCGCTCCCTGCATCAGCGGGGACGCCGAAGCGGCAAGCTCGGCGAGGGCGTCGTCCGTGCGCAGGCCGAGGTGGCGGGCGGCGGCGCGGTCGGCGAGGGCCACGAGGGCGGCCGCGTCGGCGGGGTCGTCGCTCCCGGCGAGGCCGGGCAGGGACCGTACGGCCGCTTCGAGGAGGTCGGCGGTGAGGTCGGCGGCCGTGGCGCGGGACCCGTCCGAGGTGCCGGGGAGGTGGCCGCGGTGGAGGGCCTCCAGGAGGTCGAGGGCGTCGAGGAGTTCGGGCAGGGTCGCCGTCTGCGGCAGGGCGGTGGCCGCCTCGTGGAGGCGTACGTCGACCAGCTCGGGCAGATCGCACCGCGCGGCGGCGGCCAGCCCGGCGAGGACCTGCGCCGGGGTCGGCCCGCCCTCGGCGGCGGCCCGGCGGGCGGTGTCGCGCAGGGTTCCGGCAGCGGCCTGGGCGGCCGTGACGCCGCGGACTCCGGCGAGATCGAGCCGGGCCGGGACGGAAGGCGTCCAGGACAGCCGCCACTTGGTGCCGAGGGCGGTCCCGTCACCGGTGGCGGCGACGGTGAGCTGCTCCCCGTAGGAGGCACCGCACACGAGGAGCCGTTGCAGCAGGACCTCGCGGCGGCCGTCGAGGGCGGAGCGCAGCGGGTCGAGGCGGACCTCTCGGGAGGCGGGCTCGTCGGGGCCGGGCAGGCGCAGTTCCGTCAGCTCGGCCTCGACGGAGGGGCCGAGACCGGAGCGGGGGGCGTGCGGGGTGATCCGCCCGCGGGCGGTGCCGACGAACACGGCCTCGAGGGCGCGGGCCAGTGCCCGGCCCCGGCCGAGCGGTTCGCCCTGGCCGAGGACGGTGGTGACGGCCTCGAGGATCTCGCCGCGGCCGGGCGCGGGGAGCCCGCGCAGGACGGCGAGGTCGCAGGCGAGCCGCAGGGTCTCGGCGGCCTCGCCGGTGCCGGCGGTGTGGCCGGCGCGGCGCAGCTCCCGGCAGAGCCGGGTGACGGCCACGGAGGCCGCCTCCCGTACCCGCCCGGGGTCACCGCCGGCTTCCAGGACGGCCTGCTGCCAGAGCGGATCCCGGATCCCGGCGGGGTAACCGGAGCGGGAGTCGAGCAGGTCGAAGGAGTACGGCACGAAGGAGGTGACGGCCCCCTCCGCCCCGGCGCCGGGCCCGGGGTCGGCGGCAGCCCGAGGCCCCGGCACCGAGCCCCGGGCCACCGCCCCCGTGCCGCCCCCGGCGGGCCCGGCCACCGCGTCCGCGTCCAGCAGGGCCGGGGCGTGGAAGGCGCCGATCACGGCGGCCACGCGGTGGCCGGCGGCGGTGGCGCCGGCGATCACCGAGCGCATGTGGGACTCGCGCGCCAGATCCCTCGCGGGCGGGGTGGAGTCCGCGCGCAGCGCCCAGCCCACGCCGAGCGCCGCCCGGCGCACGGCTTCCGCGGAACAGCCCGGTGCGAGCACCTCGACGGCACGGTCCCACAGGTCGTCACCGTCACGGCCGGTACCGGCCGCGGTGAGCGCGTCCGCGAAGGAACCGGCCCGCGGCGCCCGCGCGTCCGGCCCGAGGTCCGACTGCGACTCCGGGGCCGAGCCGGATCCTCCGTCCCCGCCCGGAGCCGGAGTGCGGTCCGGGGACGTTACGGCGGGCTCGGCCGTCCAGCCGGGGGACGTCAGGGGGAGGTCGCAGCAGAGGACGGTCGCGCCGGTGCGGCGGGCCCAGCGGATCGCGGCCAGTTCCGGGGAGAAGTCGGCGAACGGGTAGAACGCCAGGCGGCCGTCGCCGCCGGTGCCCGCGAGGGCGACCGGGGCCACGGTCTCCGGGTCGGCCAGGTGCTTCAGCCACGGCTGGAAGTCCGCCGGGAGTTCGACGCAGACCACGTCCGCGCCCGAGGCGTCCAGCAGCTCGGGCACCACCGCGGCCAGGGCGGGGCTGTGGTGGCGCACGCCGAGCAGGTACGGCGTACGGGACGCGGCGAGCGCGTCGACAACGGCGCGCGGGTCGGAGGTCAACGCAGGCTCCCGCGCAGGTCCCAGAGGCGGCGCCACATCGCGGAGCCGTCCTCGGCGCGGCGGCGCACCGGGCCGTCCCAGTAGCCGAGGAGGCGGCCGTGGTCGGCCGGGTCGTCCTTGCGGACCACGCCCAGCAGGTGACCCGGCAGCAGGTCCAGCACGTCCCCGCCCGGCAGGTACGCGGCCGCGACCCCCAGCGAGGCCGCCACCTGCACGGCTTCGGCGGTGGACATGACCGTACCGGGGCGTTCCACGTCCCAGCCCTCGGCGGAACGCCCGGAGCGCAGGTCGCGGAAGACGGTGACGAGCGCGTCGAGGACGGCGTCGTCGACCCCGAAGGCCGCGCCGGCCCGCTCGACGGCGGCGACCGCCTGCCGGCGGATCAGTGTGGCCTCGGCGTCCGCGTCGGCGATCGGGGCGACCGTCTCGAAGTTGAAGCGCCGCTTGAGGGCGGCGGACATCTCGGAGACGCCGCGGTCCCGCAGGTTGGCGGTGGCGATGACGGTGAAACCGGGGGCCGCGGAGACCACCGCGTCCTCGGTGGCGGTCAGTTCGGGCACGCTGACCCGCCGGTCGGACAGGATCGACACCAGTGCGTCCTGCACCTCGGGCAGACAGCGGGTGATCTCCTCGACGCGGACCACGCGCCCGGTGCGCATGGCGGAGAGCACCGGGGAGTCGACCAGGGCGCCCGAACTCGGCCCCTGCGCGAGCAGCAGCGCGTAGTTCCAGCCGTAGCGGAAGGCATCTTCCGTGGTGCCGGCCGTGCCCTGGACGGTGAGGGCGCTGGTACCGCTGACGGCGGCGGCCAGCAGCTCGGACAGCATCGACTTGGCGGTGCCGGGCTCGCCGGTGAGGAGCAGGCCGCGCTCTCCGGCGAGGGTGACGACGCAGCGCTCCACCAGGGCGCGTTCGCCGACGAACTTGGGGGCGATGGCCAGCTTGGCTGGGAGCCCGGCGCGGCGCTTCGGCAGGGCCAGTTCGGCTCCGTCACTGCCGCAGACGAAGGTGACGACGGCACGCGGGGTCAGGGCCCAGCCGGGCGGCCGGGGGCCGGGGTCCTGGGCGGCGAGGAAGTCGAGCTCGGCGGCGTACCGCTCCTCGGCGGGCAGCACTTGCCGGGGGGCGGGGACGGATGGTGCGGTGACGGTCATCGGGGTCCTCTGGAACGGGAACGGAAATGGGGAACGGGGAATGGGGAACGGGTGAGGAAACCGGGTGCGGGCCGGCGGCGCGGCGCATCCCTGTCGAGGGGTGCGCCGCGCCGAACGGGCCCGGGCGGCCGGTGGTTCAGCGGCGGCGGGCGCGGGTGCGCTTCACCTTGAGCTCCTCGAAGCGCGGTACGTCGCCCTCCCGGACCCGCTGCCAGGCCCGGCGGTAGAGGTCGGCGGCCGGTTCGGCCGGGGTCAGCACGCCGAGCAGCGGCCGGTCGCCGGCGCCCAGACCGTACATCGGCAGCTTCCACTGCTCCACCGGCAGGGTCGGGGAGGCCATGTCGGCCCATCCGCCCGGCAGGAACAGCGAGCGCCCGGCCCGGGTGCGGCCGGCCGACACCACCAGGTCGGTGGCGGCCAGTTCGGCGCGGGCGGCCTTGAGGCGGGCGGGCTTCCAGCCCGTCCACCGCGCGGTGTTGCGGTCGGTGGGGTCGGGCATGGCGAGCAGGACGAGGTACACGGTGGCCGCGTCGGCGCCGAGACCGTACGCCGCGCACACTTCCTCGACCAGCTCGGGGACGGAGCGGCCCGGGTCCTGCGGCCACCAGGTGCCGTCGGCGTCCACCGCACCGGCCGCCGGGGCGCCCGGGTCGGCGAGGAGCGCCGCGAAGCGCGGGTCGTGGACGGTCCGCAGGGCCGTCTCGACCGCGGAGGGCCGCTGTTCGGCCCCGCGCAGCGCCGGGAGGTAGGGGTCGGAGCCGGTGGAGTCCAGCAGGGCCGGGCGCAGTGCGGGCTTGGGCTGGTCGTCGTGGGTGGCCATGACGACCGCGCCGTAGCGCTCGTATCCCTCACCGGTCTCGGTCGGCGTGCCCGCCGCCTTCCGGAAGTCGGGAAGGCTGGTGTAGTGCCCGATTTCGAGGAGCAGTTCGGGCGCTGCGAGCCGCTGCCGTACGGCGGTCAGCGCGGGCGGCAGGGCCGCTCGTACGGGGTCTCCGGCGGGCAGCCGGTGCGCCAGCCAGGCCGCGGTGGCCACGGTCCCGGTCAGGACGCTCGCGGTGAAGGGCTGGGTGGCCGGATCGCGGGGCTCCACGTGGTCGCCCTTCACGGTCCAGGCCACGTCGACGGAGAGCTCGCGCGAGGCCGCCGGGTCGAGCAGCGCCCCCAGGGCCCGGTGCGCGGCCCAGCCCCGGCCGACGGCGCGGGCGGCCTCGGTGGCCAGCCAGTCGGGCACGCGGGTACGGCGGCCCACGCGCCGGTTCCACACCTCCGCGGCGGCGGCCACGTCGGGCCCCTCGCTCCACAGCTTCGCCGGATCGGCGGGCAGCAGGGCGGCGACCACGGCGCGGCGCACCTCGGCGTCGAGGTTCTTGAGCTCGTCGCGGGCGTGGGCCGCGTCGGCGGCCTTGACCCCGAGGGCCGTGCGCAGCTCCGCGGGCAGGAAGTTGCGCTCGTAGGTGTCGGTGTACGGGAGTCCGGCGACGACCAGGCGGGCGAGGGTGCCGGGGACTCCGGTGAGCCGGGAGAACTCCTCCGCGGCTTCCGGGCTGAAGGGGGCCGGGCCGTGTTCGGCGGCAGCGGCGAGGAAGTCGGCCAGCCAGCCGGCGCCCCGTTCGCGGTCGCCGAGCGGGGTCTCGCCGCGCACGGTGTAGGGGCCGGGGACGGTGAAGCGGCCGGCGGGGTCGTGCAGCAGGGCACCGAACTCGTGGCCGTGGGGCACGGATTCGCTGTGCTCGGTCAGGGCGAGGACGGCTCCGCCGCCCAGCGGCAGCACACCGCGGTGGTGGACGTTGCGTGCGTGGCCGTCGGGGCCGGTCAGGTGGGCGCGGTCGAGGTGGACGACGACCCGGCGCCAGCGGGCGGCGGAGCCCTCCGCGGAGGCCAGGCCGAGGGCGTCGACGGCACCGAGCAGGGAGACCAGGGCGGCCCGCTGTTCGCCGGTGGCCGACACGGTGGTGGCGCGGTAGGCGACGGCGGCGGGCTCGTCGAGCAACGGCGTCCACGAGAAGGTGTAGTGCGGCAGCGCGGGCGTGTCGAAGTGGAGCCTGCCGGGCACCTCGGTGGCGTCGGTCCGCGCGCAGGCGGCACGGATTTCGCTCAGGAAGTGGTGGGCGCCGTCCTCGTCGCCGCCCCAGCGGTAGTACCCGGCGCCGATGAGCCCGCTCAGCGCGTCGCCGAGCAGTCGGTCGCTGGGTCCGTGCTCGCGCTCCTCGGCGGGGGTGCCGTCCGGGTGGAGCCGGGCGGCGACCGCGTCGAGGGCCTTCTGCTGGGTGAGGGTGAAGCGCAGCACCTCGACGATGCCGCCGATCAGCTCCGGGGCGGTGACCTGGGGCAGGGCCGCGCTCACGAGGCCGGGCAGGTCGGTGGCCTTCTCGGCCGCGGCGGCGGCCTTGAGCAGCGCGGCGACGGTCTCGCGGTCGGCGGCGCGCAGTGCGGCCGAGCCCTCGGCGTCGCGGGGGCGCAGAGCGTACCAGTGCGACAGCGGCGGGAGGTCCACGCTGCCCGTGCCGAAGGCGGAGCGGCGGTGGTGATCGCCGCGCGAGCGGGCGGTGACCACGCCGTCGGGGTCGCTGATGCTGAGCTCCTGCCAGTGCTGCGACAGGGCGCGCGGGCGGTCGTCGCCGGGGAAGGCGAGCGCCGCGACGGGCTTGTCCCGGCCCTCGGGCACGGTGACGGTGCGGCCGCCGGTGTCGGTGCCCTGCCAGCCGTGGCCGGGGATGCGGACGGTGCTCCAGCCGAGCAGGCCGTCGACGGGGGCGCCGAGCGCGGAGCCGGCCACGGTGGGCGTGGGCCGCAGCCAGTTGGACTGCCCGCTGCGGCGGGCGTTCTGCGGGTGCGCGCGCAGGGCGTCGGCGAAGAAGCCGGGCAGGGAGATCCGGCCGTACGCCGCGCCGGCGGGGTCGTACTCGCGCCAGCCGGCCTCGTTCATCTCGTCGCGCCGCTGCCACACCCAGTACGAGGTGCCGTCGGACAGCAGGGACCGCTCGTCGGGCAGCTTCGTGTCGCCGCGGTGCAGGACGCCGCCGCCGGTGGCGCGGCCGCCGCCGGGCAGCGGCAGGGAGATGTGCTCGCTGCGCAGCGACCAGTGGTTGCGGTCGGTGTCCACGGTGAAGACGGTCTGGGGTGCGGAGTGCCAGTAGCCCTCCGGCCGGTCGGTGTTCCAGGAGGACCAGAAGACGAGCAGGTCGCCGTCGACGTAGTGGAATCCGTGCCGGTACTGGGACCCGGTGGGGACGCGCAGGTCGTGGGTGAGGACGGTGGAGTCGGCGTCGATGACGCGGACCTCGGTCTCGTTGGCGACGATGAGGTACGGCCAGGCTTCCATCACCGTGAGGCCGTTGCGCCGGCTCTGGCCGGGGCTCAGCTCGGCGAGGGCCTTCTCCCAGGAGGGCCAGGCCAGTTCTTCGAAGAGGCCGCCGCGCAGGGTGCGGGCGAGGGTCTCGGCGAGGTCGGCTGCGGCCGCGGCGGCCACTTCCTCGGGGGCGAGTTCGAGGGCTTCGGTGGGCAGCCAGGTCAGCCGCTGGATGGCGTCCGGTACGCCGGGCAGCCCGGCGGCGATGGAGTCGCGGGCGACTTCGCGCATCCACTCGGTCAGCAGCGGGCGGCCGCCGGGCGACGCGGCGACGTGCCGGACGACCTGGACGCCTTCGCCGTTGCCGCCGAGGGCGTTCAGGGCCCGGCGGAAGGCGGGGTGGAACCGCTGGTCCGCGGCGAGCGCGAGCAGGTCGCGGCGCTGCTCGGAGCGGGCCCAGCCGGTCAGGTTCAGCTGGTCGTGGCGGTGCCGCTTGTTCTCGGGGTCCGGGTCGGGGTCGGCGACCGGGATCTCCAGGGCGAGCAGCAGGTCGAGGAGGTCGGCGTCCTCGACTCCGATGCGCAGGCCCGTTTCCCGGCCGGGCCGGGCGAGTTCGGTGCGCAGCTGCTCCGCGCAGCGCTCGACCACGGCGAGGAGGACGTCGAGGGCGGGGCGTACGCCCCAGCCGGCGTGGCGGGCAGCGTGGAAGCGCTCGAGCCAGCCGGCGGCGCCGTCGGCGCACCGCTGCTCGGCGGGCAGTTCCTCGCCGGCCAGCCCGGCGGTGGCGCCGGACTCCTCCAGGATCTCCAGCCACAGGGTGGTGAGCTCGTCACCGCCTCCGGGCGGGGTCAGTCCGAGGAGCGTGCCGCGGACGGCGGGAACCCGGTGGGCGAGCGCGACGAGGGCCGCGCGGTGGGCCTTCCACCAGCCGAGTGCGGCGCGCAGGGTGGCGGGCAGGGGCAGCAGCTCGGCGAGGTAGTCCTGCTCGGCCTCGGTTCCGGTCAGGCCCGCGGCGCGGGCGAGGCGCCGCAGTTCGACGGCGGCCTGGGCGGAGGGCGGCAGCCCGCCGGCGGTGCGGCGCACGCACAGGCGGCGGAAGCGCTCGTGGGCCTCGGCGGGGGTGACGCGGCCGGCCAGGGCCTTGGCGTAGCCGGTGAGGACCTTCACCGGCAGGGCGCCGGCCAGGGCGAATTCGAGGAAGACGGAGTCGAGGCGGTCCTCGTCGATGGCGAGGCCGTGCTGGGCCTCGGCCGTGCGGGCGCGGCCGAACAGCTGGGCGGCGTAGGTGGTGTTCTCGACGGCGAGGAAGATGCGGGCCGCCTGCTCGTGGAAGACGGGCAGGAAGTGCGGGACGGACGCGGCGAGGCGGTCGGCCAGTTCCTGGCAGGCGTCGAGGGCGGCCTTGGGCTTGGTCTTGGCCTGCCGGGCGACGCGGTCCAGTTCGGGGACGACGGCGAGGGCGTGGTGGCCGTCCTCGGGGTGGTGCACGAGGACCCATTCGGGGAAGCCGAGCGCCTGGCGCCGGCTCAGGCCGACGACGGGGGGCTCGCCCTCTTCGCGTACGAGTCCCAGGAAGCCGGCGGCGAGGTCCTCGGCCGGGCCCAGTTCGGCGGGCGCGAGGCGGACGACGACGCGGTCGTCGCCGAGTCCGGGGTGGCGGTAGGAGCGGGCGGTCAGCGGGACGGCGGTGGGTCCGGCGCCCGTGGTGTCGTGCGGCAGTACGGCGCCGGCCTTGAGCAGCAGTTCGGCCGTGTTCATCGCGGTGTCCTTCTGGTTGGTGCTCATGCGTTCCCGCCCTCCTCGATCTTGCGCCCGGCGTACAGCGCCGCGGCCATCCGCATGCCCTCGGACCAGGCCACCGGTCCGACGGCGGCCAGGGGTACCGTCCGGCCGTTCTCGTCGTGCCAGCTCAGGGCGCCGGTGGTGGTCTCGTCCTCGTAGTAGGGCTCGCCGATCCACACCGCCGCCTCCGTGCCGGCCCCCGCGTCGCGGACCTTGCAGGTGGCGTAGCCGCCGGAGACGCGGTAGCCGAGGGCGGTGGCCCGGGCGGCGAGGCTGAAGCGGGTGGGGAAGACCCCGCCCGCGTACTCGCGGACCTCGGTGGCGGTGGCGGTGAGCCCGTCCGGCTTCTGCCAGGTCGCGCGGTGGATCTGCTCGACCCGCTGGACGATGCCCAGCTCGGCCGCGAAGTCCCGTACGTCGTCCAGGTCCGGCAGCAGCACCGGGTGGGGCAGGGTCACCGTGCGCGGGGAGAGCCGTACGGTCTCGCCGTCGAGGTTGACCACCTTCAGTTCACCGGAGGCGGTGGCGTCCCGCAGGAAGCCCACCTCGTCCGGGTCGTCACCGACGACGGCGATGTCGCGCAGGGCGTGCTGCCAGGCCTCGTCCGGCCAGACCCGGGCGAGCAGTCCGGTCGGTACGGGCAGCGAGGACACCATCCAGCCGTCGACCTGCGCGACGCAGGCGGCCTCGTGCCGGTCGAGCCATTCGGCGAGCCGGCGCAGCCGGTCCACCTCGGGATGGTCCTTCAACGCCTTCGGCAGCGTCTTCAACTGCCGTCCCGCAGCCCGGCCGGTGGTGGACCTCGCCGCCACCCGTCCCTCCACCAGGGCGATCTCGTACCCCTCGCCCGCCGCCAGCCATGCCATCAGCCCGTGCCCCTCCGCCTGTCACCTACGGTTCCGCGCAGCCCTGACACGGGGGAACGGACCCCCCTGAGCTGCGGTATGCCGGGAGACTAGCGAGCCCCACTGACAACGCCCGCCGGAGGGTCCGTGGCCGGTTTTATGTCCGGTTCTGGGTAGTCTTCCGGGGACAGTTGCGCAGCGGGGCCGACGCGGGGTGGGGTTATGGGACGTCAGATAGGTGTGCCCGGTGCGGTCCTGGCGACCGTTCTGCTGGCGGCCGCGGCCGGCTGCTCCGGTCCGGACGCGCCGGGCGGCGGGGACGCGAAGCCGTCCGCGACGCGGACCGCACAGCCCACGGACTCGAAGCCGGACTCGAAGCCGGATTCCAAGCCGGCCGGCGGGGACGTGCTGCCGGGGATGGTCACCGTCGCCGTGGCCCGGACCCAGCTGGCGGCCTTGAAGGTGGCGCCCGTGGGCACGATGGCCGGCTACAGCCGGGACAAGTTCACGCACTGGGCCCAGCAGGGCAGCAAGTGCGACACCCGCGAGGTGATCCTGGAGCGCGACGGCTCCGGCGTCACGCGGGACGCGGAGTGCCGGGCGGTGTCCGGCACCTGGAAGAGCCTGTACGACGGGGTGGTCGTCACCGACGCCTCGAAGATGGACATCGACCACATGGTCCCGCTCGCCGAGGGGTGGCGCTCGGGCGCGGCCGGCTGGGACGCCGCCAAACGCAAGGCCTTCGCCAACGACCTGACCAACCCCCAGCTGCTCGCCGTCACGGCGGCCTCGAACCGTTCCAAGGGTGACCAGAGCCCGGACCTGTGGCAGCCGCCGGACAAGTCGAGCTGGTGCCAGTACGGGCGGGCCTGGACCACCGTGAAGTCCACGTACGGGCTGACCGTCACCGAACCGGAGAAGAAGATGCTCACCACGATGCTCGACACCTGCGCCTCATGAGCGGAGCGCACCACAAGCAGTGGCGGGACCGGGTGACCGCCGGGCCGGGCGGTGCCATGACCGACGAGGTGGGCGTCATCACCGGCCCGCTCACGCTGTGCACCTCCGCCGTGGCCGGGGACCTGGTCCGCTTCGACGTCCAGTACGAGGGCGCCGACGAGTGGTACACCCTCACCGGCAGCCCGCTCCCCCACCACGGCGATCCGGCCGCCCTGCACGCCGCCGCGCTCGCCGCGGTCCGCCGGGGCGGCGCGGCCCGGGCCCCCGGAACCGCGTCCGCCTGAGCGGGGCTCAGAGGAGCGGGGCTCAGAGGACGGCGATGCCGAGCGGCCTGGCGCCCGCCGGGAGGCGGCGGGCGGCGCCCGTCTGCAGGTCGACGACCGTGATGCCGTTCCAGTGGCCGTCCCGGGTGTAACCGCCCGTGACGTACGCGGTCCGGCCGTCCCGGGACACGGCCACGTCCTCGTGCGGGCCCTGCAGCGGGTACACCCGCTCGCCGCCGTCCGGGGAACGGACCGTCAGGGACGGCCCCTTGCCCGTGCCGGGTTCCACCGCTCCCGTGCCGACCACCAGGAGCCGGCCGTCGGTGGTGACGGCGGCGCCGTGCTGGTGGGTGTCGGCGGTCATCGGCTCGACGGTGGTCCGGCCGCTGCGCGGGTCGACCACGGCGAGCCGCTCGCCCCCGAAGGGGAGCAGGAGCTTCCCGTCGGCCGGGCGGACGGCCGCGTAGTGCGGCTTCAGCCAGGATCCGAGCCCGCCCTCGGTACCGTACGGGGCGACCTCGATCCGGCGCGGGCGGAGCGACCCGGCGTCCACGACGGTGACGTCGAAGGAATCGTGGCCGGTGACGTACACCTCGGCGCCGTCGGCCGACACGTCCACGTCGAAGGGGCGCCGGCCCACCGGTACGACGGCGGTGACCCCGCGCGTCGCCGTGTCCACGACTTCCAGGACGCCGGTGGTGCCGGGGACGTTGACCCCGACGTACGCGTGCGCGCCGTCGGGCGACAGCGCGATGCCCATGCCGCCGCCGCGGTACTCGCCGTCGGTGACCGGGCCGGCGTCGGTGCGGTACGGGATGCGGGCCACCCGGGTGCGGGTGCGGATGTCGACGACGGCGAGGCCCTCGGCCGTGGCCACCCATGCCCGGCCGTCGGCGCCGACGGCCAGCCCGTACGGGGCCCTGCCCACGGCGACGGAGGCGACCGCTCCGCGCTCGGGGTCCACGAAGGTGACGGTGTCGGCCCCGAAGTCGGCGGTCAGGAGCAGCCCTTGCGGGGTCGGCGCGGTGGCGGGCAGCGGGGAGGCCGCGGACGGCGCCGGGCCCGGCGCCGCGGAGGAATCGGCGGGCGCGGAGGAATCGGCGGGCGCGGAGGAAGCGGAGGCGGCCGGGGTCCCGGCCTGGGTGCAGGCGCCGAGCAGCAGGGCCGCGGCGAGCGCCGCGAGCGCGGTACGGGTGCCCCGTGCGCGGCGGTTCACCGGCCGGCCTCCGGCTCGTCCCCGGTCCCTGGCTGGTCCCCCGCCGCCGCGGCCGCCCCGGCCGCGTGCAGGATCCGCGCCATGCCCTCGAAGCCGCGGCGCACGGCGTGCTCGTACGGGGTCACCCCGTGCTGGTCGGCCAGTTCGGGATCGGCTCCGGCGGCGAGCAGCGCGGCGACGACCTCCTCGTGGCGGGGGCCTCCGTCGCCGAGGATCACCGCCTCCAGCAGGGCGGTCCAGCCGAGCCGGTTGACGTGGTCCACGTCGATGTCCGTCTCGTCGAGCACCGCGCGCACGTACGCGATGTGCCCGCGCTCGGCGGCCGGGATGAGGGAGATCCCGCCGAAGCGGTTGAGCTGCCTCAGATCGGGCCCGGCGGGCAGCAGCAGGCGCATCATGCGGACGCTGCCGGTGACGCCGGTGACCAGCCAGGGGCTGTCCTCCCGGGAGTCCGGGGCGTTCGGGTCGGCTCCGGCGGCGAGCAGCACGGCGGCCACGGCCACGTGGTCGCCGAGGGCGGCGAGAAGCAGCGGTGTGCGCAGCTGCTCGTCGCGGGCTTCCACGGCGGCGCCCGCGGCGAGCGCGGCACTCACCGCCGCCGCGTCACCGGCGCGGGCGCCGTCGAGGAGCAGTCGGTCGTGCGCGTTCATGGTGTCCCTCTCGGATCCGGGCGGGGAGGGCCGCGTACGCCCTCCCGCTCCCCCGGTCCATGCTCGCCGCGCCGGAGCCCTCGGCCGGTCCGCCCGGTGGACGGAGCCCGGCAGCGGTCCGGCCGACCCCGGGGTCGGCCGATCGGCTGATGCGGGACGGCCGGATCAGGCCTCGTACTCCGTGAGGTCGATGCCGTGGACCCGCACGGAGGTCCCGTACCGGGGGTCGGTGGTGTCGCGCTCCATCACCATGCCCAGCTTGCGGATCACGTTCTCGGAATCGGCGTTGCTCATCCGGTTGATCGCGACGACCCGGTCCAGGCCCCGGTCCTGGAGGGCGAACTCCAAGGTGGCGTGGGCGGCCTCGGAGGCGTAGCCCTGGCCCCAGTACTGGCGGCCGAGCCGCCAGCTGATCTGCACGTCCGCCCGGGCGTCCGGCAGGTTCTCGAGCACCGAGAGACCCACGGCACCGATGAGTTCGCCGGAGCCGAGGAGCTCGACGGCGAAGAGCCCGAAGCCCTCGTCGTCCCACTCCTCCTCCCAGCGCTCGATCTCCTCGGCCGTCTCGTCCAGGCCGAGGATGGAACCGTCGCCGATCCAGCGCATCACCTCCGGGTCGGCGTTGATCTCCGACAGGGGGACGAGGTCGTCGTCGGTCCAGCGGCGGAGGAGGAGGCGGGGGGTACGGATCTCGGTCATGCCCCACATCCTGCCGAAATTCCGCCGACCAGCGGTAATCGGCCGTTGCGGCAGTGTTTCGAGTGCGTGGCCATCCCCGCGGGAAGGTTCCCGCGGCTCGCCCCGGACCTCTACGGTCCGTCGGGAACCGCGACCAAGGAGTGCCCTGCCATGCCGCTCGATCTGTCGGACGAGAGCCAGTACGACCGCACGCGCCTGCGTCAGTGGGCACGCGGCCGAGCCCGCTCCGCCGGGGTGGACCGCCGCGATCTGATGAAGCTGTTCGCGGTGGGCGCCGCGGCCGGATCGCTGGGCGTGGCCACGGGCGCACCGGCCGCGGCCGCGGTCCCGGCCGCACCGCCCGGCCCGCCCGGCCCGGCCGTGGCGGCCGCGGGTCCCGTCACCGTGAAGCCGCTGCCGCCCGAGCTGTTCACGCTCCGTGGCACGAACGCGGAGACGAACTTCGCGGCGCTGCGCGGCACCGGCCCGCTCACCCCGATCGACCGGTTCTTCGTGCGCAATCACACCTCCACCCCGCGCCTCGATGCGGCCGGGTGGCGGCTGAAGGTGTGGGGCGACGGGCTCGCGGGCGGCCCGGTGGAGTTCTCGTACGAGCGGCTGCGGGCCCTGCGGGCGGTCGAGCGGACGCTGTTCATCGAGTGCGCGGGCAACGGCCGGAGCTTCTACACCACGCAGCAGGGCCAGCCGGTGACGGGCACCGCCTGGACCCTGGGCGCGATCGGGGTCGCGCGCTGGCGCGGGGCGCGGCTGTCGGACGTACTGCGGCTCGCCGGGGTGACCCGCGGCGCCGTCGACGTCCTGCCGAGCGGGCTGGACGACGAGGTGATCGCGAACAGGGTCAACCTGGGCCGGGTGCGCCGCCCGCTGCCGGTGGCGAAGGCGCTGGACGACGTCCTGCTCGCCTACGAGATGAACGGGCAGCCGCTGCCGCCCGACCACGGCGGTCCGGTGCGCCTCGTCGTACCGGACTGGGTCGGGATCTCCTCGATCAAGTGGGTCGGGGACATCGAGGTGAGCGACGAGCCGCTGTACTCGCCGTGGAACACCGACCTGTACCGGCTGTTCGGGCCCGAGCACCCGGTGCAGGGCAGCGCCCCGCTGACCCGGCAGACGCTCAAGAGCGCCTTCGAGCTGGAGCTGGGAGCCGCCGTGCCCGTGCACCGGACCCGGCTGCTGACCGGCCGGTCCTGGTCGGCGGCGGCCCCCGTCACCCGCATCGAGGTCAGTACGGACGGGGGCGGCCACTGGCGGCGGGCCCGGATGCACGACGCCCCGCGCCGGGGCAGCTGGGTGCGCTGGTCGGTGCCGTGGACCCCGCGGACGACGGGCGCGACGGCGCTGCTGGCCCGGGCGACCGACGCGACCGGGCGGACGCAGCCCGACACCTCGGTCCACAACGCGCAGGGCTACCTCTTCGACGCCGTCGTACGGCACCCGGTGACCGTGGTCTGAGGACCGGTTCAGGGGGTGTGGAAGGCGACCTCCGGCGCGTCGGCGGACGGACCGTCGAGGACGGGCCGGGGGGTGCCCCGCAGGTGCTGGTCGAAGAAGGCCGCGACGTAGCGCCGGGTCAGCTCGACGGAACGGGCTCCGGGCAGCGGGGCTCCCTGGTCGGGCAGGCCGAGCTGTTCGCCGATGGCCGGGAAGTCGCTGAAGGTGAAGTGCCCCGAGTCCGCGAAGGTGATCCAGCGCTTCCAGCCGTCGAGCTTCGGCCACTCGCGGTCCCAGGACTTCATGCCCCCGGGACCGCTGTCCTGCGCTCCGAGCAGCATGAAGGGGCGGCCGCCGAGCCCGGCCTCGGGGACCGGGGTGTGCAGCCCGCCGTCCATGTTCACCCCGGCCCGGATCCTGGGGTCGATCGCCATCGCGGCGACGGCGGAGGCTCCGCCGATGGAGTGGCCCGCCATGGCGATGCGGTTCCGGTCGATGAGGCCGGCGTGGCGCCATGCGGGGTGGCGTCCGGTGAGGCGGTCCAGGAGGAAGGACACGTCGCGGCCGCGGGTGTCGCTGACCGTCTGCATGGGGGTCCCCGCTTCGGTCTTCTCACAGGCCAGGCACTTCAGCACCCGCCCGCCGGGGAAGGCCGTCCCGACGCTCTCGTAGGCGTGGTCGACCGCGGCGACGACGTAGCCGCGGGAGGCCAGGTCCTCGGCGAGCGCGGTGAGGGTGGCGCGGTGGACGGTGAAGCCCGGGGAGAGCACGATCAGCGGGTACCGTCCGGCGACGGGACGGGCGTGGGTCCGGGAGGCGCTCACCGTGCCGGTCAGGGTCGCGACCGGGATGACCTGGTCCAGCCCGCGGTCGACCAGCAGCAGCCGGGCCTCCTCGTCGGTGAGGTAGCGCGCGGCGCCGCCGGTGCCGCGGTGGGCCGGATAGCGCATGGTGACCATCAGCTCGCGGGGCCCGGACCCGGCCCAGGGATCCGTCCGGCTGCGGTCGACCAGGTGCAGGCCCTCCCGGCCGACCGCGAAACGGCCGGTGGGGCGCGGGAGTTCCACCGCGGTGCGGCTCGGTGCGACGGCGGACGGGGAGTCCGCGGCGGCCGCGGTGCCGGCGGCGGCGAGCGGGAGGGGCAGGAGGAGGGCGAGTAAGGCGGCTGAGGCGACTGCTCTGCGTCGGTTCATGGAAGCGACGCTATGCACCGGCGCCTGACCGGGCGTCACCACTGCGGAGGATCTGAGCGTCCCACCGGAGGAGGGTCTCTCGCCCCAGGTCACCCCGAAGTATGAACACCTGCGGGGGCTCTGGGTGGGCTCGGGTGCGCGGTGCCGGCGAGGTGATCTCGGCCGGTGGGGAATCGGCTGGCGGAGCCCGCACGGCACTTGCGAGCATGCACGTCGGCCGAGCCGCGCGCGGACGGTCTCCGGATGCTCGGCGGCACGTGGATGTATGCGCTGGCGGGATTCCTTCCCGGCGGCCGGATCCTGACCCAGCGGTACGCCGAGCACCTGTTCCCCGACGACGACCGCGACGAGCTGGCGGCGTACGACGCCGGCACGGGCGAGCGGACGGCGCTGCTGGGCCTGTCGGAACTGGCCGTCGACCCGGAGAACGACGAGTTCTCCTCCGCCGAGGTCCTGGACGGACGCCATGTGCTGCTCCCGGGCCGGGTGTACCCGTCCGAAGGCGCGCCGCAGACGCGCCACTGGCTGCTGAACGCGGACACACTGCGTCCGCTCGGCCGGCTGGACTACCCTGCGCCGGTGGGCGAGGACGTCACGGCGCTGGGGGACGGCACCTGGCTCACGCACGACGGCGAACGGCTGCACCGCTGGTCGCTGGGCCACGCAGACTCCCGGGGCGTCGCATCGCGTTGATCGCTTCCACCACGGGCACCGGCACCGACGTCTCGCCGTGGTCTCGCCCCGGGGTCATGTGATCGCCACCTGGGTGAGGGACAGGCTGACGATCCAGTGGTCGTACTCCTCCGCGGTGATGCCGCAGATGGGGTCGCCGGAGCCGGACCGGGCGATGAACTCGATCCGTCCTTGGTCGTCCATGAGGCGGGCGACGTCGGCGCCGTCCGCGAGACGCACCCGAACCCAGCCGACGTCGGAACTCCCCTTCACGACCGCCGTGAGCAGGAACGTCCCGTCCTCGTCGATGACATCGGCGCGGCGGGCATGTTCGAGCCACAGCCGGTGCACTCCTCGTACTCCTCCGAGGTCTCCCTTCAAGGGGAAGGAAGCACTGGGCTCCACACCGAAACCCGCCATGGCCCGCCAGGCCGTTTCGACCGAGGGTCCGGGTTCGTTGCCCTGGACCGCGACCACGTCGAGGCCACTGCACCGGATGAGTGCGACGAGGTCGTCCTCGCTGGTGCACATGTCATTTCTCCTCGTAGAACCATCCCCCGGGCACCCGGGGAAACAGCGACCGCGGCTGCCTCCCGGACACCTCGCCCCGCGCTGCGCAGCAACCCGCATAGAATGCCCTGGTGATCTTCATTGTGGTGAAATTCCCCGTCAAGCCCGAATACGTCGACGCGTGGACCGACAAGGTCGCACCGTTCACCCAGGCCACGCGCGCCGAACCCGGGAACCTCTGGTTCGAGTGGTCGCGCAGCCTGGAGGAGCCGAACACCTTCGTGCTGGTCGAGGCCTTCCAGGACGACGCCGCCGAGGCGCACGTCACCTCCGAGCACTTCCGTGCCGCCCTGGAGACCATGCGGCCGATGGTGACCCGGACTCCCGAGATCGTCAGCACCACCATCGAGGGCGCGACCGGCTGGAGCCGCATGGGCGAGCTCCAGATCGACTAGGAGCTGTCCGGCGGATCATGCGCTAGCGGGCCGTTTTGCTGTACTCGGACGGTGCGGGCATCCGGAGTGCGGCGTAGATCACTCACCGCTTGTCTCCGTTCCAGGCCATTCCCGCCCTGGCTCTGCTTGGCTGGTGGCTCTGACGATCACAGGAGGTCGATACGTATGGCGCTCACGCACTGGGGGTTCATCTACACGGCGGACGGCAGCGCGGCAGGTGGCGATGTCAGCGTCGTGGACACGGGTACGTGCCGCAGTGTGTTCGTCGGGGTGGAGAAGCCCGAGGAGGGCATCGAGGCCGCGCGCCGCCTGGTGGGCGAGGGCGTGCAGCTGATTGAACTGTGCGGGGGATTCGGGCCGGTATGGGCCGGGCGTGTGATCGAGGCGATCAACGGCGCCGTCCCCGTGGGCGCGGTTGGCTACGGACCCGAAGCGGTCGATCAGGTGCACGCGATTTTCTCGTGACGGGTGCCAGCTCCTTCACTCCGATAGGGACCGGAGCCAGAGCCGAATGGCTGCGACGGTGACGGTGCCGTGAAAGATCTAGGCCCTCTTGTCGTATCTCTTCGCGACCGCCCGGGAGTTCTTGAGCGCGTTGATGGTGCGTTCCACTTCGTTCCTGCGCTTGTAGATCGTCGTGTCGAAGCCGGTGGGCCGGCCGCCCCTGCTGCCGCGGCGCTGGCGTTTGGCCCGCTGGTTCTTCGGTTCGGGGATGGTGCTCCGGCGGCGTTCTGGTGAGCGCGGCAGGACGTTGAATCCACGCTCACCATCGACCAGTCGATGCAGCCCGTCGCGTCCGCGTCGGCCAGGACGGCCTTGACGATCCTGTCCCACATGCCGTCCGCAGACCAGCGCCTGTGCCGCTCGTACACAGTCTTCCATTTGCCGAAACGCGCAGGCAGATCCCGCCACGGCACCCCGGTGCGCTGTCGGAAGAGAATCCCGTTGATCCTGCGATGACTCTCCCAACGCCCGCCCCGCTGCCCGCACTTCGGCAGATGCTGCTTCAGCCGCAACCATTCCTCATTCGTGAGATCTCCCCGCCCATGAACATGCCAACGACTTGAACCCGGGACAGGTCACATGATCCGTCGGACAGGCCCTAGTACTGCAACGGTGTTTGGCGTGACTGGTAGCCAGGCTGGTCGTTGGTCAGGTTATGGGTGGGCTCTTTGGTGATGTGAGGGTGTGGGCGG